>CAZGNT010000001.1:0-2257 GCA_964527805.1 uncultured Sulfurovum sp.
TAAAATATCTAATTGCGATCTCAAATTTCACTTTAGGAGTATAGCTGCTAAGTGTTATGAACTCCATTCTATCTCTTAGAGGCGCTGGAATTTTACTGACATCATTAGCAGTTGCAATAAAGATCGCCTTACTCAGATCGATATTAAAGTTAAGATAATAATCTCTAAAATGAGTATTTTGTTCAGGATCCAAGATCTCCAACAATACAGCAGTCGGATCGCCTCTAGAGGTTCGTCCTACTTTATCGATCTCATCAAGCACAACGACCGGGTCCATTTTTTTAGCCTCTATAAATCCTTGCACAATACGTCCTGGCATAGCTCCTACATAAGTTCTTCGATGCCCTCTTAGCTCATTTACATCCTCCAAGCCTCCTAAAGCAATACGAACAAGAGGCCTTTTTAGTGCAGTGGCTATTGAATTTGCCAATGATGTCTTACCGACTCCAGGAGGTCCTGCAAAACATAAAATAGCTCCATTTGTATCTTTTGTGCTCATTTTGCGCGTTTGAGCCAAAGATTTAACAGAAAAAAATTCTAATATTCTGTCTTTTGGCTTCTCAAGCGAATAATGATCTTTATCTAATTCTCTTGATACTTCACCTACATCTACCTTTTTTTTGCCAAACTTGCCAAACGGCATCTCCAGCACCCACTCAAGATAACTCTGCAGTATATTTGCATCTGCGCTCTCAGGATGCATTCTAGACAAGCGGTCTAGCTGTTTATTGATCTCTTTAAATGCATCTTCACCAACATGAGGCTTAAGAGCTTCTATTTTTTCTTTAAAAGCGGCTATCTCTTCTTCTTTTTGAGTATCGCTTCCCAGCTCTTTTTGTATTTGCTTAAGCTGCTCTTTTAGAAAATACTCTTTATTGTGTTGTTCGATCTTTGTATTAACCTTGTTACGGATCTCTTTTTGAACTTTGGCTGCTTCTACCTGAGCATTTATGATGTCAATAAGTGAAATAAGGCGTTTTTCTATATCGTTTTCTATATAAATTCTATAAGCACTGTCCTTGTCCAACTTTAGCATTGATGATACAAGATCGGCTATACGATATGGCTCGCCATTATCCTCTATTGCTCTTACTAGATCTATCGGGAAATTCGTATTGATAGATGATAATGTTTTTACCCCATCTCTAAGAATATCCATAAGGGCATCTATTTTTAATTGGTTATACGGCAATGGTTCTATCACAGATACTAAGGCTTTATTGAATTCTGCATCTTCGAAAGTAATGATCTCGCCTTTTGACAAGCCTTGAAAAAGTATCTTGACTCTGCCGTCTGGCAATTGTACTTTGCGCATAATTGAACCTATAACACCGATTTTATACAAATCATCATGTTCTCTTTTGCCTTCTTTGCCGCTTTTTGAACTTACAACAAATAATAAAGAGTTATTTTCCATGGCAAATGATGCTGCATCAATATCTTTTTGCGATGCCAAAAAGATAGGGCTTATCATAAATGGATATAAAAAAATCTCATCTTCTACAACAACGGGGAGTGATGCCGGAAAAGAATCATAATCACTTAAATGCATGAGTATTTTCTCCTTTTGATATGTTTGTTTAAAAAAAATATTCTAAATCATTAAAACATAAAATCAAAAAAACCTTCTTTAGGCATACCGATATCTTCCATTTTGATAGGATATACGCTATTTTTTTCTCTATAAATTCTAGCGGCTTCTTCTTTGCCTGTGCGGTCATACAAAGAAGCTATATTTTCATTTAATAGATATTGACCCATTTTAAGGCGTATAAGCATATTATCTACCAAAGGGGCGTATTGTGAATTTGGATAGGTTAATAGATAATTTTCGCCTTTGGCTATAGTATCCATTATAAGTTTTTGGTCTCTATAGTATTTTTTGATACCCAAAAAAGAAGCTTTTATTTTCATAAATTCCACATACTCAGACATACCAAAACCGCCATATCTTGTTATATATTCATCAAAAAAATAACCTGCAAGCAGATACTCTTCTTTGTCCATATGTGCATGAGCCAACATCATAGTGGATGTCTCTATCATTGGAGATCTTGGGTGTTCGCTTTTAAGAGACACAAAATATTTATCTGCTTTGTCAAGACTGTTTTTGGCTATACTGTCACCTATTTTTTGATACCAATATTCAGCACTTTTGCCGTATTCTTCAACCTTGTTCTTAGATGAACATCCGCCAAAAACCAATGCGGTCGCCAAAAATACTATGTGTAACCATATTTGTCTAGTTTTCATCACA
>CAZGNT010000001.1:2267-22391 GCA_964527805.1 uncultured Sulfurovum sp.
TTATTGTATCCTAGTATCATACCCAAAAAAGGTAAAAAGTTTATGATTTTCGTTACAATACATATAACAGAATCATTCAATTTGCATTAGATCATATTTGATAGAGTATTTAACTATAAATACATCAAATCTTTAGCTTTTAAAGTCCATTTGAAATGATAAGGTCGAAAAGAATTTAATTTTAAGGAGAATTAATGAAGCTAACCATCATAGGAAGCGGCTCAATGGCTACAGCACTAAGCATAGGTCTTCAAAAATATTATGAATTAGAAGTGGTTGCCAGAGATATTTCAAAGGCCGAACTTCTTGCCTCCAAATTAGATAAGCCGCTAGACATTTATCCTCTAAACAATTATGACATTACCGGCAAAACCATACTTTTGTGCGTAAAACCTTATGCGCTAGATGAAGCAGCGGGAAATTTAAAAGGAGA
Source organism: uncultured Sulfurovum sp. (assembly GCA_964527805.1). Lineage (GTDB taxonomy): Bacteria > Campylobacterota > Campylobacteria > Campylobacterales > Sulfurovaceae > BN30871. The sequence continues at coordinate 2,701 of CAZGNT010000001.1, forward strand.
GGCAACTTCTCTCATATCTATCTTGGCAAGCACTCCCATAAAAGTTCTGTCTGACAATATCAATGCCAAATACATTGTTCGTGCTATGCCGAATGTTTCAGCTGCCTTTGGAACTTCTACCACTACGCTTGTGGGCTCAAAAGATTTAAAAAATGAAGCTTTAAAAATATTTGGGGCCATTGGAGATGCGTTTTGGCTAGAGAGCGAAAAAGAGCTTGATATCGCCACTGCTATTGCAGGAAGCGGCCCAGCGTACTTGGCACTAATTGCCGAAGCAATGATGGATGGCGGGGTAAAACAAGGGCTTAAAAGAGATGACAGCATGAAAATAGTTCGATCTTTGTTTAAAGGTTTTGCACCTTTGTTAGCTGACTTGCATCCCGCACTTATCAAAGATAGCGTAATGAGTCCTGCCGGCACGACTGCAGCCGGATATGCTGCACTTGAAGAGGGCGGGGCAAGAGATGCCTTTATTAAGGCTATTGAATGTGCATATAAAGTTACGCAGAAAAATTAGTTTTATAATATAATCAATGGTGCGTTGGTAAACGCACCCTACTCTTCATCCTTCTGCCTTTAATAATTTTTTAATTTATTAAATACTATTATTATATATAAGGGTGCACTAGCGGAGTTCGGTACCAAAAGGAGATAATACGAAAACTTTTCAAGTTTCAAAAAAGTGGTTATTTGCCATCACATCATTGGTTTTCCTAGGTCTAGCTATTTGGGCGGATGAAGATCCGCCTTTGCCAATTGTTGAAAATGCACATGACCTTTGTTATGAACAACCTACAAAATCTGGACTTTGCCTGCCTTTGCTAGGCTTATTCTGTAAACAAACTATTCCAATACGAAACCGCAGTGTATACAATTTAACAAATGTACAAACTGTACTTGGTACACAAAGCATCTTAAATCTTTCTTTGCTAAATTACGATTGCGGTATTGATGATGCATCAGGTTTTAACCATGATTGTGATTCCAAAGATTTGCTAGATCCGCTTTTGGAACTTGATTGGTTAGCCGCCTTAAATCTTTTTGGTGGCGGTGTATGGTATGATATGCCTGATTATGGCGTGGATAATGTTCATTCTATTTATTTTAAGTCTCTTCTTACAGTAGATCTATTCGGCGGCCAAAACCTTTACGGGATGTATGTCAAAAACGGGGTGCAATATAGAGGTAAGATCGATTCCTGTAGCATTCCCGTGCCTTCTATCTTTGGCAAATTTAATGTTGAAAGAAATACAGCTGATTACACCAATGGCGACTATCGACTTTATACTCAAGTAGCAGGCAAACCGTTTAATCTGCAAACAGTTTTTTATGCTAATGATTTTGCTACAAAAACTGCATTTGACGGTGATGTAGCAATAGAACTTGTCGATGCAGGTACTGTGAGCGAAACATCTTATGCTCCTGCAAACTGTAGAAGTTTCAAGTCTGTAAGTGATGACAATCAAACCGTATATTTAAATAACCACTCAAGCGAAGCATTTACTATAGCTTCCAGCAAAGCCATCAAAAATGCTGCTATGCGGCTATGGGTTTTTAAATATAGTGACAATAGCATAGTTGACTATCATTGCACGCCGGCAGCGTGCTATAAAAGCATTTATACTCGTTTTTATAAAAAATATGGGGATACGACATGTGCTAACTTTTGTCAAACAAGCAATAGCGAAAGAGAGTGCTATGGGTGTTTAGTTGAACATTATGCGCAAGCCTATTGCTCTAGAGATAACTTCTCTATTCGTCCTGATGGCCTTAAACTCAGAATCGGAGATAATCTTCAAGGCACAAACGGAACAACAAAATGGATAGCAAACAACCAAAATAATCCAACCACCAAAACATTGGCAAGCGGATATAATTATCCAATAGAGATAAATGCTACCAAATATAATTCTAACGCTCTTGCCGTGGGTTATACCAATATCAAAACAAATGAAACTATCATACCAAATAACGATCTAAGCCTCATCAAAACTACCGGGAATCTACTCGCACTTGCATTTACCGGCAATACCGTGACATGCAACGATACAACTCATAGACAACTCAAGACAGTTGTCATGCTTAGCGGCACAAATAATGCAATAGATTTATTACGCAGAGACAATACCGGAACTTACGATCTTTGGATGGTTGATAATACGTGGACAAGGGTAGATTGGGATACTGCTATAAAGCCAAACTTTCCTGGATTTACAAATCTAATTGATTGCATAACAGACAGCGGCAATTCTGAAGGTGACAAGGTAGGATGCACCACTAGTTCAGACAAAGGTACTGCAAGTTTTAGCAATATACCTATTCATTTTATACCATATAGCATCAGTGTATCAAATATGGATATCGGGAATTTACCTAGAAACGGGGCGATCGATTGGCTTTATATGAATGATTTGAAGCATACCCCTGCAATGGCAGTTGATCTAAATGGCACACTTAGTGCGGTAAATTATAATGGCAGCGTCACTACCAATTTTGTCAATGGATGCGAAGCTCAAAATGTCAATCTGCAGCTAGATTTCAACAGTTCAGCGCCTGATGTAATGATAGCTGAAAATCTAAGCGACCATACACAAGAAAATGTTAAACTTGGATATAGACTTGAAACAAACAATGATGGAGGCTATGTTTATGGAGATGTCAATAAAACTTCTTTGATCTTTATTTCAAAAGCCAAATTCCTCAAAGACAATAATGGAACCGCTGCTTTGCAGATACTCTATAATATACCAAAGATTTGGGATAAAGTTCTAAATCCTGTCCGTATATTGTATAATAAACTCAAATCCATCCTTATAAATGATGGCGGCTTGGCAATAAGCGTATCGGCAAATATGCTTGATAATTTTTATATTGAAGGGATCAATACATACAACAGAGCCTATACATTCTTTTATAGCAGGGTATTTAATCCTTATTCCAAAGATATGCCAACAATACTGACATTAAATACGCAGACCACCATGTCCGTATTGGCTTATTGTGATCAAAACTGCACTCAGTATAGCAGCATATTGGATACTGTGAGTAATGCTCCTGATACCAATTGGTATAGAGTAAAAGAACATTTGCCGTACAGTATGGGATGGATACAAAATCTACGGCCCAATAAAGCTGCAACAACAATTGCGCCAAAAACAAATATAGCATTTGTAAACAGTGGCACTACTGACCCTGTAACCATTGGCTATCCTATGGATGGCCGTACCCAAATAGTACGGATCACAATAGAGCCTGACTTGTGGCTTAAATATCATTCCGATCCTGCGCAAAACGGAAATCCATATTTTGATATCAAGTTTGCCTCGCCGTCTTATGAATGGTTTGGAGTAGGCAAAACAGGCAATGTAATAGATACAAAACCAATACCAAATCCAAACAGGCTATCATGGTAAGAAAAATAAACATACACTCCAAAAGAAAAGCTATAGCAATGATAGAACTCATATTTGCTATAGTCGTAATGAGTATAGCCATGCTAAGTATACCGATAATCACTATTCAATCTGCCAAAAGCGGAGAAAGCACCATCATGCAAGAATCAATTGCTGCAGCTGCTGCACAAATGCAAATGATATTATCTCGTCATTGGGACGAGGTCGATGCTGATCCCTCTTTGGGCTCAAGGCGGCCGATACTCAAGACTGATTCGGCTTACTTTAACAACAAAGCAGGACTAAACATCAACGGCAGAACAGACAAGGTCAATGGTATAGAATTTAATGCTTCAAGTACGTCAAGCTTTGCTGATGGCGGGAATAATGATATAGATGATTACAATGGCATAATAACTACATTAAGCGTAGTTGATCCTACAACTACAAGTACGGGAGACTATATAGATGTAAATCTTATTATGACTTCCGGTGTTAATTATAACAATGACAATATCGTTTTAGCTCCCAATACTGCTTTTAACTATGATCCTAGCGGTGCAGGCATGGGAACAACTACCAATATAAAACGCGTATCGGTTACACTTACATCAACTGAACCTGCATTTGCCGCTAAAAATATCACTCTTCATGCCTTTAGCTGCAATATCGGTGCCGTAACTCCCAATAAAACGGATCAATAAAATGAAAAAAGAGCCAAGATATGCTTTTAGCATGATAGAATTGATCTTTGTGATTGTAGTTTTGGGTATTGTTGCTTCTATCGGCTCATCCATTATAGCAAAAGTTTTTGATACATATATTTCACAAAAAGCTGTAAGCACCTCATCCATTAAAACAGAAATTGCTGCCATGCAAATAGCAAATCGTTTAAGCCATGCTATACCATGGACACTAGTGGCAAAAAATCCTGAGAATCCATTTAATGATTTTATATGTTTTGTAGATTATCCGCAGGTTAGCGATAATATACATACTGCTATTGAGTGGATAGGGGTAGACAATGGTAGCTTTGAAGCTACGGCGACACCAGGCTGGAGCGGCTATTGTGATACGAGCGATTCAACTAGAGTTACATGTCCTACTCCTGGAAGCAATATAGCCATATCCAAAAATATTATACAGAATCTATCAAATAACGGAATAGATTTTACAAGTATTGTGGGATCAAAACCTGCAATATTTTTCAAAACAGATGATTATGACAATTTAACAAAATATCATCCAAGTTGTATAGGATTAGTAGCCGGCAGTACGGATTGCGCCATTAGGGCATATGGCATAGTAGGAGTTAGCGGAATTGCTCATCCGACTCTTGTCTTTACAGACAGCGACCCCAAGATCAGAGCTGAACATTATGCGCTCTCATGGAGTGCCTATGCCATAGTCCCTACTAATTTTAGAGATATCAATAATGATGGTATTGATGACGTATATGATCTAAAGCTATATTATAACTATCAGCCTTGGGAGGGAGAACAATATTCCAATGGATCAAGCACTGTGCTTTTAAATAATGTGTCTGTTTTTAAATTTACACAATTAGATAATACTATAAGATTTAAAATATGTGTTCAGCAGCCAATCGGCGGTGTAAATGTAGCACCGATCACACTTTGCAAAGAAAAGGCGGTTATACGATGAGAAAAGCTTTTTCTATGGTTACTGCTATTTTTGTTATTGTTATTTTGGCAACAATAGCCATGCTTGTACTCAACATGGCTGCAACTTCAACATACAATACCACTACGCAATACCGCAACGAGCAAGCAGCATTATATGCTAAAAGTTATACAGAGCTTGCCATCATGTCAGTACTTCATTATAATCGTACACAAAATAATAATTGCGTAAATACTATCAACGGCACCATAGGAAATTATAATGACGGTTCTGGGTATGAGATAACTACAACAATATCCTATATAGGCAATGGAGCGACATTATTATCCCTTCCTCCTTGCAGCAGGGTATTAAATACCTTAAGTATTCTCTCATTACCGCTTGGAAGCGTGCCTGACGTAGTCATAGACGTATATGTCCGCTACAAAGATCCTGAGCATATCGCTACTAGCGGAGCAGAGAACGCTCCGGCTATTACATATCATCGCCGCACACTCCAAAAAATTTGATTTGTTATTTATCATTCATTAAGCATAAAGCAATACAATAAGGATGTAGAGTAATTTCTACATATTAGGTATCCAAAAGGAGATAAGATGAACAGAAGTATAGTAGGACGACATTTCGAACTAACTGAACCTATCAAAGCATATGCCAATAATGCGATCGATAGCTTGGATAAATATCATTTAGACATTATATCAGCAACTACACTGGTATCTAGCGAAGAAAAAAATGGCAAAAAAGGATTTATGGTAGAATTTGTCATAAACCTCAAAGATAAAAATAGCGTAGTTATATCACAAAGAGACAAGGACGTCTATGGTGCTATCGACATTGCCATAGAAAGAGTCAAAAAAACACTAAGAAGACACGCAGATAAAATCAAAAATCATAAAATTATGAGCTTTAAAGATTTGGGTGCTGAAGCTGAAGCTGTGAGTGAATTTGGTGGTTTAAGTGATGAAAATATCGAAATCGTACCTATGGACTTAAGTCTTCACAAACCTATAGACTTTGATGAGGCCATGCAAGCCCTCAAGGATGAAAAACGTAGACAATTTATTGTCTTTAATGATGTAGATGGAAATCTTCGAGTCATGTATAAACGAGCCGATGGGAAATTCGGACTTTATTGATAGCAAGGAAGAAGCAATCTGGATTCTTCGTCACCCTGAACTCGTTTCAGGGTCTATAAATAGATGCTAAAATACATTCAGCATAACCCCACATTTGCCAAATACTTCCTTCTGTAAACAAAAATATTTATACTCTACTTTTAGCCATGGCTATTATCTCTTCGTCTGCTGCCATATCCAGCCATCTAAATTTTTGACCGCTCTGTATAGTACCTTCTAATATATCTCCGCTATTGCGAAACTGCAAGTCAAGCTTGGCTATCTCAAATCCGCTTATGGTTTTTGCAAACGACTCTAACCTCTCATTGGTTTTATTGTGGCTATAGAGATAGCACCAGCTTTTTAACCCTAACCTCCCCACTCTGCCTCTTAGTTGATGAAGTGTGGCGAGTCCTAGCCTTTCTGCTCCTACTACAATGACCATAGTCAATCTAGGCAATGATATACCGACTTCGACAACTGTGGTAGCTAAGAGAATATTTCCATTGGCCCTAAAGTCTAAAAGCACTTCTTCTTTATCTCTATCTTTGCCATGGGTTACATAAACATTATCAAATTTATTTTCCCAAAAACTTCTAGCCTCCTCTAGTGATTGATATGGTATTTGCTCGCTTTGCTCTACAAGCGGATAAACGATAAGAACTTGATGATTTGCCCGTATCTCTTCTTTGATATGAGATAATAATGACGAAAAATCTTCTTTGGATATAAGCTTGGTTAAAATGTTCTTATCAAACGGTGTGCTGGTAATTAGGCTGATATCAATTAGTGCTGAATCCATCATGGCTTGTGTGCGCGGTATAGGGGTGGCTGAAAACTGCAGCGTATGAGCTTTAGTTTTGCCCCTTGAAGAAAGTTTTTCGAGTGTATGGCGTTGTGCTGTGCCAAAACGATGTTGTTCATCTATCATCACAAGATCTATTTGAGGCAGATCATCTTTATAAAGCAATGCGTGCGTACCGATAATAAAATCAGCTTCGCGGTAGTCTCCTATCATCTTGCCTTGCATTACCAAGGCTACTTTCATCTCTTTTGACAGATATTTTATAGCCTCTTCGTATAGTTGCAATGCAAGCAATGAGGTAGGAGCCATCAAAACACTAGTTTTAGGCATTGCCATTACTGCTGATGCCAAGATCACAATGGTTTTTCCGCTTCCAACATCGCCTACTATCATTCGCTTGGCAGCTTTATTAATATCTGCAAGATCTGATTTTATCTCCCTGATGGTTTTTAATTGTTCATTTGTGAGTTTAAAAGGCAAGTTATCAATAAATGCTTTCTCATCTCCATCCAAAGCCACTGTTGCGGGGAAATCTACTCTTTTGCCTTTTAGTTTTTTAAAGTGATTAAAAGCTTCAATGGTTTTGAGTGTATTTATGATATTGGATTTAAAATTTTTTTGTTCATAGATCGAATCTAAGTTTTTTGGAGCATGGAGCATCAAAATAATATTTGCTTCATTGGAAGTTAAGCCTTCATTTATAAGCTTTTCATACGAAAGCTCTGATGAGACAAGTTCTATCATTTCAGAATTTTTCAATACTGTTTTATACTTTGGTATTATACAGTTAGGCTTATTTATCTTTTTTGGTTGTGATAATTGCAAAAAACCTTGATATTCGCTCAATTTGCCCTGTATAAAATGGGTAGAATCCGATATGAATGTATTGATATGATATGGTGTTACATGAAAAAAAGCAGCACTTACTTTGCGTCTAAATGCTGGAAGATCAAATAGAATATGAAGCTTGCCGCCATGTTTTTTTACGCTCATAACGGATGCTTCAACGGTTAACAAATTACCCAGTATTAGCTCTTTGCTCAATGTTGTGTCATTGTATCCCGCTGGTACCGATAAAGCCAAATCCAACAAACTTGAAATATGAAGTTTATGAAAAAGCTTAGTATAATCGTTTTGCATGATATGCCTTTTGGATAACTAATGCTATATTATCCAAATGATGCTCAGATTGTCAAAAAATATGACAAAATGACATATAAATTTTATTTTGTAGATCCTAGATCGAGTTCAGGATAACAAGAGACTAATTACTTCTTGCTTTTCGCGACTATTCCAAATGATAATTTTGTGATCTCTGGGTGTGATGCTATAAATTCATTCATCTCTTTTAATGTTACGCCGGCTATTTTCTCATTTTGTTCTTTTGAAAAACCAAGAGGCCTGCCATAATAATAGTCATCAAACGCGCGATTGAGTCTTTGTGACAATGTCTCTGTGCGCAGCGCTTCACTGCCTACTAAAAACTCTTTTGCACTTTCTAGCTCTTGGTCGGTTATGCCCTTAGCTACAAACTCACTTATAACCTCTTTGACTAATGCTTTTGCACTCTCTTCATTTTCAAGCTTTGTTTGCAGATAACCGGTTAGATAGCTAGATACCTTAGTCCGTCTCAAACTGGCATATGCACTATACGCCAAACCTCTTTTGACTCGTATCTCTTCCATGATACGGCTTCCAAATCCCGCACTTCCAAGAATGTATTCCATAATTATAGCTTTGTATTGATCATCACTGCTATATGAATAATCAAAAGGTGAGCCAAAATAGATATATGCTTGTTCTGTATCATTATTATATATATGATCTGTTTTTTGTTCAACTGAAGCTTTAATGGCCAGAAACGGTTTGCTATCAACTTTTGGCAATAACGATAATATATCCTTAGTTGTATGCTCGGCATCTTCTAAAGATACATCCCCTCCCATTACTACAATTACGTTATTGTATCCTAGATGAGAATTTATAAATGAACTTATATCTTTTATGGCAATTGATTTGATACTCTCTTCGGTTCCTTCATAAGGCCTTGCTAATGGAGTAGAGGCAAATAAAGTTTGTCTCAAAAGTACACCGGCTTGATAGTCAAAATCACTCTTTTTCTGATCAAGCCACCCTAATTTTTGTCTTTTGATCTTGGCTAGAGCTTCAGTTGTATAGTTTGGATCTTTCAGCAAAGCTTTTAAAAGTGTGATCGCATCTTTAAATTCACTTCTAAGGCTGCTTGCAGCTATAATAAAATTTTCTCTGCTGGCATATGCAGACAGATGGATCGCTTTGTCATCAAGTTTGGTAGCAAAAGCTATACTTCCGTCAGTGCGTGTTCCTTCACTCAGTAATTTGGCGCTCATTTCTGCCAAACCATCATGAGAGGTGCTAAGCTCGCCGGAATTTTGAAACACAATCTGTAAAGAGACGATAGGCAACTGAGAATTTTCTTCGAACATCAAAGGAACTTTTGTTCCCTTGATGTCAATATCTGTAATTGTTGTAGCCATAGCTTCTCCTATAAATATCAAAAATAATAAAATATAAATTACTCGGGTTATCAAAACCGCTCCAAGATCTCGTAAGCCGTATTTCGCTTAGCTGGTTTTTCGCCAATATCTCGAATAAGTCGTATCATTTCATCTTGATTCATTGCATTCGCAGCGCCTGCAGCTGCCACTACATTTTCTTCCATCATTGTTGAACCAAGATCATTTGCACCGTAAAGCAATGCCATTTGACCGATATAGCTTCCTTGTGTCACCCATGAACTTTGAATATTTGGCACATTGTCAAAAAATAACCTGGCAACCGCTAAAAGCCTCAGATATCTATTCGATGATTGCTTTTGGATACTTGGAATTTCGGCTTTGAGTTGTGTATTGGAGCTTTGAAATGACCACATGATAAATGCTCTAAAACCGCCAGTCTCATCTTGCAATGAACGCACATAATCCCAATGCTCTACGATCTCTCTCGTGGTTTCAACAGTGCCGAACATCATCGTTGCCGTTGATTTCAAACCTATCTTGTGTGCTTCGCGATGCACTTCAAGCCACTTATCTTTATTTAGTTTTTTTGGCGCTATGATATCTCTGACACGATCGCTTAGTATCTCAGCTCCGGCTCCTGGAATTGAGCTAAGCCCCTTGGCCTTTAAGCGAATCAAAACTTCTCTGATACTTAGTCCTGAACGTCTTGCTATGTAATCAATCTCAATAGCCGAGAAGCCGTGTATCGTGATGGCAGGATATTTATTGTGTATATGCTCGACTAGATCCTCGTACCATTCAATTTCAAGTTTTGGATGGACTCCGCCTTGAAACAATATCTGAGTGCCGCCTATTGCTATAAGTTCTTCGATCTTTTGGTCTATTTCATCAAAGGAGAGTATATATCCGTCTGCTTCTTTTTCGTGGCGATAAAATGCACAAAACTTACAATCCACCCAACATACATTGGTGTAGTTTATATTTCTATCCACAATAAATGTAGTGATTCCTTGAGGGTGAAGCTCTTTTTTCCGCTCATATGCCATACGGCCCAAGGTTTTTAGATCACAGGTTTCTATAAGCTCAACGGCCTCATCGATACTCATTCGATTTAACATTGAATCTACTCTTTTCCTATAGCATCTAATACACCGTTTATAAATGATGGTGACTTTTCATCGGCTAGATCTTTTGCCAATTCAACAGCTTCGTTGATAATAATAGCTCTATCTGTTCCGGCTACCAATATCTCATAAGCACCTAATCTCATAATGGCTTTTTCTACTTTTCCAATACTTGACATATCCCAACTAGCTAAATGCTTATCTATCTCTTTATCAATTTGAGGCAAATTTGCAATAGTTCCGGCAAAAAGCTCTTTTGAAAAGTCTTTTTGTTTATTTCTTATCTTTTGCTCTTCGAGTATGTCATCAAAAAAATCACCTATAGTATCATTACCTAGATCATATGCATACAATAATCCAATAACCGCACTTCGTGCTTGATGTCTAGTAGCCATTACGCAAGTTCGCTATAAAGATTGATCATCTCAATGAGACTTACCATTGCCTCGGCACCTTTGTTTCCTGCTTTAGTGCCTGCACGCTCGATTGCTTGTTCTATTGTATCAACTGTAAGCACACCAAAAGTAGCAGGTTTTCCATACTTTAATGTCACACTTGCTACCCCTTTTGTTGTTTCTGCAGCGACATAATCAAAATGAGGAGTTGAACCTCGAATAACGGCTCCTAGACAACATACGGCGTCATACTTACCACTGCTTAGTGCCTTATCCAATGCAAACGGTATCTCAAATGCTCCAGGGACCAAAATAAGATCCAATTTACTTGCATCTCCACCATGTCTAGCATAAGCATCTTTTGCTCCGCCCACCAAACTATCTGTGATAAAATGGTTAAATCTTGCATTTATGATAGCTACTTTTTTTGTAGTATCTACTTGTAATTTTCCTTCTACTATATTCATCTAATTTCCTTTATTTTATAAATTAATCAAGTCATTGCGAGAAATAAAGTGACAAAGCAATCCATGAAGAGTAAATCTTCGCACTTCGTTCGCTATGACAAATTTACCAAAAAATGCTATTCTACTATTGCTCTGATAGCATCTATTTGCTCTATTAATGTTGCCAACTTGTCTAATTGTATCATATTTGGACCATCACTCAGAGCAACACTAGGATCAAAATGCGTTTCAAAGAAAAAACCATCCACGCCAACGGCGGCAGCGCCACGGCTAAGATACGGTACAAACGAACTGTCCCCTCCGCTGCTGCTGTCACCGCTTGCTGGCATCTGTACCGAGTGTGTAGCATCAAAAATTACAGGCGCAAACTCTCTCATAATAGGAAGTCCTCTCATGTCAACCACCAAATTTCCATATCCGAATGTACTGCCTCTTTCGCACAGCCATACCCCATATTTTTGTGCTGCTTCGTAATTTGGCTTACCTTCATATCCTCTTGTTTTTAATACTTTGCCTACAGAATGAGCCATAGCTGCAGGAGCAAGAAATTGACCTTTTTTGATGTTTACTACTGCATTGGTCTTTGCTGCAGCTACCAATAAATCCGTCTGACGGCATAAAAATGCAGGAATCTGCAACACATCCGCAACGTCAGCTACGCTTTTTGGCTGCGATGCATCATGTACATCGGTGAGTATCTTGTAACCAAATGTATCTTTAACCTCTTGCAATAAGCGTAATCCTTCATCAAGCCCTGGGCCTCTGAAACTATCTATGCTTGTGCGGTTTGCCTTATCAAAACTGGCTTTAAAATAAAAATCTTTAGTGCAATCTTCGTGATAAACTTGCAAAGCCTCAGCTATTCGCATGACATTTTCTCTATTTTCCAGCACGCATGGACCGGCTATTAATATCATAGCAATATCTCCTTGAATATAATTATCACGATTATACCAAAAACATCTCTACTATCTCTTAAAAATTTAATCATATCGACCTTAAGCCTCATTCCTGTCGCAATCATTAATACATCACTGTCTCTAACAGCTTGTATCTTTGATTATAATACTATAGTATATCTGCAATTTTTATTTAAATTTTTTATTAATTAATGTATATTTAACACTTTTTAATTATAATTTATATCGACAATTTGTTTATTTGACTAAATAAATTGTCGAGTGAGAAGAGCAAAAGATATAGCATGTATAAATTAATACGTCCTTTTAAAACAATACAGAACTACCTTCGTCAAAAGCACTATACTCAAATAATATCTTTTGCCTCTCTCACAATAGATCAATCCGACTTTCTAGCTACTAAATCCCCAAAAAGTATAAGATCCTGAAGCACTGCTTTTTGAGCTACTCCATCTTTGCCCATGGCTATCATAAATTCACCTCTCTTACTGGCAAAAATCGGCTGATCAATGATAGCCTTAAAGTACCAATGCCCTTCATTTCCAAGCTCTTGTTTGTATCTAGGCAAACTTGAAATAGCCGGAACAAATATCTCTATATTTCCATCCTGATTTTCAGCCCCAACTGCTTTGAAGCGATAAATTTTAGCTGTATCGCTTGATCTAGATATAAGTTTTGGTGTATTCATGTACATAGAAAGCAAATCATCAGAACTATAAAATGCCAGTTTTTCTCTCACGTCTGATACGATCTTGCCATTCTCTTTTTTGATGATCCTTTTGGTGACAGTTTTTGTTTTATGGTTTATTGTATATATCTTATCTTTGATTTTATTAGCACGGGAAATATGTACGATATAGCTATCCGATACATACTTGCCGTTTACAATATGTCCTTTGCTGATGTGTCGTTCAGTGCGATCACCGCTCATAACTTTGACCATTCCTATTGTTTTAGCTTTGATATCTATAGAATAACGATTATTTGATTCATTGAGACGTATATTTGCTCTCCCAAGATCTCCTACGACTCCAAAACGGACAATGTAATCCACATTAACGCTTTTAGCATATGCAAATATTCCAAACACGATCATCATAAATAAAAATAATTTTTTCATACATTGGTCTTTAAATAATTGGATTTGTTTTATAACCTAATCATATCAAAAACCTTGTGAGATAAACGTGGAGTTATATTGCAATCACACCTTATGACTTGTTATGGTATAATATTCATTAAATAAAAATAGGATAAATATGAAAAAAGTAGCCATACTCGGACGCCCAAATGTAGGTAAAAGTTCTCTTTTTAATCGTCTGGCAAAACAAAGAGATGCTATCACATCCGATGTAGCCGGTACTACAAGAGACATCAAAAAAAGAATAGTAACAATATCAGAAAATAGAGAATTTGAAGTCATAGACACCGGTGGTATAGATGATAGTAGCGCTCTTTTTTCAAAAGTAGGCGAACTATCGCTCAAGGCCGCTAAAGATGCCGATATCATACTATATATGGTAGACGGGAAAATGCTGCCTGACGAAGAAGATAAACAATTATTCTATCGTCTTCAAAAACTAGGCAAACCATTGGCTCTTATTGTAAACAAGATAGACAACGACAAAGAAGAACAAGATAGATATTGGGAATTTATGTCATTTGGGCCGGAGGTCAGCTTCCCGGTTTCTGTCAGCCACAATCGTAAATTTGTACCGTTTTATCAATGGCTTGAAAAATACATTCCGCCAAAAGCAGAAGAAACTCTGACTATTCAAGAAGAGTTTGATCCGCTTTTTGATGAAGAAGAAGAAAAGGCACCGCAGCAAGTTGAAGATGACAAACACATAAAAGTAGCCATCATAGGACGAGTCAATACCGGCAAAAGCTCTCTATTAAATGCGGTACTAAAAGAAGAACGCTCGGTAGTAAGCGATGTAGCCGGTACTACCATAGATCCGGTAGATGAAACTATAACACATGGTGATTATGAAATAACATTTATAGATACTGCCGGAATTAGGCGCAGAAGCAAAATAGTAGGAATTGAAAAATTTGCTCTTGGCAGAACTACTGATATGCTAGAAAAAGCCAATCTTGTTCTGCTTGTAATTGATGCCACGCAAGGTGTAAGCGAGCTTGACGAGAGAGTAGCAGGCCTTATAGAAAAATATCGTCTAGCATGTCTAATTGTATTAAACAAATGGGATCTAAAAGGCGACAAAACATATGAAGAAGCTGTAGAAAATGTAAGACATAAACTCAAATTTTTACACTATGCATCGCTTATCACAATATCTGCCAAAACCGGCATGAGAGTACATAAAATCCTAGATGAAATAGTCAGGATATACGAGAGATATTCCATGAGGATACCTACAGCCAAATTAAACGAAGTTATTCGTGAAGCTATTGGCCGCCACCATGTACCGTCACATAACGGGGCGTCGGTCAAAATAAAATTTGCTACGCAATATGACAGTAAACCGCCTCGCATAGCACTAGTGTCAAATCGTCCTGAATATATTCACTTTAGTTATAAGAGATATTTGGCAAACTTTTTGAGAGAAAAATTTGATTTTGAAGGTGTACCGCTGGAGATAATAGCGCGCAAAAGAGGAGAAAGAGACGATGATATTGAACAATAAAAAAGGGGATAAATGCGTATATTAACCGGTATTCAAGCAAGCGGAAAGCTCCATATAGGCAATTATTTTGGAGCAATGAAACCTATGATAAAACTGCAAGAAGAGCATGAGCTGTTTACTTTTATAGCTAACTATCATTCTTTGACAAGCTCAACCGATGCCAATGCACTAAGACAATATACCCATGATGCTGCGATCGATTATCTATCTTTGGGGATCGATCCGAACAAGACTGTTTTTTGGATACAAAGCGATGTGCCTGAAGTGCTTGAACTATATTGGATATTATCAAAATTTACCCCCATGGGGCTGCTTGAACGTGCACACAGCTATAAAGATAAAGTAGCTAAAGGGATACCGGCCAATCATGCACTTTTCTCATATCCAGTACTGATGGCTGCTGATATATTATTGCTTGATTCTCAAAAAATCCCTGTGGGCAAAGACCAGATCCAGCATATTGAGATCACACGCGATATAGCTACAAAATTCAATAACGAATACGGCGATATATTTACACTACCGGAATACATAGTGGAAGATGAACTTGCTACTATCCCTGGTATCGACGGCGATAAAATGAGTAAGAGCTATGGCAATACCATAGATATATTTATGAATGAAAAAGAATTGCAAAAACATTGCAATAAAATAGTAACCACATCTACTCCGCTTGGTGAACCTTTGGATTTTAGCAACTGCAACGTATATGCGCTTGCATCGCTATTTTTAGATGATAATGGAAGGAAAGAACTTCAAGCAAGGTATCAAAGCGGCTTGGAAGGATACGGACATTTCAAAAAATATCTGAAAGAACTTATCTGGAATGAATTTGCTGAAGCTAGAGAGAAAAGAGCTTATTATGAAGCAAATCCTCACATAGTTGAAGAGATACTTGAAAACGGTATATCGAAAGTCAAAAAATTGGCTCAAATAAAACTAAGAATCGTAAAAGACGCGGTGGGCTTGAGATAGATGACCAATGATATACTATTACTTATAGCTGATAGTATAGGCATCATTGCATTTGCTCTAAGCGGACTTTTTATTGCTACTAAAGAACGCCTTGACCTTCTTGGGCTTTTTATTATTGCATTTTTAACAGCTCTTGGGGGCGGGGTAATCCGTGATATCATCATAGATAGGCCACTTATGAGTTTCACTCATTATTTGCCGGCATTTCTTGTTATTGGAGTAGTTATCATAGGACTTTTGTTTAAATTACACAAAAAAAGTGAAATAGCAAGCCATTATTTATTCATCTTTTCTGATACATTAGGACTTGTATCATTTGCAATTACCGGTAGTCTTTTGGGCATAGCAGCAAATTTTCACATCATTGGAGTAATGTTTCTAGCTCTTATCACCGCTGTTGGCGGCGGAGTATTGCGAGATATGTTGCTCAATGAAGTTCCTCTGTTGCTAAAAAGTGATTTTTACGGGAGCATAGCTCTGCTTGTCGGTATGGTACTTTATATTTTATATATAAATGAAATGCTGAACAGCGCTGCAGTTTTGGGAGTATTTATGGGCGGAATTTCATTACGCCTAATCGCTTTTTATAGAGATTGGCATCTGCCGAAATTGTAAACATATAATAATTTATACTTATTTATATTAAACAAATTATTAAAAAAGATATGTTATAATAATTTTAATTGTACAATAAGGAAAGATAAAGTGAAGTTAAACGGCGTAATAAGCAGTCTCATAGTTGTATCTATTTTAAGCGGTTGTATCGGCCGTGTTGAGAAAGTTACTCCGGCAGTACAAGCAGGTGATGATACATTAAATTGTACACAAATTCTAGGATCAATGGTACTAAATACTAATGAGGCAGAAAAATTGATAGAAGAATACAATCAAAATTCAGATACACCCATAAATGTCAAAGGTGTTTTTATCGTCTTTCCTTTTGTGTTTGTCAACAGTGTACCTAGCCAAGAAGAAAAGACACGTGCTTTTATCAAAAGAAATCAAGTCTTGGCTAAACACTATCGCCTGAAAAATTGTTCTCCAAAAATTGAAGAATATACAGAAAATAGAATTTTACTGGACACAAATTACTCAAAACTATCTACCAAAAAATAACAATAAAATGGCTTTTTTGTTTTCTTTGCTTTGACGTATAGAGATTGGAAAAGTCATAATCTTATCATATGACTATTCTATCTATCTCTATTTTTTTGTCTAGTATATATTCCACCATAGAAGGCTTTATATCTCCGGTTGATGCGATATGCAGATGAGTTTCTCCGCTATTTATATGCCCTCGTTCATGGAGCAAAGAAAGGACTCTTTTACTGATCGCATCAGCAGTCTGGATTAACTCAACTGGATGAACCATGACTTGTTTTATAGCTTTGCTCACTAATGGATAATGAGTACATCCAAGCACGATAGTATCCACATTTGCTTCCCTCATAGGAGCCAGCCAATGCTCTAACATAGATATGGTTTTTGGTGTATCCGTCTCCCCTTTTTCTATCTGCTGGACTAGTCCGTCACAAGCTTGTTCAAAAACTTCAACAGAATATTGATTGCTCAGCTCGCCCACCAACCTTTTATATTTTTCGCCGCTTAGCGTAGCGGGGGTAGCCAATATACCGACTTTTTTGGTTTTACTGTGTGAAATAGCAGGTTTGAGCCCTGGTTCAGTTCCTACAATAATTAGATTTGGATATTTTTCTCTAAGTTCTGCTATCGCTGCGCTTGTGGCGGTATTGCAAGCGACGACCAATGCATCTATATTGTGATTTTTAATAAGATATTTGGTAATGGCAATGCTAAAGTCTATTATCTGATCTTTTGTCTTTTCTCCATATGGAGCATTGGCAGTATCAGCTACATAATATATATTTGCACCTTTTAAGTGTTTGAGCATTGCGCCAACTACTGTTAAACCGCCCAAACCAGAGTCAAATACACCGATATTCATTTTTAACCTCTATCGCCCTAAATGTATTTACTCTTAGGTTAATTGTCCTACGAGATTTTATCAGGGTCTAATTTTTGGATTCTGAAAGAAGTTCAGAATGACTTCAAACTCATTAAAAACAACAACCTAAAAACTAGAAACCAAAACTAATTACGCACCATCATTCATAATAGAGAGAAATTCTTCGTTATTTTTGGTCTTAAGCATTTTGGAGAATAAAAATTTAAGACCTTCTACCTCTTCCATATTTTGCATAGCATTTCTAATAGCCCATACTTTTTGTAACGTATCAGGAGTAAGTAAAAGTTCTTCTTTTCTAGTTCCTGATTTGATTACATCAATTGCCGGGTAGATACGGCGGTCTGCTACATAACGGCTAAGTATTACTTCTGAGTTGCCGGTTCCTTTAAATTCTTCAAAGATCACCTCATCCATTCTACTGCCCGTCTCAATAAGAGCAGTAGCTATAATTGTAAGACTTCCACCCTCTTCTATATTTCTAGCTGCCCCAAAAAACCTTTTTGGCTTATGCAAAGCATTTGCATCTACACCGCCTGAAAGTACTTTGCCTGAGCTTGGAGTAACCGTATTGTAAGCACGTGCAAGTCTAGTAATGGAGTCAAGCAATATAATAACATCTTTGCCAAGTTCTACACGTCTTTTGGCTTTTTCTATAACCATCTCAGCTGTCCTGACGTGATTTTGAGCAGGCAAGTCAAAAGTAGAGCTATATACCTCTCCTTTAACTGAACGTTGCATGTCGGTAACCTCTTCAGGTCTCTCGTCAACTAGTAGTACCATAAGTGAAGCATCCGGATTATTATACGTAATGCCATGGGCTAGCTCTTTAAGAAGCTCTGTTTTACCGGTACGAGGAGGAGCAACTATCAACGCTCTTTGGCCTTTGCCTATAGGGGTAAATAGATCTAAAACTCTTCCTGTAAGTTTCATGGGATTGTATTCAAGCTTAAGTTGTTCGCTCGCATATAACGGTGTGAGGTTATCAAACAGTGGTCTTTGTTTAGAGATTTCAGGAGACAGATAGTTGATAGCTTCTATTTTTAGAAGTGCATAATATTTTTCTTGATCTTTTGGCGGACGTACTTGACCGGTTACTATATCACCGCTGCGAAGCGAAAATAATTTTATTTGAGTGCTGCTCACATATGTATCGTTGCTAGAATTGGCAAAATTACTATCGATTGAACGCAAAAATCCGTATCCGTCATTCATAAGCTCTAATATTCCGGTAAAAAGTATATATCCACCCTGGCTGACTTGCGATTTTAGAATTTCAAATATAAGATCTCTTCTAGGAAGTTCATGTGGATTTTCCACCTTCATCTCTTCTGCAATTTCAAGAAGCTGATTTAGTGGTTTTTGCTGTAATTCTTCTACCTTGTAACCTTCTACAGGTACGTGTGTTCTGCTTTTGCGGTTATGGTGACTAGGTTTTTTTTGATCGCTCATTGTGCCTCTTATTATTGCATGGAATATATGGTGATGAAGATAAAATAGGCAAATTGCCATAAGTTTATAGCTGTATTATACTATCTTGACTCTTAAAAAATTAAATCTTTCAAATAAACCATCTCTATTTATTTTTATTTTGGTAAAATAGTCAACTTTAAAAAATAAGGCATGGCGTTGGCAAAGGTAAAATGTACTCACTGTAATCTGATATTTGATGAAAGTGCAATGATAGTAGAAAAAATAAACAATGAAACATGCCACTTTTGTTG
>CAZGNT010000001.1:22401-130855 GCA_964527805.1 uncultured Sulfurovum sp.
CCATGGATGCCAAGGTGTTTATCATCTGCTTAGCAGTGAAGGACTTGATACATTTTATGATAAACTCGGAAAAACCACGCTCACGCCGCCTACAAATATACCGCAAGACGATTTAGAAAGATTTGACCTGGAAGGGTTTCGCAAAAAATATGTCAAGATACGCCCAGATGGTACCAATGAGATAAATCTCATTATAGAAGGTATACACTGTTCTGCTTGTGTATGGCTCAACGAAAAAGTACTTCACAAAACCAACGGTATCATAGAAGCTACCATAAACTATACCAACAATAAAGCAAAAGTTATATGGGATAATGAAATCATTAATCTTTCGCAAATCATACAGACCATTCGTTCTATAGGATACGATGCTTTTCCATATGATCCGGCACTACAAGAAGAAAGGGCCGTTAAAACTCGTAGAGATTATTATGCACGCATTCTGGTAGCTGTATTTGGTATGATGAACATTATGTGGATTGCAATTGCGCAATATGCGGGCTACTTTACTGGTATTGAGCAAAAATTCAAAGATATACTCAATGTTGCAGAATTTATATTAGCTACACCGGTACTGTTTTATAGCGGATGGGTCTTTTTCCGCGGGGCATACTACGGGTATAAAAATCGTATGATCAACATGGATACTCTGGTAGCCACTGGGGCAACCATGGCATATATTTATTCCATATACGCGATGATCAGCAAGCATGGAGAGGTTTATTTCGATTCTGTTGTTATGATCATCACATTTGTGCTTGTAGGCAAATATCTAGAAGTTCTCAGTAAAAAACATGCTGTTGATACACTCGATCTTCTTACCAGCACTATACCTACAGAGGTTATGATAGTAAGTAACGGGGTTAAAAATCTAATAGCCGTTGAAAATATAGCTATAGGCGACACAATAGAGGTAAGAGCCGGAGAAAAAATCGTTATTGACGGTATCATCGTTGATGGTGCAGGATCATTTGATGAAAGTTCGCTCACTGGTGAAAGTATACCTATCTACAAACAAAAAGGAGATACCATACTGAGCGGTTCTATCTGCTTAGATAGTGTAGTGCAATATGAAGCTGCCAAAGATGCTTCTAATTCACTGCTTCACTCTATAGTAACCCTGCTTGAAGAATCAGTGACCAAAAAACCAAAAATTGAACAACTTGCGAACAGCATATCAGGCTATTTTTCTGCAATCATACTCACTATTGCCATA
Source organism: uncultured Sulfurovum sp. (assembly GCA_964527805.1). Classification (GTDB taxonomy): domain Bacteria; phylum Campylobacterota; class Campylobacteria; order Campylobacterales; family Sulfurovaceae; genus BN30871. The sequence goes on from CAZGNT010000001.1 coordinate 23,618, forward strand.
GCAACTTTTGCCGGCTGGTATCTATATGACGGTGATTTTGAAAAAGCTCTTATTATATCAATATCGGTTATAGTCATAGCATGCCCGTGTGCTTTGGGCTTGGCTACTCCTATGTCAACTCTTGTAGGAATTAGTGTGTCTGCAAAAAGAGGTATACTGTTTAAAGAGGCAACTTTTCTAGAAACTATGGCAAAAAGCACCATGGTAGCAATCGACAAGACAGGTACCATTACAGAAGGCAAACCATCAGTTGTCAATGCTGCTGTTCATAAAAAATTTGATCATAATCTTTTATATTCATTGACGGCATCATCAAATCATCCGATCAGTAAAGGTATCAAGAAATACCTAGAAGAAAAAAATGACGATCTTCAAGAACTTAAATTAGAAGAGATACAAACAATACAAGCCAAAGGTGTCGTTGCAAAATATGCCAATTACACTTTAGCCGGCGGAAATAATGCATTGATGGAAGAACTTGGTATCAAAACCACACTTTCGTCTCAACATTCACTATTCTTTTTTGCAATAGACGGGACGCTAATAGCATCATTTGAACTTAGTGATAAACTTCGTACAGGCACAAAAGAAGCATTATCTACACTTAGATCATTAGATATGAAAATTGCTATGTTAACAGGAGATCATGCGTTAAGCGCCAACGCAATAGCAAAGGAAGCCGGCATTGACATTGTATATGACAGTCTATTACCTCAAGATAAAGCTTCACTAATTGATAAATTTCACGACCAAGGAGAAATAGTTGTGATGGTCGGGGATGGTATCAATGATTCTATCGCGTTGGCTAAAGCAGATATAGCTATAGCCATGGGAAGCGGAGCAGATATAGCCATAAGCGTAAGTGATGTTGTACTGCTGGACGAAAAACCGCAAAAGATCACAGAGGCTTACCGCATATCAAAAAGAACCTATCAAGCGATCAAAGAAAATCTTGGTTTTTCTATTATGTACAACACAATAGCAGTACCGTTAGCCGTAATGGGATTTATATATCCACTTGTAGCTGCTTTGTCTATGAGCTTAAGTTCGCTTATAGTAGTAGGTAATTCCATAAGAATTAAACGCATTAAATTTGACAAAGAGGAATAAGAAATGAGTACTAATATAATGATATTGATGTTGAGTGTCTCAACGTTTTTGGGAGCATTGGGCCTTCTAGCACTTCTTTGGGGACTTAAAACTGGACAATTTGATGATCAATCAAAGTTTATAGATGGCGCCAGATATGACAATGAAGAAGAATTAAAAGATGCCGTTATGATGGAAAAAAAACAGCGTGCCCAAAAGGAAAAACACGATAAAGAAAAAAACTATAAACCAGAAGATTAATGCGGAGCAGACAATGATAACAACATCTATTTTTAGAGAATACGATATACGGGGGATATATCCTTCAGAGCTAAATGAACAGAGCGTAAAACTTATAGGGTATTTTTTGGGACTCAAAATAAAAAAACTAGGTGGCGTTGTTGCAATAGGCTATGATGCTAGAACTCACTCGCCAATCTTGAAGGATTATCTGGCAAGCGGATTAAATAAAGCCGGATGCATGGTCCTTGATATGGGCATGGTAGCAACCCCGGTTAATTATTTTGCCAATTTTGTACAGCCAAAAAATATTGACAAACAAGTAAATGCATCTATTATGATAACAGGTTCTCACAACCCAAGCGAATATAATGGATTTAAAATTACGATTGACAAAAAACCGTTTTTCGGTGAAGATATTTATGCTCTAGGCGATGAAATAATAGCAAACCAAGATATGCATATCGAAGATAATGCCGCCGCCACATTCATAGATACAAAAAATGATTATATCAACTTTATAATAGAACATTTTTCTCATCTAAAAGAGATGGATAAAAAAATAATACTTGATTGCGGCAACGGAGTTGCAGGAACCGTAATTACAGATATATTTGATGCATTAAAGCTTGACTATAAAGCTCTTTTTGTAGAACCTGACGGAACATTTCCAAATCATCATCCAGACCCGACTGAAGAGCATAATTTGGTTGATATCAAGAGGGAACTTGAAAGTGACTTTGAAATAGGTTTTGCATATGACGGCGATGCAGACCGCATAGCAGTATTGACCAAAAAACACAACATCAAAGGTGATATATTAGCGATTCTCTTATCTAGCCAAATGAAAAATCCAACAGTTATAGGCGAAGTAAAATGTTCGTCTGTTATGTATGACACCATCAATCAATACGGCACAGCCATAATGTATAAAACGGGACATTCGAATCTCAAGATCAAGATGAAAAAAGAAAATGCTCATCTTGCGTGTGAAGTTAGCGGCCATGTATTTTTTGCAGATAGATACTTCGGATTTGATGATGCCATTTATGCGACTCTTAGAGTTCTTGAGCTTACAAAGAACGGCATGGATCTAGATATGGAAATAGAAAAACTTCCGATACTTTTTTCAACCGAGGAGATAAAAGTACAAACCACCGAAAGCCAAAAATTTGCCATTATGGCACAGCTCAAAACATTGCTTAAAGATCCTCCGGCTGATTTTCCTGCCATAAAAAGTATTATTGATGTCGATGGCGTAAGGGTCAATTTTACAGATGGCTGGGGACTTGTAAGAGCAAGCAATACTACTCCGGTACTGGTCACAAGATTTGAGTCAACTTCTAATGAATCGGCAAAACTTTACGAGAAAAAACTAAACGAGTTGATACTTACAGCAAAAGAGATGGTATAAAAAACTAGATATAAAGATGCAATTTTAATTTGATTTATTCTCTATAAACAAATCCAGGCTTTTATCCATTGCTACAGTCTTGGAGCCAAACCATGGAAAATGGCCATAGATTATTGACAATGAGTTGTATGCTTTATCTTGGTCATGATTGATAGCATAATGATAGAGCGCAGTAGCCAATGAGGTTCGATCTGCGCCTGATTTGCAATGTAGAAGTATCGGTTTTGGTGCATTTTTGATAATTTCTACAATTTCTGTCATTGCTTCAATAGAGATCATCTCTCTATCTCCTATCGGATATTCATGCATTTCAATACCAAGTTTATCGGCAGCTTCCATCTCGTCCTTGTACCATTTTTTATTTTTATGTCTTCTTATTTTTCTAAGATTGAGAATAGATTTGATTCCAAATATTTTTAGATAAAAGAGATTAAAACAAAAAAGCTGGCCGGATCTGTACACATTAGCATCAACTTTATGGAAATTGCCGTAAATAAAAAAATAAATCCATAAGCATAATGCTATTGAAAGTAAAATAACAAAATATATCACCAAAAAACCTTTCCATGCAATACCTAAATTCGCAGCATTATATCTTTAAAAGATAAATATCAATCGTTAAAATTTTTGATACTTTTATCTAAATCAGGAAACTTTTTAATAATTCCTCTTTTGAACTTATCCCACTTTTTTATACATCTTTTGATTCCAAGAAACGGAAAATACTCTAAAAGTGGGATTTGATTATTATCGCCTATCCCATCTATAACCATCAGTTTATAATCATCTGCATTTATTTTTTTGACCAAAATATTATCCATATCCAAATCTGAAAATAAAATATATTCTTTTTTTAGATATAGACGCAGATTTTCTACTAATTCCAAGATGCTAGAAGTGATAACTTCATCGCCCAAAGCCAAATAATGCTCTAAATTCTTGGATATCCGGCCATCACAATCCCTTACAAGCTCATATAAATTACCGCTTCCTAAATTTGTGATGATATCGCCATGATAATCAGCGATCATTTCAAAAGACTTACCCCTTTTATGGAGCCGCTTAAAATAATTTATCTCTCTTTTAGCGCTTCTACGTCCTCTTGGAGAAGGTATCTTTATGCATAAACTTTTATCCTCCGGATTAATATAGCATTTTCTCCCCATACCTTCACCAAGCAATAAATCTTCACTCAGCACTAAAAGATCTTTTTGATTTAACAAACCCGACACCCTTATTTTGCATATAAGTTTATATAAAGGCGTTCAAATAGGTCATAATCACAAATGTAACATGACAGAGTTTTTCTTTTTGGACTATTGAGGTCCAAAGAATGAAAAATATTCAAAGCCTTGATTGACTAATTATACAAACTTTATTATTCGAATTTTAACATAATTTTATTACAGAGTATGATTTAAGTCATATTTTTTTATCTGATCTTCTAAACTAATCAAAAATTGATCTATATTGTCAGATGTAACAATAACACCAAATCCTTTTATATCCTGACGTCCTGCAATAATATTTGAAATATTTTGTACCGCATCAGGGTAATAATGATCACCATCTTTGGAATAGATCACATAATTTTCAGACAGCTTGCTTGGCAAAGTAAAAAAATAAATTTTTCCAAATACTGCAACCATATCTTTTATCCATCTAAAATAATACTCTTTTAATTTTTTATCACTATAAAGCACTTTTAAAAAGGGCTGCGATAAAGGAGTAGTGTAGACTATAAAATTAGATTTTGAATTTTGGATTTTTAACTCTTTTAAGATTTTTGAATAATTCTCATTATATTCTAAATTTTTCCAATATGTCCTACTTCTGCTTACTGCACGTTTTTCAACTTTTTCGACATCTTGCTTGTCTACTTTGACGACATTGTTCCTGTCATATGACCTGCCCCCGGCGCGATTGGTTATAGACCGAAAAATATTTGTTAATGAATATTGTGTTGCATCCAAAGAGGTGTAATACGATAAAATATATGGCCAATCTCTCTTTTGATTCAATAAATAATCCGGTTTTTCGTTTTTCTCTTTGTTTTTTCCGCATCCGTAAAAATCCAATCCCAAAATAATATTGGAAAATTCATCGCCTTTTAGAGACTTGGCATAATTGATATAATCCTTGTATTCTGAAGGGTAAGCGCTGCTAAAGGCAAAATTAAAAACTCCAAGGTTCCCAAATTTGTTTTGATCATAATACGTAGTTCTGCTGCTTCCCATGAGCATTGTGTCTATATTATTTAAATCTTGACTGTATTTTAATTTGATAGATTTTTGCAGTCTCTCATCAAAATCTACCTGCAAGGTGTTTAACCTGTGTGAATGCGTAAAAAACCATAATGGGTCAATAAAAAAATTAAGTACGACAATAAAAGGAATAATAGTAATTACAATAAAAAACCATATCTTTACCCATTTTTTTCCATTCATTACACTATTCCTAAAAATTAAAATATAAAAATTCCGATACTTTACTTAACGATAAAATGCCGATTACAAAAAGTATAATTGATACAAAAAGTGTCATATAATTTAATTTGAAATATTCCAATTTTTGATTTGAATTTTTAAACAATAAAACCAAAACAAATCCGATTACTAACCAAATCAAAATCTCAGAATCATCTCCTACATGTTGGGCAATATCACCAAAAGTAACCTGTTCATAAGGCTGCAAAAAAGATAAATACTGCTCATACTTAGCACTCACTACAATGCCGCTGAGTCCGATCATACCATTAAAAACTTTTACCGCATCCTCCCACGCGTTTGCACGAAAAAAAACCCAAGTTATATTGATAAAATTGAAAGTAAGAAACCATGCAAGTATTTTGTTCATCTGCAGGCCCATCTGCTGCCAAGCCCTATGGATCACAATAGCAATGCCATGCAATGCCCCCCAAATAACAAACATCCAGGAAGCACCGTGCCAAAGGCCTCCTATTAAAAATACGGCAAACAAGTTGCCATATGTGCGCAACTCTCCTTGTCGGTTTCCACCCAAAGGAATGTATATATAGTCACGCAAGAACCTTGAGAGCGTTATATGCCATCTTCTCCAAAAATCTTGTATATTTAATGCTTTATAGGGACTATTGAAATTGATAGGAAGCTTGATGTTGAACAGCAATGCAGCACCCAGGGCCATATCTGTATAACCGCTAAAATCAAAATAGAGTTGGAACGTATAAGATAGAGATGTCGCCCATGCTTCAAATAAACTCAAAGTGCTTGCATGGTCAAATCCTGCGTTTGCCCATGAAGCAAAGGTATCGGCGATCATTACCTTTTTAAACAAACCTATAGAGAACAAAAACAGTCCCATGGAAATATTATGATAGTTGAGGGCTTTATTTTTGATAGAATCAAATTGGGGCATCATCTCTTTGTGATGCAAAATAGGCCCTGCGAGCAAATGTGGGAAGAACGTGACAAAAAGAGTATAATTGAGATAATCCGTTTCTTTTACTTTGCCTTTGTATGCATCCACTAGATAAGCAATTTGAGTAAAAGTAAAAAAACTGATCCCTAGAGGCAGGACAATATGCATTAAATCAAAATGTGTTTCCAAGACAACATTCAGATTCAAAATAAAAAAGTCCATATATTTAAAATAACTAAGAAGAAGAATATCAGCAATAATGCCAAAAACCAATACAGCCTTTCGAGAAATTCCCCTGCTAGATGAAGCAGTTGGTATGCGTGAAATTATTGTGCCTATAGAAAAGTTAAACAGGATAGAGCCCAAAATAAGAGGCAAATAAATAATATTCCACCAAGAATAAAAAAAGAGTGATGCAAATACCATCCAAGCCTTAGAAGCATATGTAAATCTCTTTTTATTGAGCCAAAAATAGATAAAAAAAGTTATTGGCAAAAAAGCAAATATAAATACATAGCTGTTAAAAAGCAAGAAATTCCTTTAAGTTGTTTTTATATTTTATACAATTTATAGTAAAATCTAATTGATTAGATAAAAGAACAAACAAGGATGCGATAGACAAACTAAAATTAGTAGTTATGTCGTTACATACAAGAAATCTATACTGAACCAATAATAAAATTTGGATCAATCAATAAAACAAGATTGTATGAATAGTTACGGTCTGCTTATTTCCTTGGTTAAAAAAACTGCGAAGATACGTTACGAAAATTTAAAGGTTTAAAATGATACAAAAATGCTTATTCCCGGCAGCAGGTTACGGAACTAGATTTCTACCTGCAACTAAAGCAATGCCAAAAGAGATGTTACCGATCCTTACAAAACCGCTTATCCAGTATGGAGTCGAAGAGGCTTTGCAAGCAGGTATAAACACTATGGCAATAGTCACAGGTAGAGGTAAAAGAGCAATAGAAGATCATTTTGATATATCATATGAACTTGAACATCAAATCCAAGGTACTACAAAAGAAAAAATGTTGGCCGATATTCGCCATATTATAGACAATTGTACATTTTCATACACTAGACAAATAGAGATGAAAGGCTTAGGCCATGCTATTCTTACAGGAGAAACACTCATTGGCAATCAACCTTTTGCTGTTATATTAGCAGATGACCTATGCCAAGACGGAGAAGAAGGGGTATTATCTCAAATGGCGAGGATCTATGAACAATATCAATGTTCTATAGTAGCCATAGAAGAAGTTCCGAAAGAAGAGACAAATAAATACGGGATAATAGCAGGAAAATTAGTAGACGGTAATGACGATATATATCGAGTAAGTGATATGGTTGAAAAACCGGATCCTGCTGATGCTCCAAGCAATCTAGCAATCATCGGCAGATATATTCTAACACCTGATATATTTGATATACTAAGAAATACAAAACCGGGCAAAGGCGGTGAAATTCAAATTACTGATGCATTGTTGGCTCAAGCCAAAGAGGGAAGAGTGATCGCTTATAAATTTAAAGGTAAAAGATTTGATTGCGGCAGTGTGAGAGGATTTGTAGAAGCTACAAATCATTTTGCTAAACTAGAAGGAGTTTTATGAAAATAGCTATAGCTGGAACCGGTTACGTTGGATTAAGTAATGGTATGCTGTTAGCTCAGCATAATGAAGTAGTTGCACTAGACATTATTCCTGAAAAAGTAGAACTTCTAAACGCTAAAAAATCGCCTATCGAAGACAAAGAGATAGAAGAATTTTTGCAAAGAGACGATCTGAATTTCAAAGCAACACTAGACAAAGCAGAAGCTTACACGGGTGCCGATTTCGTCATCATTGCCACACCGACCGATTATGACCCTGAGACTAATTATTTTAACACCAGATCAATAGAATTTGTAATTAATGATGTTTTATCCATCAATCCAAATGCCGTTATGGTTATAAAGTCAACTATTCCTGTCGGCTACACCAAGGTTTTAAAAGAAAAGTTCAACACAGACAACATCATCTTCTCTCCCGAATTTCTCAGGGAAGGAAAAGCACTTTATGACAATCTTTATCCCAGTAGGATCATCGTCGGAGAGCAAAGTGAGAGAGCCAAAGTATTTGCAAATCTTTTAGCAGATGGTGCTATCAAAGAAGATATTTCTATTCTTTTTACAGACAGCACAGAAGCAGAAGCTATTAAATTGTTTGCAAACACATACCTTGCCATGCGTGTTGCTTATTTTAACGAGCTTGACAGCTATGCAGAAACCCATGGTCTAGACAGCCGCCAAATTATAGAAGGGATTGGTCTGGATCCGCGTATCGGGATGCACTACAACAACCCTTCGTTTGGATATGGGGGGTATTGTTTGCCAAAAGATACCAAACAGCTGTTGGCAAACTATGCTGATGTACCCAGCAATATTATACGAGCTATCGTAGATGCCAATAGCACCAGAAAAGACTTTATAAGCGAAAGTATCCTAAAAAGAAACCCGAAAGTTGTAGGAATTTACCGCCTAGTTATGAAATCTGGTTCAGATAACTTCAGAAGTTCCGCCATCCAGGGGATCATGAAACGGATCAAGGCGAAGGGGATCGAGGTCGTGATCTACGAGCCGACGCTCCACGAGGACGAGTTCTTCCACTCCCGCGTCATTAAAGACCTGGACGAATTTAAAAAAATATCGGATGTGATTATTGCAAACCGTCATGCTGATGTGCTGGATGATGTCAATGCAAAAGTATACACTCGTGATTTATTTGGCAACGACTAAGGAAAATAGGTGAAAATATTAGTAACAGGCACGGCAGGATTTATAGGATTTCATCTAGCTAAAAAACTGCTCGAACGTGGTGATGAAGTAATTGGACTTGACAATATCAATGACTATTATGATGTAAATCTAAAATATGCCAGACTGGGCGAACTGGGTATTGACAAAAAAGAGTTAACAGACAATAAACTTGTAACAAGCAGTAAATATCCTAAACATAAATTTGTCAAGATGGATCTGGCCAACAAAGAACAGATGGAAAATTTATTTAAAAATGAAAAGTTTGATGCTGTTTGCAATCTTGCTGCGCAAGCCGGCGTGAGATACTCTATAGAAAACCCTGATGCCTATATCCATAGCAATATCATCGGATTTATGAATATATTGGAGTGTTGCCGACACTATAGTGTGCAAAATCTATGTTATGCTTCAAGCTCTTCAGTATATGGACTAAATACCAAACAACCGTTTAGTACAACAGACAAAACAGACACTCCGATAAGCTTATATGCAGCTACTAAAAAATCAAACGAACTAATGGCTCATACGTACAGTCATCTCTATGGGATCAAAACAACGGGCCTGAGATTTTTTACCGTATATGGCCCATGGGGAAGACCGGATATGTCTCCGATGCTTTTTGCTGATGCTATCACTCAAGATAGGGAAATAAAGGTATTTAACCATGGGGATATGAGCAGAGATTTTACATATATCGATGATATAGTTGACGGAATCATAAATGTCATAAACAATCCGTCAGAAAAATACAGTATCTACAATATCGGTAATAATACACCGGTACAATTGCTTGATTTTATAGCTACAATCGAAGATAGTTTTGGAAAAACTGCAAAAAAAATTTTTATGGATATGCAGCCTGGTGATGTAAAATCGACATATGCAGATATAGACGACCTAACAAGAGATTTTAATTATAAACCAGATACCGCCTTAGCCGACGGAATTGGTGAGTTTGTGAAGTGGTATAGAGGATTTTATAATATATGAAAAAAATGAATTTATATCTTATGCATATTTAATAATATGTTATTTAAACTGTAATTAAAAAAGAAGAAGGCGGTATATACAAAATGATTCAAGTAGAAAAATATCCCGACTGAACTAGAAGGACAATAATGGCAAAAATACTTTATCTTCATATAGGAAATCATAAAAACTGGTACAACGTCTATGCAGCATGCCCTGATAGATAATCGTAATTTTCTTGATGGTCATAATATAAGTTTTTTTTCAAAACATACTAGCGGTGGGGATCTTAAAACCGGAAATACAAGCGCTTGGGTTTATGTAGATCCGGAACAAATAAAAAATGGTGTTGGCAGCTGTGTAAAAGATGTAAACAAATTGGCTTTAAAACTTGGTAATCTTTCAGGCGATACTGTAATAATGTCAGCTGAATCTCTATCATTTATTTTTGAAAAATAGACCATTGAAAATTTATATAATGCCCTAAAAAAATATTTTGATCAAATAAAAAATCATTACCTATCTAAGACGGCAAGACGAACAGGTTATATCACACCATCAACAAGAATCAAAAGCAAGTACAGAAGTTTTATTCTTTGGAGCCGACAAGCATGCAATTCCACAAGATGCTAATCACCATCATTTCTACATGGACTATTATGAACGAATATCCTTATGGGCGGATGTATTTGGTGATGATAATATAATTGTTAAAGTTTTTGATAAAAATCAACTAAAAGAACATGATGTCGTAACTGACTTTTTTCGATCTTTGATCTAACCGTTCCCAAAAAAGAAACGTATATACTAAATGAATCAAATGGGTTTGAGAAAACAAAGGTTAGCCATCTTTTAAATACGTACATTCAAGACAAACAATTGCGATCAACAAGTACGATAAAAATATAAAAAAAATTGTTTTGAATCGTTTTTTATTTGTTTAAAACATCGTCTGGTATGCTTAAAATATCGTTTTATAAAACCTAAAAAATATAATAAAATGCGTTCTTGTCTTTAGATGTTTTATAGGCTTAAAATCTATAAAACTTTACAGATAATCATTGGCGCATAATGCATCATATAATTATATTTTTTACATAAGTAAAAAACTGCTTCCTGATCTCATTTTTATTAAACTTTTCAATATATTTTTCCGTTATCTCAGGATATTTCTCTAGTGCCAAATCTATTTTTTCCGCCAGATCATCTGAATCATTCACCATTGCTAAATATTGTTTTAACTCATCAACCAAAACCTCTCTAGGACCCGTATCGCAATCTGTACTTACAACAGGTGTTTTTAGTATCAGACTTTCGACAATAACCCTAGGAAGGCCTTCCCTCTCAGAACTCATAATTAACATTTTTGCATTTTTGATAAAAGGATATGGATTTGCAACAAATGGTTGAAATATAATGCTCTCTTTTTTGATTTCTAAATGTTTGATTAATTCTGATATTTGCTTGTTTTCCTCTGTCCCCAAAAGCAATAGTTTTATTTTTTTATCTTTTATTTTAGAAAAAGCTTCCAATAAAATATCTTGTCTTTTTCTTTTAAAATCAGAGCCAATTTGAATCAAATAATCTTCACTTGGCAATACTGCCGGTTCATTGGCCAATTCAACTATCCTTTCAAAATCAAAAGGATTATAGATAGTCTGAATTTTTTTTGGATGTATAAAATTGGATAGATTTTTTTCCGTATCTTTGGAAATAGTGATCAGATTCTGATCATTAAAAATCTTTTTATATAAATTTTTTCTTTTTATATATCTTAGAAATGACCTTTCTTTAAATGAATCTAGTTCTTGCGTGATATCAACTCTCATATAATATATTTTTGGAATATTTAAAAATCTCAAAACTTTTGCAGTTGCTTCCATGTGCGAAACAACTAGATCTATTTTTAATTCTTTCAGCAATTTATCTAATTTTTTAGAAAGTAAATAATCTCCTAATACATCTAATTGTTTATATATTTTTCTGTCTTTACAAAGTGAACATGTTTTGATATCGTTTAACTCATAAGCTCTTTTATCTTCTAGCAAAATCAAATAATTATCAATTTCTTTATTGGTATTTCTAATTAGATCAATCGTGCTTCTCTGCCCTCCGCCTGTTCCTAAATTAATGATAAAATGCGCTATTTTCATCTGTCCTCTTTCAATAATTGTTCTAATTTTTTATAAATATTTTGTTTGCCAAATTTTTCTACAATATAGTCTTCTATTTGAATATTTTCATCCAATGCTTCATCCATTTTTTGTGCCAATAGTTTTGGATTATCCATTGGAACAAGCCATCTTGACAATTCGTCCACCAAAACTTCTGCAGGGCCTGTTGGACAATTTGTACTGACCACAGGAGTTCCCAAGATCAAAGACTCAACTACTACCCTCGGCAATCCTTCTCTATCAGATGCAAGAACCAATAGCTTGGCATTTTTGATATATTTATAAGGATTTTGTTGAAATCCTAAAATTATAACTTTTTTTTCAAGAGCCCTTTCTTTTATCATGCTAATAAGGTTTGTATGCGGGGCTGCTAAAATCATAAGCTTAATATCGTGTTTTATCAACTTGTACGCATCTAACAATACATCATATCTTTTTTGCTTCTTAAATGCCGATGAGGAAATAATATAGTCAAAATCAAGCTCTATCGGCTCATCGCCTTTTTGCCTGATCTCATCAATATCAAAAGGATTATATATTACTTCTGCAGATTTATATTTTATACCCAAAGTATCAAAATCTTTTACAATAGCTTTAGAGACCGTAATGATCTTTTCGCCTTCGTATAAATATCTATAGAGTTTTAATTTCTTCGCAGCTCTTCTCTTGCTGAACTTTTCAAGTTCTGCCTTATATGACATATGGATCACAAAATATTTATTTGGATGTTTTATGAGCTTAACTACCCTATCTGCTCTTGGTAGGTGAGAAAAAACAATATCAAATTTTTCAAATTGTTTCATTTTTGATTCTAGAATTTTAGCATATATATAGTCCCCTATTTTAGCTAAGAATTTAAACGTATCTCTTTGTTGTGTCAATGCAATAATAGGAAATTTATAATTATCCACGTCATAACTTTTTACATTCTCTATTAAAAACAATACAACATTATGACCATTCTCAAAAAATGCTTGAGCTCTATTTAAAACAGATTTTTCAGCACCATTGCCTCCTAGGTCTGTTACTACGATTGCTATATTTTTAGATTTCATTTTTTTCCTTTTGTCATTGTTGCAACATTTAAATTTATTACAAATATGGCTGAATTTTCTCTGCTAAATAATCAATTGGCAATTTTTCAATAAATTTAAAATCAAATTTATCCAAATTAGCATTTGACAAATTATTATTTATCTCAAGTCTAACTATTCTTTGGTTATCATTAAGACGGCTCAAAAATTTTTCATATTTTTCATATTTATTTCCATTTTGCACCTTTTTAGGATACAAAGCAAAAACAGGTTTTTTAAAACACAACGACTCTGTTATCATGGATTCACTTTCTTCTGTAACAAAAATAGCCGATCCGAGCTCAAGATATAATTGAACCACCTTTTCAGGATTTTCACCAAAGTATACGCTATATGCTATATCATCCCTATAGTCTGTAAAAAGTTCTTTTAATAACTTTTCATTTTTTTCTCCTGTTCTTCTGGATGTAGTAATAAGAACTTTTGCCTTATATCGTTTGGCCATGTCTATAAATGAACTAACCAATATTTTATAATCATCTTCTGTGTAGATATGCCCTTCTCCATCACCGCCGATAAGAAGAACAAAATATTTTTGGTTTTTGTCTATATTTTTCTCGCTGCAAAACCTTTCTACTCTTTGAGGCAAATCTGCAGAGCCTATTTGTGTTGGTGCAATTTCCATCTTTATACTATTTTTCAAATCTGGTTCAAATGCGCTGACAACAAGAGAAAAATACTTTGGATCCACTCCTCTTAAGGAGCTGCAATATATATTTTTTGCATTTAGTACCTTTCCAAGCCATACATTGAGAAATAAAGTATCACCACCCGAAGAAATAACCAAGTCTATTTTAGAATTAGGTTTATGATAATTTTTATAAAAAAAGCTTATGAATACATCATTTAGTATCAGCTTACTTGAAAAGAGATCGTGTTTTAATATAAATTTTAAAATTAACAAAAATAACTTTAATCTGATTTTTACTTTTTCTTCAATAACTTCTATTTCATTATTTTTTTTAATGGCTTCTATAACACCGTTGCTAACCGAAATATGGCCGCTTTTCCCATCTGTAATTTTTAATATTTTTAATGCCATGAATACTTTACCAAATTTTTCGCATAAACCTTCACTTACCAAATCCTCTCTTCCCGGTTTTAATTTTTAGTTTAAATGACAAAAAATTATCTTTTCCGCTGATCGTAATGCGAGGTATTTCAAACAAACTGCAATTTGCCAAATCGGCGATCCCGTTTTTGGTTGTTACTGCATTTGTATATCCGCAATTTTCAACATTCAAAACATCACTATTTTTATATAATCCAAACGGATAAGCAAAGCTGGCACATATTATATTAAATTCTTTTTCTATCAAGTCTTTTGATTTGCAAATCTCTTTATAACTATCATCATTTCCAAGGGCAGAAAGATTTGCATGAGTTACAGTATGAGCTCCAATTTCAATCAAACCGCTTTTTAGCAATTCTCTAACATCATCATCGCTCAACTTTGGTTCATCTTTTAATCCTGCACCCTCATTTTTGCTTTTTCGATATCCCGACCAATCACGATCATGCCTGTCATTTACAATGTATATTGTTGCTTTGAAATTATATTTTTTTAATATTGGCAAAGCGTTTATCAAATTATCCTTGTAGCCGTCATCAAAAGTGATAATTACGCTTTTTTCAGGCAATTTATCCTTATTTGTTATCGCTTCGCTTATGGTAAAAGAATGCCATCCATTTTCGCTTAAATATTTTATTTGTTTATCAAACATATCGGGAAATACCCTTAATGAATTGAATTTTTTTCCGCTAATATGGTCTCTTATCATATGATACATAAGTATTCTTGGATGTCTATAGTCTATATTACTCCTCCACCATGCATAACGATAAGAAAACCATATTGCAATCGCGATCGAGAAAATAATGAACCAGATCATTTTACAAAATTCCTTTATAAACTTTTAATGTTTTTTCAACCATTTGCTCCAATGAAAAGTTATCTTTTATATATTTATATCCATCCATTTTTAAATCTTTAGATTCTATTATTTTAGCAGCCAGTTCATTTGCATCACCGACATTGACCAAATATCCGTTTATATCCTCTTGTATTATATCAAGTACTCCGCCGTGATTTGTTGCGATAACAGGGGTATTCATGGCTATTGCTTCTGCTACGCTTCTACCAAAACTTTCTGGTTTTTTAGAAGCGCTCACAACAACATCACTAAGAGTATAGATTTCAGCTACTTTGCTCTGAGAGCCTGTAAAAATCACCTCATTATCCAAATGCAATTCTTTTATCAAAACTTTTAAACTTTCAAAATATACTTGTTTATCTTTGTGTACACCGCCAATAATCAATGCTTTGGTCTGCGGTATAGTCTCTTTAATAATAACAACGGCACGAATAAATGTTTCAAGATCTTTAAGCTGTGTTATACGCCCTACGGTAGATACAATAAACTTACCATCTAAATCATACTGCGTTTTAAAATCAAAAATAAAATGTTTATCCGTATTGCTTGGATTGAAAAGTTTTAAATCAATACCTCTCGGAATTACTGTAATGTTTTTCTCCGGCGTATGATAATGTTCTTGTATATACACTTTTATGCTATTGCTTACACAAATAACTGCATCTGCTTTTGTCATAATACTGCTATAAAAGTTAACTGAATTAAATCCATGCACAGTACTTACAATTTTGAGATCTAATCCTCTTTTTGCAAAATAAACTAGCCATGCCGGCACGCGGCTGCGTACATGAACGATATCTGGCTTGAGCTCTTGCAGTATTTTATGTAATTTATAAATTCTCCATATAGCAGTAAATATATTTTTTTTACACACATCAAGTTTGATATGCTTACCGCCATCTGCTTCAATTATGGAAACCATTCTGCCCCCGCAGCTAATAACGATACTTTCATGGCCTCTCTTCGCAAATTCCCGGCTAAGCTCCATAGTGCCTCGCTCTACACCCCCTTCATTTAATTCCGGTAATATCTGTACAATTCTCATAATCTTATCTTTTTGCATAAGATCTCCATTCATTTTTAGTAAACCAATCCGTTTGTCCAATAAAATCATTTGGTTTTGTTCTCTTTTTGTTGTGTCTATATTTTCTGCTTTAAAATAATTTTGAGATATTCTCTATCAATTATATCTTAATGAAAAAGTTAAACAAAAACGAATAATAAAAAAATTGATCATATGTGATTTAAAATCTCATCATCTGATCTATAAATTTAAGAATGCGGCAATATAAAGAAAAAATTGCCGTATGTAGTATTTTCAAGAATTAGCCCAACAATTTTATATTAAATATGATTTTATCATAAATATATACAAAGTAGCAAAAAGTAATATCTAGTATTCACAATGGGTTTTATCTATACAACTATTCAAAAGGGCAGACAAAGTTGAAATAATGTATTGTTCTAATTGTTATTATTAAATATATATTCCCAAAATTAAAACAGGTATTAAAATCAAAATGAGATTAAAACATCAATTGAGAGTATTAGCAGGGAGGTTTTTTTATAAAAAAACGGTTCTTTTTTCCAGAAAACCTTCTAGGGAAAAACAAATTATTAGAAACCTTAACACATGTTTTCCTTGTTTTTCAAGTTTTAGAAAAGTAAATCCCAATCATTTTTACATTATTTTTCCCTTGGCAGAAAAAGAATCTATTTATTTGAATGATCACTATTCTTACTTAAACCACGTCAAAGCTATCGTACCATCCAATGCAGCCATTAATATTTGCAAAGACAAAAAAATATTTACAGAATTTCTTTTAAAGAATGGACTTGAAACTTATGCAATAAAAACACCGGATAAATTATGTTATCCATATGTGATAAAAAAAAGAATAGATGCAGACGGTGAAAACACAGTGATCGTAGACGATAAAGAAACAGAAAGCAGATACAAAAATGAATTAGTTTCTGATGAGTTTTTTACACAAGAGTATATAGAAGGAAGTGATGAATATGCAATGCATATCATAATGCACAAAAAAGAAGTAATTTATTATAAAACTATGAAATACACTTTTGAACAAAATAAATTTGTCAAAGGAAGCAGATACAAACAATACTCACAAACAATCGTGGATCATTCGCATTTTATAGATCAATTTCAAAACATCTTGAATACGATTAATTATGAGGGAATATGTTGTATTGATTATAAAGTGATAAATGAATATATAAAAATTTTTGAGATTAATGCCAGAATGGGGGCTTCGCTATCAGAATATATCGATGAAGCACTTTATGCTTATGCAAATGCTTTAAATTTATCGTGTTGAATGTTATAATTATAATTAAACAGGAAGGTGAATAATGAATAACTTTATATTGGTTTGTGCAAAAGAAAAAGCTATTGAAATTTCATTTCAAAAGCAAATTGATAAATGGTATTTGCTAAACAGAGATCAAAAGATAGAATCTATACAAGCGAACAATGAAATATATTTGCTTTCCAATAATATTCTTCTTGGATTTGAATCTAAATCAAGTATTATTGATTTTGAATATGAAAAAATCAACTTGGTCATAGGTGATTTTTACAAAATGTATCCTAACGATTCTAACTCAATTATTGAGTATATTAAAACAGATACAAAAGATGAAATTTATCGCAAAATCAGCGGAGCTTTTTCGTGGATAAGCATCTCTTTGGAAAATAATAAATTAGAAATTCACACCGATATGTTTGGACAGCTTCCTCTATTTTATTATCACGATGAAAATATATTTGCAGTAAGCACATCTATTGACTTTATGCTAAAATCAATTCCAAGTATACCAAGAAACGTGGATATGGATAGAATTATAGAATTTATTGTTTCAGGCGAAATTAGCAATTATTACTTATCTTTTTTTAAATATATTCATAGATTGCGAGGAAATAGAAAACTAATATTTGATATCTTACAAAATTCTATCGATATTACGGAACAAGCCTCTTTCGATGACTTTAGAAATCCATCTTTTTCTTTTACGCCATCTAATCTAAAAAAAGACGTAGAAGACGCATTAAAAGCAGCCGCCTATGATACAAAAACAGCATATAATCTATCGGGTGGGACTGACAGTACCCTGCTTTCTAGTGTTGGGGCAACATTAACTTCTGAAAAAATTAAATGTTATACTGCTTCAACCGGCCTTGGTGACGACCTCGCATATGCAAGGCTTGCAGCATCATACATGGGAGCAAATTTAAGCGAAATTGACATTGATCACACTATATTAAAATTATCCAATATTCTAGAACTTACAAAAATAAATGGCAGACCTATACATATCTGGGGAAATACAATAGGCAATGCAAATATTGCAAATATTGCAAAAAAAGATGGATTTGACGCATTGATAAGCGGTTCGTCCGAACATGTTGTTTCAGGCGGCATTTTTGAATCAAATATAAAATTATTTATACATGAAAGCATAAAAAATCACGATTGGAAATTACTGCTTGACACCATGAGGTATAATCATAAACATAAACTATTAACTTTTAACGAAATTTTTAAAGAGATTCGCTCTTCGCTAAACTCTCCGCGAAATAACCAATTAACATATCAATTAAAAATAAAAGGTAAAGATTTTACAGGTTTTTTTAATTCTAAAATACAACCTATCAGAGACAATGCCAAAACAGAAAAATTATCTTTTGGTGTTTATATTATAGATTTCTATAAAAATTATTTTGATGGCGGAATATTGCAAAAATATACATATCAAACTTATCACAACGGCATAGCAGCTGGAGTTTCAGTGAGGATGCCTTATCTGGATACAAGATTTATAAAATACATAGACAATGACAAACATTTGTTTTTGCATAATGAACACAATAAACAATTTGCAAAAGAAGCCATGCTTGGCATCATGGATCCCGTGGTGATATACAGAAAAAATACACATGGCCTAAAGTGGAGCTCATTGGAATTTTTAAAAAGAAATAAAAACGATATTATTAAAGAGATAAAAACATCACACTTTTTAAATGAAATACTTTCTAAAAAAACATTAGAAAGCTTAAACAAACCTACATTTAGAAAATCCTTGCTCCTTTCACTTTATAGCGTGGCTTTATTTGATAAAGCATTTCATGTGAAAGTTTAGCATGGAAAAGTATTTTGAAAATCTTGACCATATAATAGAAAATTACCCGAAATATTTTTCGCAAAAAGAGTTTATGCAATGGCGATCATTATTTGACAATAATGCAAATATTTCTAAGATCGAGGGCAACAGCTTGGTATACTCAATGCATATTGATGATGCTTTGCCTGAACAGATAGAATACGGAATAAAGACCGATATATTTATTGAAGAATGGGAAAATATAGAAAAATATGAATACGGAAATATAGGTGTAATCAAAGCTGATTACTCGTTGACAACATCCGAAGAAAAGAGAGAAGGGATAGATGTTCTAACCCTGCATAAAGGCAAAAATGGATGGTCTATCGTAAATTTAATATATGAACAAACAAATTTAATAATTTTTTGATCTATCTACAATCCTAGCATTATTCTTGTCTCTTTGGCATCAGCCAAAGGTCTTTGCAGTTCACATGCTATACGTACTATCCTTTTGACTAGATCCAAATTACTTGCTAATCTGTTTTTTTGATAATCATAATATATAGAATCCTCAATCCCAACCCTTACATGACCGCCGCCTATGATCGCCGCTGTGTTCATCGGCAACTGAAATACTCCTAGTCCAGCTGCGGCCCAGATCGAATCTTTTGGCAAAGTCTCAGAAAGCATTGATAGATTACCTATAGTAGCCGGTGCTGTATTTAAATTACCTAACAATAAATTAAAATATTTTTTTCCTGAAATTATATTATGTCTTTCTAGATATTTAGCAAGATTGATCATTCCGTGATCAAAAACCTCAAGCTCCGGTTTTATATTTTTCTCTTTCATTTTTATAGCCAATCTTTCTATCATATCGATAGAATTTACACTAGCTCCCGATAAGAAATTTAAAGACCCCAAAGTAAGGCTAGCCATATCCGGCTTGGCATCTCCTGTAAGCTCTAATACTTCTGATCTGCTTTCAAAGCTAGACCGATTTCTGCCTGATGTTGTAACGCAGCATATTAAACCTGGTCGCTCCTTGCGTATAGTTAAAATGATCTTTTCATAATATTTGGCATTATAGGCAGGCATTCCATCTTCATCACGAGCATGTATATGCACCATTCTTGCCCCTGCATCATATACTTTTATAGCATCTTCTATTATCTCGTCTGTGCTTATCGGCACATGCGGATTACTTATCTTTGAAGGAATCATGCCAGTTAGACAGACATTTATAATTAACGGATTATAAATACTGAGTGGAACTGGATCATTTTCCTGAATATATGTTTTTATGCGATACTCGTTTTGTGTTTTATTTTTGAAATAATTATCTAGATTTATCTCTAAAATCGTCCAGTGATCTACGCTGTTAAGTCCATGAGAACATAATTTTTTAAGTTTGCCGGTTTCTTGGTAACCATAATGCTTTTTATACCATGTGATAATCTCTGGGCGATCTGAATATGTGATGACGTGCTTAATGCCAAGCTTATGCATGGTTTCCAAACGTATATCTTGGAGTGCTTTGCCTATACCGCTGCCTTGAAATTCCGGATAAACAGCTAACAGTCTAGTGGTTGCTTTATGGTCCGATAACATCTTATATCCTGCAACACCAACTATGTTTTCACCTATTTTGGCAACAAAGAAACATGACAGATCCATCTCTTCTGCCTCGGGAGATGGTATGCGATGCATATTCCAAGGTTCCAATACTTTTATTATCGCGGACCGGTCTTGTGGTCTAGCTTTTTCAATTTTAAAGTTCATCAATTGTTTCCAAAATTTAACTTAATGTTATAGTATGCAATAGCGGTACTTTAATTGAATCATACAAGGTATCTCTTATATCTTCAATTTTATTGAAGGCATCTTTAAACTGCTCACTATCTTCCCAATTAAGAACTTTCATGGAATAGTTTAAAAGCTCTACAACACCATTCATTTTATGTGTATTACCCTGCAAAGGGATAAATGGCACTCCATACATAGCAGCAAAAATGTTAGGATGTTGCCTTCCTCCAATAACTAAATATGCTTGCGATATAACCGCTATAGCTCTTTCATACTTTTCTTCAGGAGCAGAAAAAATAGTAAAACCATATTTTAATTGAAGTTTTTTAGCCAAATAGATATCGGTTTTTGCATTTGCAAGAAAATAGATAGGTACACCTTTGTAAAATTTTTGAATTTCTTCTAAAAGAATATCAAGCATTTTCAAAGATCTGCCATTTCTCCTTAGATAAGATGAGCCTGTTACGGCAATAAATTTATTAGGCAGATCCAAGTCCGATACTAAAGTATCAATTTGTTCATATGAATATCTTTCAAGAGCATAAACAGCATCCCCGACAAGCTCCGGATTTAAACCTAGGCTTTGTAACTCTCTTTGCGATACCGGCTCTCTGACGGCAACATAATCGACCATCGAATATACTTTTTTGATTATTTTTTTGAGAAAATTATCATTACCCAAATCAACAGTTTGATTTAAAACTGCAACAAATGCACCCTTTTTTTTATATTCATACAACATACCCATAAAGCGCATCAAATATCCTGATTTTGGATGAACGGCTCCTTCCCCGTTAAAACAGACAGTATCAAAGTTATCAAACAAACTATTATCAATATTTAATTTTTTAAGATACTTGATTACTTTATTTCGATCATCTTCTAAAATAGCATTAGCAAGCTGCTTTTCTAAAAATATTCTAAAGATTCTTATTTTATGCAAAGGAAATGGGGGCAAATCAAGCGGAACAAACTCAGCATCTGGATATGTGTCTTTTACAAGTTTTTTTATACCTGCAGATGTCGCTTGACCTCCCCAATTGATTGATTTTGATGTATTTGGAAAATATGCTATTTTCACAATTTTGCCTTTTTCACATAAGAAGTAAAATCTATCTTGCGGTTTTTATGAATTATCCCTCCATCAAAAATATGCAAATGATTCTCTTTTGCCAAACTTTCAATAAGCGTATCAAATTTATTACTGTTTTTTGACACCAAGGGTAAAACCACTATATTTGCTTTACCATATGATACAGCCTCGCTTATCATAGATGTGCTATCGCTTGTGATAAAAACGGTTTCACAATTTTCCAAAAAATCGGGTATGGGATTAATAGGATTTTTAGAATATATGACTTCATAATCAAACTCATAGCTTTCTATAAGTTTCTCAATATCTTCTGGTGTTCTAGGAGAAGAAGTTACGGCTATTTCATAATTTTTGAAATGTGCTGCAATAAAATCCAATTGCTCTTTGATGGTCTCTTTTGACATAGTGAAGATTTTATTGTTTCCGCCTATAATAATTCCCACGGATAGTTTTTTTGGTTTATAGAGTCCAAGCGGTTTAATAAATGAAAAATTAGCTGGAATTTCTATGATATTTGAGCGTCTTGGCGGATTGTCATGAGTTTGTGCAAAGATAACATCAAAATCATATTTATATCCGCGTGGCAGCATCATAGAAATAGACTTGATGCCTAGTTTTTTTGCTACTGTTTTAGCGGCATAATAAGTCCCTGATCCGGCACAGACAACAAGGTTATATTTCTTATTTTGTAGTAGTAATTGCATCTTCTGATCAGCCATCGTTTGTTCTGGATTCCTGCCTTCGCAGGAATGACAAAATTCATCATACTTAAACTTGACACGGGTATACATACTTATATTGAAAATAGACATGGTGTAAAAACCTACATTATCCAATATATAAGATATAACCTTATGTATTTTGGATTTAAAATTAACTTCTATGATATTATACTCATATCCAAGGTATTTAGCCAATGCAATTGATTGATTGAGATGGCCTTTGCGTCCGTCACTAATGATCAAAATTTGCTTCAATATCCTTTCCACCTATTATGCATCCAAAACCATTGTTCGGGCGCTCTTAATATCATCTGTTCTAAAGCTCGATTATAGCGTAAGGTCATAGACTTCATCTTCTCTTTTTCATCTTCTATTTCACTTGCAATATACTCAAGAGGCGGTTCTATATACATTCTGTAACATCCTCGTTTTTCTCTGACAACATATGTAGGCACAATAAGAGGGTCAAATTTCAATTTCAGTGCAGCCGTAGATAAAGTAGTACTGGCTTTTTGTCCAAAAAAATCTATTTTGGCACTATGTGTTCCACTTGTTTTTTGGTCTATAAGCATACCGATGGTTTCTCTATTTTTTAGAGCTTTTGCCATTGAGATCATTGCCTTCTTTTTATATGCAGCCCTATTGCCGTATTTGCTGCGAAATGGGATGGTTATATTTTTATCAATGATCTTATTGGTTCCCTCTCTTCCTATGACCAAAAACGGCAAACCATGTTTTGAGATAAAATGCGCTAAAAGCTCCCAGTTGGAAAAATGCGCAGTAAAAAGTATAACACCTTTTTTGCTGCTGCCGATCTGGGCTATTTTCTCCTTGGCTTCATCGAAATTTATGATAGCGTTATCAATGTCAAACCTATCAACAAACATCAAAAGTATCTCGGCAACGCTTTGGGAAAGATTATCGTATACTTTTTTGGCAAACCTATCTATCTCATTTTTACTCAATAACGGAAATACATTTTTAAGATTGCTACATACTAATTTTCGTCGTTTTGGCAATATATAATACAAAACAATTGCCATAGCTTTGACTATACCGTATATTAAGCTTTTTGGCATCCAACTCGCACACCAAAGCAAAAACTTAACTATGAAATATTCTATATTTTCTCTCATACATTTCCATTTAAATACATTGTCCTAATTATATCGCAATACTCTAAAAACGCACTCCATAAAGCTTAATGTGCTATAATCACAATACTTTAAAATAATACAAAAGGTATCCATGGTAGGTATTGTAAATTACAATATGGGCAATCTTGCCTCCGTCATAAATGCATTTGCCAAACTCGGTATTGATGCTCAGATACAAAGCGATCCTGACAAGATAGCGCAATACGACAGACTTTTACTGCCGGGCGTTGGTGCATTCGGTGATGCTATGGAGCATCTAAAAAGCAATGGGATGGATAAGGCCGTGCTGGAATTTGCAGCTAGCGGTAAACCGCTTTTAGGAATTTGCCTGGGTATGCAATTATTATTTGACAGCAGTGAAGAGTTTGGCTCTCACAAAGGCTTAAGTTTAATAGACGGTACAGTAATCAGGTTTGATGAAACGAAATTTGACCACCCTCTCAAAGTTCCGCATATGGGATGGAATGAAATGTTCGTGCAACGCGATACCCCTATTTTTAACGAAATGCCAAAAGATTTCTATCTCTATTTTGTTCACTCATATCATGCGGTTTGCGATGATAAATATGCTATTGGCAAAACTCATTATGGATACGAATTCGTAAGCAGTGTGCAAAAAGATAATGTATACGGCATACAGCCGCACCCGGAAAAAAGTCACGACAATGGACTTAAGATTCTAACAAATTTTGCAAAATTATAAACAAGGAAAAAAATGACGATACTCCCAGCCATAGATCTAAAAGATGGCAAAGCAGTAAGATTAAACAAAGGGCTTATGGAGAGTGCTAAAATATATAGCGATGAGCCATGGCAGGTTGCAGCACATTTTGAGGAATTGGGCAGCGAATGGGTCCATTTGGTTGATCTAAACGGCGCATTCGCTGGAACGCCTCAAAATCTTGAACAAATAAAAAAGATAAGAGCCAATTGCAATCTAAAACTAGAGCTTGGCGGCGGCATCCGCGATGAAGATACCATTAAGATGTATCTTGATCTTGGCGTAGATAGACTTATCCTTGGCTCAATCGCTCTAAAAGATCCTGCTTTTGTCAAGGAAATGGCTGCCAAATACCCCATTGTTGTAGGTATTGATGCAATCGGCGGCATGGTAGCTGTTGAGGGCTGGGCGGAAGTAAGCGATATGAAAGCAACCGATCTAGCAAAAGAATTTGCTGACGCTGGAGTAAAAGCTATTATCTGCACAGATGTCGGTAGAGACGGCATGATGAGCGGAGTAAATGTGGATTTTACGCTGGCCATTAAAGAAGCTAGCGGCCTAGAAACCATAGCAAGCGGCGGCCTTAGAGATATGGACGATATTCGCAAATTAGTAAAAGCAGGTATTGACGGCACGATAGTAGGTAAAGCTTTCTATGAGGGCACATTGGATTTAGAACAAGCATTTAGATATATCAAAGAGGGAAAATGAGCGAAGAGTATTATGAATTAAGAATTACAACCGACGAGAGCTACGCAGAAGCTATCGCAGATGCCGCAGCTGTACTTTGTAACGATGGCATAGAAATTGATGGCAACAATATCATAGTTAGAAGCGAAAATGACCTATCACATCTGCAAATGCAACTCGAAGAGATAACAACTCCACTCGAAATATATATACACTTTACTCTTTCAAAAAAAGTTAACAGTGATTGGATGAAACAATATCAAGCTTCAATTGAACCTATAGAAGCCGGAGAGTTCTATATATTTCCCAGCTGGCATGAACCAAAAGCAGACAAGATCAATATAACTATAGATCCTGCTTTGGCATTTGGCTCAGGCCATCATGCTACAACTGCTAGCTGCTTAGAAATGATAAGCAAATACGTCCAGTCAAATGATGATGTGATCGATGTGGGATGCGGCAGCGGTATACTTGGTCTTGCATGCAAAAAAAAGGGAGCTTCTAGCATAGATCTATGCGATACAGATCCTCTAGCAGTAGAAAGCTGTAAAGAAAATTTCCAAATCAATAATGAAACTTATAATGCAGTCTGGGAAGGCTCTGCCAATAATACTTCAAAAGAATATGATGTAGTAATAGCCAATATCATAGCCGACGTTTTGGTAATGATTGCAAAAGACTTAAAGAAAATAACTAAAGCCGGTGGTTTATTAATTCTTTCAGGAATTTTAGATAAAAAAGAAGCTTTGGTTACAGAGTCATATAGTGACCTCAAACTATTAAACAGAAAATTAAAGGACGAATGGGTAACCTTAGTTTACCAAAAGGAAGAAAATGTCAAATGATATGAATAATAAAAATAATAATAATAATAATAATTTTTTTAACAACAATCCACTTCTTGTTTTTGCTATTTTTGCGATAGTAATAATACTTATTTTTAAATCGTTTGTAGGCGGCAACAGTGACGCTCAAGGCGTTGGAACCATACTAAATAGCGAAGTAGCACAAACCAAACAAGTCAAGTACTCAGATATAAAAGATGCTATCAAAAATGGTAAAATCCAAAACGTTAAGATAACGCCAACAAATATTGAAGCTATCGGCACCGAAGGCGGTAAACAAATAAGATATGTTGCTCAGCTTGTGCCTATGGGAGATAAGGAACTTATACCTTTACTAGAAGAGAAAAAAGTAGTCTATGAAGGTATCATGGGCGGCGGTTTTTTCTCGGAACTATTTAGTATGTTATTGCCGATTTTGATCTTTTTTGCTATTTGGATGTTTTTAGCTAAACGTATGAGCAAAAATATGGGCGGCGGCATACTTGGAGTAGGTAAAACCGGCAAACTCGTAAATTCAGAAAAACCGGAAACAAAATTTGATGATGTAGCAGGAGCCGAAGAGGCAAAAGAAGAAGTCAAAGAAATTGTTGATTTCCTAAAATATCCCGAAAGATATATAGAACTAGGTGCCAAAATTCCAAAAGGTGTTTTGCTTGTGGGGCCTCCAGGTACCGGTAAAACATTGCTTGCCAAAGCAGTAGCCGGAGAGGCTAGTGTGCCATTTTTCTCCGTTAGCGGTTCTAGTTTTATAGAAATGTTCGTAGGTGTTGGTGCAAGCAGAGTAAGAGATCTATTTGAACAAGCAAAAAAAGAAGCGCCCTCTATAATATTTATAGACGAGATCGATGCCATAGGCAAAAGCCGTAACTCTGGCGGGCCGATGGGCGGTAATGACGAAAGAGAACAAACTCTAAATCAACTATTGGCAGAAATGGACGGCTTCGGGACAAATACTCCAGTAATTGTTCTTGCTGCCACCAATAGACCTGAAGTACTTGACGCAGCATTGCTCCGTGCAGGCAGATTTGATAGACAAGTGCTTGTTGATAAACCAGATTACGAAGGCAGGCTAGCAATTCTTAATGTTCATATCAAAGATGTTAAGCTTGGCTCAAAAGTAGATTTGGCTGCAGTAGCTAAAGCAACAGCAGGATTGGCTGGAGCTGATTTGGCGAATATAATAAATGAAGCAGCCCTTCTTGCCGGAAGAAATAACAAAAAAGAGATAGACCAAAGCGATCTTATGGAGGCAATTGAGAGAGCCTTTGTAGGACTTGAGAAAAAAAATAGAAAGATCAATGATCTTGAGAAAAAAATAGTAGCGTATCACGAAAGCGGACATGCTCTTATAGCTGAGCTTACTCGCGGTGCCACTAGGGTTACCAAGGTTTCTATCATTCCTAGAGGACTTGGGGCATTGGGATACACACTTCACCTTCCAGAGGAAGAAAATCGTTTCTTGAAGCAAAAACATGAGCTTTTGGCCGAAATAGATGTATTGCTCGCAGGCCGCGCGGCTGAAGATGTATTCTTAAAAGAGATAAGCACAGGTGCTGCAAACGATTTACAAAGAGCTACAGACATTTTAAAAGCAATGATCTCAGTATATGGCATGAGTGATGTAGCAGGTCTTATGGTACTTGAAAAATCACAAGGCGGCACCTTCTTAGGAGGCGGTCAAACTCTCAAAGATTATAGTGAAAAAACAGCTGAACAAATAGACAATGCTGTAAAAAATATGCTAGACAAACACTATAACAACGTAAAAGATAAACTTAATTTGTATGCACAAGCAATAGAAGATATAGTAAAAGTCTTGCTTGATACTGAAGTTATTGAAGGCCAAAAAGTAAGAGAAATCATCAAAGCATACGAAGAGCAAAAAGGGCTTCCTAGCTTGCTTGCTCATCCGGATGGAGACAAATCTATATCATGAAGCCAAGATTAGCCTACATATTACCAAATTTTTTTACTGCATCAAGTATATTTTTGGGTATGTTAAGTATCACAAAGGCAAGTCAAGGTGAATTTGGGATTGCTTCGTGGCTAATTATGATAGCAATGATTTTTGATGGTCTAGATGGCCGTATAGCAAGAGCAACAAAAACAATGAGCAATTTTGGAGCAGAATTTGACTCTTTGGCTGACATAGTAGCTTTTGGGGTCGCTCCTGCAATGCTTATATTCTTTTTTGCAGGTAACGATTTTGGTAAATTTGGTTTTTTAGTATCAGCGTTGTATGTCATATTTGGAGCATTGAGACTCGCAAGATTTAATAGTACATTGACGACATCTGACCCGTCTGTTTTTATAGGCCTTCCTATACCGGCTGCTGCCTCCCTTATAGCTATGGGGGTTTTATTTTTTTTAAATTACGGATATGAATCCTATAAAGTTTTATTTTTAGTCATCATGCTCTTTGCCGGAGTACTAATGGTTAGCCACATACGATATCCGTCGCCGAAAAAAATAAAGATCAACCACCATTTCTTTTATAGACTTTTGGTAATATTAACTATAATAGCATCTATGCTATATATATACAGCATAGAAGGACTTGCACTGATTGTCTTGGGTTATGTTTTATATGGTCCTCTTCGTGCCTCATATTATCTTATTAAGAAACTTTTTCTCTCATAATAAAACAATATTAGTTTTTTGATAGACTTTTTAGTAAATTGGTGCTAAAATAGTTATAATGATCTATCAAAGCTAAAATTTTTCTATACCAAAAGTATAGTCTCATTTATACAAAGGATTTCTTGAATGATAGAGCACAATATAGTCACCCATGTCATTCTCTCTCTTGTTATAGGCTTTATCATAGGGCTTCAAAGAGAATTAAATAATATTTATAGAAACAGAAAAGATCTAGCAGGCTCAAGGACATTTGCTCTTGTTGCTCTTTTGGGATATCTTGGTGCCTTTTTAAATGTTGATATATTTCTAGGTCTTATTGTATTAATAGGTGTAGGCTATTATATTAACGCCAAACAAGATGATCACAAGGGAATTACCACTGAAGTTGCTCTTATACTAACATATTTGTTGGGGATTTTGATAGCCAAAGACCAAGTTCTTACGATATTTATAGCCGTTTTATTAGTATTTATTTTAAATATTAAAGATAAATTGGTTCAAATTGAAGAAAAAATAGACAAAGAAGAAGTTGATGCAACTGCTATTTTCCTCTTGATAACATTGACCGTTTTACCTATTTTACCAAATGAGACTATTGATAAGTGGAATTTGATAAATCCGTTCAAGCTATGGCTTTTTGTAGTTTTGGTCTCTTCTATATCTTTTGTTGGATACATATTAAGCAAAAGATACAGCGATAAAGGAATTTATCTAACCGGTTTTCTTGGCGGACTTGTCTCGTCAACAGCAACAACTATAATATTCTCCAAAAGAAGTACGGAAAATAAATTATTATCCAAAGAGACTGCCATTGGAATCAGTCTTGCCAACTCTATGATGTTTTTTAGGATCTTTTTATTGGTTTTACTTTTAAATATGCAGCTAGCTATGTTAATTGTAATACCTTTTATTCTAGCATCGTTTAGTGGATTTGCATATCTCTATTTTCTTTCAAAAGGAGGAGAAAAAATAACACAAAAAATTAATTTTACCAATCCTTTTGACGTATTTGAGTCTATAAAATATGGTTTACTTTTTGGAGCTGTTTTTATAGCTATCAAGTTAGGATATGATTATCTTGGCAATCAAGGCGTTTACATAGTTTCTATTATTGCCGGCATTAATGATGTTGATGCTATTACTATTGCATTAAGTGAAATGCCAAATATAACTCCTTCAATCGCGGGATTTTCTATAATAATTGCTGCTTTAACTAATCAAATAGCAAAATTGATTTATAGTTTGTTTTTGGGCAGCAAAGAGAACTTCAAATATTTTGCTATTTTTAATATTATAACAATTGCTGCATTGCTAGGCAGTTATTTATTGGTAACTTTAATAGTATAATATTTATCACAACCACAGGCAAAGTTATACATATCAAATTGCTTTTTAAAAGTAAAAATTGACTATAATAGATATAAATAAATTATACAAAAGGAAGTGATTTTTGTCATTAGCTCTTGCACGCAAATATCGTCCCAATCTCTTTGAAGATCTAATAGGACAAGAGTCCATTTCTCAAACTCTATCTCTTGCCCTTGATTCTAAACGATTATCACATGCATATCTATTTTCCGGACTTAGAGGCAGTGGCAAGACTTCTACAGCGCGCATATTTGCCAAAGCTTTATTATGTGAGAATGGAGAAACATCAACTCCTTGCAATAAGTGCGCTAATTGTCTGATGGCAAATGAAAATCGCCATATGGATATTGTGGAAATGGATGCTGCTAGCAATCGTGGCATCGATGATATCAAAGAGCTCATTGAACATACAAAATATAGACCTAGCAGCGGCAGGTACAAGATATTTATTATAGATGAAGTACATATGCTTACTACCCAAGCGCATAACGCTTTGCTAAAAACACTAGAAGAGCCGCCTAGTTTTGTAAAATTTATATTAGCCACTACTGATCCGCTCAAAATACCATCTACTATTCTATCAAGAACACAACATTTTAGATTCAAAAAAATCCCGGAAAAAATGATATTTAATCATTTAGAACATATATTAAATCTTGAAAATATAGAATATGAAAAAGAAGCTTTAGAGATAATCGCACGTACCGGTGCCGGAAGCCTAAGAGATTCCTTAACACTGCTTGATCAGGCTATTGTATATTCCAAAAATTTTGTAGATGTATCTACCATAACTCATATGCTAGGTATTATCGAACCGTCTCATCTAAAAAATTTGATTTCATCTATTCTATCAAAGGATCATGATAAGGTTTTTGACTTTATTGCTTTAGCTTCTGAGTATGAAACAGAGATGATATTAGACGAGCTTTCGCTTTATATAAAAGATCTGATGTTTGCTCAAGACAAAATGCTCTCACCTCTTATTATAGAAAGATTTTTCCGTGTCATTGCCGGTTCAAAAGAGTTGCTAAAAATGGGAAGTGATGGAACTTTTGTACTCTCTTTGACATTTTTTAAGATGATGGAATCTTTGGAAATTAGGGATATTGATACTCTTATCAAAAACTTAGAAAAAGAGCTTCACAGTCTGCCGGTAAAATCAGAGTCGGTACAAACCTCAATCGCCGAGCAGATTTCTCCTGCTCCTGTAGCCAATAATGCAATTGGGATCATACCTTCAATGTCTCAAGATCAGACAATAAACGAGACTAGCCATCGTAAAAAATTTGAACAATTAATACAAAAAATATACGACAGGGATTATATGCTTGGCAGCTGCTTTGATAGAACTACCACTTTTAACCGCTTTGAAGATGGAATTTTGTATTGGCATTCTAGTGCTAACGAGGAAGACAAAGATAGACTCAGAGCCGGTTTTGGAGTTATTAAAAAATTTGCAAATGAGATTTTTGACTCAAATATTCAGATTAAAAATCTACCTATAGAACCAAGCCAAACCAAAGAACAAAAGATTCAAGAAGAAAAATCTACATCTAATGAAATAAATAAAACAGAAACTTTATCAACACAAGAATGCCAAACAGGATCTATGATAGAAGAGATTGAGATGTCGTCAAGTTCTTGCATGATGCCGGAAGCTGTCAATGAAGCCGGAAAAGAAAAGGATCCATCTTCCTTGTTAGAAGAACCGATGGTCAAAGAAGCCATCGAACTCTTTAACCCGTCAAAAGTAAGAGTTATACAAAAAGTCTGACATGTTTTTCTAATTGATTAATTATTGATCAACTTCTTTGTGACAGATATTGGTGCAAAAAACAACAATTCAAACAATGGCTCCATAACTGTCGTTTCAGCATCTATGATATTAAATGCTTTTGTCTCAAATACAGCTGTAGTTTTATCGCCATTGAGCGCCACCGATACACTTAAAGGTGAAAGCGTTCTAAGCATATTGGATATGTTTTTATATGATTTGTTATCTCGGCTTGGCATCAGGTTTGCATTATCTTCTGTTCTGGCATTCATTTGAATACTTAGCATTGAAAGATTGTTTCTGTGTATCTGTTTATTCCATTTCATAAGCCCGCCGGAAAACTCCAATGCGGTCTTTTTTGAAACCAATGGATGCGGAGAGGCATTACGAATAGCCTCTAATAATTTTAAAAAGGCATTCTTGCCACCCATTGCTATTGCATAACTATTGATTTGTTGCTCTAATTTTTCCCTAGACTCTTGGGTTAACTGTTTGATTGGATGGTACATTAAATGCCTTTGATTGTTGTGTTTTATGTCTAATTAGTTTTTTTTGGCAATTAGCTACCAACTCTTTATTGCTAGATGTCATTTTCCATAAAAGCTTGTGTTATTATACGTTCATCATTGTCGTAATACTTTATTTTCTTGGCTTCTACGCAACGGCCATCGTCATCAAGAGTAAAAATTATGAGTTGAAGTATAGATTTGCAATGTTTTGGTACATCAAAATACTCACCTATTCCAGTTAAAAAACGCTTAATAGGCGCTTTTGAATCCATACCAATAACTCCATCTCGACATCCGCTTAGCCCAACATCGGTTACATAGCAACATCCCTCTACTATACTCAGATCATCTGTGCCAATATGTGTATGGGTACCCAATATCGCGCTTACTTTGTCTTTGAGCAAATGAAGAAGGACCTGCTTTTCACTTGTAGCTTCTGCGTGCATATCTATGATAATATGTTTTATGCCCTCCAATTGCAATTGCTGTATGGTTTCAGTAATAACCGTAAATGGATTATCAACCATAGGCATAGCATAATGGCCCATTAAATTAATAACTGCGACCTTTCTGTACAATATCGCAGTACGCAGGATGCCGCTGCCTGGCATTGCCTGTGGATAATTAAGGGGTCGAATAATAGAGTGGGTATCAAATAAAGATATGATCTCTTTTTTGTCAAAACTATGATTTCCTCCGGTCATCATATCTATACCGCAGGTAAATAATTCATCAGCATTTTTGACGCTAAGTCCAAAGCCATGGCTGGCATTTTCATAATTAGCTATCACAAAATCTATATTAAATTCTGATTTTAAATTTGGTAAATATTTAGCAATTATATCTCTGCCTGGTTTACCTACAATATCACCGATAAAACCGATGGTCATTATAGTCCCTTATTTGGTTTTGCCGGCAAAAGGGAGCAAAGCGCTGGCCCATGTAAGGCCGCCGCCAAAAGTATCAAGCAACATCAGATCACCCTCTTTAAGTCTGCCTGATTCATAAATATCATTGATAGCCATAGGAATAGAAGCTGCCGATGTATTGCCATATTTATGGACGGTCAGCACTACTTGTTCTTGTGTCATACCAAGAGCATCTCCAACAGCCTTAATTATACGATAATTGGCTTGGTGAGGTATAAAATGAGGAATATCCGATGCTTGCAAACTATTGTTTTCCAATATCTCAATAACATCTTGTGTCAAAGTCTTAACTGCTAGCTTAAATGTCTCGTTTCCCTTCATTTGCACAAAGTTCAATTTTTCATCAAGCATTTTTTGATTTGCAGGATTTACACTACCGGGAGCTGGAGTAACCAAAAAATCTGCATATGTGCCGTCAGCACTTGCATGTATATCAATGATAGATTCATTTTTGTTTGAAGTAGCACTTATTATTGCCGCTCCGGCTCCATCACCAAATAAAATACAAGTTGCTCTATCGGTATAATCCACTATGGATGAAAACTTTTCAGCTCCGATAATGAGAACATTCTTTTTCATCCCGGATTCTATAAAGGCTTTGGCAATCGAGAGAAGATATACAAAACCGCTGCACGCCGCACTAATATCAAAAGCTTGAACATTTGTAATATCTAGTTTTTTGGAAACAATACAAGCAGTTGACGGCATATTAAAATAATCAGGCGTTACTGTGGCACACAATATTAGATCTATATCTTCTTTGGCTATACCTGAACGTTCAATTGCAATACTTGCAGCTTTTGCACCCATATCGCTTGTGCTTTCATGCTTTGCCGCTATATGTCTCTCTTTTATACCTGTACGTTTGATTATCCATTCGTCGGTAGTATCTACCATTTTTTCAAGATCACTATTTGATAAAACCTTTTTTGGCACATAAGCTCCAATTGATCGCATTGCCGCATATTGTGCCATTGTATATCCTTTTGATTCTTGTAATTTAGTGTGATTGTGTCATAAGTGATTCAATTGCACTATTGACATTCGAATTGCTATAACTAATTGCTTGAAAAATAGCATTTTTTATAGCTTTTGAGTTAGAACTGCCATGTCCGATAATCGCACATCCATCTATCCCCAAAAGTGGTGCCCCGCCGTATTCGGCATAATCAATTTGTTTTTTAATATTGGCAAAAACTTTTCTTTTCATGAGCATTGCCCCAAGTTTTGCCGGAAGCGATTTACGAATGTATTGCTTCATCATTGTGAAAATAGTTGATGCAACGCCTTCGCTTGTTTTAAGCAAGACATTGCCTGTGAACCCGTCACACACAACAACATCTACATGTCCATTAAAAATATCTCTGCCTTCAACGTTGCCAACGAACCACTTAAATCCTTTAATTAGTTTAAATGCTTCTTTGGTAAGGTCATTGCCCTTACTCTCTTCTTCACCGTTGGCCAATAATCCTACTTTAGGATTTGGGATTTTCATGACGCTCTTTGCATAAGCCTCTCCCATAATGGCAAATTCATATAAATTTTGTGCTTTACATTCAACGACCGCACCAACATCAAGAACTAGGGTTTTGTTTTTACCAAGGCTTGGCATTAATGTTGCAAGTGCCGGCTTTGAAACATGCGGCAATCTGCCTATGCGCAAAGTAGCCAATGTCATTGTAGCACCGCTATGTCCTGCAGAAACTACGGCATCTGCATGCTTTTCTCTGACAAGCTCAACTGCTTTGTATATAGATGAGTCTTTTCGCTTTAATGCATCAGTGGATGAATCACTCATACTTATCACATCACTAGCTTGAATAATCTTTATTTTTTCATGATAGTATTGTGGTAAAAATGCAAGAATTTTCTCTTTATCTCCTACTAGAATAGGAGTAAATGACATCTCTTCTAATGCTTGTACAACACCTTCTACAATAGGCTCGGGACCATGGTCCCCGCCCATAGCGTCTATAGCTATTGTTACCATAAATTAGGCTTTATATTCGCCGGTAGTCATATTCATATGGTGTGGCATTCTCCATGTTCCATCACTGTCTTTTACAGGCATAGGAAGAGTTACTTTGTAGTGTGTTCTTCTTTTTGCCGCTCTTGTTTTACTTACTCGTCTCTTAGGTACTGCCATTTTTTATCCTTTTATTTAAATTTCAACTTCAAAATCGTCGATACCATCACACTTTTCACAGTAATGATAGGTGCTCTTGATGGAATCAATTTCGCTTTGGAGGATATACCCCAAATCTATGACGCCATCTAAAAACTCAATTATATCTAAATTATCCTTGTTTTGTCTCGTATGCTGACTCAACTCCAGCTTCAATGGTTGCTTAATGGCAACATCAAACAAAACACCGCATCTGTCACACTGTACTTCTAATGCTCCATCAAGCATACCGTCCAAAATTGCCGTATCGTGATGCTGCTTAGAAAGAGTGCCGCTCAAGGTCACTCCTTGCAAGGAAATCTCAAACGGTTTTGGAGTAGAAGATAGCTTCTCGAATGCAATTTGCACAAGAACTCCTCTTAGCAAATCTCTCTTGCTGCAAAGAAAAAGTTTATCTCAGTCTTTGCGTTTTCCAATGAATCACTTCCATGAACTGCATTTGCATCAATGCTGTCAGCAAAGTCAGCTCTTATTGTGCCTGGTGCTGCTTCTTTTGGGTTTGTTGCGCCCATCAGGTCTCTATTTTTAGTCATAGCATTTTCACCTTCTAGTACAGATACTACAACTGGTCCTGATATCATGAACTCTACAAGATCTTTAAAGAAAGGTCTCTCTGAGTGAACAGCGTAAAAAGCTTCTGCATCTGCAAGGCTGAGTTGAATTTTTTTAGTTGCTGCAATTTTAAGTCCCGCATCTTCAAAGCGACTCAAAATTTTGCCAACTACATTTTTAGCTACTGCGTCAGGCTTGATGATTGATAATGTTTGTTCCATATTTATTGGTTCCCTCATATAAATTTACTATATATTGCATATGCAACTTAGTTATGTAGGCGGGGATTATATCGAAAAAATGTTAAAAATAGTATTAAAGAAGCAAAGTCGACCATCGGTGTTACCGATAGTCTAACGTAGTGTTATTCTACTACAGGAGTACCTTTAGATTTTCTGTTTGGTGAAGATGGCATACCTTCTACTACATCACTCCATTGGATACAGCCCTCTGTAGGACATGCTTCAGCACATGCTGGTGTATCATGGTAACCTACGCACTCAACACATTTATCTGCATAAACATAATAAGTTTCTTCGCCTGTTGGGTTTTCATCCTCGTCTACGATTGCTTCAACCGGGCACTCATCGATACAAGCAGCACAATTGATACATATATCAGTAATTATTACAGCCATTGTTTTCTCCTTAATTTTATTTCATTGTGACTATAGCAAAAGTTTTTTAAATCTTTTCTTTAATCAGCTAAATAGTTTTTTGTTTCTACTAAATTTGATATCAAATAGAAGATCTGACTAAATTTTTCTAATATTTGCCTGCACAAAACTTTTTTACGTACTACAATACCTCTAATATAACATAAACACTGTCAAAATCAAAAGTAAAATCTACATAACCGGTATCTAAATCAATAAAGGTATGGCCTAATGCACTTGGTGTTGCTGACCAGTAATAACTATTTTGCCATCCGGATGGAGTACCTCCGGTATTAAAACCTTTGTTGTGCATATCCCATATCTTGGCTAAATCAGTATATAATTGATCATCTTGCAAATAATATGAGCCGCTTTTAAAAGAGTTGCTAGTATCTATCGTGGGCAATGCTAATTTTACTCCATTTATGGTACCGTATCTATACTCATTGGTAGTACCGTAATATCCGTCGTGATTTCTTACTTTTGTGTTTGGTTTTCCATCGATATCATGGTTAAAGAGCTCATCAAGCAAGTCATGGCTCACATAATCTTTCCCCCCGTTAAGGTTTCCTTTATCAGCCCTTGTGCCGTCACCGCTTTTGTCCCAATAGTAAAACCACCTGCCCTCAATATTAACAGGATTAATAAGCTTACCGCATTTTCCTAGATCAATAACAGCCTCCCCGGCTGTGCTGCCATATAATAACTGGCCAGTCAATATAAATAATATAGTCAAAATCATTTTTTTTGCCATAACAATCCTTACTATCTTGATAAATATATTTTATACTTGTCATAATAAGAAAATACTTAAATAAAAATAATATATTAAAAATAGATACTAAAACATCTTTTATTTTAAGTATATGTGGGCCGCAAGTTATTTAAAATATTTTATATTGACAATTTTGCCGATATGATGAAATAATTAATGTGTGTAATCAAATGATAGGTGTCGCATTTCTTGTATGCAACAATGATAACCTGGAGTGTGAGGGCATACTAAGTTTTTCATGGTCGATATATCAAACCATGAAAAAAACTTCTCAAATGCTATTTTTGAAAATATGCTTTAATATCTTCTACTCTATCCAATAGCTCCCAGCCAAAACCTTGGTTCTCTCTGCCAAAATGGCCATATGTTGCAGTTTTACGATAAATTGGCTGTAAAAGATTCAATGAAGTAATAATACCTTTTGGAGTAAGATCAAACAGATCTTCTACGCATTTAGTGATGCTCTCTTCGCTAACTTGTGATGTACCGTGTGTATTTACATATATCGATACCGGGTGAGCGACGCCTATGGCATAAGCTATCTGTATCGTTGCCTTATCGCATACGCCCGCAGCTACTAAATTTTTGGCTATATGTCTGGCTGCATATGCACCTGATCTATCGACCTTCGTTGGATCCTTGCCGGAAAATGCACCGCCGCCATGAGGACAAGATCCGCCATACGTATCGACAATGATCTTACGCCCAGTTAACCCCGCATCTCCTTGAGGACCGCCTATAACAAATCGTCCCGTAGGATTTATATGGTATGTAATATCATCATGTATCAAATGTGACGGAATAGCTTCTTTTATAACTTCTTGAAGTATTGCATCTTTGATGATATTTTCAGGAATATCATCATGATGTTGTGCCGAGACGACAATAGTATCTATACTAACCGGTTTACCGTCAATATACTTAACGCTTACTTGTGCTTTACCATCTGGTCTAAGGAATGGTACTGTACCGTTCTTACGAACTTCGGCTAATTTTGATGTAAGCTTATGGGCCAAAGAAATTGGAAGCGGCATAAGCTCAGGAGTTTCTCTGCAGGCATATCCAAACATAAGGCCCTGATCCCCTGCACCTATCTCTCCTGATGCCTGGTCAACTCCTTGATTAATATCCGGACTTTGTTCGCCTATACCGTTAAGCACAGCTGCACTTCTATAATCAAATCCATAACTAGCATCAGTATAGCCTATCTCTTGTATAACTTTTCTAGCGATATCTTGCATTGGACAATAAGCTACTGTTTTAAGTTCACCTGCTATTACACAAAAACCATTACTGACTAATGTTTCACATGCTACCCTAGCGTTGGTATCTTTGGATAAAATATCATCTAGTATGGCATCACTTATCTGATCTGCCATCTTGTCAGGATGGCCCTCCGTAACTGATTCACTTGTAAATATATATGAATTTGGCATCATTCCTCCTCTAAAATTTTATTAATTGTTTGTGCTAACTGTTTTGGTCTAAGACCTAATGATTCTTCTACATCATTTATGGATCCGTGAGTAATAAAAGCATCATCATACTCAAAAGTTATTAAATCTACGCCTTGTATCTTGGCCTGTGAAAAAAGTTCCAATATTGCTGAGCCTACTCCGCCCATTTTGGCACTATCGCTAAATACAAACCATTTTTTGTGCGAACCGGCAAGTGATGTTAGCAATGCCTTGTCAAGAGGTTTTACAAAACGCAAATCTATAACAGTAGGAGCAAAGTCAACTATACTCGCAACTTCCAAAGCACGCCCCACTCCGTTGCCATAACCAACAAACACTATCTCTTCTCCGTTTTGAATAATATCAGCCTTGCCCAACTCGAATGGTGCAGATGTGCAATCTGCTGCTGTGAATGCCCCCCTAGGGTATCTAAATGCGCATGGCGTTGGAAAATCTTTAGCAAATTCCATCGCAAGTTTCATGGTTGTTTCATTATATGGAGCAAAAAGAGTCATATTTGGGATGACTCTTAAAAATGATATGTCAAAAGCCCCCTGATGAGTCTCTCCATCTTCCCCTACTATGCCTGCCCTATCTATAGCAAACGTGACTCCTGCATTCATGAGAGCAATATCATGAATAACCTGATCATATCCGCGCTGTAAAAATGTAGAGTAAATTGCACAAAATGGTTTAAATCCCTCTTTTGCCAATGGACCCATAGATGTTACTGCATGTTGCTCTGCGATTGCAACGTCCCAAAAACGGCTTGGATATACTTCCATAGCTTCGGATAACCCCGTACCGCTTGGCATAGCTGCAGTTACTCCTACTACCTTGTCATCTTTATTGGCAAGGGCCAAAAGCGTTTCGCCAAAAATTGCAGTAGCACTTTTTTCACTGCTTTTTTTATTCGGTTTGCCTGTTGAAATATCAAAAGAGCCCACACCATGCCAATGTTCTTTGCCGGTACCCTCTGCTATCTCGTATCCTTTGCCTTTAGTGGTTTGCGCATGAACGATAACCGGTTTGCCTAATTCTTTTGCTATTTGAAATGTTTCGATCAAGCCATTTATATCATGTCCGTCAACCGGCCCTATATACTCAACTCCCATCTCTTCAAATAGTATACCGGGGGTAATAAGCTTGAGTGATTCTTCGAATCTTCTTGCTATGTACATAGCGCTGTCCGGCAAATGATCAAGGG
Organism: uncultured Sulfurovum sp.; assembly: GCA_964527805.1. Lineage (GTDB taxonomy): Bacteria > Campylobacterota > Campylobacteria > Campylobacterales > Sulfurovaceae > BN30871. The sequence goes on from CAZGNT010000001.1 coordinate 63,941, forward strand.
CTTTTTCTACATAATGTTTGAATTTTTGATAAAAAGAGCTTGCCATTGTTTGTGAAAGCAATTTGCTAACTGCTCCTATAGGTTTGGCTATACTCATCTCATTATCATTTAGTATGATCACAACAGGGTACTTGCGATCTCCTAACTCGTTGAGCGCTTCATAAACCATACCAGCACTCATGCTTCCATCCCCTATTAGGGCTACTGGTATTCTGTCTTCGCCTTTTAGTGCTATAGCTTTAGCTGCTCCAACAGCAAGAGAAATAGAAGTAGAGCTATGGCCAGCCATATAATAATCATATTTAGATTCTTTTGGCTTAGTATATCCGCTTAATCCGTCAAATTTACGGAGAGTATCAAATGAATCCCATCGACCCGTAAGAAGTTTGTGTGCATATGCTTGATGACTCACATCAAATAAAAACGGGTCCTTGTCTGCATCAAATACGTAGTGCATCGCTATAATTAAATCGGTTGCGCCGAGCGTAGAACTCAGATGTCCGCCGGTACTGCTCACTGTTGCTAATATCTTATCTCTAATCTCAACAGCCAATTCATCCAATTCATTTATAGAATAGTTTTTAATGTTTTTCATCTTCCCTACTTAGAAGCAATTAACTCTGAAAAATATTGAAAAAATTTGTTGTTCTGCTCGGCAGTCCCGATAGTAATACGAATGGCATTTAATCCATAACTAGCTAGATTGCGGATAATCACACCTTTTCTTAATAATGCATCTGCAATCTCTGTCGAATTTAGCGGTTCATCAAGCAGATAAGTAATAAAATTAGTATAGCTAGGAATAAAACTGATATTGTTAAGCACAGCAAACTCTTCATATCTAAGGAGTTGTTCTTCATGCAATGAAAGAGATCTAGCAATAAATTCATCTTCTCCCAAAGCAGCGATTGCAGCAGCCAAGGAGAGTGAAGAGATATTAAACGGCGGTCTCATTTTTGCGATTTGCCCTACAAGTTTTTCATTGGCAATGCCATATCCTACCCTCATGCCGCCAAGCCCGTAAGCTTTAGAGAAAGTGCCTAGATATATAACATTCGGATATTTTAATATATCTTTTGGAGTGACTTCACAAGTCTTATCTTTATATGAAGCATATTCCATATAGGCTCCGTCTATAACTACTAAAGTATGTTTATCTACAGCATCAATCACTTTTATAACTTCTGCTTTGGGCATGCAATCGCCGATCGGATTATTTGGTATACACAAATATACTATCTTTGGGTTGTATTTATTGTATGCCTCTATAAATTCATCTGCTTTATGCACATAGCTTGGAGTACGAATGATGGCTGCCCCCATCTGTTTTGCATATATCTCATACATTGCAAAAGTAACCCTGCTCATCAATACAGAATCTTTTGAAGACAATAAAGATCTAGCTATAAATTCCAATATTTGATCGCTTCCGGCTCCAATAATAACTTCACTGCTGCTTACACCGAATTTATCTGCCAATCCCTCTTTGAGCGCGTACATACTATCGTCTGGGTATAAATGCGCTTTTGAGGCATGTTCGCTTATTACATTTGCGACAGCCGGTGATGTGCCTAGCGGATTTTCATTAGATGCCAACTTGACAACGTCTTTTGGATCTATACCAAATTCTCTTACTACCAACTCTATTGGTTTTCCTGCTTCGTATAATGTTATATCTTCTAATGTTTTATTAAACTTCATCATTTGCCTTTACGTAACTTCCGAGCCATTTTATATCAGCCCTATCTCCTATAATTTTTTCGATTTTACCATCCTTGAAATGACCATCAAAATCTATATAAAACCAATATGAAAATGCTTTATTTTCTTTTGCAGGACGACTTTCTATTTTAGTCAAATTAATTCCAGCCTTTTCAAATTCTCTCAAAAATTCTACCAAAGATCCTGGCTTATTGGATAATTTTGCCAAAATTGATGTTTTGTCATTTCCGCTTGGATTGCTATCAAATTTGCCAATGATAACAAAACGCGTTTTGTTATCATGCATATCTTCTATATTATCAAAAATTACCGGTAAATTATTGATTTTAGCTGCGATATGCGGGCAAATTGCTGCACTTGCAGGATCTAATTTTGCAAGTTCGGCTGCTTTTGCCGTAGATTCTACCGGGATCAGCTCTACACTATCTAATCTATGTTCACTCAAAAATTTACGGCATTGCCCAAAAGCAATATCTTTTGAATATATCTTTTGAATACCATCAAGTGATGAAGCTAAAGAACATAATGAATGATGAATAGGCATATAAATTTCAGCCAAAATTTTGAGATCATATTCGCCTAGTAAATCCAATGTTTCTCCAACAATACCATCAGTTGAATTCTCGATCGGCACCACACCGTAAGCTGCTCGGTTGCTATCAACTGCTTTAAATACCGATGATATAGAAGCCAATGGCAGATATTCCTTGATCGATCCAAAACGCATCTCGGCTGCTTGATGTGTAAAAGTACCCTTTGGTCCGAGATAGGCAACCTTTTCTGCTCTCTCTAAATCTTTGGCAACACCTATGATTTCATAAAAAATAGCTTCTATAGCTCTTCTATCCAATGCTCCATTTTGCTCTTTGCTTTTTTCAACCAAACGATTGATTATAGCTTGTTCTCTTTCAGGCCTATATATAGCGCCGCCCACTTTGGTCTTTATCTCTCCTACATGATTGACATATACCATTCGTTCATTTAGTAAGCGTAAAATTTCATCATCGATGCTATCAATTTTTCGACGCAATGATTCTATGTCCATGATATATCCTTTATACCTTAATTATACCAAAAACTCTTTTTCAAGTGTTATCAGATCTTCAAAGGTTTCTCTAGCCCTGATCAATCTATCTTGTCCGTTTTCAACAGCAACCTCAGCTGCACGGTTTCTGGTATTATAATTGCTTGACATACTAAAACCATATGCTCCTGCGCTATGCACTATAAGCAGATCATTATGATTTAATTGCGGCAGCAAAACTCCCTTGCCGAGAAAATCGCCACTTTCACATACCGGGCCAACAACATCTGCCTGTGTTTTTTCGCTTGCATTATTTAATGCTTCAATCTTATGGTACGCCTCATACAAGCTTGGGCGTAAAAGATCATTCATAGCGCCGTCAACAACAACAAATCTTTTTGTGTCATTTCTTTTTTCATACAATACTTTGGTTAAAAAATATCCGCTATTTGCCACCATATATCGCCCAGGTTCACACAAAAGGGTGACATCTAATCCTTTTGTTTTTTCTTTGATCATATCGGCATATTCTTTTACGCTTATAGTTGTTTCATTATCATACACTACGCCTAAGCCGCCGCCGACATCAAAAAATCGTATATCAATCTCCAAAGCTTTCAGTGTTCTGGCCAAATCTGCTACTATACCGCATGCTTCGGCTATAGGATCAAGTTCGGTTAATTGTGAGCCTATGTGAAAGTGTATACCCACAGGATTTAAATGGGCTGATTTTTTGGCATATATATACATGCGTTTTGCCGTATCTATCTCTACGCCGAATTTATTGTCATGCAATCCTGTTGAGATATAAGGGTGGGTTTTAGGATCAATGTTTGGATTAACTCTGATAGAAATCCTAGCCTCTTTGCCAAGAGATGCAGCTACGCTTTCTACCCTCTTCATCTCTGCTTCACTCTCCAAATTGATAAGCAAAATATCTTGTTTGAGAGCTTCGTGTATCTCTTCATCTTTTTTGCCAACGCCTGAAAAGATTATTTTATATTTGTCAACTCCTGCTATGAGGGCTCTTTTTACTTCCCCAATGCTCACACAATCTGCCCCTGCTCCCATTTTTGCCAAATGAGATATCACAGACAAATTTGAATTAGCTTTGACAGCATAATTGATTAGTGATTTTTGACCGCTAAATGCCTCTTTGAGAGCATGATATCTATCTTCGATATAATCAAAATCATATACATACAAGGGAGTATCATATTTGTTTGCGAGTGCCGAAAAATCAAGTGCCATGTCTAAAATTCCTAATTATTTAATGTGCGATTCTACCCAAATATTGCCTCTATTTGGTTTAATCTTCTATACAGTGCTTTCTCTTGCAAAATATTCCATTGTTGCATATCCGCCCAAAAGCATTATCGGCAAAAATGAAGATATTTCAGGCATTACTACACCATTTGCACCAAGATAAGAAAGTCCCATAAGCGTGCCCCATGCAAGCAAACTTCCCCCGAGTGCGACTGTGGTGATTTTTGCAGCACTGCCAAAGCGGCTCAAAAACGGTATCTTAAAAAATAGCAATACCATCAGACCAAAAGCAAAAAGAGGAAATATAACCTTATCATATATACCTGCTCTTATCTTATCAGAATTGAGTCCTTGAGCATCAAAAAGTTTCCATGTTCCAAAAGCATCGACCAGTGTCAGTGAACTGCCTTCATTTATTGATTCCATAATAGCTGGTTTGTATCCGTCTAGCGTAGTCATAGTCTTATATTGTTCTATGGAGTATCTATCCAAATAACCATTAGCGTAGTGATTGCGGTACATAACGACATTATGCACATCCCATGACTTGCCGTTATATAAGGCATATGGTGCCTTCATTGTATATTCTATATGGTCTTTGTCGGTTTTAAAAAGCGAAACTCCAATAAGCTTTTTAGCTACAGGATCAAGCCTGTCTATATATACAAAAGTATCATTATACTTAAAAAAAAGATTTTTAGAAGCTCTTACACTTCCATCACCTATAAGAATTTGGGCATCATCTTTGGCATAAGCAAAAGATGTTGTTTGCAGCCATACAAAAACTATATAAACAATTGCACCGACAACAAAGATTGGGGCAAAAAGCGTGCGTTTGCTATATCCAAAAGAGTGTAATGCTCCCATCGTGTTATTTTTGACTAAATTCATCTTTGTGACAATAACTGCAAATACAAGCGCCAAGGGGTACAACATCGTCAATGAACTTTGCCAAATATAATAAACATACATTATTAACTGATTTGTAGAACCGCTAATCTTATTTGCATGACCTAGATAATCGATCAAAACAAACATAAACGACATACCAAGCAAAATTACCAAAAAATTTTTTGCATAAAGTTTTGCTAGGTACAAAAAATAAAGTTTTGGCATTAATGTCATTTTAAATCCTCAATGCTTTTGAGCGAATAGAGAGATTGTATCTGATTAATAGGTTTTTTGTCAATTTGCAACAATGCATTTAAGACGTGATCTAATAATTTTTTTAGAATATTTTCTTGATTTTGATCAAAAGGGCTCAAAACAAAACTAGCTACTTCTGTTTTGTGAGCCGGTTTTCCGATGCCTATGCGACAACGCAGATAATCTTTACCCATCATAGAATCAATGGATTTTAACCCATTATGCCCGCCGTCTCCACCGCCTCGTTTAAACCTTACAGCTCCAAACGGCAAATCTAGATCATCATGAATGACTACAATATGCTCTAGATCGATCTTGTAAAAATTTGCGACAGCTTGCACGCTTTTACCAGATAGATTCATAAAAGTAGTCGGTTTTAGATATAGTGCATTAACCGATTTGTATAATTTGCCTTGAAATGAAGTTTTTGAAATTTCTTGTGTAGAGTGATGTGCCAAAAGCACATCAATGGCCATAAAGCCAATATTATGTCTTGTATTTTCATAAGCCTGACCTGGATTGCCTAGACCTACAAAAAGCCACATTATTTAGACTTAATTACACCGCATATCGCAACATGGCTTCTATCCATGATACGTGTGTTCTCAGGAGCTTCTATATCACGTACCAAAATAGAATCATCACGATCTAGATCAGTTACATCAAGAGTGATATCTGCAGGCATATCCTCGATAGCACCTCTAAGTTTCAATCTTTTTTTAGATTGGATAAGTACACCTTTGTTTTTAAGACCTTTTGGTGTTCCTGTTGTTTTAACAGGAACCAAATAATCTGTAACTACACCAGGGAGTGCTACACGTAAATCTACGTGAGTAATGTCACCAGTTACTGGATGAAATTGATACTCTTGAATAACAGCATTATACTCTTTGCCATCAACTTTTACTGGCAATGTAAGAGTTGTTTTTGCTCTTGCTGCTCTGATAAAATCACCTTTTTTAAATGCTGCAAATACGCTTTCTACGCCATTAGCATAAATATTGGCAATTAGATAACCATCTCTTTTTAGGCGTTTTGCATTGCCTGAACCGATACTCTCTCTAACGATACCTTCTAACATTGGATTCCTTTTGTATAAAATAGGCAAACATTATATCCAAAAGTTATTAAAAATATCTTACGAAGCTACTTGATCTATTGTGTTTGTTGATCCGGATAAAATATTTGTATCAAATAACACTTCTTATTTAATTGTCATGGTGGCAATGATGCTCCTCTTCGTATGACAAAAGAGCTGCTGCTTCTTCATCGCTAAGAGATTGAAGTTCCATCACCGTCCCTTCAAAAGTAACAGTGCGCCCCGCAAATGGATGATTAGCATTTAAAATGGCAAAATCATCTTCTATATTGGTAACCGTATAGATAAGTGTTTCATTGGATACCTCATCCATCCCGTCAAGTTCCATACCTATAAAAATATCTTCGGGCAGTTCATCGATCGGCTCTTGAACCACAAGATCTTCCCTGTAAAGACCAAATGCTCTCTGCGGAGAAAGCGTTACTTTAAAATTATCTCCAACTTTTCTGCCTTCTAACGCTTTTTCAAGATCTTCAAAAATATGTCCATAGCCGCCGTGAAGATAAATCAGCTCATCATCTTCAGGATTAAGATTATTATTTTTTTCATCAGTTAGACGGTATTGTATATTTACAAGAATGTTTTTTGTTATTTTCATATAATGGTTCCTCTATTTTTAATAAATTATAACACAAGAGCATATTATTGATATATAAATAAATTAGGCTCAATGGATTAAGAAATATTTGTAACTAATCAATCACATCAAATATTCAATCACGGAATCAATATCCATCATTTCTGTTATCTCGATATTAATGCCCGCTCCTTCAATATTTCGTCGTATGCCATCCCCGATTGATCGAACAACAAGAATATCGGCCCCTTCAAGCAGTGACGGAATGACCCTTCCCGCAGAAAGCCCTGCTGCACTTTCATCATTTAGTATATTAATGCCTCTATTTTCCATTTCTAAATATATAGGATTATTTTTATAGGTTATCGATACGATAGAACCGTTTTCAATTTTTGCAAATGCATAATGTTTTGCACTCAAAAAATGAGGATGAATTGCAGAACGATTGTTGGTAGGAAAAACAACCGTAAAGCTCTGCTTTTTATCAACAAGAGAAATGCCTTTGCCAAACATTACCATTTCAGTCATTTTTTTTCTAGCCCGCTTTATAAGCTTAGCAAATGTAGGACGTGACACGCCCAACTCTTTGGCGCATTCTTCTTGATATAGTCCTTTGAAATCAGCTAGCACCATAGCTTCTAATTCATCAGCAGAAAGCAACAGCATCTCTTTTGGCTTATGACTTAATGGACCAAACGAAAAACTAATAGGTTTGATTGAATAATTACGTTTTTTGCTCATCAAATACCTTTTTTTTACATTTGTAAATCATAATCATTTCTTTCATAATCTCTCCTTAAAGTGCATTAAAAACATTATAGAAATAATTTTAAAATCTAAAATAATGAAATAATTAGCTCATTTAATAATAATTTAATTTTACATATGATAAATTACGCTATATGTATCTTTACAAATGCTAAATATAATATTAAAATATTACTTATAGATATATTTTATTTATGGATATTAATTTTTAATTAGTATAAAAAAAACTATATATTATCTTTGTGTAAAAAAACTTATTAATGAATATAAGCAACACTTGCAACCTCCTTCGCAAGTGTTGCTTATGTCCATTAAAGTATGATAGAAATTACTGCGAGGTAATAATATGATACAAAATGGGCAGAATCATAGTTAAAAGGATAGATATGATTGTTATGCCAGTCAAAATTAATGAATTTGATAATGCACTTTTATTATTGCTTAACAAAGCAAGTAGTGATAATCTAAAATATTATCATTATCGCCAATATAAAAGCGAATATTAATTATGTTTTACCATATTGTCTCACTTTATATTGACGGTTTTAAAAATATGAGAGTAGGAAAAAAACTATGGATTCTAATTGCTCTTAAATTATTAATTTTGTTTGGGATAATGAAATTGTTTTTCTTTCCTAATTATTTGAAAACAGAGTATGAAAACGATGCTCAACGCAGCATGCATGTCTTGGAACAATTAACCAAAAGTGATTTTATAAATAATAAAATCACTCAAAATTAACAAAACCAAAATATTGTTGTTGTAAAAAATAAGATAAAGATCGATTGCGGATAAGCTACAAAAACATTTGTATCATAAATTCAATTACTATGATTACCCCGTAAACAACAGATCGTCACTGCAGTGGGGACTATAAAAAGTTTTGACGATCCAAAACAATAAATACACGCATAAATTTATGCCAAACTACAATAAATTGTAGCCAAAATAGCTAGAATTTGTGCTGTTACATTTTAAAAAGGAACAGATACAATGGAAACACTAAGTACTGAGTTGGTAGACTGGTCTAGAGCACAATTTGCCCTAACAGCTATATACCACTTTTTGTTTGTCCCGCTCACCTTGGGACTATCATTTATTGTCGCTATAATGGAGACTATATATGTAAAAACAGGCGATGTGAGATGGAGAAATATTACTAAATTTTGGATGACACTGTTTGCCATAAACTTTGCTATTGGGGTTGCTACAGGATTGATTATGGAATTTGAATTCGGAACGAATTGGTCAAATTATTCATGGTTTGTCGGCGATATATTTGGTGCACCTCTGGCTGTTGAGGGCATTTTGGCATTCTTTTTGGAATCTACATTTTTTGCGGTTATGTTCTTTGGATGGAATAAAGTCTCAAAGGGATTTCACTTGCTCTCGACTTGGCTTGTTGCCGTAGGATCCAATTTGTCGGCATTTTGGATACTTGTAGCAAATGGATGGATGCAATATCCTGTTGGAATGGCCTTCAACCCGGACTCTGTTCGCAATGAAATGGCTAGCTTTCTTGATGTTGCCCTCTCACCGGTTGCAGTAGCTAAATTTTTACATACTATCGGCAGCGGATATGTGATAGGCGCTTTGTTTGTAGTAGGAATATCTGCATGGATGATCTTGCGTAAACGCAATGTGATTGAAGCAAAACGCTCTATGGTTGTTGGATCTAGTTTTGGATTGCTTGTTTCAATCTTTTTGGCTATCAGCGGAGATGAATCAGCGTATCAAGTAGCACAACACCAACCTGTCAAACTTGCGGCAATGGAAGGCCTCTACAAAGGTGAAGAACGTGCAGGAATTATTGCTTGGGGTATTTTAAATCCAGACAAAGAGATTGGGGATGATAAGCAAGAATTTATTGGTGATTTTGAAATTCCGTATGCGTTATCATTTTTGGGCTATCATGATATAAATGCTTTTGTACCGGGATTGGATGATTTGGTTTTTGGTAATGAAAAATATGGCATCGAAAGTGCTGCATCAAAAATTGAAAAAGGCAAAATAGCTGTACAAGCCCTTACTGATTATAAAGTAGCCAAAAAAGCCGGCGATAAAACTGCAATGAGTGCAGCCAATGTCAAACTTCAAGAATATATGCCTTATTTTGGGTATGGCTACTTGAAAAAACCAACAGATATCGTACCGCCTATAACACTTACCTTTTATACATTTCATATTATGGTAGGTTTAGGCATGTGGTTTATAGTACTATTCATTGTTATTCTCTATCTGCTAATGGCTAACGATATTGCTCGCTATAAAAAAGTGCTTTGGTTGTCAATCATCTCCATACCGCTTGGTTATGTTGCAGCTGAGGCAGGATGGATCGTTGCAGAAGTCGGCCGTCAACCATGGGCCATACAAGATCTAATGCCGGTTGGAATTGCTGCTACACAAATTGATGCAGGAAACGTACAGCTATCATTTTGGTTGTTTGCGGTTATCTTTACAGGTTTGTTGATCGCTGAGATCAAAATTATGTTGCGCCAGATTTCTCTGGGCATTAACGGAGGACACTAATGTTTGAAAATCTTTCATTACACGAATTGCAAATCTACTGGTGGATCATCATCTCCCTGCTTGGGGGGCTGTTTGTCTTTATCATGTTTGTTCAAGGTGGTCAGACCTTATTGAATGAACTTTCATCCAATGAAACAGAAAAAACAATGCTTGTAAATTCGTTAGGGCGCAAATGGGAACTAGGATTTACTACGCTTGTATTGTTTGGCGGTGCACTTTTTGCTGCATTCCCACTCTTTTATTCGACAAGTTTCGGTGGAGCATACTGGGTATGGCTAGCTATTTTATTTACATTTATTATTCAAGCAGTATCATATGAATACCGTAAAAAAGAATCAAATCTTTTTGGTTCTGCTACATATGAGAAATTCTTAGCTATTAACGGTTATTTGGGGACTTTTTTATTGGGAGCTGCTATTAGTACATTCTTTAGCGGTGCAGATTTTCGCCTAGATGACAATAATTTTGTTTACTGGACTGTACCGACACGTGGACTAGAGGCTCTTTTGGTTCCTCAAAACTATCTATTGCCGTTTGCTATGGTCTTTTTGGTCAGAATAATTGGCGGGATGTATTTTATTAATAATATTGATCATGAACCTATTCGTGCTAGAGCGAGAAGAATGATCAAGCACAATACTATGTACTTCCTTCCGTTTTTCTTGACATTTGCAGCATGGGTACTATTCAAAGATGGATACTCATATGACCCGGTTACAAAATTTGTATCTCTTGTACCTATGAAGCACTTGTTTACTTTTATTGAACTTCCATGGATAGGCGGAATATTTGCAATCGGTGTAATTATGGTTCTTCTGGCAATCTTTAATGCAGCTTTTAGAGCCAAAAACTGCTGCATATTTACCATAGGCATTGGAACAGTATTGGTTGTTATGGCATTATTGCTAAATGTAGGGCTAAATGGAACTGTTTATTACCCATCGGTATTTAACATTCAACACTCACTAACAATTGAGAATTCATCCGGAAGCCACTATACTCTTACGGCAATGTCATATGCATCATTAATGGTACCTTTTGTTTTGGCATATATTTCTTATGTTTGGTATCTGATGGACCGCGTTAAAATTACCGAGGATGAGATAACATCTTCTGGCGAACACCATTATTAAGGAGATTTTTATGGTTGATTATACTACTTCATTGATCTGGTTGGCTACATGGCCAATTATCATCTATATCGGATATAAATTTACTGCTTTCAATATGGCACATTTCAGCAAGATAGAAACTCTGCTTGAAAAAGGTGATAATCATACCAACGTATGATGCCCCCTCCATTGCCGGCCGTTTTGGCTGGCAAAATAAATTTTATTCTATTTTTTTAATTTGCTATGATCGCTTGATATTTTTTCCCTTAGGCAGCATATATCTTTGTGGGCTTTTTTGAGCACCTTGTTTTCTTCCAATAATCTGGTCATTTTTTCATCTTTTTCTTTCGCAGAAATAATATTATTATACAAAAGAGCATTAATTTCCGCGTCTACCGCAGCCAATGCGGCTTCAAGATGAGAAATAGAAACCATAATAATCCTTTTTTCAAATTATATAATTATAAAAATTAATATAATAATAAAATATTTTATTATCTTGTAATATATAATATTTTTAGCTAAATATCAATAAATAAGATGTATTATAACAAAAAGGAGAAGTTTATGAAAACGATGATCTCAATACTATTTTCTTTTCTAATTGCAAGTTTCGCATGGGCTCAAATGCCAAAACAAGGATTACCCGATACCGAACTCAATACAACACTTAATGGTGCTGCTAATCATCTTGATTCTATTTTTACAAATGCACTAACATCGCTGGAACTCATTGCCGCCAGCCCTGAAGCTAAAAGTGCTGATTGGAATAAAATTAAAGCTCGCCTCGAAAAGATTACGCCGAACTTGCCTGGAGTTTATTTTTTTGTTCTCCCTGACGGTAATTACTATACCGTTACACAGGATTATACCAACTTAAATCTAAGCGACCGAGCGTATTTCAAATCATTATTTGACGGAAATCAGGTAAAAGGATATCCTCTTTATAGCCGTTCATCAGGAAAAAAATCTGCAGTAGTAGCTGTTCCGATCATTGTAGATAAAAAAGTTATTGGTGCTCTTGGCACTTCTGTTTTTTTAGATGAACTTTACACACAGCTGGATCGCGATTTTGCTATATCTAAAAACTATACATGGTTTGTTCTAGATAACAAGGGCGATACGATTCTCGATCAAAATAACGATATGGTATTTACAAATATTTTTATGCGCGTCAACAAAAACATGCAAGAAACATTATCTCAGACTCTCACAACAAAAAAGAGTGGGACGATACAATACGAGCAAAAAGGTCTCAAATATGCGCATTACCGTAAACTCTCAAATATGCCATGGCGGATAATTTTAGTAGATACTGACAGCTCAAAAATTCAAGCTGCTCCTCTGTTAAATATTTCTTTAAAACGTTTTGTGCCTGATCTGCAAAAAAGGCTAAATATCATTGACAATTCAACTTCTGCATCGATCAAAGCAAGCAGCTTTGATGTCAATAATGAAGAGGGGATAAGAAAAGTGCTTGTTTCCATACTTGACAAAAACCATGACGTAGTAGAAACTGCTTTTATTGACCTAAAGGGTATTATGCGTTACATAGAACCGCGTGATTATAGGAATTTTGAAGGTACTGATATCAGCACTCAAGAACATGTGGCTGCACTGCGTAAAAACAAAGTGCCGGTTTTTAGCAGCGGATTTAAGGCTGCAGAAGGTTTTTTGGCAGTAGACCTTGCATATCCAGTGTATGACAATCAAAAAAATCTCATAGGCTCCATCAGTGTATTGATCCGCCCGGATCTATTCGTTAGATCGATGCTCAAAAGAAACATAATTCCGGATGATTATGAGCTCTGGATCATGCAAAGAGACGGCACGCTTATTTATGATCAAGACAGTGATGAAATTGGCAGAAACCTCTTTAGCGATCCAATGTATACTGAGTATGAGAGTCTATTGGCTTTGGGGAAAAAAGTAGCATCGGCGCCGTCGGGAACGGGTAGCTATACCTTTTTAGCGCCTGGGTCTAAAGAGAAAGTGATTAAAAATGTTATATGGCAAAGTGTCTCGCTGCACGGCATGGAATGGAGAGTGGCTTTGGCTTATCGCCCTTATGATAAAAAATAGACGATATTTATTTGTGATAGTATAAAAGGTGGAATGCGCAATCTTTTGTCATCGCATCGTATGATGAATATGATAAAAGATAGTGCAAAATAAAGATTGTAATCTTATTTTAGGCTTTCTAGCATTTGTCCAAAAGAGACTTCGAATGATCTAAGTCCATCTTCTAGAAGTGTTTCATAAACTTCACTCATTACAATACCGGCATTTTTTAGCTTGGCAAAATGTGCAGAAATGATACTTTTGTCTATAGGCAGCACAAAGGATTCTTGTGGATGCTCCATATAAGCATAGATCGTTCTGAGCGGAGCGGTATTAACGGCATGACTGCCATAAAGCTCAGAAATATAATAATCTTCAGGTAATTTTTCACCCTCTTTAACACCGGTGCTGGCGAATAACGCTCTCACACTAGGAGTATGGCTCTCTTCGATCATATTGTATATTCTAGCAGCATTATAGATGCCTGTTTTGGCCGTCTCTATACCAAGCTCTTCAAGTTTAGGATCAAGCAAACGGTCAAAACGGCTAACAAATACTGATATAACTCCCCTAGCCCTTCTGCCTCCGCTGTTTTCAAACACACTAAGGCCTTTCTTCATGGCTCTAAGGCATTTTTTAGCTTGCAATAAAGAAAAAACAAGTGTAGCATTGACAGAAATCCCAGTGCTAAGAAGTTGTCTCATAGCACTGTATCCTTCTGGTGTAGCTGGGATTTTCATCATTACGTTTGGTTCGCCGATAGCCTTGAAAAGTCTCTTGGCTTCTCGTACTGTGGCTTTGGTGTCATGAGACAAGAACGGATCAACTTCTATACTGATATATCCGTCATGTCCTTCGTCATACAAAGGCCTTAATGCTTGTGCTGCAAGTTTAATATCTTCAATAGCAAGTGCCTCGTATTTTTCTTTTGCGCTTTTGCCTTCCAAAGATGCTAGCTGCTCTTTATATGCTGGTGAATGCATGATAGCAGATGCAAATATAGACGGGTTGCTCGTAGCTCCATTTATTATGCGTTTTTCAATCAATTCAACAAATTTGGTTTTGATAAAATCTCGCTCTACAAAATCCAACCACAAAGAGAATGGTATGTCTCTATCTAGCATCGTTATACTCCCATTTATAGTGTTGCCACGAGCCTAAATCGCCTGGCTTTTGAATAGTAGCTTTGAGCGAGTCCAAAAAGTCATCTCGACATACTACAACAGCCCCTAAACTCTTTAAGTGTTCAGTAGGTATCTGACAATCAATGAAATCATAGCCTCTAAGAGCTAAAACATCACTTAGTGCTTTGAAAACAACTTTAGACGCATCGCTCACATGAGAAAACATAGATTCGCCAAAAAACGCTTTGCCTATTGCAATACCATACAATCCTCCTACTAATTTTCCATTTATATAACTTTCTACACTGTGTGCAAACCCTTGTCTATGCAGTTCAAGATATGCTTCTTGCATTTCAGGCAATATCCATGTACCGTTTTGTCCTTCTCTTGATGTATAGGCACAAGCTCTTATAACATCAGAAAAATTTGTATCGAATTTCACTTCAAACTTTCTGCTTTTGAGTGTTTTGCGAAATGATTTGGATACTTTAAATTGTGATGGATACAACAACAATCTGGGATCCGGTGACCACCAAAGAATAGGATCTCCTTTGCTATACCACGGGAAAATCCCTTTTCTATAAGCTGTCAATAAACGGCTTGGAGACAAATCTCCGCCAAAGGCTAAAAGCCCTTCGTCTGAAGCATTCCTAGGATTTGGAAAGATGTGATCCGCCCCAAGTGGTGATATTAAATAATCATCAGCGAACATAGATGCCATATCTATACTCCAAATGAAAACTCCAAATGGTTTGCTTTAAGTCCAACGGTTACTTTGCCTCCATTTTTAAGTCTACCAAACAGTATTTCGTCACTCAAATGCTCTTTTATCCGCTCATCTATAATTCTGGCTATATGTCTTGCCCCATATTTGATATCGTAGCTCTCTTTGGCTAAGTACTCTTTGGCTTTAGGTGTAAGCTTAACTATTACTTTTTTTGGCACCAAAACAGTATTGAGTTTGGCGATCTCAAGCGATACAATACGCTCCAAACTTTGTATTGACAAAGGAGAAAATTCTATTACTGCATTTAGGCGGTTACGGAATTCGGGCGAGAAAAAGCCCTTGAGCGCAATATCTGTTTTGATGCTCTCATCTTTTGCAAAACCCATAACACTTGCTTCTTTGGTGCCTAGATTTGATGTCATGATAAGCACTACATGGCTAAAATCGCTAACAATACCGTTATTATCTGTCAACTTTGCATTATCCATTACTTGCAACAATATATTCATAATATCAGGGTGTGCTTTTTCTATCTCATCAAGGAGCAAGACGGTATGTGGATGTTTCTTGATGGTCTCAGTTAACAAACCTCCTTGCTCAAAGCCTACATACCCTGGAGGCGCTCCTATCAAACGGCTAATCGTATGTTTTTCCATATATTCGCTCATGTCGAATCTGGCAAAATGCATCTGCATAGACCCTGCTAATTCTAAAGCAAGTGCTGTTTTGCCAACCCCTGTTGGCCCAACGAACAAAAAGCTGCCTATAGGCTTATGCTCTCCGCTAAGCCCTGCATATGAACGTTTGATTGCGCTGCACAATGCATCTACTGCTTTATCCTGATCGATTATCTTTGATTTTAGCTCGCTTTGCAAAGAAGCAATTTTGGTTAAATCATCACTGCTAACGATAGCTGATGGCAACGAAAGAGATCTTGCGACACTCTCTTCTATCTCTTTTGATGTGATAAGAATATCTTTTTTATTGTTAAGTACACAATTTGCACCTACATCATCTATGATATCCATAGCTTTGTCCGGCAAAAATCTGTCATGAATATACCTAATCGACAACTCTATGGCTCTTTTGAGCGCATCATCGGTAAAAGCAATATGGTGAAATGCTTCATATTTAGCCTTGGCGCCCTTGAGTATCTGCAATGTATCTTCAAAACTAGGCTCATTAACATCTATTTTAGCAAACCTTCTTGATAGTGCTTTGTCTTTATCAAAGAAATTACGATATTCGGCAAATGTAGTAGCGCCTATACATTTAAATTCTCCTCTGGCAAGTGCCGGTTTAAGCAGATTCGAGGCATCCATACTGCCGCCGCTTGTAGCTCCTGCTCCTACTATCATATGAATCTCATCAATAAATAAAATTGCATCTTTAATGCCTTCTATCTCTTTGAGTATTCCTTTTAGTCGTTTTTCAAAATCTCCTCTATATTTTGTACCTGCTACCAATGCCCCCATATCAAGGGCAAAAATTTGTGCATTTTGAAGTATCTGAGGTACTTCATTGTTAACAATTTTGAGAGCCAATCCTTCTACTATAGCAGTTTTTCCTACTCCTGCTTCTCCTACAAGAATAGGATTGTTCTTCTTTCTCCTGCAAAGAGTTTGCATAACTCTTTCAATCTCGTCCGATCTGCCTATGACAGGATCTATCTTGCCACTTTTTGCCAATACCGTAAGATCTACACAATAAAGAGCCAACCATGAATCCTCATTTTGTTCTTCGTCTTGATTTTCCAATGATTCATCAAAACCATTATGCGAAATGATCTCTAGTATATCAAGCCTGTCAATGCCCTCTTTTTGCAATAAATAAACTGCATATGCCTCTTCTTGCAAAAATACGGCTGCTAGCATATCTCCTATGCCTGCTTGACTCCTGTCGGAACTATGCAAATGGGATATCATGTCATTGAGTGCCTTTGAGAGCGAAACGGTTTGTGAGGGCTCGCCATGCTCTGGCAACAAAGGAGTATTTTCCATTATATAATTTTGTAAATTTTTGGCATACTCATCCACGTCTATATCCATGAGCTCTAATATCTCTTTGCCCTCAAGGCTCTTTGCAATAGATAGCATAATATGCTCAACGGTCAAATATTCATGTCTATTCGCAGCGGCAAAGTTTAAAGCATTTTCAAATACTTCTTTGAGTGATATGCTGTACATGATCATTCCTCCTCCATAGTTGCAAGCAAAGGAAAGTCATTTTGCTTTGCGATCTTAGATACTTGTGCTATTTTTGTTTGTGCTATTTCATGTGTATAAACACCGCAGATACCTTTTCCTTTTTCATGAATTTGAAGCATAATTTCTTGTGCTTCTATGGCATTTTTGTGAAATATATTCATAAGCACATGTATCACAAAATCCATAGATGTGTAATGGTCATTATGCAATATAACTTTGTATTTTTTTGGTTCATCAAGCGCATAAACGGTTTCTAAAGATACATTGGTTCTTGGCACTGTCTTTCCTTTGTTTTTTATCTATATATAAAAGCTTTCTTTTATTCTATCTTACTCATCAAAATTTATTTTATAAAAAATTACTACTATTTAATACTATTATACTAAAATTTTAATCATTATTTATACTAAAATTTTTGGAAAATTACAAGTGAAACCTATTTTTATAACAGCTACCGGTACCAATGTCGGCAAAACATTTGTTACTCTCAAACTCATAGAAGAGCTTAATAACCTCGGCATAAAAGCTGGTGTTTTTAAACCTATAGAGACCGGCGTAATAGATGTACCGCTTGATGCATCTTTATTGATTGAACAATGCAAAAAATATAATGCCGATTTTGCATTATTGAAACCGGACGATATTACAGCCTATACTTTTAAACTGCCTGCTGCTCCGTTTTGTGCCGATACAAATAAAATCATAAACATAGATCACATCATATCAAAATATCAAGAGCTAGCTTCACTTTGCGATATACTTATCATTGAGGGTGCCGGGGGATTAATGACGCCAGTGACAGGCGATATTAAAATGATAGATCTAATTTCTATTTTTGATGCTAAAACACTGCTGGTTACACCATCGCGCCTTGGGTGCATTAATGACACACTTTTATCGATCGAGGCTCTAAAAACAAGAGATCTTGAATATGATTGGTGTGTCAATCTATATGAAGAAATCGATAGTTTCGTAAAAGTAACAAAGCCATATTATGACTCTATGCCATCTGGATGGTGGAGCGTACAAAATGGGCTACAAATCTACACAGAAACCATTGCATTTAAATAAATATGTTTCAACTATACACACAAAAATAGATTAACCAAAAAACTTTACTGCAATTCAAGAAGTCACCTCAAATAAAGAGCTATAATCATTACACAATTAAACTAGGAGGAATAATATGTCCACATTTGAACAAGAATCGCTAGATTATCATAAAGCTCAAAATGAATTTGATACAAATGGAAAAACAGGAACACTAATTACAAAACCATGTGATACCGTAAAAGAACTTTCAATGGCGTACAGCCCTGGAGTTGCATATCCTTGTCTTGAAATCGAAAAAGATATCAGCAAAGCATATGATTATACAAATAAAGGAAATTTGGTAGCTGTAATTTCTGACGGTACTGCAGTACTTGGACTTGGGGATATCGGTCATTTGGCAGGAAAACCTGTTATGGAAGGCAAATGTGTACTTTTCAAATCATTTGCAAAAGTTGATGCAGTTGATATCGAAATCAATACAAAAGACACTGAGACTATCATCGCTACTGTTGCAGCTATTGCTGACACTTTTGGCGGGATCAATCTTGAAGATATCGGTGCTCCAAAATGTTTTGAGATCGAAGAAAGACTAAAAGAAATTTGTAATGTGCCTGTATTTCACGATGACCAACACGGAACAGCGGTTATCACAACAGCTGGCCTTATTAACGTTCTTGAAATGAGCGGCAAAAAAGCAGAAGAGCTTAAAGTAGTAGTTATCGGCGCTGGAGCTAGCGGAATCGCATGTGCAAATATGTATAGACAACTTGGCGTTAAAAATATCACTATGCTTGACTCAAAAGGTGTTATTCATACCGGCAGAACAGACCTTAACGAGCAGAAAAAAGCTTATGCTATCGACACAGAAGATAGAACACCTGAAGATGCGGCTAAAAATGCAGATATGATACTCGGCCTTTCAGGTCCTGAGCAAATCAGCAAAGAAATGGTTGCTTCTATGGCAGCCAACCCTATTATCTTTGCTTGTGCCAACCCGACACCAGAGATCATGCCTGATCTTGCAAAATCAGTAAGAGACGACCTTATTATCGGTACAGGCAGAAGCGACTTTGCTAACCAAGTAAACAATGTTTTAGGCTTCCCTTTCATTTTCCGCGGTGCACTTGATGTTAGAGCAACTAAAATCACTGAAAACATGAAAATGGCAGCATCTCGTGCTCTAGCAGCTCTTGCAAAAGAACCTACACCTGATTATGTAGCAAAAGCTCACAACAGAACAGATATGGTATTTGGCCCTGAATATATCATTCCTTCACCATTTGACAAAAGACTTATGGAATGGGTATCTTACGCAGTTGCCGAAGCTGCGATTGCTGATGGCGTTGCACAAGTTAAAGACTTTGATATGGCAGCATACAAAGAAAGACTAAAAAGACTTGCCAACTCATAAACCAAGGCTTAACACTCCAAAACAAGCTTTATCCGCCTTTGGGCGGAAAACAAACTTCCAAAACCAAAACTAACCCCTATTTTGATATAATCTTGTAATATTTACAAGGAAGCTACTATGCAACATCTCATCACTACTGACGATTTTAGCACAGAACAGATCAGCAATATTTTACAAAATGCATCTAGGTTTAAAAATTATGGCAATCCGCCTGCCCTACTGCAAGATAAATTGCTTTTTACTCTATTTTTTGAAAACTCTACACGAACAAGAAGTTCGTTTGAAGTGGCTGCCAAAAAACTAGGAGCTGCCGTTGTGCATCTTGATCCATCCAAAAGCTCTACATCTAAAGGCGAAACCATAGAAGATACATTTGCCAATCTTGGAGCTATGGCGCCAGACGGTGTCATCATTCGACATGCTTCCAATGAAATCCCGCAAACTTTGGCAGATATGAATATGGCTCCAATTATCAATGCTGGAGCAGGCAACTACGCTCACCCTACACAGGGCTTGCTTGATCTCTTTACACTGCAGGAACATTTTGGCTCTCTTGAAGGAAAACGCATAGCTATAGTAGGCGATATTGCAAACTCTAGAGTAGCCAGCTCAGCAATAAGTTTATTGCCGAGATTCGGCGTAGAAGTCAGCCTGGTAGCTCCTGCTCCGTTTATGCCTACAGAAACAAAACTGGCCAAATATGATAATCTAAAAGATGTTATAGATAATGTAGATGCCATAATGAGCCTAAGAGCCCAATTGGAACGCCACAAAACTCCAATATTTGAAGACTATGAGACTTATGCATCACACTTTTGCATCACACCGAAAGTTTTAGGCGATCGTGATGTCATCATAATGCATCCAGGTCCTGTAATGAGAAATATAGATATATCTGACGAAGTATTAAATGATTCAAGATGCAAGGTCTTGACACAAGTATCAAATGGAGTGTTTGTGCGTATGGCGGTACTAAAAATGCTCTTGCTTGATTCGTAATGCCATATTATAACCACCATGAAGGTATCAAAACACTTAATGATCTAGGTGCTTCGAAGATACCTTTTTTATTTATTCTCTCTTATGATAAGCAAAATATTTTTGCCTCTCCGCTTGACAAGCTAGATAAAGATATATTGTATAAATTAGGATCTCAACGTAACTATTTGTCTGCGAATCTATCCAAACCATATTATCTCAAACGAAACTTGATAGACTTTGGGCAATATAAAAAAATATTTGATCAAGTCATCGAAGAGATAAGATCAGGCAATACTTACCTGCTCAATTTGACATTTCGTACTCCAATCGAGACTGATTTGAATTTATATGAAATATTTTGTGCGTCTAAAGCAAAATATAAATTATATTTCAAAGGTGAATTTATATGTTTCTCGCCTGAAAAATTTATATCCATAAAAAACAACACAATTTCTACCTATCCTATGAAAGGTACAATTGATGCATCATTGCCAAATGCTGAAAAACAGATATTAGCTAATGAAAAAGAGATGGCAGAACATACTATGATAGTTGATTTAATGCGTAATGATCTTGGTATGGTGGCCGATGATATAAAAGTAGAAAAATTTAGATACATTGACAGCATCAAAGCGGGCGAAGAAAAACTGCTTCAAGTCAGCTCTCATATCATGGGAACATTATCAAATAACTGGCGTTCACAAATAGGCAGCATACTAGATATTCTCACTCCTGCAGGATCTATAAGCGGTACTCCAAAGAAAAGCACGGTTGATATAATTAATAAAGTAGAAAATTATGATAGAAGATGGTACACAGGAATATTTGGGGTATATGATGGCTTATCGCTTCAATCGGCTGTAATTATCCGTTATATAGAAAAAGAAGATGGAAAGCTTTATTATAAAAGCGGTGGCGGTATCACACTAGATAGTAACTGTGATAGCGAATATAAAGAGATGGTTAGAAAAGTTTATTTTCCATTTTGATGATTCATGAGATACGATATTGCACATATATATCTCATATTTTTTTAAAAAATTAAATATTAAATATAATATTAGCTTAGATGATATAAAATATATTTGATTAATAAAAATCACTAATACATTTCAAAGGATAATTATGAAAAAATTGGCAATCTCTGCTCTTGTTTTGGCAGCATCATCACTACTAATGGCTGACGGTGCAGCAACATACAATAGCAAATGCGCAAGCTGTCACGGTGCAAACGGCAAAACTGCAGCTCTTGGTAAATCACCAATTATAGCTGGACAAAGTTCAGCAGTAGTGTTGAAAAAACTTAAAGGCTACAAAGCAGGTACACTAAATACTAACGGTATGGGTGCTGTTATGAAAGGCAGTGTTGCAACTTTGGATGATAAAGCACTTTCTGAAGTAGCTGCTCATATCTCTAAATTAAAATAATCTTTTTAGCCTTCACGCATGTGAAGGCTACTAAACTAAAATAATCTTATTTTATCCTGCCAATAAATTATTCTTACTTTTGTTTATCTTATCCAAAAAAATAAATTAAATTTAAAACATGCAAACTTGTATGGTATAATATTTGAAGAGTTTGGAGGTAATCTCTTATGAGATTTAATAAATATGGCTAAGTTTACAAGCCCCTAATTAATAATAATCTAGGAGGAAAAAAATGAAACATACGTTAATGGAATTACCCTATGCTATGGATGCATTGGCACCATATATTTCCGAAGAGACATTAAGATATCACCACGGAAAACATCATGCTGGATATGTCAACAAATTAAATGAATTAATTAAAGATACCGAATACGAAGAAATGTCGCTAGAGCAAATCATACATCAATCGGATGGTGCGATATTCAATAATGCAGCACAAACATTCAATCATGACTTTTATTGGAAATGTCTCAGTCCGACAAAAACAGAGCCGTCAGAACTTTTTCTTAAAGCCTTGAAAGAAACTTTTGGTTCACTAAAAACTTTTCAAGAAGCATTTGCCAAAGCTGCCGTAGGACAATTTGGTTCAGGTTGGGCTTGG
This sequence comes from uncultured Sulfurovum sp., assembly GCA_964527805.1. Lineage (GTDB taxonomy): Bacteria > Campylobacterota > Campylobacteria > Campylobacterales > Sulfurovaceae > BN30871. The sequence goes on from CAZGNT010000001.1 coordinate 86,781, forward strand.
CTTGTTATCGACGAACATGAAAAACTATTTATCCAAGCAACATCAAATGCAAATACACCGATAGAACATCATTTAACACCTTTGCTTGTCTGTGATGTATGGGAACATGCCTATTATATTGACTACAGAAATGAACGTGCAAAATACTTAGATAATTTTTGGCCATTGGTAAATTGGGAGCATGTCTCTAAAATCTTTGAGAACAAAGAGTATCTAAAATTATCTACAACAGTTCCCTTTTGCAATGATCCCGATAATCCTATATGTGAATATCTTGATGATATGTCACGTCAAGGCACTACAAGTACATAAATTTTAAGCAACAAATGAAAAGTTTGAAGCTGCAGATAAACTATATCAAGTTTTGAAGCGGCTTAATATCTACATTTTTGCCTCGGATATATTTTTTTGCATATTCGACTATCTTACCGTGAAATCTACCGTATATAACGGATAACTCTAAATTATACCCGTAAAGTTCTTTTGCTTTTTGGAGATTCTTTTCTATGTCATCTTGCATCCACTTTTGCAGATGTGTATAATTATCAAATTTATATCCCAAAGCATCAAGAAGTCTTGCTGTGTAGCCGTCAACTACCAAAATATCTCTTTTGCATCCATAGCAAAGTATAGAATCTGCACTTTCCATGCCAATTCCTTTTTGTTCAAGCAGCCATTCTCTGGAAACATTTTTTTGAAAATTCTCAAAAGAACCGAAATCTTTGATAATATTACCGCTAAGAGTTTTAAGTCTATGGGCTTTTGTATTATAAAACCCGCTAGGTTTTATACAAGCAGCTATTTGTTCCAAGTTGGCGCAACTTAAAGATTCAAGTGAAAGAATGTTTGATTTGTCCAGATTATATAAAGACTCCTCTACCTTCTCCCATTTGGTTTGTTGTGTCAAAATAGCGCCGACAATTACTTCGAAAGTTCCGCTATTTGGCCACCACAAAAAATCTCTAGCAGTTTCTAGATAATCTAGTCTTTTTAGTGCATAAAGCAAATCATAACTACTTTGAATATGCACTTTTAATTTTTAACCTATAAAATGTGATAAAAGTTTGCTCTTGTCTGTTTTTACCAAATCAGAAGGTAAATTTATTTCTATGAGTTCTTTTACATCATTTCTAAGCTTCTCAACTAATTGGTTGTTATGTTCTTTTGGAAATGCCAAAAATATATGATTTGGTTCTTCATCTTTTGCTATCTCTTCTATGGTTTGAGCAAGATCTTTTAAGACCCTATTGTCTTTTTCAAGTATTGCATCGTGCTCATCGAGTGTGTCGTGTATCATTCTGCCGGTACTATCGCTTAAAATTTCTCCCATTTTTTTTCTGCCCTCTATAAAATTCTCATCTCTTATCATTTCGAGCCTGTACGAATTTGGAAATTCGCCGCTCAAGGCGCCGTCATTTTCATGAATTTTATAAGCTTTTAACTCTCCAAGATCTGCAACAATAACAATAGTATTTTTCAATTTCATCTCTTGTCCTTTAAAATATCCAGATAGATATTCTTTAAAATTTTGGATCTAAATCCTATTCATATGATAAATCAATTATTGTGTTTTGTCAATAAAAATAGTGAAAAAATATATATATTAATTAATTATAGTATAAAGATATATACTTAATTGCTTTTAATTATTTTAATGTGGAAAAATTCTGGATCTAATTGGCCGTTATTCGCGAATACTATTTTTGAAAATTACTCCATCTATTCCCATTAGAGCAACGGATTGGATCTCATGTTCATCGTCAATAAGTGTGATTATTTTCATCGTCCATAAATATTCATTGGCTATTTTTTGTATCTCTTGTACATTTTCAATATTGCATAATGCATAAGAAGCGCCTAGATTCGCTGCGATTACTGCATCTTTTATAGATATTGTTTTTACTGCATAAGGTATATCGCTTTTCATGCAATGCAATGCTACATCACTAGAATATTGCAAATCGGATAATAAAATTATGCTTCCTGCAGGAGTATTTAATATATCATCGATAGAATCAACTCTATGCCAAGCTTTATAAGGAATCAAATTGTGTCCAAAAACTAACATCATTTACACCTTGGAATTATTTTTGCATTCTTTTGAGCAGTAATGTTTGCCGTTAAATCTTATGAGGTCATTTTCAGATACAAAAGCTCCACATGTATCACACTCGATCATAGTTTGCACATCTTTTTGTGATGTTTTTGACTGCAATAGCTTGCCTCCAAAAAGTTTATATATTCCAAAGAATATTAAACCAAAAATGATAACCTTAAGCCACATCAACACTCTTTATATATAGATAATTTCTTCTGTTTTTTTGTAATATATCATAACACAGCTGATAAGTCGATGCTTCATTGATCTCATCAAAAACCTTACTCCCTTTATATAGCAGGTACTCAGTATGGCTATCTCTAACTTTGTCTGTAAGCTTCAATAAAAAATTTGTATTTGTAACTGCTCTAGAAGTTATCATATCAAAAGGTTTGGCATTTAATTCTTCAACTCTTACAGCTTCAACTTTTACATTTTCAAGCCCTAATTCCATGATGGCAAAACGCAAAAATGAAGCTCTTTTTTTAAGCGGTTCACTAAGTACAAAAGTAGAGTTAGACAATGCTATGGCCAGTACGAGCCCGGGGAAACCTGCTCCTGTGCCCACATCCAGAATATTTTTTGGAAAAGATATAAAATCAATTGGGTAAAGAGCATCTATGATATTGTCATGGATAGCTTTTATATTTTTCGCGCCGGTAAGGTTATGAATTTTATTCCACTCATAAAGTAAAGCAGAAAATTTATCAAGTTTGGCTATAACGGCACTTTCTAATATGATACCGTCCTCTTTTAAACTATTTGTTATGCTCAAATAATCCCCTTTTATTAGAGCATATGGCCCATTTGCTCTTTTTTTACCTTAAGGTAATCTATATTGCACTTTGTTGGAGGTGTGATCATAGGAATTCTTTCTACTATCTCTACACCTTTTATGCTCTCTATTTTTTTTGGATTGTTTGTAATAAGCTTTATCTTTTTTAGTCCAAAATGTTTGAGAATAAATTCTATAGCATGATAAGTTCTCTCGTCGGCTTGAAAACCTAATTGGTGGTTAGCTTCTACGGTATCAAATCCTTGATCTTGAAGCGCATATGCATTTACTTTATTGAGCAACCCAATATTTCTTCCCTCTTGGCGATGATATATAACCATGCCTCCATGCTCAGCTATCATCTTTAGTGTTGCATCCAACTGTGAACCGCAATCGCATTTTTGTGAGCCAAAAACATCACCTGTTACACATTCAGAATGCACTCTAACCATCGGGATATCCGGCAATGGATCCGTAAAAACCGCTAAATGCTCTTGGCATCCGTCTTTGAAGGCTTGGATGCGAAAATCACCATGACGCGTCGGCAATGACGCTATATTCGAAATTTGTATATCTTTTTTCATGAAAGTGATTATATCAGATTATTTCTAAAAAGAGATGCGACTTAGTCGCAAATAGATAATATTTCAGCTGTGCGGCTAATTATTTTTTGCTATAATAATATAAATGCCGAAGGAGAATAATATGAAAAAAGTTTTTTTGCTGTTTATCATAACTATTAGTGTTATATTAGCAGCAAAACCGATCGAAGGCAATACAACAAAGCCGATCAATGACTGGGAATATAATGCTACGCAAGAAGCAGAAAAGATGTTAGAAAAAAGCGGGATGATGCGCGGGATGATGATGCCTTCTCCTATGGCACCGACTGGGAACATTGGATTGGCTGTTGGCGGAGCAAAAGATACAAATAATTTTAAAGAAAATATAGATCGCGGTTTTTTGCCAAAATTGGATTCGATCACATATGAGGGGCAATTTTATCAACACTTTTTTGATACTGCACTAAAAGGAGAATGCAAAGATCTTTTTTGCCCTAGCTATGTATCTGCTAAAAGATCAAATCCTTTCACAAAAGAAGAAGAAGTTTTTCTGAGCGTCGGGCTCAATTCTGGCATAAAAGCTAGCGACTTTAAGCGCAAAAAGCTCAATCTTGTCATCGTACTTGATATTTCAGGTTCAATGGGAAGCTCGTTTGATCAATATTATTATGATAAATTTGGAAATAAACAAGAGATTATTCACAAAGACAATGGCAAAAGCAAAATGAAAGTTGCCAATGAATCAATAGTAGCTATGCTTTCTCATCTAAAGGGTGATGACAGAAACGGTATGGTTCTATTTGATGATCAAGCATATAGAGCCATGAAGCTTAATTTTGTAGCCACTAGAGATATGGATGCAATCAAAAAACATATATTAGAGATACAGGACAAAGGCGGCACGAATTGGAGTGCAGGATACAAAGCCGGAGTAGAACTTTTTAACAGTATTGAAAAAAATAGCGAATATGAAAACCGTATCATATTTCTAACAGACGCAATGCCAAACCTTGGAGAGCTTGACAAAAAAGGACTTTTTGGAATGGCTGAAGATGCAAGCAAACGAGGTATACATACAACATTTGTAGGTATAGGTGTAGATTTCAACAATGACTTAGTGGAATTTGTGAGTAAAATAAAAGGTGCAAATTATTATAGCGTCCACTCTTCTGAAGGATTTGCAAAAGTGCTTGACGAAGAATTTGATTATATGGTGACACCGCTGGTATATGATCTGTCCTTGAAATTGGAAAGCAAAGCTTATGCTATCGATGCTGTATACGGCTCGCCAGATGCAAGCAAAGCAACCGGAGAAATTATGAAGATCAATACTCTATTCCCGTCCAAAAAAAGCGAAGAAACTACCAAAGGCGGCATAGTACTTTTGAAGCTAAAAAAAACCAAAACTACTGATGGCGACATAACACTAAAAGTGACTTACAAAGACCAAGACGGCATTTCACACTCCAATGAACAGCAAGTTATTATAGAAAATAGTCAAAATAGCGGAATACATAAAGCGATACTCGTGAGCGACTATGTAAATTTGATGAAAAATTGGCTCATTGATAACCGTGCTGATTGTCATGATCAACCAAAATGGGTCAACCAAAAGCCCCTTGTATTGCAAAAAAGAGCATTATCATATCCTGCAACTCATCAGATGTATTTAATGATGTCAGAATGGGAGAGAGGCTCTTGTGCTCTGAAAGTCTCTGATGGATACAAAAAACTTTTTAGTGTATTTGCAAAACATTACGAAAATCAGATGAAAACACTAAAAGACGATTCTTTACAAATAGAACTTGATATTCTCAAACAATTAATTAATACAAAAAACCAAGAGCCAAAAAAATGAGAGTGATCTTGAAAGTTAAAATTCAAAGTTATAGCATACTGTAATGGAAGAGTATAAATATACATCAAAAGTCTATGACATACTGCTCTATCCTTTTGTACGTACCATTCGCAATAAAGTCATAAATGTCATCAAGCACCGCGGATACAAATCTATACTTGATGTATGCTGTGGTACGGGAGATCAGATGAAACTCCTTAAGAGCAACGGTATCGATAGCGAGGGGATAGATATCTCTCTAGATATGCTTAAAGTTGCTGCCAATGGCAAGATAAAAGCAAATTGCCGCTTTGAAAATGCAACGAACACTAGCTATGATGATAGTCAATTTGAACTTGTCATGACATCATTTGCATTACACGAAAAAGACCATGCAACAGCCAAACAGATACTAAAAGAAATGGTGCGTGTCAGCAATAAAGATTTGCTTATTGTAGATTATGAACTGGGAACAAAAACCTCATTTATCTCAAAATGGCTTATATATTTTATAGAGTGGATAGCGGGCAAGGAACATTATCTCAATTTCAAATCATATATAAATCTTGGCGGGCTTGACGGGTTGCTTAATGATATCAAATTTGATACAATTGAAAAACATTATTTTAGTGATGGCGGAGTTGTACTGGTCTTATTGAGAAAAACAGTTTAAGGAGCTGCGATGAAAACTATATATCTTATTAGACATGCCAAATCGGACTGGAGCGAAGAAAATAAAGCAGACCTTGATCGAGGCCTGAGTAAACGAGGATCTAAAGATTTAAAATCCATGGGTTCTTATCTTTTTAAAAAAAAGGTCAAACCTGATCTGATACTTTCTAGCCCTGCCCTGCGTGCTAAATTGACAGCAAAAAAAATATCCAAGAAAATCAAATACGATAAAGATATAAAATATATGGATAAGCTTTATATGACAGATCCCGAAACTATATTGGACATCTTATCAGATCAAAAAAATAAAAATAAAAGCATCTTCCTAATAAATCACAATCCCGCGCTTACTGATCTAGCCAATATGTTAGCAGATGAAAATATTGATAATATACCTACACTTGGTATAGTAGCTATCAAGTTTGATATCAAGAAGTGGAAAGATATCAAAAAAGCAAAGGGAAAAATGGATTTATTCGTTTATCCAAAACTATTAAAATAAACTCTCCAACATAAAAACTTCATTCAACTTATGGGCTGATAAATTTATATTTATCTGCTCAAATTATCAACGGAATACTTTATGCATATCTATTGTCATATTTCCAAACGGAGGATATGATGATCGATATTGTATTTGTACTTATTTTTAGTTATTGTTCATTGGTCGGCGGATTGTTCTATTATCATTCTATAAAAGATGAGCTTACTCATGAGTAATGCAGTTTACGAAAAAACCTTGGAATATGCCAAGGATTTTTCACAATATAAAAGCTTTTATATACCGCATCGTAATTTACTATTTTCGAAATTGGGAATAGGTACTTTTACTCCGGAACCGTACAAAGAAGAAAATTATCTTTTTTCATTCGAAGAGCCTTTGATCAAAGCTATCCAAAGCGGGATTAACCATATAGATACAGCTAGCAACTACCGTTATGGCCAAAGCGAAAAAGAGATAGGCAGAGTTTTAAGATCAATAGCAAATAGCGTAGATAGAGAGTCCTTGATCATTGCTTCCAAAGGAGGATTTATCCCTCTTGAGTTTCCTTTTCCATCTAACCCATATGAGTGGATCGATAAGCATATCATCTCTTCTGGTCTTGCTATAAAAGAAGATATCGAATTAGATCAACACTGCATGACGCCTGACTTTTTGGAGTGGTCATGCCGCAGAAGCCTAAAAAATTTGGATATAGATAAACTTGATATATATTATCTTCATAATCCGGAAATGCATCTTGCCAGATTAGGCTATGATGAATTTTATAAAAATATATACGGTATCTTTGAACGCTTTGAGGAGTTAGCCGATGAGGGACTCTTTGCAAATTACGGCGTAGCCGTATGGAATGCCTTTATCACGGATACTATCGAACATATTGAGCTTGAAAAATTGGTTTCTATAGCCAAAGAAGTTGGCGGAGAAAAACACCGCTTTGCCTACATACAAACTCCATTTAATTTGACAAAAACAAATATCTATACACAAGAGACACAAAAGGTAAACGGCGACAAATGCACTCTTTTACAAGCAGCTCATCGTTTGGGAATCGGAGTCATCACCTCCTCTTCTTTGCTTCAAATGCACCTCTTTAAAAAATCATTTGCGCCAGAAGTAGGCGTAGTGCTTGATAAGAGCATGACACTAGAAAATGATGTTCAGCTGGCTCTTCAATTTGTAAGGTCAACTCCGGGAATAGTTAGTTCTCTGTTTAGCACGAGATGGCAAGATCATGTAGAACAAAATTGCAAGATCGCATCCATTGCCCCGGCTAATCGTACAACATATGATCTGCTATACAGGCTGCCAAGATGATGTACGATGTGATCATAATAGGCGGCGGCATTGCAGGCCTTATGGCAGCTATTGAAGCAAAGACTGACACCAATAGGGTTGCTATAATAACAAAAGGGAATATTTTCAAATCCAATAGCGCACTTGCAAGCGGTGGCATAAATGCCACCCTAGACCCAAATGACCATCAATCAATCAAGCGTCATATCAAAGATACATTAAACGGAACCTATGGGCTTGGAGACAGACAAGCTATCTCTTATATGTGCGAAAGAGCGCCGCACATAATAAAAAAATTAATCGATTTGGGAGTCGAATTTGACCAAGACGAGCAAGGCCGTATCTTGCAAAGAAGCTTTGGCGGTACACAGAGTAAAAGAACGTGCTTTATCGGCGATAAAACAGGTGCGCAAATCATCCAAGTTTTGATAAAAACAGCACAAAACAAAGGCATTAAATTTTTGGTAAATAATTTTGTAATGAATCTAACAACATTAAAGCACAAGGTTAGCGGCGTGGTTGCCCTTAGAAGGTTTGATTCATCCATAGTCGTTTATCCTGCAAAATCGGTTATTTTGGCAGGTGGCGGATATGCCGGGGTATATAGAGGATACAGCACAAATGCCCAAGATTATACCGGCGATCTACTGGCAGTTGCTTTAAGATTGGGACTGCATCTGCAGGATATAGAATTTGTCCAATTTCATCCTACCGGTTTTGTAAAAACAAATTATTTGGTAAGCGAAGCAGCTAGAGGCGAAGGTGGATATCTTGTCAATAGTGACGGTAAAAGATTTGTAGATGAACTTGGCCCAAGAGATGTGGTCTCTAGAGCCATAATGAATCAAATAGAAAACGGCAAAGAGGTATTTTTGGATTTAAGACATTTGCCAAAAGAGCTTATAGAGACAAAACTTCCGTCTCTATATAAATCGGCTTATATGCAAGCTGGGATAGATGTCTCTCAAGAATTACTGCCCGTTAAACCTGTTGCACACTACACGATGGGCGGAATTGAAACAGATATGAGCAATACCGACATCGATGGATTGTTTGCTTGCGGAGAGTGTGCATCAAACGGAGTGCATGGTGCCAATAGGCTGGGCGGAAATTCTCTGCTTGAAGGTGCAGTTTTTGGTGAAATGGCTGGCAAAAGTGCCCTAGAATATTCTCAGACAAAAGAATTTTTACCTATTGACTACAGTAACGTCATCAAGGACATTCAACTGGTCGATCATATTTTTAGCTCAGATACAACCAAAAATTTTAATGCTATGCGTATAAGTTTAGGCAAGGTTATGTTTGAAAATGTAGGCATAAAAAGAGATGAACAAAGTCTAATTAAGGCATATGATTATATCAGCTATCTTAGAAGCGAAGTGCCGACCCTGCATTGCGTCAGCAAAGAGAGATCCAATAACGTCGAGCTTATCTCTATACTTGAATTGCGAAACGCACTTGAAATCGCCGAAGCCGTGATACTCTCTGCGCTTAAAAGAAGAGAAAGCAGAGGGTCTCACTACAGAATAGATTTTCCTGTGAGCGACGAATCCGAACAGCAAAATATAGTAGTCAAAGAACTGAGCAAAGGGCAACTTCGAGTATGGTTCAAAGAAAACCCGCTCTTATATAAAATCAGAAAATGGTTTTCAAATCACCAACAAAGGAACAAATGATGGCAAAAGTAATGCTCAGAGAAAAAGAGGACAAAATATATTTTTATATCGCAAAAAAAGATATGGAAGAGATAATCGAAGAGATAGAATTCGATCAAGATCAAAAATGGGGCGGAGAAGTACGACTAAGCAATGGCGAACTTTGGTGGATTGAACCAGGGACCAAAGAGCTTCCCAAAGAGGCTGTATGCAAAAAACTTGATGATTGATGAAAAAATAGACATAATTTGCGCATATTTGTATCAATATTAATCTTATAATATAATCATACAAAATCATACAAAGGAAGCATATGCTGCCAAACTGCAATACCTGTTTAAGCAATCGTGAGTTGTCTGTACTTTATGATATAGCTATGAATATCTCTGATTCGCGCGATGCGATGAAATCTGCAGAGCGCTCGCTTATTGCTTTAAAGGAATCTTTGCAGCTTGAGCATTGTGCGATCTATAAACTGGAATCCGATGAAAAGCTGCATATATATATTGCTAACGGATTTAATAAATATCAGCAAACAATGTCAGAATACCGCATAGGCGAAGGAGCTACCGGACTCGCGGCCAAGAACAAAGAGCCCGTTGTCATACCCAACATTCACAACGATACACTATTTTTAAACAAATCAGGCAATAGAAATTCAGAAACCATATCTTATATTGCAGTACCTATGCTAGTCGAGAATCGCGTCTGGGGCGTATTGGCTGCAAACTTGACCAAATCAACTGAAATCAATTTTGATGAAACTGTTAGGATACTCTCTATAATCGGTTCACTCTTGGGTTATTTTTTGCATGCACAATATATCTTATCCCAAGAAAAAGAACATTTGCAAGATTTAAAACAGTACTACAAAATGGAGTGGGATTCCAAAGTGCATAATTTTGGAGATATCATCGGTGAAAGTCCTCAAATGCAAATAATTTATAAGATCATTAATCGCATAGCACAAAGTGATGTAACCGTCCTTGTAAGAGGAGAAACAGGAACAGGCAAGGAGCTTGTGGCTGCCGCTATTCACAAAAGAAGCAAAAGAGCAGATGAGCCTTTTGTAAAACTCAACTGTGCTGCTATAGCTGATAGTTTGATAGAAAGTGAACTGTTCGGTCATGAAAAAGGAGCTTTCACTGATGCCAAAGAGATGCGCAAAGGACGTTTTGAACTGGCACACGGAGGTACGCTTTTTTTGGATGAGATCGGCGATATATCGGCATCTGCACAAGTCAAGCTGCTAAGAGTTCTTCAAGAGCGCGAATTTGAACGAGTAGGAGGAAGCAAAACCATAAAAGTTAATGTGCGGCTTATAGCTGCAACCAATCGTAACTTGGAAGAAATGGTAAAAAACGGAGAATTTCGCGAGGACCTATATTATAGACTCAACGTAATCCCTATAGACTTGCCGCCACTTAGAGAAAGAGGAGAGGATATACGGCTCTTGGTTAATTTCTTTGTGGAACGTTCTATGAAAAATCACAAAAAAAAGGTGGTCATCACCGAAGACGCAATGAATGAACTTATGTCTTACCCTTGGCCTGGCAATATCAGGGAGCTGGAAAACACAATAGAAAGAATAGTACTCATGGGCAGCGATGACGGGATCAGTGCCGAGGAGATGCGGCTTCTTTTACCAGCGCTAGCATCCAAAGCCAAATTATAAAGGTAGTCTCAATGTCACACAAAGTAATTTATCATGATGAAGTTTTGAACTTAATAGATGACGGCATAGAAGAAGGATATATGGCACAAAATATATCCGTAAGTACTCCCGATATCGATAAATTCACAATACAGAGAAGCTCAAAAGACCTTACAATGACTATTTTATTTTCAGTACCAAACTTGGAATTTGAAGATGAGATTTTACAAATAGATAGTTTTTTGAGTTTATTGCAAGTTCCCGTTAAAAGTTATCTAATTTTCAATCATCCGTTGCCGGAGATAGAAAAACTGCAAGAACGCTTAAAAACTCTGCAAGTAGCGTATGATACTTGTGATGAATTTGGCATATGGTACGGAATGAAAATAATTGACGGAAGCTTGGCAAGATCGCTTGGGAAATCTCTTTTTTTGATAAGCAGAGATGGCGCTGTTTTTTATACTGATATACCAGCCGATATGTCAGAAAAGATAAATTTGGAAAGATTGCATATAGCATTAAATAAAGCATACACAATATACACAGGAGTCGGATGCCATGGATAAAATCAAAGAATCAATTCAAAACGGTACATTGGTACCTTTTTTGGGTATGGGAGTTTTTAAAGATGTAATTTCTTCAGACGGAAGCCAGTTGCCATTTGATAGCGACAGTATGTCTTTGGCGCTCAATGACAATCGGCCAATGAGTGCACGATTGATGTATGAATACACCAGAGTAGCAATGAGCCTAGAACAACGAAAAGGAAGAAACTTTATAGTAGAAAAGACAAATCATATATATAGCTCAAAACAATATGAAGTTCCTTTGATCTACAAATATCTCAAATCCGTGCAGCCTCCATATCTCATAGATACAAATCTCGACGATAGTTCTTGCAAGGTATACGAAGACGTTGAACATTTTATGATAGTAGGAACATCACGCATCATGGGCGGTCTTGATAGATTTATAGTGTACAGATACGATATCCACACTAAAAGCTATGACAAGATCGACAAAGAAGAGATTCACACCTCGATCCCGATCTTATTTAAACCTTTAGGCTCCACTGTCCCGGATAAGAATTTTATCATAAGTGATGCTGATTTTGTAGATTGGCTCACTGAAGCAATGGCAGGATTTGCAATGCCTTCTTTGCTTAAAGAGCACAAAAAAAGCAAATCGTACTTATTTTTGGGTGTTGATTTTTCCAAAGATACTTATAGAATGGTCGCCAATGAACTAACTTTGGGGCTTGATGGGGGATTTATTATCGACGATAAAGAGATATGGAGCAAAAAAGAGGATCAATTTATCTCCACCCATAATCTCTCAAAGATACCACGTGGAATACAGGATTTTGTCAAAGGATTATAGTGAAAAGTGATAGAGTTTGTGATTTTTGCGGCAAAAGTTTGGAGAGCGTCCTAAAAATTTTTAGTGCAGAAAACGCGCATATTTGCAATGAATGCATAGAGACATGCTATGAAGAGTGGCGCAAAGAACAACTATCAACACAAAAAGAAGAGTTTCAAAAAGGGCTCACTTTGCCACTCAATATCAAAGAACATCTGGATAAATATGTAATTGGCCAAGATGAAGCTAAAAAGGTTTTAGCCGTAGCTCTTTACAATCATTACAAACGAATAGATAAACCCAATATCAAGCAAATTGAGATCGAAAAAAGCAATATTTTGCTCATTGGCCCTACCGGCAGCGGCAAAACTTTACTGGCAAAATCTTTGGCAAAGATCATGAACGTACCGTTTGCAGTTGCTGATGCTACTGCACTCACAGAAGCCGGATATGTAGGAGAAGATGTAGAATCTATCTTGTCAAGATTATTGGTCGCTGCAGAATATGATCTTGAACGTGCCCAAAAAGGTATTGTCTATATTGATGAGATCGACAAGATCGCTCATAAAAGCGAAAGCGCCACAAGCGGGCGTGATGTCTCTGGAGAAGGGGTACAGCAAGGATTATTAAAGATACTAGAGGGGGCTGAAGTTTATGTGCCCACAAAAGGGGGCAGGAAAAACTCTTCATCTGAGACTATTTTGTTTGATACGACACACGTACTATTTATATGCGGAGGAGCATTTGTAAGTTTGGAAAATGGAGCCAAAAACAAGAAAAACACAAATACGCTCGGATTTCTAAAAGAAGAAAAACCTACTAATATACCAAAAGAGATAATGCCCAAAGATTTGATAGCATTTGGCATGATCCCAGAGTTTATAGGACGTATCCCAGTGATCGCCAAACTGAATGCATTGACCACAAAAGACCTCATAAGAGTTCTGTGCGAACCTCAAAATGCCATCATAAAACAGTATCAGGCCCTTTTTGAACTTGATGGAATTGAACTTGAATTTACAAATGATGCGCTTATACGGATCGCGCAGCTTGCTGAAGAAAAAGAGGTCGGAGCTAGAGGCCTAAGAGGTATTATAGAAAAAATTATGCTGCCATTACAATTTGATCTTCCTTCCAAACCGAACATTGCTAGGTGCATCATTACCCAAAAATTTATTGACCAAGAAGAACCCGTAACACTGGAAAATAAACCTCAAAAGGAATCAAATTGAATATTCGACGGATGGCTCAGATAAATGATATTCCCAAATTGTGCGAGCTATTAAAGACTCTTTTTGAACAAGAAAAAGAGTTTTACTATGATCAAAACAAACAAGAAAATGCATTAAAAACACTGCTAAATTCTCCTAATCTAGGAGATATTTTAGTAATAGAAGAAATGGGCAAAGTTGTCGGTATGGTTACAATTTTATATACATTTTCTACAGCTCTAAATGAAAGAGTCGGATTGCTAGAAGATATGATCATAGCTCCTGAGCATCAAAATAAAGGCTTGGGATCCGCACTGATTGATTATGCACTTAAATTTGCTAAATCGCAAGGTATAAAACGCATTACGCTTTTGACTGATAGTAACAATATAAAAGCTCATGAGTTTTATAAAAAAAATCATTTTTCTTTGTCTGGAATGGTACCCTTTCGTAAAATATTGTAAATATCCATAATTTCTTCTCCAATGGAACAAAACTTGCATTAGAACTTATAAGTTTAATTCAAGGAGTAACCCGATGGCAGTAATGATAACAAACGAATGTATATTGTGTGACGCGTGCGCAATGGAATGCCCGGTAGCGGCAATTTTAGATGAAAAAAATGAAAAAAACCCTCACGGAAGCAGATACTACGTAAAGCCTGAAAGCTGCGTAGAGTGCGTGGGTCATGCCGATTCACCACGATGCGCTGAAGCCTGTCCCACCGAAGGAGCCATAGTATGGGATATGCCATATACTATGGAATATGAATCATATTATATTGACGGCAACGCCAGCGGCACCTATGCGATCCGCGTACACAATAAAAAAGGCCTTATGCTTCCATCCGTAAAAGAACAGCCGTTTATTGAATATATATCGCAAGGCGATAGAGAGTCCCATGCCATGCTTGGCGATTGGTAGGCAGCTATATGTCAGTTATGATCACAGATTGGTGTATCAATTGCGATACATGTATAGATGAATGCCCTGCAACAGCCATAGTAAGTGCAAGCAATAGTCCTCTTGAAATAAAAGAGTGCACGTATGTTAAACCGGAAAAATGTATTGAGTGTGTAGATAGCAGTGTACCAAAATGTGCAGATGTATGCCCGACTAAAGGAGCCATAGTATGGGATATGCCTTACACGGCATCGTATCATCAATATTATATGGATGGGCAAGCTCAAGGCAGATACAGCATAAGGATTCATGCTAAAAAAGGGATGCTTACTCCTGAAAATCAACCAAGGCCATTTAGAGAAACTATTACAATAGAACAAAGAGAGGCGCATGAAAGTGTCCTTTAAAACACATTATCAATAAATACAAAGGAGTCAAAATGAGTTGCGCATGCGGAACATCTAGCAATTTTAATCCGAATGATCCAAAAGCTTTAGAGATCCAAGAAAAGATCAATAACCATCCATGCTACAGCGAAGGTGCACACCAACACTATGCTAGGATCCATGTACCTGTTGCTCCGGCGTGTAATATTCAATGCAATTATTGTAATCGTAAATATGACTGCTCAAATGAGAGCAGACCAGGAGTTACAAGCGGCAAGCTCACACCCCAAGATTCTGTCAAAAAAGTACTTTATGTTGGCGGAGAGATACAGCAACTCTCTGTTGTGGGCATTGCAGGACCCGGAGATGCATTGGCAAATCCGGAAAAAACATTTAAAACTTTTAGGCTTTTGCAGGAAAAAGCTCCTGATCTCAAGCTCTGCTTGTCAACCAACGGATTAAGGCTTCCTGACTATATCGATGAGATAGTCAAATACAATGTCGATCATGTAACCGTGACTATCAACACTGTAGATGAAACCGGCGAAATTGGTGCCAAGATTTATCCATGGATACACTGGAACCATCACAAGATAAAAGGCGTTGATGGTGCAAAGCTGCTGCTTGAAAAACAACTAGAAGGCATAAAAATGCTAACTGACAGAGGCATACTTGTCAAAGCAAATTCTGTTCTCATCCCCGGCATCAATGATCATGATTTGCCTAATGTTGCTAAAAAACTAAAAGAGCTAAATGTATTTTTGCATAACATTATGCCGCTTCTATCATCACCTGAATTTGGAACAAAATTTGGTTTGGCGGGTATACCAAGCGCAACAGACCAAGAAGTTATGGCAGCCCAAGAGGCATGCGGTATGGATATGAAACTTATGAGTCACTGCAGACAATGCAGAGCAGATGCCGTAGGCCTCATAGGTGAAGATAGAGGTGCAGAATTCACCAAGGAAATATACGCAGATATGGATTTCAGTGAACTGGAAAGCAGATATGATCTTGTATCCAGAAAAGAATTTCACAATAAAATAGAAACTTGGAGAGAAGCGTTACAAAAAGCGAATGAGCGCATCAAAATAGAACAAGCATCAAAAGAACAGCTAAGCTCCAATGGAATAACCAAATTGGTAGCAGTTACTACTGCCGGAGAAGGCGTGATCAATATGCACTTTGGAAGCGCAAAAGAATTTTTGATTTATGAAGCCGGAGATAAAGCTATCAAATTTGTAATGCATCGTAAAATAGAAAGCGCTTATTGCAGCGGCCCCGAAAATTGTCACGGCAACAATCCAATAGAAGAGATAAAACAAACATTGAAAGATTGTGATATTCTCTTGACTGAAAAGATAGGGGATTGCCCGATGGCGGAGCTTGGATCGATCGGGCTTATCTGTGATGATACCTATGCCCTGCAACCTATCGAAAAATCTGTTTTCGAAGCAACGCAAAAATATTTTTTCCGATTAGAAAAAGAGGTGGGGTAGCCTAGCGGAACGATTCCTCTCATTCCACCTCTCCCGAGGTGGAATGCATACTTTTTTCTCATTTTTTACTTGTGTCCGTAGTTTTAGTGTGAACAATTGGAAAAAGCACTTAACCTACAACTACCTATCAGATAATGCAAAAGACATACAACCAAAACTTATGCAAACAAATGATATGATGATATAAAAGATCAACTACATTTATAATAATCTCCTTAAAATAGGTTATGTGAATGAAACGAGACATTGGAGGCAATCTAGTGCTAGGGATTATAAAGGCAGTAAAGGACTTATTTATGTTGAGAAATTTTAGTAATTTTAATTCTCATATGCATTACCGCGGAAACTGTGAGAACGAGGGTAAAACGAGAGTTTGCTTTATGGAAATGTATAGAACATATGGTAAGGTTTTTAGTGTTATGGATTCGTGTCCTAGTTGTGGTGCTCCTGTAGAATATCTAAAAGGATTTTGATGGCATTAATAAATTGTGAAGAATGTGGCAAAGAAATATCCGATAAAGCCAGAGTATGTCCACACTGTGGTGCGCCTGTAGATTATCAAGCATTTGAACAAAAACGACAAGAAAAGTTAGAAGAACAGAAAGAAAGGGACAGACAGGCTCGGCAAAAGCAATCACAAGAAGAGTTAAAACAAAAAGAAGCCCCACTTGGAAATACCACTAGTATTGCAGTTGGATGGGGCGTTGGTATTTTATTTTTATTGGCAGCGTTAGGGGCAATAACTGAGGGGAATGTTGCAGCAGCATTTCTTTATTTTTCTAGTTCTACATTGCTACTTCCACCTGTCAGAAAAAAAATTTATGCTAAGACAAACATCATAATTCCACAGAATTACAGGATTGTTTTGGTTTTTTCTCTCATGGTGTTAGCAGGAATTGCAACAAATATTTCGGAAAGTGCAAGAAAAGAAGAAGCCAAACAAAAATTAGAGGCCGAACAAGCAATTATAAAAGTTGCCCAAAAAGAAAAAGAACACAAAGAGTTCAAAGCCAATAAAAACAAAATTTTGCAGTCTGTTTCAGAGCAGATTAAATCAAAATCATTTAAAGACGCTATTGGAACATGTAACATTTACATGAAATTCAACGATAAGGATTTAGCACCTTTATGTACGACTGTTAAAGCAGAGTTTTTAAAGATAGAGCAAAAAGAGCAGGAAGAACGAGCCAAGAAAGAGATTGCAGAAGCCATAAAAGCAAAAGCGATAGAAGAAGATGAACTCAAAAAATCTATGGGTCCAAGAGCGTGGAAAATTCACAAAAAACATCCGGAATGGAGCATAGAAGACTGCAAAAATATTGCCAATAACCGTATCTGGATTGGCATGACATATGATATGTTAAGGACCCAAAGAGGCTTACCTAATTCAGCGAATCCATCGAATTATGGAAATGGTACACGTTGGCAATGGTGTTGGCATGACTACACGCCATCATGTTTTTATGATGACAATGATGATGGAGTCATTGATTCATACAATTAAAAAAACGGGGGAGATTTCTTCGTTCCCGCGGTTTCCACGGGAATAAGAGGAAAAATATAATATGGTAACAATGTATTTTCATTTATCCATAAATATTTTTTTAGCCTCAACAATATCAATCCGAGCTTCATAACCATGTTTTTGAAGCATATGCAATAAATTACTACCGCTGATAAGTGTTATTGGCTTATCCTTTGAAAATTCGTACGAATCAGCTCCGAAATTTGCTGTTGTTACCAATATTCCTTTTACAGCACCTTCATTCATCAATGTTCCATACAAATCTCGTACAGCCGAGACCCCAACAACATTTGTATATCTTTTTGCTTGAATAACATATTTACCACCCCTTATCGGATCAGGATCAAACATTATTGCATCTACACCACCATCTCGACTAGCTTGAGTTATTTTGATTTCGGCACCATTCGTAGCAAATTCTTTTTCAAACAATTCTCGAATAAGATATTCAAAGTCTTCCCAATGCATTGATGCCAAATTAGTGCCATTAATCATTCCAGCAACAGATTTCCCCTCAATAAATCGTTTATCTTCTTTATCTAATTGTAATATTGGTGCAATTGGAATCAACTCAGATAATTTGGATCCACAAAGCCCTTTAAACTTTAAAAAACATGTTCTTGCATCAACATTTCTAAGATTGATTTGCATAAATTCATTTTTGGTTGTTTGTAATGACATAATACATTTTGTTTCTTCAATTCCTGTACTTTTATTAATTCCAGTAGAAAATCCATTAAAAACAATTGATTTAATCTGATCATTAATGTCAGAAAAATATAAATCGTTTGTTATTCTAAGAGATAACTGAAATAACAGATCTTCATATAACTGATCAATCTCTTTATCTTTTAAATATGTTTCAGTGTACTCTTTTCGAGAAGAGACGTATTTCATAGTTTTAAGTTCAGGCACGATCTCTTTATCTGGTAAATCATAATCTATAAGAAGTATTTTTGATTCTGATTCATAACTCAGGATCCAATCAATTAATAAATCTTCAGGTAAATTTATCGAATGTATTATTTCATCAAAATATAATTCAACTGCTTCTTGTTTGTTTTCATAAAAACTTTTTTTGTATAAGTCAATTTCTGCATTATGTGCTTCTTGTTTTTGTTCAAATTCTTTTTTTTGTTTTTGCCAAAGATCGATTAACTTTTTGTATTCATCTTTCAATTGCTCATTTGTCCGATCAACTCTTTTTAATTCATTTTTATAATCTATTCTTGCCAAATTCTTTTTTGTCTCAGCTTCAGCTATTTTTTGTTCAATACGTTTTTTAAAGATCTTATCTATAAAATTTATATTTGCTTTAAAATCATCATCATTTATTTCTATAGGGTACTTTAAAAATATTGGCTCTTTTGGTTTTAGCTCAGAGAATGTCTCAAAATTTTTTAATTTCCTCCAATTAAAGTGTATAGTTTTTTGTTCAGAATTTATAATAATTGATTTTAAAGATGCACGAATTATTTCACTTTCATTGGTTTTATTTAAAGCAAATGCAATTGCTTTTTCTTTTTCATAAATTAAATATTCTTTTTCAATTTGTTTTTGAATTTTTTCTTGTTCTCTTTGCACTCTTTCATATTCTTTTTGGAGTTTTTCTTGATTGCGTATTTGCACATTATGTTGTCGAATTGCAGCACTTTGCACTCTACGTTTGTCTGCTTCGATTGCTTTTGCCAATTTAATAGTTGCGCTTAAAAAGCCACCTCTTCTTGCCATATTATCACCTCATTTACAAAGTCAAACATAAGACTAATTTAAAAATTAAATCTCCAAATTAGTCTTATTATACAATAATTGTGAGAAAACATAATGAGATATAACATATAGAAGTCTAGCTCACTTCCTCCTAAATTTATTATGAAGGAGTGAACGGACTTTTAGATATTGAGCTGCTTTGGTAGTTTTAATTCTCGTATACGTTAGAAAAAGAGATGGGATAACCTAGCGGAACGATTTTTGCATAGTTATCTATAGATAATTAAAAAAAGAAGGAAAAGCTATGGCACTCATAAACGATACGACCTTGCGTGACGGTGAACAGGCTCCTTTTGTGGCTTTTAATACCCATGAAAAACTAGAAATTGCAAAACTGCTTTATCAAGCAGGAGCCGATGAGCTTGAAGTGGGCATCCCTGCCATGGGTCAAAAAGAGATGCAAGACATCAAAGAGATCATAGCTCTAAATCTGCCAATTCCTATCATGAGCTGGAACAGAGCCATCATGAGTGATCTTGAAGCCTCTTTGTCTTGCGGTATCCATGCAGTTGATCTCTCTATCCCCGTTTCTGATCTACTTATCGATATAAAGCACAAAGGCAATAAATCAAAAGTTTTGTCAGGTCTTGAGCAAACGATAAAAACTGCAAAACAAGAAGGTTTGTTTGTCTGTATCGGAGGTGAGGATGCCAGCAGGGCTGATACGGAATTTATAAAAGAAATACTAACATTAGGAAGTGAGCTTGGTGCGAATAGATTTCGCTATTGCGATACGGTAGGCATATTGACACCTTTGCAGGCATACAATAAAATCAAAATGCTAGCAGAATGCAATCTCCTTCCTATCGAGATACATACCCACAATGACTTTGGAATGGCAACAGCCAATGCCATTTCCGCCATAGAAGCCGGTGCTATAAGTGCCAATACAACAGTTATGGGCCTTGGCGAACGCGCTGGGAATGCCTCTTTTGAACAGATACTTATGAGCCTTGTACATCAATTTGGAGATTTTAGAACAATAGATGCTGCTACACTTCAAGCATTGACATCATATGTAAGTAAAGCAGCCAATAAACCGATAGATTATCATTCGCCTATCGTAGGAGAACATATCTTTGCTCATGAATCGGGCATTCATGCAAACGGCGTCATGAAAACATCAAATGCATATGAACCCTTTCCACCTGAAGAAGTTGGTTTGCATAGAGATTTTCCTATAGGTAAGCATTCTGGCACCTCTACCCTATGGTACCATCTAAAATCTATCGGTATCAGTGCGGACAAAAAGACTTTATCTAAGATGCTGCCAAAGATCAGAGAGATAGTCACTTCCAGAAAACGCGTGCTTAGCACATCTGAACTAAAAGAGCTGTATTTATGTTCGTAGGATGGATTAGACCTGATCTAAAAAATGACATTATGCAGCTAAGCAAAGAGATTGCATGTGATTACTATTCATGCCTTCAGACATACAACAGCAACAAGAGCCTTTGTTTTGGTATATATGACGAACTTAAACTTGTAGGTTTTATTAGTGCATTTGAAAATGAGAAATCTATCATGATCAATAACTTTTGCTATACAAAAGAGATCGACAATACAACAAAAACAAGGCTCATCTCATTGCTGCTTAGCAATCTTGAATCAAAACATAAACCTGTCTTTATATTGGCAAATGAACATGAAAAAGAGCTTTTAGAACAAACTCGTTTAAAAGTACATATAACTTTATATAGAGCTGTCTACCAAGGCGGCGGAGTTGCCTTTCACTTTTCACAAGCCATGGCAAAAAGCATTGATGGAGAAGGTTATCTATCTATCGCAAACCAACTAGATGAAAAAGCATTCGGCGAATATAGATCCCATTATATAACAGATATCATCCAGCGTTCATCATCTTTGCCTTTTTGTACTCCTAATGGATATTTGCACTCTTATGCAATGGATTCAACACACATTAAGATCTCTCCTTGGGTTATGAAATCTTCGGCATATAGTGATGCTGAAAAACTTTTACGTGGCGTCATATATCATCGTGGCTTAAAAAAAATCATTGCTTTTATCCCAATGGATGTTGCAGAGATAACCAATTTGTATAGAGCATATGGATTTGAACTTACTCAAACATACTATTTGATGTATTTACGCACGCCTCCAATTCTTAATTTGGAAATGATATATGCATTTTAATAACCAAATCAACACAAAAGGATAATCATGGAAACTATAATAGATGAAAAAGAGATAAAAAAAAGTTTTGCAGGATGTAAGCGAAAAGTGGTTGAAATAGCCGGAGAGATTCACGACATAGTCGAAGATACCATTTGGACCGATTACAATAGACTCCCGATTTTAAGTAAAAAGATACAAGATGCGATGGAGGATGTTATCAAAATGAGAGCGGAGCATGATTTTTTATCATAGGAGATAAATATGAAAGAGCTTGAAAAGAAGATCATATGTCAATGCGGAGACAAATCCATCAAGCAAGCTATTGAGATATTCAAATATTCTTCACTCCCATATAAAAAAGCTAAAAAATTAGTCACACAATGTGATCATGCTGCTTGTTGCAGGGTGCCCCTAATGAAGCTTTTTTATATGGTAAAATCCGGCAAAATTGATTATCAAGAAATTGATCTCTTGCTGGAACAAATAGATATCAAAAAATGCAATAATCAAGACAAAGTATAAAGTTTTTTGCGCTCTTTGGAAGATGGGATATCAAGTAATTTGCGGTATTTTGTGATGGTCCTTCTTACCATGCTGATATTATATTTCTCTATGACTTTGTTCATGATCTCATCATCGGTAAGAGGAGTGCCATGAGGCTCATTGTCAACCAATGCTTGTACATAGTTTTTGATCTCTGATGATGAGAGATTATGAGTGATCGCATTAGTAAAAAATGATTTCAAAGAAAAAACCCCTCGTTCGCACTGAAGATATTTATTGGATACCGCTCTGCTGATGGTCGATTCTTCAAACCCAAGCTCCAAAGCAATATCAGACATTGTAAGCGGCTTTAGTTCACCACCCATAAAAAATCTCATTTGCTTATCTACAATGGTAATGACCAATTTGTATAATGTAGCCTTTCTTAGCTCCAATAGACTAACTAAGTCTTTTGCCTCTTTGAGTTTTGATCTTAGCTCACTGTTTTTGGCTAGAAATGGATCTTTGATCTCGATATCCGGATAATATTCGTTATTTATCTTTATGGAAACATCATCATTTATCTCTACAAAAAAATCCGGAATTATATATGGCTCATCTTCTATATAATCTATTGCAGGCGGATGATTAAGCATTTTTATGATTTGCATAGCTTCATCAAAAAAATGATGCTTGTGATATTTATCTATATGCTTCAGATCTTTAACTAAAGTGCAAGCAAGTTCATATACTCCGTCTGCTATCTCCATCGCTTCCAGTTGAAACAAGAATGACTCTTCATTGTTTATGGCCCCTACCCCATAAGGCTCCAAATATCCGAATCTTTTCCTAATAGTCTCCACAAATTCATTTGTCGTATCGCATTCGGTAGCTATTTGTTCTATATCCCCGGTAAAATAACCGTCACTTTCTACATGCTGCAATATTTCAAATGCGATCTTTTGTGATCTTGGGGTAGGAAATAAAGGTTCGCATATTTGACCCAGGAGTTTATCGTATAATGACTCTTTATATGTGCTTGTATTTTCTATAAATCCTCTTTTGGAATCACTCTCACCGTCATATCTGGATGAATCACTGATCTCAAAAGAAGACATATGTTCCAAAAAAGGATTTTCATAGCTGTGTTCTTTTAATAAAGTATCCAATTCTTGCAAAGGAGCCTGCAATAATGGAAGCCACAATCGAAGAGAAAGCTGTAGAGTCTGTTTTTGTTTGACAGCTAGAGAGGCACTATGGTTCATCTTAGTTTACCTTTTCTTTACACTTCGAATGGATAGACATTTTTAATACTTCAGTCTTACGATACCGTTTGGACTTGCTATCTTCATTTGACATGAAAGTCTTGAATTTTGCGTACAAGTACCTGAGCAAATCTCTTTTAATACCTTTACTTCATTGTCGGTTTTCGGTGTTAGAAATTCCATACCCTGTACAACTTCTACTACACATGTACCGCACTCTCCGTCTCTGCAGCCAAAAGGCAATGCGCTTCCGCTTGCCTCTACGATATCTTGGATAGTACTTCCGGGTTTGACGTTGATCGCCAAAAAGTCATTTATGATCTCTACTCTTGTTGTCATGCTGTTTCCTTTATTTTAAGATTATATGGTTTAACCAATGCATCACCCGAAATAATCATCTCGTGTGAGATTTGTATCCTCTTACTAATATTACAATGTATTTGCCTATTTAAGCATCTTGACATTGTATAAATTTTAATCAGAATAAAATATTACTTTTGTTCTTCTGTTTCTTTTTAAAATTTATTTTTAGAATGCAGCTCTTGCATTCTCTTTCGATGAGCTTCAATAAACTCTTTTTCTTCTTGAATAGAATCTACATACTCTTCCATCGCTTCTAGTTCATGCTCTCTACATCCCACAATTTCAACCGTTTCACCTCCTAAAAAATGTACTTCATAAACCCTGATCACTTGTAGAAATTCGCCCATGGTTTTGACGTAACCTATACTTCCTTTTGGCATCATCAGCGTGCCTATAGGAGCATGCGGATACGTACCGTCATTTACGATATCCTCCAAAAGACGAACCTTTTGTCCTATATGAAAAAGAGGTTCATCTCTGTCTTTGCCTGAACGTTTTGCCGTAACGCTGTCATAGAGTTTTATCTCGCTTTTAACATCCACAGCTATTTCCTTGTTGCGGTGTACAAGATGCACATCCTTTCAGTTTTCCGCCTTCAAACATATTCCATATCTCAGCAGCACTAGGAGCATATCCGTCTTTAAATTTTCCATATACTTTGAGCAATGAAAATTTCAAAAAATCAAGCAATTTATTCTCATCACCAGCTAGATAATCCATACCTTTTTTGATCATAATGCTATAC
Source organism: uncultured Sulfurovum sp. (assembly GCA_964527805.1). Classification (GTDB taxonomy): domain Bacteria; phylum Campylobacterota; class Campylobacteria; order Campylobacterales; family Sulfurovaceae; genus BN30871. Next base: position 111,478 of record CAZGNT010000001.1, read on the forward strand.
TCTTTGAGTATATGAAATCTCTTTGCGCCGAGCAAGGACTTATCGTATGCTATATCAAAAAATTCAAAATAATCTTCCGCATCCCTAAGATGATAGAATTCATCCAATGTAAGTGATTTTGTAGTCATCACATCTCCTTTAGCTGCACGGTGTATCTATAGCAGTGGTCATCATTAACGGAATGTTTTTTATTTTTTTATCGATCTGGGTTGTAAGAGCCTCTTCGTCTTGCTCACCTGTACGGATACGTTCTACCCCACCTACTGTGAGCCACCACATTTTCCCGGCACCTCTGCCGAGATCTTGGCAATTGGCTCTGATGCACTCCATGGCTACGGCTCTATTTTTTTCATTGGATACCACTATCTCTATTTTTACTTTTTCAAAAAGATCCGGGCATTGCTGATCTGCTTCTTTGATGCCATAGGAGCCTTTGCCTACAACTTGGGAGACCGTAACCCCTTCTATGTGATTTTTAAAAAGATCCTCTAGAACATCTTTTAGATTATGTTGATTAAAAACTGCTACTACCAAATACATTGTTTCTCCTTTTATTGTTGCAGCTCATATTTGAGCTGTTCTATCCATTGTTCGATACGTTGAGGTGTTTTGGGCGATTCATTATGTTCATCAATAGCCAAGCCGCACAATTTACCGTCAATTTCTGCCAACGAAAACTCATAGCTATATTCATCTTTTGGCACAAAACCTAACGGCTTCGCACCTGCATCTGCAAAAACCTTGTGAAGCTTCCCGAGAGCTGAGCAAAAATGTTCTTTATGCTTCTTGCTGTCGCCAGCACCAAAAAATACTACGGTTTTGCCTTTAAAATCGATATTATCAGAAGCAATCTCAAAAAGCGGATCTACCCAGCTATGATGCACATCTCCTTGTCCCCAAGTCGAACTTCCTATAAAAAGCACATCGTGTTCCAAAAGCTGAGAAACCTCATCAAAATCCTCTTCCATATTGATAATCTCATCTACTTCAAATGCATTTGCCAATTCCTGGGCAATCTTGAGGCTGTTGCCCCCGGCACTTGCACAAAAAATTCCTATTTTTAACATGCCTGCTCCTCTATCGGATAATAAGAGCGATAAAGCCTCAAAGCATCTTCAAGCATTTTTTCGCCTTGACCGACAAACTCTTCAAAACTGCGAAATGAGTATCTGTGAGCATCTTTAAAAAACTTATTGACGATCACTATGCGATCAGCTATGACAACTGCCCTTCCGAATCCTTCATGACTCATCTCCATGACTACCGAGCACATTACCCCGGTCTTGATCTCGAATGCGAGCGCAAGAGCTTGAAAAATTAGACGAATCTCTTTGATCTTCATCTCATCGATATCGGCAATGACGGGTATATCTCTAAGCTCTTCTTTGGTTTTGACATACTTTTCTATGATCAATTCTTCATTGCTTTTATTACTCCAACTTCCAAATTGATCCAACGCTCTCACTTGTCCTATTATGGTTTTCAAAAATAATTGTTCCATCATGATACCCTCTGCTCGCATATTTTTTTAATAAAAGGGGGCGGGTTAGTGCCGAGCATATTCATTAGTTTTGACAACTCTTCGTCAATACCCACGGGCTCTTTGTACTTGATAGGGAAGATACCGTTGTTGATGATCTTTGCTGCCGCAGCTGGGCCAATATTTACAAAATATACGATATCCACACCATTCAAAAGTCCAACAGTGCTATCTGTATCTTTTACCGTAATCGGTACTACGCCATAAAAATTATAACTATTGCGTGTGATCTCATAGATATGAAACTCTTTGGCGGAACCGAAATGAGCATCGATATGCGTGGCATTATTAGTTGCAAAAGCAACCATAATAGAATTTGATAAAAAAGAGGTTTTTGTATTCATTTATCACTCCTTGAAAATTAGCTTCATACATACTATATGCATAAAGTGTTCCATAGGATTTGATCAGTGATGCATATGTGTTGCTGCACAGTTTGCAACTTCAAACAAAAACTTCGCTGAGCCTTCATATAAGATGTCATTTTTAAGTTGATTGCCCAATGTTTCATAATTTGGAAAACCTCTGGTAAGCAGCGCGCTATTATATTTTTTAGCCAGTCTTTCGCCGTGAAAATTTGTAATAAGCAGAGTGTGTTCATCTAAAAACTCTTCTGCATCGCCAAGGTCACCGATGATTATATTTTTTGAAAGAATATTATCCAATGCGCTGCTTTTTACGGGAGAGACGGCTGCTTTTATCTTGCCCCCTGCTTCTGTAAGTATAGACGATAGTATCACCATCAAATCAGGTTCACATGCCAAGACGATTTGACATCCGCCCAATATAAAATGGGTATCCAAAAGTGCATCTTGAAGCCGCTTTCTCCATCTTATGACAGACGAATGCGGATAGAACGCATTGCTCAAACTCATAAGACTATTATAAAATGCATCGCTCGCGCGCAAACCCCCTATCGTATCAAAATGCAAATGCTGCATTGTTTTATTTTTTGAACATAATTTTTCTCCGCAGCTATATACACTATGGCCTATAGTTATAACTGCACAGGATGAACCAAGCTCTTGTATCTCTGATACCGATATACCGTTACTGCTTAGTGCGCCTTGTTTTTCTCCCAAATGCCCGTCAAGCGATTCACTGATATCAGGCAAAGCAAAGACATTCCATCCAAATAATCCAATCTGTTCTCTTAGGCCTTCTATCTCCAGAGGTGTCATGCTCACATTAGGAATCAGAGTGATCTTTTTCTCTGTGTATTCTTGCGGATAGACCAATTGTTCAATCATGGCTTCAATGCTCTTTGCATATCCGCTCTCCAGCCCTCCTTCAAAATCAGGTGTATGCACATAGACGATATTATGTTCATGCTGCAAAATAGACGCCACGCCTTTGATGTCATCCCCTTTGGTTTCGGTAAGTCCAGTTGTAAAGAGTCCGATGAGTTCCGGTGATACTTTGGCGGTTATATTTTTGACAGCTTCACTGATACTGTAATCCCCGCCGTCTATGACTGCTGTTATATCATTGACTGCCGTTGTTTGTATAGCTATCGGGTCATTGAAGTGTCTTGTGAAAAATACTTTTGAAAAAGATGCACACCCTTGAGCTCCATGCATCAGCGGCATACAATTTTTTACCCCCAAAAATGCCAACAATGCTCCCATTGGCTGGGAGAGTTTCAGAGGATTTGCTTCTAATGGTTTAAGCATGTGGACACTCCCAAGGAGCCTGAGCGCCTACTACTCTAAAAACAGGATTTTGGACTGCTGCGCAAACATCTTTAGCTAAATTTTTCAGCCCGCCGTATGCGCCATAACTTACCTTTTTCTCTTGATTGACATCGACAAATGCTATTTTTTTCTTGATAGCAGTATATAGGCTTCTGCCTCCGGCTAGCAAAATATCAATATTATGTTCATCTATAAGCTTGGCTTGTTCACTTGCGGGCGACTTGATAAGTATAGGTACATATTGTTTGGCTATCTCTATATCTTCCAAGGTAGCTTTAGCAATACTTGTTGCCACAACTTCTATGCCAATATCTTGAAGTGCCGATGCGATAGACCAAGATTTATTGCCTCCTGTGTTCAATATAGCCTTTTTGCCTCGCAATATCTCTTTATAAGGAATAAGTTTTTTTTCTAGCATCTCCTCTTCTTCGGCAATAATCTCTTCTGCTCTTTGCGATAATTCCTCGTTATTAAATGCATTTACGATGCTTCTAATAGCATTAGAGGTGTCTCTCTTGCCATAAAAAGAAACCGAGACATATGGGATCTCAAACCTCTCTTCCATTTTTCGGCAAAGCGTCACTAGTGACTTAGCACATACTATGACATTTAGTTTTGCGCGATGAGCCATCTGTATAGATTCGATCCTCCCGTCGCCTGCCAATGTAGATACTACCTTGATACCGATCTTTTCCAAAATAGGAGTGTATTGCCACATATCCCCGGTGACGTTATATTCTCCTATAAGGTTAATACCGAAAGGGTGGATTTGCGCAGGCTCCTTGGTGCCTATTAGTTTATCCAGCACCGCTTCTCCGGCCAGCCTGGAACCCAGATTTTTACCCCCCACAAATCCTGGCGCATGCACGACAACTACAGGAATACCATATTTTCTTTCCATACGATAAGCGATATTATCCATATCATCACCTATCATGGCGCTCACACATGTCTCATAAACAAAGATGGCTTTTGGATTTTTATGTTCAATGATATACTCAATAGAGTCTTCTAATCTCTTATTACCACCAAAAATTACATCATGTGCCGTGATATTGGTACTATAGCCAAGATAAGTGTTGTTTTCTCCTTCATAACTGCTTAACGTTGCTCTAGTCTCCCATGAAGCTCCAAGGCACGTTGAAGGGGCATGCACCAAATGTACTGCATCCGCAAAAGGAAAGAGTGCTATTTGTGCCCCTTCAAAAGCACATCCGCCGCTTGTTGCTCCTGGCTTTGGCTTGTCGCAGCTGCTCTTTTTTTGTACGTTGTGGCTGCAAGCAGATTCATTTAGAAGTTCTTTTATCTGTTTTTTATTGACCATCATGATTTATGCACCTCGTTTCTTATAGTACAAGCAGCTATGCAATAATCGTTCCGCAACGGAACACTTTTTGCATTCATACTTTATAAATTTTAGTTTCAAGGTATTTTTATGAGTCAAGCTTTAACATTTTACAAACAAAAAAAATACGAAAAAGCTTTTTTACTATGGAAAGAAGAAGCCCTAAGCGGCAATGATCAAGCGATGGTCAATATAGGCCTTCTTTATCTCAAAGGTGAAGGAGTAGCACAAGATCCGCATCTATCAAGAGTATGGTTTAAACAAGCTATGCATTATGATAATCCTTCAGCATATTACAATATTGCTCTAATGCACCAAAACGGCATAGGTGTAAACAAGGATGATGTTTTGGCGCTAGATTATTTCAAATCAGCAGCGAGCAAAGGCCATATAGGAGCAAATTTCAGATTAGGACTCATACTGCTTGACAAAAAAAATGATTTAGACCTCTTAAAAGACGGTTTTGAGTATCTTTTATATGCGGCAAAAAAAGGCCATCTCATGGCTGCTGCCAAGATCGGCGGTATTGGCAGAAGTATCGAGTTGCCAAACGAACAGAAAAATACAATTTTTCGTTCACAACCAAAAGAGATACAACACACCATGATCCAAGAAGCTATTGATCAGCACATCAAGCCTATGCTGCTCAAAGACGGCGGGGACATATTACTTTTAAATATCAAAGAGACACCGGCAATAGAGATACATCTACTCTATGCCGGCAATTGCTCTGGATGCTCCTTGTCTACGACAGGCACATTTGAAATGATCAGAAGCATCCTCACAAATCTCATAGATGAATCTATAGAGATCTATGTAGCATAACAAAAGGAGGAGTATCATGCAAATAGCTTATGCCTCAAAAGACGGTGTGCACGTCAATGAACACTTTGGTTGGAGTGATAAATTTTATCTATATCTAGTGGACGAATCCGGTATACATTATATCGGTACTTCTGATGCGTCATTGAAATTCGAAGAAGAATTAGACAGGCTTGACTACAAAATACAATGTCTTGGAAGCAGCAATATCGCTTGTGTCTCACAAATCGGCCCAAATGCAGCGACCTTACTGCAAAGTTTTGGCATCTATCCCCTGAGGTCTTCAAGCGAAAATGAAACCATAGAGTCCATCAATCGCACTCTATATCATTACATCAAAGACGAACAAGCACCGTTATGGTTTAAAAGAATCAAATTTCAACAGGAGGTAAAATTATGAATACGAATAGACAAAATGTGATGGATCTTGAACAAAAAGTTACTAGCTTTCTACAAGCTCACACGAACAGCCACTATTCACGAGAACATATAGCGCCGTTAGTAGCTAAACGATCTCTTTTAGAAAACCATCTTTATCAGGATCTAGGATTTGCAAACCGCATAGAGATGCATCAATTCATGTCTATACATTTTCCGCTGCTAAATAAACCGCAAGATGTGCTATGGAAAAAATTCATTTATGACAGTATAGGCGAAGTCGCGCCTGCTTGTGAAAACTGCAGTGACAGTGTGCATTGCTTTGCCTGCAAGGCGTAGTAAACTTTGGGCATATTATCCTATAAACAAAATTTAATATTTATCTTTTTATCCTCTCTCATAAAAATGTCACCCTGAACTTGTTTCAGGGTCTAGTATCTCAAAATAGATCAAATATTTCATTTTTTTATCCCTATAAATCTTCTACGGAACACTATATGCATTATCTATTTCGTAACTTAATTTATTTCAAGGAGATACCATGTCAGCGTTACGACAAATTGCATTTTACGGCAAAGGCGGGATCGGTAAATCAACCACATCCCAAAACACATTAGCAGCAATGTGCCATTATTATGGCCAAAAAATATTAATTGTAGGCTGTGATCCAAAAGCGGATTCTACTAGACTTATTTTGCACGAGAAAGCCCAATCAACTATCATGCAGCTAGCCTCAGAGGCTGGAACAGTAGAAGATCTAGAGCTCGAAGATGTATGTAAACCTGGAGCCGGAGAGTTCAATCCTGAAGATGACACTATCACAGAAGGCTATATCATGTGTACAGAATCAGGCGGACCAGAGCCGGGAGTCGGATGTGCAGGCCGTGGAGTTATAACTGCGATCAACTTCCTAGAAGAAGAAGGCGCATATGATGATGAGCTGGATTTCGTATCTTATGATGTTCTTGGAGACGTTGTATGCGGCGGATTTGCTATGCCTATCCGTGAAGGAAAAGCTCAAGAGATCTATATAGTTATGTCTGGAGAGATGATGGCGATGTACGCAGCAAATAACATCTCAAAAGGTATTTTGAAGTATGCAAATACAGGCGGTGTTAGACTAGCAGGCCTTATCTGTAATGCTCGTATGACAGACAGAGAATATGATCTGGCTAAAAACCTTGCTACTCAGATAGGTACACAAATGATCCACTTCGTTCCAAGATCTAACCATGTTCAAAGAGCAGAGCTTAGACGTATGACTGTTGTTGAATTTGCTCCAAACAGCGAACAAGCTATGGAGTACAGAGAATTAGCAAGAAAGATCATAGCCAATGACCTTAAAGTCATCCCAACTCCTCTTGAGATGGATGACCTTGAGAATTTGCTCATGGAATTTGGTCTAGAAGAAGAAGTAGAAGCAGATGCTATCGGCAAAAGAGCCGAAGAGGCGTAACATTAAAAAGATTACAAAGAACTATGGATTCCTGCCTTCGCAGGAATGACAACAAACCGTCATTCCGTACTTGATACGGAATCCAGTGAGATGAATTAGCGATAAGCTTTGCTTTGAGCTAAGAAGAAGAAAAATAGAAAAAACAAAGGAGAAAAAATGTTTGTATGTGGTTATCACTTCCCTGCGAGTATGGGGAACGATGTAAGTATGGATAAGGTAATAGAAAAAGTAAATGAAGGAGCCGGTGATTTGAGCGGCATCTCTTTTATTGAGGTAACCGGCGAAACTGCCAAAGGTGAAATCGTAGAAAAATTTACGGTCACGCCAGGATCATTTTTGTTCACTGCGCTTGCGGATTATTATAACAAATCAGATGTCCCTGAAAAAGACGGTTATAAAATGATCTACTATACCAATAAGTATCAGATCAGTGAAATTTCAAAAGCCGTTGATGGTGACGAAGAAAAAACATTGTGTAGAAAACTTGACGATATGAATCTTTATAGACTCAAAATAGCATAATTTCTAAGAAAAAAGGAGAAAACAGATGGGTCCGCTAAACTTAGAGAATTTACAAAAAGAAGCAATCGCTGAAGTACTGGAGTCATATCCAGAAAAAGTCAGCAAAAATCGTGCCAAACATCTTGGGGTTGATTCGCCAGAAACATCCAAAGGAGCTTGTGACACGTCAAGAAGCAACAAACAAACAGTTCCTGGGGTAATGAGCCAAAGAGGCTGTGCTTATGCAGGAAGCAAAGGTGTCGTATGGGGACCTGTCAAAGATATGATACATATATCCCACGGGCCTATAGGCTGCGGACAGTACAGCCGCGCAGGCAGAAGAAACTATTATATCGGAACTACTGGTATCGATACATTCGTAACGATGAACTTTAGTACCGATTTTACGGAAAAAGATATCGTTTTTGGCGGAGATAAAAAACTCAAAGCTGCCCTCGAAGAGATCGATGTTCTTTTCCCTCTAAATAACGGTATCACTATCCAATCCGAATGCCCTATCGGTTTGATAGGAGATGATATACAAGCCGTTGCCAAAAAATACAAAAGTGAGAGTTCTAAACCTACCATTGCTGTATCTTGCGAAGGTTTTAGAGGTGTAAGCCAATCTTTGGGTCATCATATCGCAAATGATATGATCAGAGATGAGATCATGCCAGACGATAGTGCCAGAAAAGACTTTGAAAGTACTCCGTATGATGTTGCCATCGTAGGAGATTACAACATAGGAGGTGATGCATGGAGCTCAAGAATCCTGCTTGAAGAGATGGGCCTTAGAGTTATAGCTCAATGGAGCGGAGATGCTACTTATAAAGAAATGGCGATAGCTCCAAAAGCAAAACTAAACTTGCTCCACTGCTATCGTTCTATGAATTATATCGCTAGACATATGGAGCAGGAATTTGGTGTACCTTGGATAGAGTACAATTTCTTTGGTCCTACAAAAACCACAGAAAGCCTTCGCAAGATAGCTGCGATGTTTGATGAAACTATCCAGGCAAAAACAGAAGAAGTGATAGCCAAATATACAGCTATGACAGACGAAGTCATCGCAAAATATAGACCAAAACTAGAAGGCAAAACCGTTATGCTTTATGTGGGCGGCCTTAGACCAAGACACGTCATCGGCGCCTATGAAGATCTTGGCATGGAAGTAATTGGTACCGGTTATGAATTTGGTCACGGCGATGACTATAAACGAACAAAAGAAGATATTGCTAGAAGCACTCTTATTTACGATGATGTCAATGAGTATGAACTAGAAGCATTTGTCAAAAAATTAAAACCTGATCTTGTAGCAAGCGGTGTTAAAGAGAAGTATGTTTTCCAAAAAATGGGCCTTCCTTTTAGACAAATGCACTCATGGGATTATAGCGGTCCTTATCATGGTTATGATGCCTTTGCTATCTTTGCCAAAGACATGGATCTAGCAATGAATTCACCTGTATGGAGCCACACTAAAGCACCATGGGACACAGAAGAGAAAGGAGCTTAATATGCAAAATGTAGAACAAATTGTCAATGGACAAAAACTTTTCTTGAAACCAGAATATCAAGAAGTATTGAATAATAAAAAAGAATTTGAAAGCAATATGGGCTCGATCGATCCGTCAAAAGTCGATGAGATCGCAGAGTGGACCAAGAGCTGGGATTATCGTGAGAAAAACCTATCTCGTGAAGCGATCACTATCAATCCTGCCAAGGCTTGTCAACCTCTAGGGGCTGTCATGGCGAGTCTTGGCTTTGAGAATACTATGCCTTATGTACATGGCAGCCATGGATGTGTAGCATATTTTAGAAGTTATTTTACTAGACACTTCAAAGAACCTACACCGTGCGTAAGTGATTCTATGAGTGAAAGTGCTGCGGTTTTTGGCGGTCTTGCCAATATGAAAGACGGTTTGAGAAATTGTAACGCGATGTACAAACCGGAAATGATAGCCGTGAGCACTACTTGTATGGCAGAAGTTATCGGTGATGACCTCAATGCTTTTGTGATCGGCGCTAGAGAAGAAGCCCAGGGCGAATTAGATAACACTGCTATCACATATGCTCACACTCCTTCTTTTGTCGGCAGTCACATAACAGGTTATGACAATATGATGAAAGGGATACTAGAACAGCTCAACCCGGATAGATCAGAAAAAGTATTGGACGAAGAGCGTATCAACATCATTCCGGGATTTGAACCGTATCTTGGCTCGCTTGCTGAGATCAAAGAGATAGCATCTATGTTTGGTGATAAAATAGTCATGCTAGGCGACCATGAAGAGCAATGGAACACTGGCGCAGGAGAATACCAACTCTATAGCGGAGGCACCTCATTGGCCGATGCAAAAACAGCCATCAATGCCAAAGCAACTATTAGTTTACAAAAATATTCTACTACTCAAACGGCAAAAACTATAAAAAATGCCTGGAAACAAGAGTATGTGACAGCCAATCCTATTGGTCTTAGCGGTACCGATGAGTTTGTAATGAAACTTAGCGAACTTACAGGCAAACCTGTTCCTGAAGAACTCAAAAAACTAAGAAGCCAACTAGTAGATGCTATGCAAGACAGCTATCCGTATATGCACGGCAAAAAGTTTGCTATCTATGGAGATCCCGACTTCTTGCTTGGGCTTGTGTCATTTATAGTTGAGATGGGCGGTATACCTACTCATATCCTATGCCACAATGCTCCTCGCAAAGGCTGGGAGGATGATATGAAAAAGATCTTATCCAAATCATTATGGCAGGATGAATGCAACATCTGGGCAAATAAAGACCTTTGGCATCTAAGAAGCCTTCTGTTCACTGAACCTGTAGATTTCTTGATAGGGAATGTTTACGGCAAAGAGCTTTACAGAGATACCGGCATCCCGCTTATTAGGATCGGATTCCCTATCTTCGATAGACACCATTTACATAGATACTCTATCAGCGGATACAAAGGTGCATTGAATCTTCTGACATGGATCACCAATGCTGTCTTGGATCAACTTGATGAAGAGACCAAAGATATTGCGCAAACAGACTACTTCTTTGACTGCGTAAGATAATTTATAACAAAGTTAAAAAACTCCTAATTCCCGCGGTTTCCGTGGGAACGTACATACTCGCCAAAATACGAACATGTAAGTTTCATGCTATACCTCACAAATACCCTACTCTTTTGACCTCTTTACTGTTTCCGTTTGATTTTAATATAGCAAATTGTACTTTTACCAATAAAATCAAAACAAAATAGTTTATTATGAAAATATTGTTAAATGATGAAAACGGCAAATTAACTCATTAACAAGGCTATTCTCAATATATCATTGTTAAAATATTGGCACTTGGTCAAACGGCAATATAAGTGATAGTTAAGAGAAAAATAGAATATAAAAAACTAACATTATCTCCTATTATGATATTGCCCTAATTTGCTTATGTTATTTCAAATAAGGAGTGATAAATGGATGGCGGGATTTTGATATCATACAAAGTGTTATGCGACGGGGATTTCTATAATTCTATAACTATAGAAGAGGTATTAAAAAATGAAAATATACTCAAGCTCATCAAAAGTGAATTTGCCAAAGGGCATAGAAATATTGATATTAGTTTTGATAAGGGCAATGCTGCTATCGAATTAGTTACAAAAAAAGATATTCAAACGTTTGAAGCAAATAAAAATGATTACGCAGATATTTTGGTTTTAGCAGAAGAAGATGCTACAGCTAAAAAGTTATTCAAAAAAGATTGTTCCATGGTTGAGTTGGTTGATATTGAAACTTTTTCTAACAAATGATATTAATTGAAAGTAAAAATACTTTAATGCCCACTTTTAGGGCTTTGTGGTATATGTTTTGATTTAAGTTGAATTGATTGAAAGTGTGATTTGGTGGAAGTGTGGGGAATCGAACCCCAGTCCTAAAACAGCTAAAACTATGACTCTACATGCTTAGATAATGTTGTTTGGATCTCATCTTGCTTGGTACAACACCCAAAACTACACAAGACCAGCCAAAAGTTCTTCTCTGGGTTTGGCGAGCCAAAGAAAAAGTCATCATAATGTGATACCTTATAATCTACCTATGGTGACACTTGGTAGCAAGGCAGTCCTAAGTTAAGTTAAACTTACGCTACAGCGTAAGCAGGACGATAATTTGTATTGTTTGCGTTTAAGCATTTTGGGCCGCGTAACGGAATTGCCCAGTCCGACATGCACATAATCCATACTGCTCCAGTCGAAACCAGTCACCCCCATATAGGAGATGTGACCAAGTTGTATTGGAAACATGAGTGGGATTGTAACACTTTTATGGCTGCTTGTCAAGCCTACGACTATTCGACGACGATTCTATCGATATGACTGTGCAATGCACATGTGATCTCATAGCTGATAGTATGGTAATGCTTAGAAGCTATTAGAGCATCATTCATGATGCACACTTCTTCTTTATCGCCTTCAAGCGAGACAAGGTCCATAGATACTTTACCGAGTATCGGCCCGCTGTCATGAGTGATATATGGGTCAAATGCGCTTCCGCGTCTCCAACCATCCCCATATCCTATATCATAGGTAGATACCACCATACCTCTAGGCGCTTGATACTCTCCGCCGTACCCTATCCTCTCGCCTTTGCGCAGTGTCCTAGTGGATACGCGTTTAGCGTACAAGCTCATCACAGGTTTTAGGTTCATATCACCGAAAGAATCAGGCATATGGCTATGTCCATAAGCACCTATCCCTAGACGCACTAGATCTTCTTCGAATTTTGCACATCGTAAGATACCGGCTGAATTATGTATATGAAATCTTACATTTTCAAAGCCATGATCCAATATCTTCTTTTTGGCATCTTTAAAATTTTGGTATTGATAAAAGTATTCGCTTCCAAGCTCATCGGCACTTGCAAAATGGCTCATCAGTCCTACTAATTTCAGTTCCCTTTTTTTGATGATCTCTATCGCTTCATCTAGTTCACTTGCCATGATGCCGTTACGATGCATACCCGTATCGATCTTTAGCTCTATGCGGGCATCAGACGGCGCTGCTTTGAGAGTTTCAAGGGAATTGATAGTATATGATAGCTTTGGCCTAGGATATATCTCCCCTCCAAGCACGATGATATCATCAAAATACTGTTCTATTGAGAGTGCTTCATGATAATTGCGTACTACTGCCTTGCGGATACCAAATTCACTCGCCAATTTGGCCATCAGAATTGCCCCATGACCATATGCATTGTCTTTGAGTACGATAGCTATCTTCTCCACAGAGCCGGTTTTCAGGGCAATTTGGCTAAGATTATGATAAAAGTTTGAACGATTGAGTGTAATATATGCCATAAGCAATTATACACTCAGTATTAACAAAAAGGGATTAAATGGATATATTTACAATTGCAGTCATTGCCGGAATGGCAATAACGCTTTTTGTGGTCTTTCTGGTGGGCAAAGAATTGATAAAAGCTATAAAAGATAGCAACAACGGCCGCGTAAGCGAAAGATGCGATTTGGATTAAAGGAAAAACATGAAAAGAATGCCTGCAGAATGGGAAAAACAAAGGGCAGTATTGCTATCTTTTCCTCATGAAAATAGCGACTGGAGTGATGATCTAAGATCTGCTCTGAGTGTATTTGTGCGTATTGCCCAAGCCATTGCTTATAAAGAGCCGGTTTACATTGTATGCGACAACAAAGAGTCAATATCAAGTCTATTTTGCAGCACAACAAACATGACTTTTATCGAACTTCCTACTAACGATACATGGACTAGAGACTACGGTGTTATCAGTATAGAAGAAGATGGTGTGACCAAATTTCTTGATTTTACATTTGACGGATGGGGTGGTAAATTTGATGCGCACCTTGACAATGATGTCAATAAATCTTTACAGAAAAAAGGATATTTTGGTACGACTCAATTTGAAACTATTGATCTTGTATTAGAAGGCGGGTCTTTAGAGAGCGATGGGCTTGGTACTATTTTGACGACATCAGAATGTCTTTGCAATCCCAATAGGAACGGCGGACTTAGCAAATCAGAAGTAGAGGCAAAACTCACGGAACATTTAGGGGCAACACGGTTTTTGTGGTTAGATTATGGTTATTTGGCCGGAGATGATACCGATAGCCATATTGACACACTAGCAAGATTTGTCAATTCAAAGACAATAGCTTATGTCAAATGCGATGACAAAGAAGATGAGCACTATGGGGCCCTAAGCGCCATGGAAGCGCAACTACGTGAATTTGTCACCGTTGACGGACAACCCTATGAACTTGTTGCATTGCCGATGACATCAGCTATTTTTGACGCGAATGGCAAAAGACTTCCGGCTACATATGCCAATTTTCTTATTACCAATCATGCCCTGCTTTATCCAACTTATAATGATCCGGCCGATAAAACAGCCGGGGAAGTTTTTAAAGCACTTTTCCCTAATCTTGAGATAATACCTATTAATTGCCTGCGCCTTATTGAACAAGGCGGAAGCTTGCACTGCTCTACAATGCAGATAGCAGTATAGAGAATTACTCTATCGGCCCGCCGTTATCTTGCGGGTCATATTTTTTTAGATCGTTTGGATCCACAATTCCTTCTTTGCCACTCAAATCCACAACCGATGGATCATTATAACTATTTCCGTCAAATGATGCGCCTGCATCATTATGGGCACCCTCATAATTCCCAGAATTAGCTTCATCTGCAGCTTGATTGCTTGATGATTCTGCGCCATAGAGTTGATCCATTGCGCTTTCAGCATATGCAACAGTAACAAGCCCGTCCTTCCCTGTCAAAAACGACACCATCAATGCAGCCATTGAGAACACTACAATCTTTTTCATACCCCATCCTTCCCTTAATGTTTTATGGCGAACAGATTCACCATAAATTATTTTACTATTAGTAACATTAATTTAAAATATAACAATAACTTGAATTTAAAGATTCTCCGCTCTAATTAAAAAAGTCAAACTATGCTAAAATATCAAAAATTACAAAAAGGGAAGCAATGAAAGTAGCACTGATTCAGCAGAAATACTATGGCTCGAAAGAGGCGACTATCCAAGCTACCTCGCAAATGATAAAAGAAGCTTCGAGCAATGGAGCAGATCTTGTGGTACTCCAAGAGCTTCATCAAAACGAATACTTTTGCCAGAGTGAGGATACTGCGTTTTTTGATTATGCTGCTAATTTCGAAGCCGATGTAGCATTTTGGAGTGAAGCTGCCAAAACAAATGGAGTGGTGCTGGTAACTTCGCTATTTGAGCGACGTACCGCAGGACTCTATCACAATACCGCTGTAGTATTTGAGCGTGACGGGAGCATTGCGGGTAAATACCGCAAGATGCATATCCCGGATGACCCCGGATTTTATGAGAAATTTTACTTTACTCCCGGCGACCTTGGGTTTGAGCCGATCAATACTAGCGTAGGCAGACTTGGTGTGCTTGTATGCTGGGACCAATGGTATCCTGAAGCTGCACGCCTTATGGGCCTCAAAGGAGCCGATATGCTTATCTACCCCACAGCAATTGGCTGGTTTGACAGCGATAGTGCCGAAGAAAAAGAGAGACAAAAAGAAGCATGGATAACAATTCAAAGATCACATGCGATAGCAAATGGCATACCGGTACTCTCAACCAACCGTGTCGGATTTGAGCCTGACAGTTGCGGAGCAATGGCTGGTATACGTTTCTGGGGCAACAGCTTTGTTTGCGGGGCACAAGGAGAATTAATAGCTCATGCGGATCATCAAAACGAAGAGATATTATACGCCGATATCGACCATAACCGCACAAAAGCAGTAAGAGACATATGGCCGTTTTTGAGAGATCGCCGTATAGATGCATATAATGATTTACTGAAAAGATATTGTGACTAACATTAAATAATGTCACTCTCTCGCTCCCATACTCCAGCTTGGGAGTGTATATTTGTCTTTTGTGATTTAGTATGCATTCCCACGGAGACCATGGGAAAGAGATCAAAGTTTCTTTAGAAAAATCGTCATCCTCGCACTTGATGCCTGGATTCACTGGATTCCTGCCTACGCAGGAATGACTGATAAAGTTTTACTTCATAAAGAACGTCCGGTTGATAAAACCATCGCGCTAAAAACATTGAGCTTGGCAAAGCTTTGCCAAGCTATAAAATAAAAGGTAGAAAATGTACAAAGTAAGTCCAACAATTCAAGGTGAAAAGGTCCATTTCAAAGAACCGAATCCGGCATTTTATGAAGCTATAGGAGGTGAAAAAGGAATGCGCAAACTGATGTATGATTTTTATGACATCATATATGAGAGCGATATAGCTCATTTCTTTCCTCAAGACCCCGAAGAGTTTGAAGCAGTCAAAATTAGGAATTCTAAATTTTTTATACAGCTTTGCGGCGGCCCAAAAGTCTATGAAGGCGAATCAAAAGGTATGGAGCTAAACCAATATATGGTCAGGCTTCATGATGATTTTTCTATCTATGAAAAATCACGTCTCGAGTGGCTTGGGGCTATGCGTGAAGCTCTTGAGAAAGTAGATATTGCTCAAGAGCTCAAAGATGACTTTTGGAATTATGTAGAGAGTTTTTCAAAACTTACCGTCAATACAACAGTTGACGGCAGTAAATATTATCAAGATCTATAAAAGAGAGCGTCCTTGGAAGCATTAATATCCATAGCAATGGTCTATGTGTTTATTGTGCTTGGCTTTGTTGCAAAAAAAACATTTCAAAGCGAGATAAATGAACAAACCCTCATTCTTGTCTCTTTGTATTTTTTGCAACCCATACTTACGTTTTGGGGGCTGACCCGCACTCCTATTGATCAAGAATTATTGCTCGTTCCCTTTGTATATCTGCTTGCTGTCGGCATAGTGTTGCTCTTTTCCATTATTGCTTCACGATATATACTTAAAGATCCCAAAGAGAGATCTATATTTATAGCAGCGTCTCTCATAGGCAATACCGGCAATCTAGGCATTCCTCTTGGCATAGCGCTATTTGGAGAACAGAGCGTAGCCTATACTAGTATCATAAACATAGCCAATGTCTTTTTTATCTATACTGTTGGGGTATATTTTTATGCGAAAGGCCGATTTAGCGTCAAACAATCTTTAGGCCAAATAGTCAAGATTCCCATACTATGGTTTGCCGTATTTGCAATCGCATTCAACTCTACCGACATAGCTATTCATCCGAGCATCGATAAATTCTTGGAAATGGGGGCTTACGCTACTATAGTCATACAACTCATGATATTTGGTATCTATCTAGCAGATGTTGAGATAAAAACTATAGATTATGCCTTTGTTGCAAAGATAACCGCAATTAAGCACTTTATACTGCCAATAGTTGGGCTGATAGCTATTTGGCTATTTAAATTAGATCCGCTCATATCGGTTATTTTGCTTTTAGAATTGTGTGTACCGTTAGCTGTAAACAATGTCAACATGGCAGCTCTTTACAAGTGCTATCCTGCTAAAACCACCGAAGCGATATTATTTACTACGCTGTTTTTTGTATTTGCAATATACTTTTATATACAGCTGTTTTCGTATATTTTAAAGTAATTATTTAACTAGCTTAAGTTCGCCTAGATAATTCTTGATGTTTCTTCCGCTCTCAAGCCAGGCTAAAAGTCCGCCTTTTAAGTTTGACACATTAGTAAAGCCCATCTTTTTGAGCTGCGATGCCGCTAGTGCTCCTCTAGGACCCTTGAGGCAATATACTATGATCTTGACATCTTGGCCGTAAACTTTGGCGATTTTATCAATAGCTGTAAACTCAAGTTTACCTCTAGGGATTGTCAAGACATTTTTACCTTCGATATAGCCGCTGGCAAACTCTTCTGGTTCTCTGACATCGAGCAATATAGTGTTATCATCGATCACAAGTTCATCTGGCGATAATTGGGGTATCTCTTTTGTCACCTCTTCTACTAAGGCTTTTAAATGTTCCGATAGTAGTATCTCATCACATTTTGCGGCATATTCATCAAGTTTTGTATGTAAACTGTTCATATCGACTCCTAAAAATTGGGATATCAATAATTATAGCAAGTTTAATCTACTTATTAGCACAATAATTTTAATCCTTCAGTGCTTCGGCTATCAATTCCAATGGATTTTTAAATATGGTTTCAACTCCGCTAGCGCTCATCGCTTCACTAAGCTGAACTCTGCATGCACTGCATTCTGCAGCGACGTATTTTGCCTTGGTTTCATCTATCATAGCTGCTTTTGGCTTGCCTGCAAGCTCTGCAAAATGAAATTTTTCAGTCTGCATCGTAACCCCGCCAAATCCACAACAGCGGTTTGGATCACTCATCTCGACCATTGGATAGTTTGGCGCCAAAAGATTTCTAGGTTCTTGATAGATTCCTTGTACTTTTCTAGCATGGCATGGGTCATGATAAGTTACTATATCGTCAAGTTTCTTGCCTTTGGTTGCCAAAAGCTCTTTTAAATTGGTATTATCATGCAGCCATGCTGTAGCCATATGTATTTTAGGAAGAAGCTTTTGTATTCTTGGGATCAGCTCACTCATTTCATGATTACGGCAAAAAACTTCCCAATCATGTTTTATCATCGCACTGCATGTTGCTTCAGGTATGATCATAGCGTCGTACTCATCCATAAATGTCTCGAAATAATCTACATTTTTGCGTATGAGATACTCTACACTTTCGGTATCGCCTGTAAAATATGCAGGAGCACCGCAGCAAAGTTGTTTTTTCGGGATAAAAACCTCTATATCAAGTTTGCCTAAGATCTCTACCAAACTATCACCGATAGTTGTATAGTTATAGTTTGCCAAGCAACCGATAAATATCGCAACTTTTTGTTTTTTGCCTTTGCTTTTTGCCGGTATCTGCTCAGGATATTTATTTAAAAAACTTGTTTTTGCCATAGAAGGAAGGAGTCTGCCCTTTTTAACCATAGGAAGGTTAAAGCGCGCAAAAAGTCCACGACCCTTCTCATCGGTAGATAACGCGCATGTTTTGAACATATATCCAAATTTCATCGCAATATCCATAATAGTACGGTGTCTAAGCAGCCAAAAGAAAGCTCTCTTGAACCATGCAATACCAAATTTATCTGCTATATCAGCTCTAATTTCTTCAATGACCATATCTGTAGGCAGCGAATTTGGGCAAACATCTGTGCAATTTGTACACAAAAAGCAACTCTCAAAAATATTTTTAGCATCTTTATCAAGTTCCAGATCGCCTCTTTTATACGCTCCAAGCAGATCGATAAAGCCCCTTGGGCTTGTAACTTCGTCAGGATTTATCTGATGAATAGTACATACAGGGATACACTTCCCGCATTTGACACAATCATCGCTAGTGGCAGTAAAATTAAAAATATCTTTGGTTTCTTTTTTCACCATTTCACCTTTATTCTTTCTACCTTCAACCTTCTTCCTTTTTTATACTGTCTTTGAAAAACTTTTTTTTGTACCGGCATATTTTTTCATATATGCATCAAATGGCATAGCAATATTGCGTATAAGCATCGCTCCTGTAGAGTTAGCTTGTATTTTATCGTCTTTTATCTCTATAAGCCCGGCTTCCTCAAATTCTCTTAGTTCGCCTAGTGCATCACTAAAATAATTCTTAAAATCAATATTATGTTGTTTTTCTACCCT
>CAZGNT010000001.1:130865-134671 GCA_964527805.1 uncultured Sulfurovum sp.
TTCCATAATAACAGATTTTCTGACAAAATCATCGTCACTTAATACCACACCTCTCTCAAACGGCAATCTTCCGCTATCAAGCGCTTTTTCATATTCACTCATATCTTTAGTATTTTGAGCATAATATCTCTCACCCTCTCCTATACTGGTCAACCCTATACCTATCAAGTTTGCTCCGCCTTTAGTGGTGTATCCTTGAAAGTTTCTGTGTAATTCACCTTTTGCTATGGCAGTAAAAAGTTCATCGGTTGGTTTGGCAAAGTGATCCATGCCTACCATTTTATAGCCTTTTTTTTCAAAAAAATCAATAGTGTATTTAAAAATCTCTAGTTTCACGCTTGGATTAGGAAGTGTAGTTTCGTCAAATTTTCTCATAGTTTTTTTAAGCCACGGCACATGTGCATAATTAAATACCGCTACCCTGTCAGGCTCCAGACTAAAGGCAAGTTCAAGAGTGTTTTTAAAACTTTCAAAGGTCTGATAAGGCAAGCCATAGATCAAATCTATATTGATAGAATTTATCCCGTATCTTCTAGCCAGGTCTACCGCATTTTTAGTCAACTCAAACGGTTGGATCCTATGAATTGCTTCTTGGACTTTTGCATCAAAATCTTGCACCCCAAAACTAATACGATTAAATCCGTGTTTTACAAAAACTTTCATCTGCTCTTCATTGAAAAATCTAGGATCTATCTCGCAACTTATTTCAGCATCCTGACTCCAATTTGGGAAAGTTTTTTTGATATAACCGACTATTTCATCCAAACTTTCAGCACTATAATAGGTAGGTGTTCCGCCGCCAAAATGAAATTGTATGACTTCTCTTGATGTGTCGAGGTGCTTGGCTAGAATGTCAATCTCTTTTTTGAGATAATCTACATAACTGTCCAGCTTGTCTTGTTTAGATGTAAACACAACATTGCATCCGCAAAAATAACAAGCACTCCGGCAAAATGGCAAATGTACATATAAAGAGAGTTTATCTTTTGTGGGAGATTCTAAGAATTCTATATACTTTTCATATTTAAAATCATCACTAAATTCCAATGCTGTAGGATAGCTAGTATATCTAGGACCTGCCTTGGAATATCTGCCAAATTTTTCAAAATCTATTTTACTCACTTTTTTCTGCCCCTTCTGCCTTTATCCTTCTGTCTTTTAATCATTTCGGTGATTATCGAGCCAGACCATGATCCCTTTTTGTGTATGCAGTCTATTTTCAGCTTCCAAAAATATCGTCTCACTGTGTGCTTCAAATACCTCTTCGCTCACTTCATATCCTCTATACGCGGGTAAACAATGCATAAATACGGCATTTGGTTTTGCTATATTCATCATAGATCTATCTACCATATAACCGTCAAAGGCTTTAAGCTTAGTCTCTTTTTCGTTCTCTTGTCCCATGGATATCCACGTATCGGTTATGACTACATCTACACCTTCAACTGCAATTTTTGGGTTATTATAAAAAGTGATTTTAGCACCGCTGATTTTTGCAAAGTCCAAAGCCTCATCAACTATATTTTGTTGACACTCATAACCCACCGGTGTAGCGATTCTAAGCTCAAGCCCAAGCTTGGAAGCCAACATTAGCCATGAATGAGCTATATTGTTACCATCCCCTACATATGCCACTACGGGGTTGGATATACCCAGCTCCAAAAGCGTGAAATAATCCGTCATTATTTGTACAGGATGATATTCGTTACTTAGTCCATTTATGATAGGCACTTGTGAATAAGCGCTAAATTCGTCAAGACGGCTTTGTTCAAATGTTCGGATCATCACCATATCTACCATACGAGAAATAACTCTGGCTGTATCTTTCATAGGTTCGCCACGACCCAACTGTATGTCATTACTGGACAAAAACAATCCAATGCCGCCAAGCTGATAGATCCCGGTCTCAAAACTTACTCTAGTGCGAGTAGAGCTTTTCTCGAATATCATACCCAATGTTTGATGCTCAAGATACGGTACGAACTGCTTTTTCTTGGTTTGTTCTTTGATCTTTTGAGCTAGAGATATCATCTCTAGCAACTCGTCACGACTAAAATCTTTTATACTCAAAAAGTGTCTCATATGCCTATCCTTGGAAAGTAAAAACAAGATTTTATCATAACTTTCATGCACCTTGCTTTAGAAGAATAGCAGCTTCTTTAGCATGATAAGTAATGATTATATCAGCCCCTGCTCTTTTCATGCCAAGCAATGTTTCCATCATCACTCTATCATAGTCTATAACACCTGCTTTTGCTGCAGCTTTTAGCATCGCATATTCTCCGCTTACATTATATGCAGCAAGCGGCTTGGATGTATGCTCTTTAACATCTCGGATAATATCCAGATAGGCAAGAGCAGGTTTTACCATAAGTATATCAGCACCTTCCCTTTCATCTTCTATACTCTCACTGATAGCCTCTCTTCTATTTGCAGGATTCATCTGATAAGTTCGTCTATCGCCAAAGCTTGGAGCTGATTCGGCCACATCGCGGAATGGCCCGTAATACGCTGAAGCAAACTTTGTACTGTAGCTCATGATAGGCAAATTTACAAATCCTGCATCATCTAAACCTCTTCTGATAGCCGTGATCATACCATCCATCATGCCGCTAGGGGCTATCATATCAACACCTGCTTTGGCATGAACCACTGCTTGGAGAGCTAGATTATCAAGTGTTATATCATTATCAACAGAGTGAGTGTGAGGATCAAGAACCCCGCAATGTCCATGATCAGTATATTCACAAAAACATAGATCAGTTATGACAAACATATCCGGATATGCACTTTTAATAGCACGAATGCTCTCTGCCATGATACCATGTTCACACATCGCATCACTTCCAACGCTGTCTTTGACATCAGGTATGCCAAAAAGAATAACAGCATTAAGCCCTAACTTTTGTAGCTCACCGCACTCTTTAATAGCTTCGTCTATGCTCATCTGGAATACACCGGGCATAGAGCTTATCTCTTTTTTAATGTTGTTTCCGTTACGAATAAACAATGGATAGATAAAATCCTCTACTCTCAAATGAGTTTCTGCTAACATATCTCTTAGTACCGGGTGCATACGGTTTCTTCTAAATCGTGCAAACATATAATAGACCTTTTAAATACATAGTAAGATATTGTACCTAATGATGGCTAAAAGGTTCCATTGTGAAAATTAATAATATGGTGTAATTTATCAAGATATATTTGCATAATTTATGTTATAATCGTTATTATCGCACTTGGTAATTAAACTGCACACCAAAGGAGTGTTACAATGTTTGGTTTTATTAAAAAATTATTTGGAAAAGCTGAAAAGAGTACCATCGAGGTAGCAAAAGATCTTGAAAAGAGTGCTTCAGGGCTTAGCAAAAAGGCTAAAGCTGCAGCTGATGAGGGGTTGGAGGAGTTAGGAGAATTAACCAAAAAGGTTAAAGCCGCAGCCGATGAAGGTTTGGAGGAGTTAGGCGAACTGGCCGAAGAAGCCAAAGCCAAAGCCAAAAAAGCTACTGCTACAGCCAAAAAAACTGCAAGTGCTGCAGCCAAAAAGGTTAAAGCTGCAGCTGATGAAGGTTTAGAAGAGTTGGGCGAATTGGCCAAAGAGGCAAAAACAAAAGCCAAGCAAGCTACAGCCACAGCCAAAAAAACTGCAAGTGCTACAGCTAAAAAAGTCAAAGCTGCAACCGATGAAGGGTTGGAGGAGTTAGGCGAACTAGCCGGAGAAGCAAAAGTCCAAGCTAAAAAAGCTACTGCTACAGCCAAAAAAACTGCAAGTGCTACAGCTAAAAAAGTCAAAGCTGCAACCGATG
>CAZGNT010000001.1:134771-155049 GCA_964527805.1 uncultured Sulfurovum sp.
AAGGTTTAGAAACTGCAGTCAAAAAAGTTAAAAAAGCTACTGCTGCCAGCAAAACTGCAAGCAGTACAACAAAAACAACAAAAGCATAAAAAACTCGTAAGGATAGAAGATGTCGGATATCAAAGATAAAGCAAATGAACTTAAAGAAGAACTAAAAGAAAATGCAGATGAACTCGGAGCTAAAGCCAAAAAAGCTACTGCTTCAGCAAAAGAGAAAATCGAAGAATTTGCTCATGATGCAAATGAAGCAAGAGTACATTTCACTGAAACAATCACTAATGCAACAGAAAAAACTGTAGGTTTTTTTGAACCAATTACTCATCAAGTTAGAGAAGCAATACTTACTTTTGGAGAAGTAGTGGTAACTATCTTTGTTGTAGTTGGCTTAGTAGCCGCTGTAATAGGCGGTTTGTCAGATATGGCAAATGTCGGTTTTTTTGCAGGGCTTAGCAGTATGTTTCAAGAAATTGTAACCGTAGTGATGGGTGCCTTGGTTATCTTTTTATTATTTGCTATCAAAGACAGTCTTGATAAAAACATAGAATAAATCAATTGATCCTTTGTCCGGAGACGAAGCTTAGTTTTGTCTCCGGCTTTTCTTCTTCTTATTCGTTTATCTTCTCTTTTATATTTTTCGCGATTTGGCCGATTTTATTTAATTTTTCTTTATTGCTGAGATGTTCATCTAAAAGCACTTTTACCAATGCAGAACCTACTATCACTCCATCTGCGCCCATGGCTTTTTCTTTGGCAGTATTCTCATCTACGCCAAAACCTACATAGATCGGTGTATCAGTATGAATACGAATGTTGGATATTACACCATCAAGCGATTCTGCTTTTCCACTTCCGGTAATTCCGGCGTATGCAACCAAATAGATAAATTTCTGTGCATTTTGAGATATCATAGCTATACGCTCCAAGGTATCGGTCGGAGCTATAAAATCAATAAGCGTCATGCCATTTTCTCTCATCAGCTTTTGATATGGTACTGCCTCTTCATATGGAAGATCAGGGATAATAAATCCGCTTAAGCCAGATTTTTGTGCCTCGGCTATAAAGGTGTCAAAACCTTTATGATAAAATGAGTTAAAGTATCCCATCCACAAAGTATCAATCACAGGTGCGATCTGCTTTGATATATCAAATAATTGATCTATTTTAAAGCCATTTTTGAGTGAAAGCAGATTTGCATGTTCAATTATTGGTCCATCAGCTACCGGATCGGAAAATGGGACACCAAGCTCCAAACTGTCAACTCCTGCTTCATTCAAAGTATGTGCTGCATCGATCGTAAATTCAAGCGATGGAAATCCTGAGGTAATATACGCGACTAAATTTTTCAATTTTTCTCTTTTGTGTATGAAATCAATGATGATATTATACTTTTTTTTGATAAAATAGAGTCTAAATTGGCGTGCTATGCAAATACCGAGGTTGGATATTTACTAATGCGATAATAAATCATAAAAGGATATCTTTGAATAAAAAAGTTACACTAAAAACTCTTCAATCTATGAAAGGCAAACAAAATATTGTAATGATAACTGCGTATGATGCTTTATTTGCCTCTTTGTTTGATGAATACGTAGATGTAATTCTCATAGGAGATAGCCTTAATATGAGTTTTGCAGGCAAACCTGATACTCTAAGTGCTACGCTAGGTCAAATGATCTATCATACACAAGCAGTACAAAGAGGAGCAAAAAAAAGCTTTTTGCTTGTTGATATGCCATTTGGCAGCTATATGGATAAAAAACAGGCACTAAAAAATGCCGTAAAAGTTTACCAAGAGACATTGGCAGATGCCATTAAAATAGAAGGTGGAAAAGAAAAAGCAGACATAGTTAGATACCTTACCGATAATGCTATAGCAGTATTTGGCCATGTCGGCTTAAAACCGCAAAGCGCTAGAAGTGAAGGCGGATATAGCGTAAAAGGTAAAACCGAGGAAGAAGAACAAAGCATCATTGCCGATGCTTTAGCCATCCAAGAAGCCGGTGCAGTTGCTATCATAATTGAAGGTGTCAAATCTGAAGTAGCTGCTAAACTCACTAAAATGCTAAGCATTCCCACGATCGGGATAGGCGCCGGAAACGATGTGGATGGTCAAGTGCTGGTATGGAGCGATCTGCTTGGTTTTTTTGAAAAATTTGTACCAAAATTTGTAAAAAAATATGCAAACGGTGCCAACCAGGTCAAAGATGCCGTAAAGCAATATGCCCATGAAGTTAGAAATGGAATATTTCCGGATGAAAATTTTCGATACTAGGAAAGCAGATGAAAAAAACACTTATTAGCAGTATACTATTACTTAGCATAACATGGTTGATGAGCGGATGTTCTGCAAAAAACGGCATGACAACTGCCGGGGGAGTGGCTTCAAATAGAATCACAAATTCTCTTACTAAAAATATAGAAAAAAAATTCGATAACTGTAAAGAGCTTCAAGGCTCAAACATTTACGCAGAAGTCGCTCCAAACGGTATACTTCTAACCGGTACGGTAATTACTGAAAAACAAAAATATCTTGCTAGCACAATAGCTAATTCTTTGGTTAAAAAAGGGACAGTATCAAACCGCATAACCATTATGAAGCTAAAAACAAAACAAACAAAATCTCTTAAGACCAAAAAATAGATGCAGCGAATTGTAGAAATAGAAAAATTTGAAAGTGATTTCAATACAGAAGTCTCTTTGCGGCCTGTATTATGGGAAGAATATATAGGTCAAGAGAAAATCAAAAAGAATCTGCAAGTTTTCATAGAAGCGAGTAAAAAACGCTTTGAAGCCTTGGATCATATTTTGTTTTTTGGCCCCCCTGGGTTAGGTAAAACTACATTAGCAAACTTGATAGCTCTAGAGATGCGTGCATCTATCAAAACTACAGCAGCTCCAATGATAGAAAAAGCCGGTGATTTGGCTGCATTGCTTACCAATATTGAAGAAGGAGATGTTCTTTTTATAGACGAGATACATCGTATGAGCCCGGCTATTGAAGAGATACTGTATCCTGCTATGGAGGATTTTAGACTTGATATTATCATAGGCTCAGGACCTGCTGCACAATCAGTAAAGATCGACTTGCCTAGATTTACACTGATTGGAGCCACAACAAGAGCTGGGATGCTGTCAAATCCATTGAGAGAGAGATTTGGTATGCATTTTCGTATGCAATTTTATGCGCCTAATGAACTTGCTCTTATTGTGGAGCAAGCCGCGGTCAAACTTGGCAAACATACAAAGCGGGAATCTGCTCTTGAAATAGCCAAAAGAAGCCGAGGCACTCCTAGAATAGCTCTTAGACTTCTAAAAAGAGTGAGAGATTTTGCTGAAGTAGCAAATGAAAGCGAGATCACACTCAAAACTACCCAGTATGCTCTAGACGAGCTTGGGGTCAATCATTTGGGATTTGACGAACAGGATATCAGACTGCTTGAACTTCTCATGAGCGCAAAAGGCAGGCCAATGGGTCTTGGCACTATAGGAGCTGCTCTAAGTGAGGATGAAGGCACTATAGAAGATGTTATAGAACCTTATCTTATTGCCAATGGCTTTATTGAAAGAACCGCCAGAGGAAGAATCGCAACTCAAAAAAGCTATGAATATTTCAGACTTCAAAGTCCATATACTCAAAGCGATTTGTTTGAGCAATAATCAAATAATTAAAGGGTGTGTTTACCAACACGCCCTTCTACCTTTTTTAATACAAAATATATACCCAAAAAGAAAAGTATCATAGCCAAACTCATGACCTGCCCCATACTCATCCACCCACAGCATACATAGCCAATCTGAATATCAGGCATTCTAAAAAACTCTACTATAAAACGCATCATTCCATAGAGCATACCATACCAACCTATCATGGCACCGTCAAATGGCTTTTTATGGCGAAATAAAAAAAGGATAGCTGCTATCACTACACCTTCTAAGAATGCTTCATACAGTTGAGAAGGATGGCGAAGCACACCATCTACATAAATCCCCCATGACACATCCGTCATACCGCCTATCAACTCTTGATTGAGGAAATTTCCTATACGGCCGAATACATATCCAACCGGGATACCAAGGGCTGTTATGTCAAGCAGTTTAGATATATACTTCGGATGCTTGCGGCCATAAAGATATGTGGCCAAAACTGCTCCGACAACCGCCCCATGATAACTCATACCGCTAATACCTACAAAATTACCTCCGGCATCAAACGGACTAAATATTTTCCATGGATTTGAGATATAGTAAAATGTCGGATCGTAAAACAATACATAACCGAGCCTAGCGCCCAAGATCACACCTATTTCTACCCATATAAAATACCCGTCTATTGTCTCTTCGGGGATACCCATATTGTCATGACGATTGATCCACTTGGCAAAAAAAAGAGCTGTAACAAGCGCTAATACATACATGATACCATACCAATGCACCTTAATAAATCCCATATCCAATGCTACAGGGTTAAAATGTGCGTATATGTGATTCCAGTATTCCACCAGCCACTCCTTTAAAAATCACATTATATCATGTTGGTATTTACATTCAATTAACCTTTAGAGATTATACTTCAAAGTGCAAAATAAGATTAAAGGAATATATCATGAAATTACCTTTTATATCATATAAAACAATGTTGGCTATATTTGCAGCCATTGGTATCTCTATAGGCACAATTGCATATTTTGCCAATAACGCTGAGGCGCAACAAGTACAATTTGAACAAGCTGCACCTACCCCTCAAAGAACTATACCTTCATCAAATCAAATACTAAAAGACTCTATGAACGCGGTGGTCAATATCAATACAAAAATAAAGATACAGTCCAATGAACTTCAAAGTCTATTTAACGATCCTTATTTTAGACAATTTATGAATCCAAGATACCGTCAATCTCCGCCAAAGGAATATGCCCCAAAAGGTGCAGGCTCCGGTGTGATACTAACTCATGATGGCATAATAGTAACCAACTATCATGTTATAGCAGACGCAAGTGAAATCACAGTAACTCTGCCAAACAATAAAAAAGAGTACAAAGCCAAACTTATAGGCATAGACAAAGGAACTGATCTGGCTGTCATTAAAATAGATGCAACAAATTTAAGGCCAATCAAAATGGGTAAAATAGAAGATGTAAGAGTAGGAGATATGGTATTTGCCATCGGTAATCCATTTGGGGTAGGAGAAACTGTAACCCAAGGGATAGTATCAGCTCTTAACAAACAAAATATGGGTATCAATCAATATGAGAATTTTATCCAAACGGATGCATCAATTAACCCGGGCAACTCAGGAGGCGCATTAGTCGATAGCAGAGGAGTGTTGATAGGCATCAACTCAGCTATATTTTCAAAAGGAGGCGGTAACGACGGCATAGGATTTACAATTCCTGTAGATATGGTACAAAACATAGTAACTCAAATAGTAAAATACGGAAAGGTAAGCAGAGGCTACATGGGAATCACGCTATCTTCTTTAGATGAAAAATTAAATAAATTATATGATTATGAATATGGAGCTATAGTAGCTGATGTAGAACCAAATAGTGCCGCACTAAAAGCCGGCATCAAAAAAGGTGATCTAATAATAGCAGTAAATGGAGTAAAAATAGAATCTCCTACGGCGCTTCAGCGATTTATAGGCGATAAACAACCGTCTGAAAAAATTACTCTCACCATTGAAAGAGACAAACGTACACAAAACATATCTCTCATACTTGATGATAGAGCTAAAGCGCTTGCAGCGTTATCACAAAATATACACGGGTTAACATTAAGCATGATCACTCCGCAAATAAGACAAAAACTTGGCCTTAGAAATGTTAATGGTGTGATAATAACAGGTATTGATCCAAAAAGCAAAGCTGCGCAAGAAGGTTTTCAAGTTGGAGATGTTATCATACAAATAGAAAACCAACCAATTTCATCGCTTGATGATGCAAGGAAAGCTTTTAGTTTACGCGGCAAGAAGAGGGTATATCTCAACCGATATGGTATTATAGGGATATTGATTATATCATAAAAGCATATAAAGGATTTATTATAATACGCATTTTACTTATAGAAGATGACCCCGAACTAGCCCTCCTCCTTACTAACTATTTGAGTAAGCATGATATGGAGGTTATAGGTGCAGAAGATCCTTTCATAGGACTTTCTCTTTTAACACAACACGTATTTGATCTGATCATATTAGACCTTACATTGCCTGGAATGGATGGATTGGAGGTAATATCAAAGATCAGAGAAGTTACCAACATACCTATCATTATATCATCGGCTAGAGATGACATCACAGACAAAATAATCGGGCTGGAACGTGGTGCGGATGACTATATGCCAAAACCGTATGATCCTAGGGAGCTTGTAACACGTATTAAAACCATACTTAGAAGAACGCATACCGCCTCTGAACCTGCAAAAACACAAACTCCTGTTTTTGTCGTGAATAATAATTCTAAAATGATCAAGTTTAAAGACGAGATGCTCGAACTAACCGCCGCTGAATTTGATATATTGTCAATGTTGATTAAACACAAGAACGGTTCTGTTTCAAGAGAGCAATTGCTTTATGAGAGTGAACATATAGATGACGAAAGCTCTGTTAAAAATATAGATGTTATCATATCGCGCATACGTCAAAAAATTGCCAAAATAGATAGTGAAAAGTCATATATCAAGCCTATTCGTGGTGTAGGGTACATGCTAACTGAACGTCAATGAAAAATCTTTCAGTTACTACTTTTGTTCATTTTCTTTTTTCATTGACGATTACTATCGTTGTGGCGACCTTATATATATTTTGGTCATGGAATACGGAAAAGCACAAACTCAATGAAATGTATCATTATAAATTAATAGCTGATGCATTTTTATCAAATATACAACTTGATCTAACCCCCAAAGAATTAGATAGATTATATAAAGATTTTTCGGTCAAGAATGTGGATTTGGAAACTGCAAAACTTGATATAGAAAAACAGGGCAAAACTGTCTTTGGCGGGCAATCTCTGCTTGGAAGTGTAAGAATATTTGAAACACCAACTGCACATTATATTTATGTTCAACGCTTAGGCCACAATTTAATGCTCCAAGATGACCGTCCTAAAAATTACACCTTAGAGATTGGGCTTGGCGTAGGAATACTTTTGATATCAATATTGCTGCTTTTATATATTGCGATCCTCAAAAAACTAAAGCCATTAAAAAAATTAAACAAAGAGATACAAGCATTTGCAAAAGGAAATATGCAAAAAAGAATTAGTTATAAAAGCAATGACGAAATAGGTAAAATAGCCAAAAGCTTTGATGATGCCATATTGCATATTAATCATTTAAGCGCTTCTAAAAATCTATTTATGCGCAATATTATGCATGAGCTTAAAACACCGATTACTAAAGGCAGGATTATAGTAGAATCGATCGATGATATTGAAGTAAAAAATGTTTTAGTGCGCGCATTTGAGAGAATGAATGAGCTCATAGAAGAACTTGCTACCGTTGAGCGAGTAACTACTCAAGGGTTTGTGCCTCAACTTGAAATGACTAGTATAGCCGATATAATATCAAAAAGCCAAGAGCTACTGATGAGCGATAAAAATTGTGAAATTATCAAAACCGGCGACAAAACCATACTGACAGATATCAAACTTTTAAGCCTTGCAATTAAAAATCTATTGGATAACGGTATAAAATACAGTCCTGATAAAAAAGTAGTACTAAAAACAACAAACAATAGTATAGAGATCATATCAAAAGGGGAAATGCTAAAACATCCTCTTTCATTTTATACAGAGCCTTTTTCGCAAGAAGAGAAGAGAAATAGCGGGTTTGGGCTAGGACTTTATATAGTAAAAAATATTTTGGACAAACTCCACCTTGGATTTAAATATCGCCATGAAAACGGAAACAATATATTTGTCATCAAATTAAAGTAGATAAAATAAAAAACTTTTCCGAACAATTTCGTTTGAAACTGTTTGGGAAAAAAATTACTTAGCCAAAATAACAAAATTAGCTTTTATAAGTGCATATACCGTATAGCCAACTTTGAAATCTAGATCTTCTGTGGCCTCTTCAGTGATAACTGCTGTTAAGATCTGATCCCCCATGCTGAGTTTCAGTTCACTGTTAACCATACCGTTTTTGACTTCCAATATTTTAGTTTCTATGATATTTCTAGTGCTGATATTTGTAGGTTTATCTTTTGCAACCATTACAAATGAGGCTTTGATGATAGCGTATGCAGTATCACCGACAGCTAAACCCATCTCATCAACTGCGTCATTGGTAACAATAGCTTTTACATCGACTCCATCTGCAACCGAAAGAATGATTTCGCTATTTATTTGACCTTTTTTAATCTCGGTTATAATACCTTTTAATTGATTACGAGCACTTGTTTTCATAATTTTCCTTTATCTTTGAATATATTAATTATTATATAAGTTAACTGAATAATTACTAAATCAAAGTAGAAAATACTCTTTTTGAAAATTAAAAGACAATGCCTCTTTTGTCAAACCACCAAGCAAATGCAAATAAAAGGCCTGGGGTCTTAATAATATCATCATCAAACATTAATTTTTTAGCTTCGTGAATATCCAGATAAATTACCTCTATCATTTCATTATCCACACCGCCTCCAGACGACACCATCATAGAGTCATTGATTTCGGCATAATAAAGAGTTTGCTTACTGCCTGCAAAGCCTACCGAAGTATAAAAAGAGGTGATTTTCGAGATTTTTGATAGCTCCACATCAAATCCGCACTCTTCGAGAATCTCTTCTTGGACTATTTGTTCGAGTGAAAGATTTTTATCAACTATTCCAGCGCAAAGCTCTATGCTCATTCCTGTTGTATGAGCATTGGCATAAGTTGCCGGACGAAACTGCCTAACAAGCACAAAAGCATTCTTGGTTGTATGATACAATAAAACCACTACACTATCATGGGCTTTGACGATTTCCCAGCTCTTTTGTATACCATTTTGCCGATAGGTAGCTAGGGAAGTAAATACAAAACGAGGCTTGGTGAGCGGATGGAGTGAAAAATCAGTTATCTTCATTGGAAATTCTCATCTAGTTGGGCTTGTGCTCTTTGACTTTCATATTTATTCCAATCATACGAAGGAGTTTTGTTGTTTATGTGAGACTCTAATGTATCACGGTATTTTTCAGCATTAAAGATAGGTATTTTTTTTGTTTGTGCTACTTGTCCGCCGCCTATTGCATCACTCATTTTATCTATTAATTTATCCGCTATTGAACTTCCTTCGCTTAATACGCTCATTGGATCTATTGGCGAATTATTTAAATAAATTCCCAAATGCAAATGTGGACCCGTACTTGTACCGGTATTACCGCTATAGCCTATGACATCCCCTTCTTGCACAACATCTCCTACTGTTGTCCTAAATCCGCTTAAGTGTCCGTAAATTGACATATATCCGCTGCTATGCTGTACCTTGATAGCTTTTCCGTATCCGCCCAGCCACCCGACATGTGTAACCACTCCATTGCCTATAGACATGATAGGAGTGCCTCTTTTTACCCCAAAATCAGTTCCAAAATGAGGGCGATAGAAGCGTAGCACAGGATGATACCTGCCGTAAGAAAATGAAGAAGTGACCCTAGGATTTCTCACGGGCATACTAAATTGCCCAGTGCTACTTGATGTGTGCGAAGTTTGTCTAAAAATAGCAGTTCTTGGATTATCTGTCATATATGATATGGTTTCAAATGGTTCTTTGTGCCCAATACCGTCATCATCTATATAAACAAACTGCTCTTTATCACCCTTTGTTACTTTAATTACATGCACGATCGGGTCGCCATGCAAATACCCTACAAGTGTTTTTTGCGTATATAAAAACGAGATATTATCTCCTTTTTGAAGCTTTGATACATTTTTTTTGAGTGCTTTTTTAATTTGAGCTATTAATTTATCATTATGCGTATTGTTTGATATATCACTCCAAGGATTTTTTGATATATCTACACTAGCAAAATATTTTTCATCTTTAAATTTTATAGGCACTATTGAAAAACGATATTTATCCGATTTTGTATCTTTTGAAAGTTTGATTTGCATTGTAGAGCTAATGGGTATTAAGGCCTGCAGAAGAGTGCCTTTGTCGTCTTTAAGCTCATAAAAGATTTGACCACCCCTGATCTCGCCTACTACTTGCTCTTCAAGTTCATCTAATGTTTTAAGAACCGATAATGATATATGTTTAGACTGAAGATATGAAGAAAATTTTTCTCCCGACTTCCATTTGACCCTAGTTACTTGCGCGCCCCAAAGCAAGGAAGAGATCATCAACAACACAATGATAGTTTTTTTCATTTAATCCCGATGTTTTCCAATTATGTCGATAAATTATAGCCAAAAAAATCAAAAGTGGCAAATTTTAATATTTCGCTAGTATAATCTTATAATAAATCAATATTAAGGATGTTTTTATGCGTAAATTCATTTTAGTTTCAATAATTTCTTTACCGCTTTTTGCAGATTTATTTCCTCCTACAACAGGAAGCACTATTGCAAATATAGAAAATAATAAATTACAATTATCTTCGCCATTCCCGACAGATGGTATGAGCGGCATAGTCATACACACATATGATCAAGGACTTAGAGCAGCTACAACATATATTATGCAAACTTCATCTAATGGAAATTCCAAAATGCTCAATAAGCCGTTTATGGAAAGCAGCAACCTGCCAAATATTGCCACGAAAGTAGCTCCTGGAGATAAAGTGATAGGCGGATATTTATATGACAATGTTCTTCTGATTGCACCGGATGAAGCTACATATCAAAATATTACAAGCAAATATCATAAAAAATGGATCCATCCTGATCTATACGCAACATTTATATCAAAAAACAGAGATGGAGAGATAACCAAAGAAAATCTTGCCTCTTTTGCTAAAGCTTATCAAGTAGGCCTTGTAGCCATAGTCAAAAAAGATACTCTAGCCATATATGATCCGGTAAGCGAAAAAATAATCGCCCAGGAAACATTCCAAGCTCCAAACCAAGCACAATATCCGTTTTTTACAAGATTTCAAAAAATCCAATCAGGGTGGTTTGGCTTATCTGCTAAGGGAGAATACTACAACAATGTGGAGCAAATTCGGTGATAAACAAAACTCATATACAAGCTTTTGAAAATATTGTAGGTTTAGAGAACGTATATAGCGACAAAGCCCATTTGATTGCATATAGCTATGATGCAACTCGTACAAGATATGAGCCGGATGCTGTCGTTTTTCCAAGAAATGAAAATGACGTAAGTCAAATTCTTCGTTATTGTAATGAACACGGTATAGTGATCACGCCTAGAGGTGCTGGAAGCGGATTTACCGGCGGGGCATTGCCCGCAAACGGTGGTATAGTGCTTGCCATGGAAAAGCACATGAATAAAATCCTTGAGATTGACATGCAAAATCTAGTTGCAGTAGTACAGCCTGGGGTTATCAATAAAGAATTACAAAGAGCCGCAGAGGAGGTAGGACTTTTTTATCCGCCTGATCCGGCAAGCGAAGAGTATTCTACTCTTGGCGGAAATGTAAGCGAAAATGCAGGCGGCATGAGAGCCGCGAAATACGGCATTACAAAAGATTATGTTATGGCCCTAAGAGCCGTATTGCCCAATGGAGACATTATTCGTGCAGGCAAGAGAACGATCAAGGATGTCGCAGGATACAATGTAGCAGGCATATTGATCGCCAGCGAAGGAACTTTGGCTGCAATTACAGAGATCACTCTTAAATTAGTGCCAAAACCACGATTTACAAAAGCTTATATGGGCGTCTTTCCTACTGTAGAAGATGCTATGAATGCTGTTTTCAAATCGCTTGCAGCCGGAGCCAATCCAGTTGCAATGGAATTTTTGGATAGCCTAGTAGTACAAGCATTAAAAGAAAAATTAAAAGTAGAATTGCCATCAAATGCGGGCGCATTGCTCATAGGCGATGTAGATGGGAATGTAATAGAAGAGGTGGAATTCCAGCTCCAAACACTTGAACGATCCTTTAAAGAAAATGGTGCAAGTGATTTTCAAATAGCGCATGATGCCAAAGAGAGAGATAAGCTTTGGTTTGCCAGACGAAATGCATCACAGTCGATCACGATTTATGGATCTAAAAAACTAAATGAAGATATTTCTGTTCCAAGAAGCAAACTCCCAGATGCTCTAAAAGCAATATATGCCATTGGTGATAAATATGGTTTCAAAGTGCCATGCTTCGGACATTCAGGAGACGGTAACATACATGTAAATGTCATGGTTGACGGAAATGATGCAAACCAACTTGAGCTTGGCCATCATGCTATAGAAGAGATATTCAAAACCGTAGTCGAAATGGGCGGTACTCTTAGCGGAGAACACGGTATCGGCATGAGTAAAGCCCCATTTATGAATATCGCTTTTAACGAAGCTGAACTTGCTTTATTTAAATCTATCAAAAAAGCATTCGACCCAAACAATATACTTAATCCTGGCAAAATGGGGCTTGTCTCAGCTGCAAACAATTAATCTTAAGGGATGAATATTGGAGGAAGATCTTAAAAAACTGTTCAAAAACTATTATGTTTTTGTCCGTGATTTTTTTTATAGGCTATTCGAGGGAAGAATAGGATATTATGCCTCCAGTTTAAGCTGGGATACCATTTTTGCTATCATACCTTTGATGGTGGTATTTGTATCTATCTTTACCCTGTTGCCGATTTTTGATATGTTTTTTGAACAATTAAAGCTATTTTTATTCTCTGTATTAATACCGGCAAATTCACAAATTATTCTGCAGCATTTAGAGTCTTTTTTGCACAATGCCGGAGAGCTTGGAGCTATAGGTTTTATTTATGTAGTATTTGCTGTTATTTTGTTTTTTAGAACTTATGATTATATCATAAATGATATTTTTGAGACCAAAAAAAGAGGTTTATATAAAGCATTTAAAGTTTATATTTTGTTTATTATTTTAATACCTATCGGTATTGGCGGTTCATTTTATATCTCTTTTTATTTAGAAGATGTACTAAAACTTCATGCAATAATTGTCAATATACTTCCATTTATCATAACGTGGAGTATGTTTTTTGCCGCTTATAAAATATCTCCGAATCGCCATGTTAAACCTTGGGCATCATTAACCAGTTCATTTATAGCATCGTCTATTTGGTATATATCAAAAAGTATATTTCTCATATATATCTCTAGAAACCAGGCATACAGCACTATATACGGAAGTGTTAGTATACTGTTATTTTTCTTTTTATGGATCTATCTTTCATGGGCAATATTTTTGCATGGTGCTAGATTTTGTTATCTTTTAAATAATAGCAAAGAGATAGATACTATATCCTAATGCCATTGTACATAAGACCCAAAATAGATATTGATATTTTATTGCGCCAAGACTAAGTGCTATATATCCTCCAAGTGCCCACCATGGCAACAAACTCTCTATTGTCTCTTGAGGCGGAAATGCAAATAAGGTCAACAATGCATTATCCAGTATTCCTCCGAAGCCAAAAAGATGAAGCACCATTGTTGCAGGATAAAATATTACATACAAAAATTCAAGCGGGATTGACAATAGCTGATAAACCGATGTTGCACCAAAAAACCCATGAACTACAGGCTGCATAAATGCAAAAACACCAAGCGGTATAAAAATCCAGGCTATTAAATGTTTATTTGTCTCCTTATTATAATGAAGTATCAAAAATATATAAAAAACCCCTGCTATTGAAAACCAAAAACCAAGAGAGAGTATCAAAGACGGGAACACCACCAAAAGTATGGCGCCCACAAGAGCTAAAAATGAAAAACTAACCAGCTCTAAACCGGCCAATAAAATCCCCCATCCCATCACTACCATAAGATATGCCCTGATAAGCGATGGCGAAAAATCAGTCATATATACATAAACTCCCAAAAAGACTATAGCTATCAATCCAAGATCGATCAATGCATATCTATATGGAAAATAGCGTTGCTGCAAAGGTCTATAAAGAAGCCACAAAAGCCCATAAATAACACCCCATAATATACTAAGATTAAAACCGCTCAAGGCTATGAGATGACTAATACCAAGAACGATAACAGTATCTCTGAGATCTTTGTCCACAGGGGTATTAAAAAACATCGCTGGATACAGGCTTTTGATGTTGTCATTTATATGCTGGCTTCTAATACCGGAGACTATCTCATCTCTGAATGTTTGCTCTTTTGTAATAACTTCTTTGACTTTGCCCCTAACAAAAAACGTACCCATATATCTTATAAAGCCTATATTCTCATCCGGAAATATTTGCACACGAACTTTTTTAATATCTTTTGCTAGCTCTTTGTAACTTTTAAGATAAAATTCCAAGCCATTATCACTTTGTATCTTTAAAAGAGTATGCGGGTAAGAGGCTTCTGGTTTTGGCTCCATACTAAGCACATTACCGTATGTAAAATAAAATGGTTTTGTGATAAACTCATTGTATCCGATATAAAGATAAAACAGACGAGCTATCAATATAAATGCAAGAATACCTATAGTAAGCCAAAAAGATTTGAGAGTCGGAAAAATTTGCGGCTTAGCTAATTTCATCTATTAAATAGGCGGCATATTTATAGTAGTTTCTTTCATCTCAAAAACGATCTCATGCTTAGCTCCAAACGAGCCATCCACAAAACGGGTAAAGTTTTTTTGAAACAGCAAATTTACAGTACCGGTTGGTCCGTTTCTCTGCTTACCAATAATAAGCTCGGTCTCTTCTTCTACTTTGCGTATATATTCGCTTTTATAGTCTTTGCCTTCAGCTTTTGCTTTCATCTCTTTTTCTTTTTCTTTTGCTTCACGGTAAACATCATCACGGTAAACAAAGAGTATGATATCAGCATCTTGTTCTATAGCACCTGATTCACGCAGGTCACTTAACATCGGCCGTTTATTTTCTCTGCTCTCTAAACCTCTATTGAGCTGCGAAAGAGCTATGATAGGCATTTGCAGCTCTCTGGCTAATTGTTTAAGGCCTCTTGATATTTCTGAAATCTCTTGTTGGCGATTGTCTCCGCTTCTTTTGCCGTCTCCTACCATCAACTGAAGATAATCGATAAAAGCTATACTTATTTCAGGGTGCTGAGACTTTACTTTGCGAAGTTTGCTTCTGACATGATGAATGGTAGCATACCCTCCATCGTCAACAAAAAGTTTTTTTTGTGACAACTCATGAGTAGCAGAAGAGACCCTCTCCCATTCATCATCTCTTAGATCCCCTACCCTTAATGCTTGCAATGGTATGGAAGTCTTGGCTGAGATCATACGAAGCATCAATTGTTCTGCTGGCATCTCGAGCGAAAAAAATGCAACACCTTCATTCCTCTCGATAGCTTTTAACGCCATATTAAGCACAAGTGCTGTTTTTCCCATTGCAGGACGTGCTGCTACTATGACCAAATCACCTTTGCCAAACCCGCTTGTTTTATCATTTAAATTGCGAAAGCCTGTATCGACACCTATAAGTTTAGAATTGCCCATTGCTTTGAGGCGTTCTATCTCGGCAATTGCTGCTATGGTAATAGCTTTGGCATCCCTAAAATCTTGTGCAGTGCTCTCTTGGGTGATCTCATATAATTTTTTTTCGACAAGATTCATCACCTCATCACTTGGTAAATCATCTTCAATAGTTACTTTTTTAATCTCAGTTGCAAGTGTTACTATGGCCCTTTTGATAGACTTTGATTTTATCTCTTCTGCATATGCTTTGGTATCAGTAATAGGATTAGCTGATAGAATATCTATCATTAACCCTTCATCAAATTTGCCCATAGACTGAAGCTTGGAGATCAAAAACTCTTCTGATATCGGTTTGTCTTCTCTTGACAACTCTTCCATTGCAGTAAATAGATACTGATGAAACGGCAAATAAAAATCTTTTGCTTTTAAGTTGCTAGCTACCTCTTCATAAATTTGAGGATCAAAAATTACAGCAGAAAGTACGGCTCTTTCGATATTCAAATTGTACATATTTTCCATACTTATTCGCCTTTCGCCATATTCTCTACTTCTAGTATAAATCTATCTACTAGTTCGTCTTCTGGCAGTTTGGCTACCACTTCGCCTTTTACCATTATAAGTCCGCTCCCTTTGCCATATGCTATAGCCACATCAGCATGTTTTGCTTCCCCTATAGCATTCACCACACAACCCATGACTGATACATCAAGTGGAGCCGTGATATGCGCCGTTCGACGCTCTACTTCCGATACTGCGCTTACCAAGTCGGCTTCTATTCGCCCACAAGTAGGGCAAGATATTATATTAAGCCCGCCCTTTGCCCTTCCGCTATCTTTTAGTATCGCTTTGGCTACTCTTATCTCTTCTTCAAGCTCTCCGGTTATAGATACTCTCATTGTGTCGCCTATGCCGTCAAGTAGCAATGCTCCTAGCCCGATTGAAGATTTAATAGTAGCATGAAACAGTGTGCCTGCTTCTGTAACTCCCAAATGAAACGGATAATTATTTTTCGGCCTTAACATCCTATAGGCTTCTACTGTTCTTTGAACATCACTGGCTTTGAGAGATATTTTGATGTCAGTAAAATCCAGATCTTCTAAGAACTTGATATTATACTCGGCACTTGCCACCATACCTTGGGCTGTGGCGCCGTATCTATCTTCAAATTCTTTTTCAAGTGAACCCGCATTTACGCCTATTCTAATAGGCAAACCTCTCTCCTTACATGCTTTTACTATCTCTACTATACGGCTTTTTTCGCCTATATTGCCTGGATTAAATCTAACGCCGTCCACCCATTTTGCAGCTTCAAGGGCTAAACGATAATTGAAATGAATATCAGCAATAATAGGCAATGAAGTTTTGGCTTTTATCTCTTTAAGAGCTATCGCATCTTCCATGGCAGGTACTGCTACTCTTACTATATCTGCTCCAGCAAAATGCAGTCTATTTATCTGCTCGACAGTCGCATCTACATCATGGGTATTGCTAAATGTCATAGACTGTACTGAAATTGGAGCATCCCCCCCTACAGCAACATTGCCTACAAATATTTTTTTAGTTGGATATCGTTCTTGCATTTTGTACTTTCATCAGCTCTTAATTATAATAGTGATTTTATCACAATAAACATAAAGGGAGTTTTTGCTTTTATTGTTCTGTAAATGGATGATTATTGTGACTTTGCCACAGTGTCATCTTTGCAAATCGCACATATTAGCTTTTGCGAGGCTTTTACAAAAGGAGTCCACACGCAAACTATGAAAAATCTACAGGATCCATATCTATCTCAATTCCTCTTTTTGCCAATGAATGGAGTGCACTCAGCAATGCTTTTTTGCTTTTAGAGCGCAGCAAAATATGATAACGATAGCGGTTTGCTATCTTTTCAATCGGGGCTTTTCCGTATCCTATGATCTCAATATCATTAAATCTTTTTAATCTCTCTAGAGTGTCATTTAATTGTTTCTCGGCCATATCCGGTTTGGCATGGGCTATAAGTACTCTAGCCATTGATATAAAAGGAGGATAAGCAGCAATGCGCCTAAACTCTAGCTCGTCTTTTAAAAATAATTCATAATCACTCAAAAACGGCTCAAAAAAATGATTGTGTGAACTCTGTACATACACCATAGCATCTTTTGTCCTTCCGCACCTGCCTGCTATTTGAAACAGCAAGCCGATAGCTCTCTCTTTGGCTCTATAATCAGCTAGTCCGAGCATATAGTCAAGCCCCATAATTATACTCAGTGTAATATCCGGATAATCATGCCCTTTGCTCAACATTTGCGTGCCAACCAATATATCTATCTCTTTGTTGGCTAATTGCGATAAAGCAGTGTCAAGCTTCTTGGGAGTAGTAATACTATCTTTATCAAATTGAGCTACTTTGGCATCCGGCAACTCTTCAGCTA
Organism: uncultured Sulfurovum sp.; assembly: GCA_964527805.1. Lineage (GTDB taxonomy): Bacteria > Campylobacterota > Campylobacteria > Campylobacterales > Sulfurovaceae > BN30871. The sequence goes on from CAZGNT010000001.1 coordinate 152,709, forward strand.
TCAACTCAATCGCTTCTTTTGTGCCTATACGCTCGCTGCTCAAAGGTGCATATCCGCACTTGCCGCAGCTTTGTGCTATTGGCTCTGTATAGCCGCAATAGTGGCATCTCAAATGCTTATGATTGCGATGAAGGGCCATACCTACCGAACAAAAGGGGCATTTATGTGTCTCGCCGCATGATGGGCAATATAAATATTTGAAATTCCCTCGAGTCGGCAAAAACACTATAGCTTGTTCTTTTTGGCCCAATGTTTCTTGGAGTGCTTTTATGCATTCTCTATTTATGCTGTCTCCGCTTATGAATGTATAGCTTTTAGATGTAGATATATATGCTTCCTTGAGCCTTGTGATAGGATATTTATAGTATGATGCCACAGATGGCGTTGCAGAAGCCAATACTACTTTTGCCCCTATTTTTTCTCCCATTAATATGGCTACATCTCTAGCATGATAACGCGGCCTTGTCATTGATTTGTAGCTATCATCGTGTTCTTCATCAACTATAATGAGCCCTACATTTTCAAGAGATACAAATAGAGCCGATCTTGCTCCTGCTATGATACGTATCTCTCCAGAAGCTATGCGACTCAGTATATTTTCTTTTTGTTTTTTGGTAAGTTTGGAATGCCAAATAGCTACACTGTTGCCAAAATATCTATTCAGTCTCTTGGACATCTGTGGCGTAAGGGCAATTTCAGGCATTAGCATTATTGCGTTTTTGCCGTCTTGCAATGCTCTGGCCATTAGATGGATAAATATCTCTGTTTTTCCTGCGCCTGTCACCCCAAAAAGCAAACTTCTTTGATATCCGTCTATTTCTGTCAATGCTTTTTTTTGGGCATTTGTAAGTGTTGGTAACGGTACTCGATAATCCTCATGCTTCGGTTTGCCGTCATCCTCGTGCTTGACACGGGAATTCTTTGCACTTGATTCAATACAATGATGCTCAAATGGTATAAAAAGTGCCAATGCTTCAGATATTGATGAAAAATAATACGATGAGATAAATTGTGCTAATTCAAATTGTGTTACACTATAATGTCTGTTTGTAACATTTAACACAGCTAATGTCTCGAATGTCGGCTCTGATACTTCTCTTATGACAATAGCTTCTTTTGTAGTGCTTTTCATTGGCACTTGAACGATAGAACCGACAATCAATGCTGTTTTACAATGATAGGTCAACACTGGAGCTGATGAATTTGAAAGTGCAACTTGATAGTAATATATGAAAAACTCTTTACTACTGTGTCAGCGTTCGGCAATTGGCATTATTTGTGTTGCAATTAAATTGACCGCCTGTTAGAGTAAATGTAACCACCGCTCCGCTTCCTGGCATTCGATAATTTAATGAATCCTGCCAACAACCAGTTTCAGAGCCGCTACATTTAGGGATTGATACCTCCAAGACAGATTGATTGCTATCGCTAAATGTAGATATAGCAGTTGATGCTATCCCGTCATTATCTATGGATGTAATTGTTCTGAAATCACCCCTTAAAATTCTTAACTGCCTCTCATTGGCAAGTGCACAACGAACAGCTGCAACAGTAGCTTTGGCATTTGCAATTTTTGCGTCATCTCTTGTAGCTGCAAATCTTGGTATTGCAATAGATGCCAAGATCGCTATTACAACTATAACAAATGTGAGCTCTATTATAGTAAAAGCTTTTCTCACGCTTATCCTTTTTATTTATAAAAATATATTATAGCATGTAAAAAGTGTATAGACAATAGTTTTGATTTTTAAAATATTATTATAATAAAATCTAGAAAGGAGAGAAGCAACAAAAGAGATTTTTCTCTTTTGTTGCCGAGCGTGCAGGGATTAGAATCTGATCACTCCGCCGCCGCCAAATGAATGAGTGCCGTTAAGATCTCTCTCAAGAGCTACAGCTTGAGCTCTAGGACACCAATTTGGAACATCACCTGCAGCATTACTAACCGTAATATTTCCGTCCGAGGTACCTGTAAATGTAAAACAACTACTTGCTTTACATGATGTAAAGAGCCCCCTAATGGCAGCATCTGTTGTGGCATTTATTTCGCCCGCTGCAGTATATCTAGCACCATAATCTTGGATACAAGTTGAAAGGTTTTGAAGTTCTTTCGAAATTTCTGCATCATCTCTTGTTGCAGCTAGTCTTGGAATGGCAATGGCTGCCAAAATTGCTATAATTACAATAACAAAGATCAATTCGATCATTGTAAATCCTCTTCTCATGTTAACTCCTATTTTGTAAATTATAAGAATCCACCATTCCAGTGAAAACTTATTATTATTGTAACTCAACTTTCGCACATAAAACCTAGCTCTTTTTTAGTGTAAGCTCCGATAAT
>CAZGNT010000002.1:0-142503 GCA_964527805.1 uncultured Sulfurovum sp.
GAATCAGAACATGCTGCTATGAGCGGATGCGTAGGTGCTGCTGCTGCCGGCGGAAGAGTAGCGACCGCTACTTCTTCACAAGGTTTTGCTCTCATGGTGGAAGTGCTTTATCAAGCAAGCGGTATGAGACTTCCTATCGTACTAAATGTTGCAAACCGTGCATTAGCAGCTCCACTGAATGTTAGAGGTGATCATTCAGATATGTATCTTGGCCGTGACAGCGGTTGGGTGCAAATAGATGCATTTAATGCACAAGAAGTTTATGATATGAATTTATGTGCTTTCAGAGTCGGCGAACATCATGATATTAGATTGCCGGTTATGGTGCATCAAGATGGATTTGTTACTTCTCATACCGCTCAAAACGTCAGACCGTTAAGCGATGATGATGCTTATAAATTTATTGGCGAATATAAACCTGTGGATGAATTGCTTGATTTTTCAAGACCGGTCACGCATGGAGCACAAACTGAAGAAGATTGGCACTTTGAACATAAAGCTAGACAACATAAAGCTTTAATGGACGCTAGACCTGTTATTGAGTCTGTATTTGCTGAGTTTGAAAAAGTCAGTGGCAGAAAATACAAAAGAGTAGAGTCATATATGATAGAAGATGCAGAAGTAATCATTGTGGCACTTGGCTCCACTGTAGAGAGTGCCAGATTGGCTGCAAAACAACTAAGAGATGAAGAAGGCATCAAAGCAGGAGTAGTGGGTCCAAGGGTAATCAGGCCTTTCCCGTTTGATGCTATCAGAGATGCTTTAGAAAATTGCAAGGCGATCGGTGCTATGGATAGATCGTGTCCTGGTGGGGCATTAGGTATGTTGTTCAATGAAGTTAGTGCAGCCGTATATACTACAGCAAAAAGACCGATTGTTACAAACTATATCTATGGGCTCGGCGGGAGAGATTTGGCTATTGTTGATATAAAAGCTGTTTTTAGAGAATTAAAAGCCAATGCAGATGCTGGAAAAATTACAACGCAAATACAACAATTCATTGGTCTTAGAGGACCAAAACTTGCATTTTTTGAAACAAGAGAGGGCAAATAATGGCAATTACATCAGTTAAAAATTTAAAAGAATTTTCTACTACAAATGATAGATTTGAAGGAGCTCATCTTCTTTGTCCAGGTTGTGCTCACTCTATGATCGTCAGAGAGCTTATGAACTGTACAGATGATAATCTAGTGATCTCAACAAACACAGGATGTTTGGAGGTTTCAACCGCAGTTTATCCATATACTTCATGGGATACTTCTTGGATTCATATCGGTTTTGAAAATGCTGCTACAGCAGCTGCTGGAGCAGAAGCTATGTACAAAGCACGTAAACGCAAAGGCACACTTAAAAACCCGGATGCTCCTGTTAAATTTGTAGCATTTGGAGGAGATGGTTCTACTTATGATATCGGTTTTCAATGGCTCAGCGGAGCAGTAGAGAGAGGTCATAACTTTACGTATATTTGTTTGGACAATGAAAATTATGCAAATACCGGAGGACAAAGAAGTTCGGCAACTCCAATTGGTGCGAGTACCACAACAGCACCTGCTGGTCGTGCAAGCTATGGTGAAAAACGAAATAAAAAAGACATGATGGCCATCATGGCTGCAAATGGAGCTTCTTATGTGGCTCAAGTTGCTCCAAATAAATGGAAAAATATGGCTCAGGCTTTTCAAAAAGCACTTTCTACTGATGGACCATGTTATATTAATGCCATGAGTGCATGTACTACAGAGTGGAAATTTGATCCCAAGGATACAATCAACATTTCTGATCTAGCAACCGATTCTCTGGCTTTTCCATTGTATGAGATCATTAATGGTACAGAGTTAAATATCACATATAGACCAAAAAATGTATTGCCTGTAAAAGATTATTTGGCTGCTCAAGGCCGTTTCAAACATTTATTTAAACCGGAAAATGCTCATATATTAGAAGAGTGGCAAAAAAGAGTGGATGAAAAATGGGAATATCTTCAAAGAAGAGAAGAGGCAAGGGTATAATACATGCCGCTTCTTGACAGCTTTTCAGTCGATCATACTAAAATGATAGCCCCTGCTGTAAGGGTAGCTAAAAAGATGAAATCTCCAAGCGGTGATACTATCACTGTTTATGATCTTCGTTTTTGTAAGCCAAATGTAGAGATTATGAGCGAAAAAGGTATTCATACGCTAGAACATCTTTTTGCAGGATTTATGAGAGATCATCTCAATAGCAAAAAAGTAGAGATCATAGATATATCTCCTATGGGGTGTCGTACCGGTTTTTATATGTCTTTACTTGGCTCCCCAAAGAAAAAAAAGGTCGTAAAAGCTTGGAGCAAATCTATGCAAGATGTATTAGATGTAATTTCAGAAGCAGACATCCCTGAACTTAATATTTATCAATGTGGCACATACAAGATGCATTCACTAAAAGAAGCTCAAGAAATTGCTAAAGATGTTTTAACTAAAGGGATCGGCATCATGAACAATAAAGAACTTGTCTTAGATCCTAATTTAACCAATGCCCTATAACGAGGCATTGCGTCCATATAAACAAAAAGTTACTACCAAAGACGGCAGTCAAACGTTATATTCAAGCGAATTTGACGAATGCTATCATTCAACAAATGACGGTGCTTTGAACGAAACCCTCCAAAAACATATTATTCCTGCATTTACCCTTGCACCTCATAAAGATAAATTAGTTATATTGGATATTTGTTTTGGTTTGGGCTACAATACTTTAGCTACTATCTATTACTGTAAACTTCATAACCTATCTACAAAAATAGATATCATCTCTCCTGAACTTGATATTGCTTTGGTGCAAGATTTGAAAAACTTTACCTATCCGGCGGAATTTGATATTTTAAAACCGATCATAGAACAACTTAGTCACAACCTGCACTATAAAGACGAGCAGTTTGATGTAGAGATTTTAATGGGAGACGCTAGAGCTTTACTGCCAGACATCACGCAAAAAATTGACATAATATATCAAGATGCTTTTAGTCCGACAAAAAATCCATTGCTTTGGACTAAAGAGTATTTTACTATGTTGCGTAAATTGTGCAATGAAGATGTTATTATAACAACATATTCAAGTGCTACTCCCGTACGTATGGGTATGTGGGAGAGCGGGTTTAAGCTTTTTACTCCGCCAAAAAGCAGTGTCAGAAGCGGCACAATAGCAACTCTTGGTTCATTGGAACTTGAATCTATTGATATGGAATTGAAGTTGCAAAGAAATCCAAACGCTAAAAGTTTAAAAGACAGCGATTATCAGTAGATGTGTACAGCCAACCAAAGAGTGCCATTAGCTATATCAATAATTTCATGAGGTGTATTTGACGGGATAAAGAGCGTATCACCTTTGTTTAGAATTTTTGGTTCATTATTAATGAGTATAGTTGTCTTGCCTTCCAATACAAGCACCCATTCATCTTCTTCTTGGGTATAAACTTTTGGTTCAAGATCGTTCGAACTTATTATACGTATTATCTTGATATTTTTATATTCTAAGAGTGTGGTAAAATCTTCATCTTTAGCCGGAACTGCATAGTCAAATATATTCATTAGTAAAGCGATTGGATCTTTTCAATATCTTCCCATGTCGTAGAAACTCTAGTTTCCCTGTTTTCTAAAATATGAGCAATATACCTAGCAAACAGATCGGTTTCAATATGTACTTTCGTACCTATTTTGTATGAACCGATCAAGGTCTCTTTGATAGTATGGGGTATGATCGTTAGCCTAAAAGTATCAGCTCCTACTTCATTGACAGTTAAGCTCACGCCGTCAATAGTGATAGATCCTTTTGGGACGATATAGGCAATATATTGTTTTGGAACTTGGATGATATAATCAACGCCGTTTTCTTTTTTTGTAATACTCTTGACCGTGCCCAAGCAATCTACATGACCTTGGACTATGTGGCCTTCAAACTTATCACCCATTGCCATGGCAGGCTCTATGTGGACTTTGCCCGTAAATCTACTTGGATCTATAATGCTCCTTGTTTCATCGGCCAATTCCACGTCAAATCCGTCTTTATTTACTTTTGTTACCGTAAGACATATGCCGTTGACCGCAACAGAATCACCTAGGTTTGGTTTGTATCTTGCACGAAGTGACAAAATATTATTGTGATAACTTTTAACAGCAGCAATTTCACGAATAAGTCCTGTAAACATATTGTTTCCTTAATAAAACACTTACCCAATTTTATATTTAAAAGCATAAAAAAACATGTTCAATGCCAGGTTGGGCCAATGGTCGGCTCTGATGCCGTCGTATTTTAAAATGATATTTTTTGGATATAATTGCACAATTATAGCAAAAAGCACAGGATAAAAGATGAACTACGATGTAATCGTGATAGGTGGAGGGCATGCCGGTATAGAAGCATCACTTTCATCTGCTAGAATGGGGGTCAAAACCTTACTGGTAACAATATTGGCAGAACAGATAGGAGCATCTAGCTGCAATCCTGCCATAGGAGGACTTGCCAAAGGACATTTGGTAAAAGAAATTGACGCTCTTGGCGGTGAAATGGGATTATGTACTGACGCAACAGGACTACAATTTCGTATCCTTAATGCTTCAAAAGGCCCTGCAGTAAGAGGCAGCAGAGCTCAAATAGATATGGATAGATACAGAATCTATATGCGTGACGTAATCTTAAGAACACCGAATCTTGATATAAAACAAGAGATGGTGGACTCGTTGATTATAGAAGAGCATGAAGCTAAAGGCGTTGTAACCCAACTAGGCAATAAATATATGGCTCCAAAAGTGATCATTACTGCAGGAACATTTTTAGACGGCGTGATACATATCGGAGAAACACAGCTGAGTGCCGGAAGACAAGGTGAATTTGCTTCTATAAAACTGGCTGAATGCTGGAGAAGATTGGGATTTGAGATAGGGAGATTAAAAACAGGGACTTGTGCTAGAGTTGACGGCACAAGTATTGATTTTAGCCAAATGGAAGAACAGCATGGCGACGAAAATCCTATACCTTTTTCCTTTAGGACACCAAGGGAGACATTTAATCCTAAACAGCTTCCATGTATGGTGGCTTATACAAATAGCTCAACCCATAATATTATAGAGAGCAATTTTTATAGAGCTCCTCTTTTCTCGGGACAAATTGACGGTATCGGGCCAAGATACTGCCCGAGTATAGAAGATAAGATAAATCGTTTTAGAGATAGAGAAAGACACCAGATATTTATAGAGCCTCAAACACTCGAAGCAAATGAATTTTATCTCAACGGTATGAGTACATCTCTGCCAACCGATGTTCAGTTGGATATGATTCGCTCAGTTGCCGGCATGGAAGAGGCCAAGATCGTGCGTTACGGATATGCCATAGAGTATGACTATATACAGCCCACTGAACTCAAGCATACTTTGGAAACCAAAAAGATAAAAGGACTTTATTGCGCAGGACAAGTCAACGGTACAACAGGATACGAAGAGGCAGCAGCGCAGGGCCTTATGGCAGGGATCAATGCCGTACTGGCATTGCGCAATGAAGAGCCGTTGATATTGGGCAGAGACGAAGCTTATATCGGAGTGCTTATAGATGACCTGGTTACCAAAGGCACATTTGAGCCTTATCGTATGTTTACAAGTCGAGCTGAATATAGATTGCTATTAAGAGAAGACAACGCAGATATCAGACTGTCGCAATATGGGTATAAATTAGGCTTGCTCGATGAGCAATTTTATGATAAAGTGATTTCCAAAAAAGAGTCCCTAGATGAAGCTATCTCATTTTTGAAAAATACAAGTGTAACTCCTACAAAAGAGTTTCTAGAACAATTAGAAGCGATTGGAGAAATGAAGATAAATGACCGCACATTTTGGATAGATGTTATAGGCAGAGGAGATTTTGATAAGGCAAAATTACTTGCATTGCTGCCAGATTTTGAAAAATATAACGATGATGTAATAGAGCAAATACTCATTGAAGCCAAATACAGCAGATATATCGATAAACAACAAAGCCAAATTCACCGCATGGAAGAGATGCTCAAGATCAAGATACCGGTAGAATTCAATTATCGTAAAGTATCTGGATTGAGCAATGAGATCGTAGAAAAATTGGAAAAATTTACTCCGATCACACTTCAGGCTGCATCTCAGATATCGGGCATAACCCCGGCAGCACTTGAGATAGTACACATCTATATCAAAATGGAACAAAAGAGCCGCAAAGGCAGTAACTGATGTTATAACTCGTTCCATATCGGGAGATATGGAACGAGAGAAACGAGAGAAATAAATCTCACAAAAATCACCAATATTTAATAAACCTTTTAAAAGATTAAATATAAACTATATGTAAACTAAATATTATATTTTGATTAATAAAAATGAACAATAGAGGAGTTCAGAATGATAGGATTAGGTATATTGGTAGTTATAGTTTCATATGTATGGCTGTCTAAAACAATAGTCAATAAAGTGTATATGGCCACAAAAAGCTTAATAAAAAAACGAATAGCAATAGCAATATTTATTTTGATTCCTTCATGGGATATTATTATTGGTTATCCGATCTATAAATATCTATGTATGACACAAGTGGGAGTTAAAATATATAAAAATGTTGATAATGTAGAGGGATTTTATGTCGGTGAGGATTTGAGTACTTATGGCAATATACCACCTTTACCTTATCGTGGGTATCGTTATATAGATTATAAAAATAGAACAACAAATGCTGAACCATATAAATATTACAGAGTTTCTTGGGTAGATGCTAATACAACTCAAGAGTGTATACAAATAGGAAATGCATCCAGTGAGTATAATTTGAATCTTTATAAACGAGGCAAATGTATCATCAAAGAGGAAATAAAAGAAAGTGAAATGAGTCAGTGGGAGTATATTGAACAATCAAACATGCTTAGTAAGATCGATTTTATAAATATGCGCTTGGATTCTACTTTTTCAATAGTCAGCACAAAGAATCAAGCAAAAATAGCTGAAGTAGTGAGAGTTGTATGGCAAGGTGGTTGGCTTTACGGCTTTTTATCATCTATTCCAGTTGGAGATAGCTGGAAAGTTCAATGTCCAAAAATCATTGAAATACAATACGATGAATTTTTAAACAAAACACTAAAACCAAAACAAGGAATATTGCATGGCAACAATTAAAGAATATTTGGATTATGTAGAGTTATCTCAGGCAAGTTATGGAAATTTTAACTTGTTCCATATCTCCTGATATGGAATGAATACTACAAATTATGACAATATGACATATTTACTTCATAAAATACAGCTATACAATATACTGTCATTATGGGAAGAAGCAGATATAAAATATACGAACCGACTTGTCCGTACTTTTTGACTTGTACAGTATTGCATTTGTTGCCGTTGTTTACAAGAAATGAAAGTACAGCTATTGTTTTAAACACTCTTCAATTTCTTCAAAAAAGAGATAATCTAAAACTGTATGCATATGTGATACTTGAAAATCATCTACATATGATAGCTCAAAGCAATAACATTGAAAAAAGTATAAAATCATTTAAACAATACACTGCAAAAGAGCTATTGACCCTGCTAAAAAAAGAGAATGCAAAAACAATACTCGATCAACTGATGTTCTACAAAAAAGCACATCATAAAGCAACAAGCTATCAATTATGGGAAGAAGGTTATCACCCTAAACTTATACAAAATGATGCTATGATGATAAATAAGATAAATTATATTCACAATAATCCCGTAAAAAGAGGATATGTCAATGAAGCTATGCGCTGGAGATATTCAAGCGCAAGAGATTATGAAGGCATTAAAGGACTGATAGATGTTGAAAGGTTTTGGTAGTATTGATTGTATGCATTCCATATCGGGAGATATGGAACGATAGAGCAATAGACTTAACTCATTCCATATCTCCCGATATGTAACGAGACGTAAAGGAGGCGAAGAATATATTTTGCAATTCTGCGTATTATCATTTTTTAACATCTTATTATCAATTTATACTTCACACTTAGTTCAAACATAAATGGCATTATTTAATCAGAATTATTATAAAATCCCGCCTAAAATAGGAAAATACAGCACAATGAAGCCATTATCAATTTTTAATAAATCTCACATGGAACAAAAAAGCCGCAGGAGCAATGATTAATGTTTTATTACTATGCCCATACAAGTCATAAAGAAGGATTAGATAGTGTTCGCAGAGGCGTTGCATGTCTCAAAGAAGCCAAGCGAAGAGAAGTTGAGTATAAACTTCTTGTAAACGATTTTAGAGCTGCTCTTGTAGCAAAAGAGCTTGGCATCAATGATGCAGTAACTATTGAAACAATTCTTGATCTTGACGTAGTTTTGAGCAGAGGAGATACATTACTTATAGATTCAAATGAAGAGCTGCCATGGCAATTTGAGAGTTTTTGTAATGATTACAAAGTCTTTCGCATGGCTCAAAAATGTGACGACAAACCTGTTTTTAATGAGCAGATCATTTATCCTTGGCAAGAAGATACGATTTTTGTTGATACCATTTATAGCGACTCTATGCCAAAAACTAAAAGAGTACTGTTTTTTGGCGGTGATAGTGATCCTCAAAAAAGTATTATTAATCATAAAAACTTTTTTGAAGGCCAAAACATGGAGATATTGATGGGGCACTATTTCTTTGTAAATTATGAAAAAGAATTAGCCAGCGTATTTGATGTGATGCATGAATCAGAAGAATATACAGATTTGATCCGAACTTCAAGTGATATTATCACTACTTCCGTTCAATGCGCCATAGAGTCTAGAGTAAGCGGCGCAAATGTGATCTTTATCGCTCAAACACCTCTTTTGGAATGTATAAAAAGTTTGTTTAAAAATTATACTATAAGCATAGTTGATGATTTTAATCAAACTATGTTAAGAAGATACTTATCCGATAAGTTACAAATGAACACAATTATACCCATTAATACTCATTATAACACTTTTTTTAGCAAATAAATCTTTTTTTCATAATTTTTTAATCACATCTTTTTTATAATAATAAGTTAATTTATTTTTGAAAGGAATACGATGAGTAATAGAAGAGACTTCATGGGTATGGCTCTAGGTAGTTTTGCTGCTCTGGGTGCTTTGGGTGCATTGTATGCAGCTAAGCGAACTTGGGATCCGTTGCCAAGCGTAAAATCAGCAGGTTTTACCACAATAGATCTTAGTCCGGCTCAAGAAAATGTGCTTGTGACAGAAAAATGGAGAGGCAAGCCTATATTTATTCTTAAACAACCGGCTAGTGCACCAAAAAGCGACAGAGAGATTCATGTAGCGGGCGGAAGATACCTTGTTGTTGTAGGTCTTTGTACGCACTTGGGCTGTATTCCAGCATATCTGGCAGATAAAAAGCAGTTTAAATGTGCATGTCATGGGGGAGAATTTGACTCATTAGGCGTCAATACTTTTGGACCACCTCCAAGACCTTTAGATATACCGCCGTTTAAAATTAGCGGTACAAGCGTAATTTTGGGCGAAACCGGTCCGGAATATGAGAAAATGTTAGCTGCTGGCTTGACATTGAAAGTATAAGGAGAGAAAATGGCACATTTTGATGAAAAAGCGAAGCCCTTTTCGCACAAATGGTTGAATGAAAGAATGGCAGTAGATACTGTCAAAAAAGTTCTTTCTACAGAATATTGGATACCAAAAGATATTAACTTCTTGTGGGCAATGGGGATGATACTTGCCGCCACCTTTGGTTTGCTTATTATTAGTGGTATCTTTCTTTTGATGTATTATCAACCAAGTGTAGGCGGTGCATTTGATAGTGTTAACCACACTATTATGAGTGAAGTCGGTTTTGGTTGGCTATGGAGACATATTCACGGTGTTGCAGCTTCTGTTGTATTCCTTGTTATATATATTCATATGTTCACAGGTATCTATTACGGTTCATACAAAAGAGGCAGAGAAATGATCTGGCTTTCTGGTATGCTATTGTTTGTTCTATTCTCAGCAGAGGCATTTAGTGGATATATGCTTCCATGGGGTCAAATGAGTTACTGGGCAGGTATGGTTATTACCAATCTTTTTGAAGGATTTTCACCTACTATAGCCGGCGGAGTAGCAAACTTCCCAGGATTTGTTGAATGGCTCAGAGGAGATTATGTACCTGGACAAGCATTCTTGACAAGATTTTTCATGTTGCATGTATTTTTGCTTCCACTTGTTATTATTGCTGTGATCGTACTTCACTTCGCAACTCTTAGAATCCCGCATGTTAATAATCAACACGGTAAAGAGATCGATTTTGATGAAGCTGCAAAACTTTATAAAGAAGGCAAGAAAAAAGAATCAAAAGTAATTCCATTTAACCCTGTGTTCTTGAGCAAAGATGTATTTGTAATGGGTGTTTACTTTATCCTTTTCTTCTATTTGGTATTTTTCCATTTTGAATTTGCGATGGATCCGGTGAATTTTGACCCTGCAGATGGACTCAAAACCCCGGCTCATATCTATCCAGAGTGGTATTTCCTGTGGTCATATGAGATACTTAGACCATTTAATAAAGATCTAGGCCTTATAGCATTCGGATTTGCTCAAGTTGCATTCTTCCTGCTTCCATTCTTGGATAAAAGTCCAGTAGTTGCTCCTGCGAATAAAAGAGGTTTATTTAAAGTTTGGTTCTGGGTTATGATAGTAGATATGATCGTACTTACTGTTATGGGCAAATTGCCTCCAGAAGGTATTTGGACAGTTATCGGATTGGTAGCTGCATTGGTGTTTATCTCACTATTTGTAGCTCTTCCGTTTATTACCAAATTTGAGAAGAAAGCGTAAGGGGGAATGATAATGAAAGAGTTTAAAATATTAGCCGTTGTTGTTATCTTGTCTCTAATTACATATTGGGGTGTAGAGCCTTTTGCTCACTCTCAAATGCATAAACATGTTGAAGGACATAATTTCGTATACGATGGAGCTGCGGATATAGCTGAAGCTACAAAAGATAAAGCAGCTGCCAAAAAAGCATTCTGGGGCGAAGTTAATCAAATAGCTAAACTTCCTGGTAATGCAGCAGCCGGAGAAGCATTGTTTGGTACATGTATGGGTTGTCATAACGGTGCCGGTATCAACATGGGCGGTGTTATCCCTCCAAACTTGGATCATGCAGGCAGTTTGTATGACAAAAAATATCTCATTGCACTTATTAAAGATCCTGCAATGGCATCAAATGTGGACCATAAATATGCAAACACAATGATGCATCCTATGGGCGCTGTGCAAACAATGATAACAACTCCTCAGCAAATCGCTGATGTTGTAGCTTATATCAAAGCCAAAAAAATTGGTAAAATGACTCCACAAGTAGCTTATGAAGAAGCTTGCGGCAGATGTCATGCTAACAGATACGGTGGGCTTACTCAATTAGGAGCGACTCCTAAGTTCAAAACAGAAAAAGAGGCGTTAGCGCATAAACTTAAAGTTCTTGATGAGCAAAGTTTAGTTGAAAAATATATGGGTAAATTACCGCCTGACCTATCTATTATGATCAGAGCTAGAAGCGAACACTTTATGGAGACTTTCATAGAAAATCCTCAAACGCAGCTTCCTGGTACTTCTATGCCAAGAGTCGGATTAACTAAAGAAGGTTACGAGACAGTAAAAGCATACCTTGAAGAGACTGGAGATCCTAGCAAAGAAGCTAGACATGCTATCGGACCATGGGTGATCTTGTTCTTTGTTATTTTCACAGTACTTGCGTATATGTGGAAAAAACATCATTGGAAAGACTTGCATTAATCAATTATAATTGATTTTGTAAAGTATAAAACTTCTGTTATTCCGCAGTTTATAGCGGAATAACACCACTGCAAAGCTAATAATCTAAAAAAATAATCTTTTCTTTATACACTTATCGCATTTTTATCAACATTTAGCTACTCTTAGACAATTTAATTATAGGACAATAAAAAAGTGTTGATAGACGGACAAGGAAGACGCGTTAACTACCTTAGGGTTTCTGTTACTGAGCGATGTAATTTTAGATGCCAATATTGTATGCCTGAAAAACCATTTTCATGGGTACCTCAAGAAAATCTGCTGAGTTTTGAAGAATTATTTTTATTTATCAAAGTAGTGATAGATGAAGGGGTAGATAAAATTCGTTTAACCGGCGGCGAACCATTGCTTCGCGAAGATTTAGATAAATTTATAGCCATGATACACGATTATAAACCGGATATTGACCTTGCTATTACAACAAACGGTTTTTTGCTCGTTGAAGCTGCAGAAAAACTAAAAATTGCGGGCTTGAAAAGATTGAATATCTCTCTTGATAGCCTTAAACCTGATATTGCTGCCAAAATAGCCGGCAAAGATGTACTAAGCAGGGTTGTTGCCGGCATAGAGAAAGCTCTTCAAATCGGGCTTAATGTAAAATTGAATATGGTTCCTCTAAAAGGTATCAACGAAGATGAGATTTTAGATATTTTAGAATATGCGCGAGCAAAACAGGTTAAAATTAGATTTATAGAATATATGGAAAATACACATGCTAATAATACAATCAAAGGCATGCACGGCAGAGAGATCTTAGCCAAGATAAAAGAGAGATATACCATTCACGCTTTAGGCAGAGAGGGAACGAGTCCGTCGTTTAATTACAGCATTGAAGAGAATGGATACGAATTTGGCCTTATAGACCCACATAAGCACGATTTTTGTGAGAACTGCAATCGTATCCGCCTTACAGCAGAGGGGCATTTGATACCGTGTTTATATTTTGACGAGGCAATGAGTATCGCCCAAGCAGTGAAAGATAAAGATATAGATAGAGCTTCAAGCATTTTGGCACAAGTTCTTCGAGATAAACCTAAAGAGAATCGCTGGAGCGAAGAAGAACTTGAATCACGAGAGCAATCCAAGCGCGCATTTTATCAAACAGGCGGATGATGTTTTATTTAGTAGAAGAATTTTTTTCCATTCAGGGTGAGGGTAAATATGCCGGTACACCGTCATATTTCTTACGTACCGGCGGGTGCAATCTTTCCTGTGGAGGATTTGGTACATCTTATTGCGTAAGCGGTGAAGTAAGATACGGGTGTGATACATACTTTGCAGTGGATCGTGCATTTAGCGCTTCGTGGCAAAAGATTGATGATGCAGATATATTTATTGCGCATCTAAAAACAGAATTTGATGCTATAGGATACTTGCCGCATGTTGTAATAACAGGCGGAGAGCCTCTTTTGTATGCACGAGATAAAGTTTTTTATACAGTTTTTTCATGGCTGATAGATCTTGGCATTCGTGTTACTTTTGAGACCAATGGTGTAGTTGAAATTGATTTTGATGAATTTCCGGCTTATAAAAAGGCAATTTTTGCACTTTCTGTAAAATTATCGAATAGCGGCGAGGCGATATCTAAAAGAATTAATACTGCAGCAATCAAAAAAATAACAGACAATGCAGACGAATCTTTTTTCAAGTTTACGCTCAATAAAGAAATCATTGATAGTAGTGCATTTAATGAAATTCAGAACATAATAAGCATATGTCCCGCCAAAAAAATATTTTGTATGCCTGTCGGTGAGTCAAGATCTACTCTGGAAGCTAACGATAAAGCAGTTTTTGCTTTTTGTATGAAGTATGGATACAATTATAGTGATAGATTGCATATAAGAATATTCGATACTACACAAGGGGTGTAGAAATTTATCTTATATTTGATAAAATAAGATAAATTTACTCCGATTAAGGAAAATGATGATTATTAGGAAACTTTTTAAATTTGAAAATGCACATATCGTCAGAGGCTGCAGTACACAGCGGTGCAGCCAAAACATACACGGACATTCTTATAAAGTAGAGATATTGCTCGAATCAAACTATCTAGATGCCGGACAGATGGTATATGATTTTGGACTTATGAAACATACTATGAAAGAAATAATCGATTCATTTGATCATGCAGTTACACTGTGGAGCGACGATGATACAGAATATATCAAAGATATGCAGCGCCATAGCGCCAGATGGGTCGTGTTGCCTGTATCTCCATCTGCCGAACAATTTAGCAGAGTATTTTTTGTGATCATAGATCAAATTTTAAAAACCACAATGATGGTGAATGAAGAAAAAGAAGTAAAACTTCATAGTATTATTGTACATGAGACCGATACAGGATATGCACAAGCCTTTAGAGATGATGCATATAATTTAAATATGGGCGATATAGATCTTCAAAAAATTGAATTTTCCAATCAGGTAAAAAATGAATGGAAGAATAAAGATATATGGGAAAAAATAATATTTCAAAAATTTAGCATAAATCCACGAAAAATTTAGTATAATTCCATTTGTCAAACACAAATCAAAGGATTAACATGAAAAAATTGGTACTTGTATCTGTAGCTGCTGCTGCTCTTCTTTTCGTAGGTTGTAAAGGTAAACCAGCTGATGCTAACGCTACTGAAGCTAACGCAACTGAAATGAACGTAACAACTGAAGCTAATGCAACTGAAGCTGCTGTTGCTGAAACTAACGCAACTGAAACAGTTGATGCTAACGCAACTGAAGCTAACGCTACTGCTGAATAAGTTATAGTTTTATACAATCTTTTGCTTTAAAAGTAAAAGATTGTTCTTCTTGTTCAAAATACTTTATATAGGTATTCATTTATTTTTCTTAATCTACCTCAAACTTTCTATTCAAAAATTTTATTTTTAAAATATGGTAACAATTTTATATTTTTATATTTTATTTTTATGCAAATTTGAACAAATTTTTTTGTATAATGGCGTTGTCCAAAAATAAAAACTCAAAGGATTTGTAATGAAAAAATTGGCACTTATGTCAGTAGCCGCTATGGCTCTTTTATTCGTAGGTTGTGGTGAAAAACCAAAAGCAACTGAAGAGAATGCAACAGAAATGAACGTAACAACAGAAGCTAACGCTACTGAAGTTGTTGCTCCTGAAGCTAACGCTACTGAAGCAAATGCAACTGAAGCAGCTGCTCCTGAAGCTGCAGCTGCTCCGGCAGCAGACGGTGCAGCTTTGTATACTGCATGTGGTGCATGTCACGGTGTTGACGGTAAAACTGCAGCTCTTGGTAAATCAGCTGTTATCGCTGGTCAATCAGCTACTGATTTAGAATCAAAAATGAAAGGCTATAAAGCTGGTACAATTGATACCACTGGTAACGGTGCTCTTATGAAAGGCCAAATGGCTAACCTTGACGATGCTCAAATGAAAGCTTTGGCTGATTATATTTCAAAACTATAATTTAGCTTCTCTTCCCTTTCTGGGGAAGGGTTTTTACAATACGAATATATCTTCTTCTTTTTTATAATCCATCATGTAACCAATCGGAATAATTTTTATAATTTGATTTTTGTCTATGCGTTCTATATTAGGAGTAGTGATCATTAAACTATTTGCATCTTTGAGCGTTGATACTTGGTTTGGAGCCTGCGATAATAATGGATGAAAAAGTTTACCGTCATATTGCCCTAAGATCACACTATATTTTCCGGATTTTAATCTAAACTCATCTTTTAAAGCAGTTTGTATGATCGTGTGATAATGTTTGGCAGCACTTTTTAGTTTTTCAAGCAGAGGGATAGCAAATAATTCGAAATTTACCATAGCCGCCAAAGGATTGCCAGGCAATATTATTATCAATGTATTGCCGATTTTCCCTAGAGATGTCGGTTTGCCTGGCTTGATGTCTATCTTTTCGAATAACATCTCCATACCAAGCTCAAAAAAAGCCGCTTTGGTTATATCTTTATCACCCACACTTGCCCCCCCGCTTGTGATTATAACATCACAATCTAAGGACGCTTTGATATGTTCTTTGAGGGTTTGCAAGTCATCGCTGCAAATATTTAAGCTTTTTGTGTGACATCCTATGCTTTTGGCCCTTGCGGCAAACATTGGAGTATTGGAGTTATATATCTCATATGCCCCAATATTTTTTTGTGTATATGGTTTGAGTTCGTCTCCTGTGCTTAATATGGTTACGTTTGGTTTGCATACTACTTCTACAGTATCTATACCTTGAGATGCAAGCAGTCCTATGGAATAAGGCGTGATTTCCTCTCCTTGACGTAAGCAAATAGCACCTGTTTTTAACTCTTCGCCTTGTTGTCTTATATGCGAGCCATATTTTATGCTGCTTGGCAATGTTACCATATCACCTTCTACAATAACGTTTTCTAGCGGGACAATAGCTTCACAGCCCAAAGGTACCGGAGCCCCCGTCATTATGCGAATCGTATAATTTTCTTTAAGGGCGGGAATGTTTTTGCTCCCGGCATATAAAATATCTTGACATTTGAGAGATTGTCCTGCATTTGCGGTCCTGATAGCATATCCGTCCATGGCAGAGTGATCAAATTTAGGCAATGGGATTTTGGCATATATATCATTTGCGCATATGCGCCCAACGCTCTCTTCTATTTCTATAGTTTCTCGTTTTGCAACCCGAATGGTTTTTTTGTATATAATTTCTAATGCCTCTAGTATAGATACTGCCATCATTGACCTTTTTGTTTGGATTATAACACTCTTTTGATATAATCTAAAAGATTAATTTATTACCGGTACGGTAAAATTAGGGAGGGGTTATGCAATATCTTTATCATGAGCGTGCAGGAGATATGTCGCTTGATTTGCAAGGCGATGCACATCATTACATTTTTAAAGTCAGACGTCATAGGGTAGATGATGCTATAGCTTTGCGCCATTTAAAAAATGACATTATATACATGTACCGCATAGTCAATATGGATAAAAAACAAGCCCATTTAGAATTCCTGGAAGAAAGAAGCCTGCCAATCAAAGCCGCAAGAAAGCTGCATATAGGCTGGTGTATGATAGATCCAAAGAATATAGAAAAATTTTTACCTATTTTAAATGAAATGGGAGTTGCGTATATTACATTTATCTCTTGTGATAGGTCTCAGCAAAATTTTAAAATTGATTTTGACAGGTTTGAGAGAATACTGCTTAATTCATCACAACAATGCGGCAGAAGCGATAAGATGAAGCTTGAGCTCGGAGGCAGTCTAAAAGAGTTTATCTCCGATCATCCCGAAGCACTGATGCTCAATTTTTCAGATAAATTGCTGAATAATATTGAAATGGCTGATGATATGACTATAATAATAGGCTGCGAAGGCGGATTTAGCGATAAAGAGGTTAGGCTTTTGTCAAGCGATAAAATCGTAGGGCTCAGCACTCCGCTTATTTTGCGCAGCGAAAGTGCAGCGTGCGCAGTAGCCAGTAAGGTGTTGGTGTAATGATCTAAATATTCAAAAAATACTCCGGGTCCAAAGAGGTAGCAAGCATAACAGCATTGATATCTAGATGCCCGCTCCATGTGTTGCTCTTTTGATTATTTGGGTCTATCCAAAATTTTTCTATGATATCACACATAGGTATATAGCTTGCAAGTTTGTAGAGTTGAGATTGCAGCATAGTGTGATTTGAAAAACACTCAGGGTGTTCTTTGGTAAGCATTTGCATTTTTTTTACACCGTGCAAACCTATGCTGAGCCCTAGTTCGCGAAACCCAAGTCTATACTCAGCAGGGTGCCTCAAGGTGTTGGCATTCAAAAAAGCATCTATGCCGTTTTTGGAAGATGTTAGCAGCTTTAGTAGCATATCAGACAAATGTGTCATTTTGTTATTTATGATAAGTTGCATCAATGTACACGCACTACTTAATAATCCGCCTATGCTTAGAGGATCATTGGTATCTAGATCCATAATGTGAGACATTTGAAATAAGCTTATCAATTCACTATCAAGATCGATATTATTATTTTTAAGAGCCGCTTTGATTAGCTCAAGATATGTGATATAACCATCCAGTGCATCATGCTGGCCCATTGAAGTTACCAAAGGGTAGCTTAGATCATTACTCATTTTCCAATACATTCTTTTTATGCCGCCAAACACAACATAGGTAAATTTGCTATGAGCCGTTTTCGCCAGCTCGCAAGCCCAGAGGTTATATTTCGGATCGCGTGTTACCTTTGTCGTAAGATTAAGAGCGTGCATCCACTTGGTCAGATAATGAAAATATTGCCCGTCTTGTTCCCATTCTAATCTTTCATCAAAAGGTTCGTTCTCTTTTCTTTCATTGTTTTTTTTGCCGATTCGCAGTCCACCTATCGTAGGATGCTTCTCTCCTTCCTCTTTATTTAAGCCGCTGATCCATCCATGACGAATATCATCACTTCGATGTTTTCCTAAAACGTGGTGTACTTGATCCACAAGAAGCAAGGCATCTTCTTTATATTTTGTTTCTCCTGTTTTTAAAAAAAGATTCAAATAATTACATACCGCAAAGGCATCTGTCCATAGATAACGAATAGGAGCACAATTTCGATCTTTTAAACATGTGCGTACACCAAAATCAGTCATTATCGTTTTTGCTAGAGCTAATTTATCCATGAAAAGTTCCTTTTTGGCTTAATTCATCTCGATTGATTTTATTTATAAATTATTGTAAAATAAAATTATAATATAAAAAAGGAGTCTAAATGTTAAAAAATCGTAAAGATGCCGGTGAAAAGTTGGCAATAGCTCTCCAAAAATATAAAATAGATGATGCTTTAGTCTTGGCAATCCCTAGAGGAGGCGCAGAACTTGGTTATGAGATAGCCAAAGCATTTGGTTATGATCTTTCGCTTATCATTTGCCGTAAACTTCCATATCCATATAATACAGAGAGTGGATTTGGTGCTATAGCAGAAGACGGTTCTATCTTTATTGATCAAAGAGCAGCATCCAATCTTGATGATCAAGAGATAGAACAAATAATTGCAGACCAAAGTGAAGAGATACAAAGGCGCATCAAAACATTGAGAAACGGGAAACCGTTACCTTCTCTTAAAGGAAGAACAGTAATATTAGTAGATGACGGTATCGCGATGGGATCTACTATGCATGTAGCAGTTGCTTTATGCAAAAAACAAGAAGCCGGGAAAATTATCATAGCTGTACCTGTAGCAGGTGCTAGCGCTATAGCAAAATTCTCTCCGATAGTTGATGAAATGGTTGTGTTAGAATCACCATACAACTTTCATGCGGTTGCGCAGGTTTATGAAGATTGGTATGATGTGAGTGATGAAGAGGTGTTAGAAATATTAAGCAGGATAAAGTAGTAATATTCATGAGGTAAAAAATGAAAAAATACAATTTTATGTTTATCATCACAATTGTGATTATTAGTTTCGGTATGAATTTTTGTCTTGCTAAGGATATCAATAATATGTCAAAGGAATGCTTCACGCCTGAAAAAGGTACACAGATGCGTAAAGATATTTTGGATGTTCTCAGACAAGAGGTTAAAAATATGCATGGTGTCGATGTAATATTTGTCGTAGAACATTTAAAAGTCCAAGATGGTTGGGCATGGGTGCATGCATTTCCACAATCACCAGACGGTGTCAGTAGATATGAAGACCTTAGTGCTCTGCTTGAATTGCAAGACGGCAAATGGGAAATCGTGGAGCTTCCATGTACGGAAGTTGAAAATCCGGAATGCTTAGGTGATCCATCGTATTTTTTGAAACTCAAAGAACGTTTTCCAAACCTTCCTGAACAGATATTGCCAGAAGAGTAATTTAAGGACACCTCTAAAACCCTAAATACTCATAACATTTCTAGCTTTTTCAGAAGCGTCCTTATGAAAATTTAAACAATTTTGGATATAATGCCAATTCTTAAAAGCTGTCTCCGTGTGAGGTTGCAGCGACCCGCTAATTATTTTAGCGGAAGGATACTTGCTAAGTATCAGAGCAGGTTAGTTGCCTGTCATCATATTATTTTATTAAGAAGGTAAAAAGATGAAAAAAGATATTCATCCGAACTATGTTGATTGCAAAGTAACATGTGCATGCGGAAATACATTTGAAGTCAAATCAGACAAAGAAAATATAAGCGTGGATATTTGTAACGAATGTCATCCATTTTTCACAGGTTCTGAGAAAATCGTTGATGCGGCTGGCCGTGTTGATAAATTCAAGAAAAAATATAACCTCGGTTAATTTTTTTCATGCAGTGCTTTTGCGCACCGCATGACAACTTATGCTAACATTCATTCCTACTCCTATCGGTAATCCTGCTGACATAACTATCAGGGCTATGCGTCTTTTTGAAGAGGCAGAACTATTTTTATGCGAGGATACCCGAAATACAAAACACTTAATGACACTGCTCCAAGAACGCTATGGTATGCAAAAACCGCAGGCTTTATATCTATCCTTTCATGAACATAACGGCAAAGAGCGCTTAATAGAAATTGCAACTGATCTAAAAGAAAAAAAAGTAGTCTTTGTGAGCGATGCGGGTATGCCTGTCATTTCCGATCCGGGGCAATTATTGGTAGATTATTGCCAAAGAGAAGGTGTATCGTATGATGTGCTCCCCGGAGCTAATGCCGCACTAACTGCTTTTGTAGCTAGTGGATTTAGCGGAGGGGAGTTTTGCTTTATAGGGTTTTTGCCTCAAAAAGGCAAAGATAGAGCTGCAGCACTCAAAAAAGCCATGAGCCAAGAGTATCCGGCCATCCTATACGAAGCACCTCACCGTATGCTTAGACTACTTGAAGAGATAACCGCAATAGAACCAAACAAAGAGCTGTTTTTGGCAAAAGAATTGACCAAAAAATATCAAAAATATTATAGACATGAAGCCAAAATCCTTTTTGAACAATTTAAAGAAGAAAATATAAGAGGCGAATGGGTGGTGATCTTGCAAGGCAGCGGGGAAAAGCCTCTCTTTGCTTCTATAGATGAAATCATGGCTCTAAATACAACACCAAAAGAAAAAGCAAAGCTTATGTCTCAAATGAGTGGAAAAAGTGTCAAAGAGTGTTATGATGAGGTTATCAGCTTAAGCAAGCTAAATTAAAATCTTATTATACAATTTGCGGATCATTTCGTTTTTTTTCTTTATCCAAAAAGAATGCTAACTTATCTGTTTTCTATAAAAAATGTCATCAATTTACTAATAATTATAAACTTAAAATATAACAAGATTTACACAGCAAAAAAAAGGTACAATTAAGTCTATGATAATTTATGGAAAACAAGTCTGTTGGTATGTGCTTGAGCATCACAGAAAATCGGTAAAAACTGTTTATATAGCCAAAAAAGGTATATTGCCTCAAAAGTTATTTGACAGCTATAGGGATCAAATCAAATTCTTAGAAAATAAATGGGCTCAGGTGATGAGTAAGGGCGGAAATCACCAAGGCATTTTAATAGAACTTGAACCATTCGAAGAGAGTGATTTGGCCGGCATGAAAAAAAACGATTTTTTAGTAGTGCTTGACGGGTTGACCGATGTAGGCAATATCGGTGCTATTGTGCGAAGTGCATATGCTTTGGGGGCGGATGGCATCATAGCTATAGGTGTGGGCCAACTCAATTTTGCCGGAATTGCAAGAACAAGCGCAGGAGCATTATTTAGTATGCCTATGATGATAGCTTCGAATGGACTCGACGTGCTTCATGAATTACATCAAAGCGGTTTTAAAATTTATGGTGCTGCAATGGAAGGCACATCTGTAGAGGATGTAATTTTTGCAGACAAAAAAGTATTGGTTGTCGGAAGTGAAGGAGAGGGGATATCAAAACGAGTTTTAGGAAAAATAGATGAGCTTGTATCTATACCAATGAAGCACGAATTTGATTCTTTAAACGTGAGTGTAGCGACTGCTATTTTGTTGCATAGGATGAGTAATGCTATTAAGTGAGATTTTAGAAGAAAACAGTGTTCAGAGTATTCATAATAAAACAAAAATATCCATTGATGTTTTAAATAAAATTATAGCCAAAGATTTTACAAACTTTAAAAAGGTGCAAGTATTTGGATTTATCTCTATTTTGGAAAGAGAGTATGGCGGCAGAATAGATGACTTGCGTGATGAGTGCGAAGAGTATTTTGCTGCAAATATCAAAGAAGATATGCCTTTTATCGCACCTGATGTCGTAAAAAAAGCTTCTAAGTCCAAATGGTTAGTATGGTTGGCTGCTTTTGGGATCTTGGCATTGACAACATATTTCCTTATGCAATCAAGAGTGCAAAATGATATTCCGGTATATAAAGAGGACACAAATCTTACAACATTAAGCAATACAAACAATAAGATCGAAGCAAATGTGACCATAAATGCAACAAAAAAAGATACAAATATCACAATTCCTGCTTTGACGACAGATGGCAATGTATCATCTAGTACAGATAATAATTCTACAGGGCTACAACAGTTTAAAATTATTCCTAAAACAAAATTGTGGTTTGGAATTATGAATTTGGAGACAAAAGAACTTAAAAATAGTATCATATCAAATGCTTTTGATATTGATACTGCAAAACAATGGCTTATAGCTACGAGCAAAGCGTCTTTCAGCTTGCAAACACCACAAGGCCTCAAAGAGTTTGCAGACTATAAAGTTCATTATTTTAAAGTAGATAATACCGGTTTTTCAGAGATTACAAAAGAGCAATTTGTTGCTCTTGGTGGTCCAAAAAAATGGTAAAATAACACAAATTTTATAACAAGAGAAAAAAATGTTTGATGAAATACAATTCGACAAAATAAACCGCTTACCAAAATATGTTTTCGCTGCAGTTAGTGACCTTAAGATGGCAGCCCGTCGTGCAGGAGAGGATATCATAGATTTTTCAATGGGCAATCCTGACGGCCCGGCACTCAAACCGGTTGTTGACAAACTTATAGAGACTGCAAAAAAACCGCATACCCACGGGTACAGTGCATCTAAAGGTATTTTCAAATTAAGACTCGCCATTAGCAACTGGTATATGAGAAAATACGATGTTGTGCTTGATCCGGAGAGCGAAGTGGTGGCAACCATGGGTAGCAAAGAGGGGTATGTGCACCTCATACAAGCCATAACAAACCCGGGTGATGTGGCTATAGTACCTGATCCTACCTATCCTATTCATGCGTATGCATTTGTGTTTGCCGGTGGAAGCGTAGAAAAGATGAGGCTTACTTTTGATGAAGAGAATTTCCAAGTCGACGAAGATAAGTTTTTTGAAGATCTGCAGCATGCATTGGATAACTCTATGCCAAGAGCAAAATATGTGATAGTAAACTTTCCTCATAATCCGACTACAGCAACAGTTACGCCGGAGTTCTATGAAAGACTTGTAGCAATGGCAAAAAAAGAGAGATTTTATATCATTTCCGATATAGCTTATGCGGATATTACATTTGATGGATATAAAACACCTTCTATCCTTGAGGTCGAAGGCGCGAAAGATGTAGCAGTTGAGAGTTTTACGCTCTCAAAAAGCTACAATATGGCAGGCTGGAGAGTAGGTTTCATCGTAGGAAACAAAAAAATGATAGGCGCTGTTCAAAAGTTCAAAAGCTGGATTGATTACGGTATGTTTACACCGATTCAAGTTGCAGCTACCGTGGCGCTTGATGAATATAATGATTTAGTTGATAGTCAAGTAGTTCCAAAATATCTCAAAAGAAGAGAAGTATTGTTAGATACTTTTGCAAAAGCAGGTTGGAAGATGAGCAAGCCAAATGCGAGTATGTTCATTTGGGCAAAAATACCTGAACAGTTTCGTCATCTAGGAAGCCTTGAGTTTTCAAAATTGCTTTTAACCCAAGCGCATGTAGCAGTAAGCCCGGGAATAGGATTTGGAGAATACGGCGATGAGTATGTGCGTATAGCTCTTATAGAAAATGAAAAAAGAATCAGACAAGCAGCAAGAAATATAGCTAAATTTTTCAAAGAATACAAACCAGAGGAAAATAACTAAATGGTAAAAGTCGGTATTCTAGGTGTTGGGACAGTTGGTGGAAGTGTCGCCAAGATATTAGAGAAAAACAGTGACATCATAGAGGCTAGAAGCGGTAAAAAAATAGTAGTAGCAAGAGGCGTATCCAAAGAGCCTAGAGATGAATTTGCATTTCCTATAACCTCTGATCCAATGGATGTCATTAATGATCCTGAAATTGATATTGTCGTAGAAGTTATGGGCGGTGTTGATTTTCCATTTGAGATGGTTAAACTTGCCTTAGAAAAGGGTAAAGCGGTAGTGACTGCAAACAAAGCAATGCTTGCATATCATCGATATGAGTTGCAAGAGATCGCAGGCGATATTCCTCTGATGTTTGAAGCTAGTACTGCAGGCGGCATACCAATAATTGGCGCTTTGAGAAATGGACTAAGTGCAAACCATATAGATTCTATCATGGGTATCATGAACGGTACATGTAACTTTATACTGACCAAAATGATAGGAGAGGGTGCTCATTACGGTACTGTTTTGAAAGAAGCACAAGAGCTAGGATATGCAGAAGCAGATCCGACATTTGACGTTGGCGGTTTTGATGCGGCACATAAGCTGCTTATACTCTCTTCTATTGCTTATGGTATTAATGCAAAACCGGAAGATATCCTCATCGAAGGGATAGATACCATTACTCCAACCGATGTTGAGTTTGCCAAAGATTTTGAGTATGCCATCAAATTGCTTGGAATAGCTAAAAAAGTAGGCAACGGCGTGGAGCTGCGTGTTCATCCTACTATGATACCGCAAAGCTCTATGATAGCAAAAGTAGACGGTGTTATGAATGCTGTGATGGTAAAAGGCGACGCAGTAGGCGAGACACTGTATTATGGTGCAGGAGCAGGTGGAGATGCCACTGCAAGCGCAGTAATCGCTGATATCATTGACATAGTCAGAGGTAATACCAATCCTATGCTAGGATACAGAAAACCTCTTGAGGACGGACTAATGCTGCTCTCTCGTGATGAGATAACTTCGCATTATTATCTAAGAGTAAGCGTAGAGGACAAAAAGGGAGTACTAGCTGAAGTAACCAATCTTCTTAGCCGCCTCGATATCTCTATAGAAGCTATGATGCAAAAACCGGATATCGATAAAGATGCCTGCGTGGAACTGCTGTTTGTGACTCATGAATGCCAAGAGAAAAGCATCCAAGAAGCTATCGGTGAATTAGAGAAACTCAGCGTAGTACACGGCAAAGTAGGAATGATAAGGATAGAGCAGTAAAGCTATGCTTCTCAATCTAAACTCATTGGTTGCGGATGGCTATAATAGCAATTCCCAAAAAATGAGAGTGCTTACAGAGCAATGGGTTGATGAAAATATTTTTTGTCCAAATTGTGGCAGTAAAATAATAAATTATGAAAACAACAGACCGGTTGCTGATTTTTATTGTACATCATGCAATGAAGATTATGAACTAAAAAGTAAAAAAGATAAGATAGGCAACAAAATTGTAGATGGTGCATATTCTACAATGATAGAAAGACTCCAAAGCGACACAAATCCAAACTTTTTCTTTTTGAATTATGACAAAAATAGCTTTGATATTATAAATTTTATAGTCATTCCCAAACATTTTTTTATACCGGAAAATATAGAAAAAAGAAAACCATTATCCAATACCGCAAGAAGAGCCGGTTGGGTGGGTTGCAATATACTACTAAATACAATACCAAATAGCGGAAAAATATATTATGTTAAAAACGGCAAAGAAGAAAGCAAAGATAAAATACTTGAAGAATGGAATAAAACATTGTTTTTAAAGGGATTAAATAATATTCAAACAAAGGGATGGCTACTTGATATTATTAATTGTATAGATAAAATTAAAAAGCCAAATTTTTCACTTGCAGATATGTATAAATTCGAAAAATACTTAAAAGAAAAACATCCTGATAACAACAATATTCAGGCAAAAATCAGACAACAATTACAGATTTTAAGAGATAAACATTACCTAAGTTTTAAAGGCAAAGGATTATATAGCTTACAATAATATCAACTTTTGTTATTGAACTTTAATCCTCTTTTTGTTACGATCGGCAAAAAGAAAGATAAATGCAGTACAAGATTGAAATTAGCGAAAGATTGTCCAAAGTTATAAATATCAATGCAAATTCATTAGAAGAAGCAATAGAAATTGCTGCACAAATGTATCAAAAAGAGGATATTGTACTTGATTGGTCGGATTTTGACGGAAATGTAAATATTGTTGAATTTATAAAAAACTTGTAAAACTCAAAAGCTTTTTTGTATTTTAAAACTTGACAAAGTGAATTTCTAATTTATTATTTTCTGCACTCTGCCTACGTCACCGCTCATGAGCCTTACTTTTATCCCATGAGGATGAGTAGGTGAGCTAGTCAAGATGTCTTTTACGATGCCCTCGGTAAGGCGGCCGCTTCTTTGGTCTGCTTTGAGTATGATGGCGACTTTGATGCCTGATTTTATAGAGCTGCGAGGTGGTATCATATCCGACCTTTATAGGGGTAAATCATAAAAATAAGCAAGTCCATAATATATGCTATAAAGACCGTAAATAAATATAGCAAGGGCTGCTATACGATTCATCATTTGGCGAAAGGCAACCTGTTTAAGGAAGCTTACAGACTGTCCGAGAGCCAAGAGTGTAGGTATAGTAGCTATACCAAATATTGCCATGATAAGCCCACCGTCAATGATAGAAGCTGACGCAGCTGCCTTGGCTGCAAAGAAAAATACAAATCCGCAAGGAAAAAATCCGTTCATGACCCCAAGGGCAAAAAAACTCCCTATAGATTTGCTATGTAAAAGTCGCGTAAAGAGAGCTTTAAACCATGGTAATTTTGTAAATGAATGTTCGAGTAGATGAATCAATCGCGAAAGTCCTAACATACCAAGAGCAGTTATGATCATCAAAATACCGGCAAAAATAAACAAAGCCCCATGAAGTGACATATTCCATGTCAAAAGAGATCCGATCCCTCCAAAAAACATACCGAGTATCACATAAGAGCCAACTCTGCCGATATTGTATGCACCGTGTCTTGCTAATTGAGCTGTGGTGTTCATTGTATCATCTATTTTTGCTGAGCTATATGCGACGATAAACCCTCCGCACATCCCTATACAGTGTCCGAAACTTCCCAAAAATGCAATGGAAATGATCGCCCACCACTCTATTGTATGCATCAATATGCCCTTTTAATGTTAATTTAATACGTCATATGAAACAATACCATGAAAACAATTAAAAGGATGTCTGAATGAAAAAAACTATTTTAACAATTGTTGCATGTGTATCAATAGTAAGCGCAGATCAATTAGTGAAATTAAATATCCAAGGTATGATGTGCCCTGCATGTGTGAGCAATGTAAAATCATCTCTGAATAATGTGAAAGGAGTCAAAGAGACTACTGTATTTTTGAAAAGCGGAACCGCTGAAGTAAAAGCAGATGATACTACCAAGCCCGCAGC
This sequence comes from uncultured Sulfurovum sp., assembly GCA_964527805.1. Classification (GTDB taxonomy): domain Bacteria; phylum Campylobacterota; class Campylobacteria; order Campylobacterales; family Sulfurovaceae; genus BN30871. The sequence continues at coordinate 27,286 of CAZGNT010000002.1, forward strand.
GCTTTGCGATGCCGTAAAAGAAGCTGGCTATGAATGTGCGGTTGCAAAATAGCCTTAGGCTTTTTGCAACTCTTCTAATTTATTTTTAACTTCCTGTGTATGTCCTTTTACTTTGACATTTTCCCATATGGCAGCTATTTTGCCTTCAGGATTTATCAAAAAAGTACTGCGTACTACACCCATATATTCTTTGCCCATAAATTTTTTGAGCTGCCAAACGCCAAAAGCATTGCAAAGGCTTTTTTGTTCATCGGAGAGCAGTGTTATACGCAGCTCTTTTTTCTCAATGAATTTACGATGAGATGCCGGACTATCAGGACTAACTCCGAGCACCGTAGCATCAAGCTCTCTAAAATCAGGCAGTGATGCAGTAAAATCACAAGCTTCAGTAGTGCATCCTGGAGTATTGTCTTTTGGGTAAAAATAGAGTACTATCCAGCGACCTCTGATATCTCTAAAACAGATCTCTTCTTCGTCTTGATTTGCAAGACAAAAATCCGGTACGTTATCGCCGACTTGTAACATCTGGTATCCTTTAGTATTTTTTTGATAGTATAGCCAAATGAATGAAAAAGAAGCATTATTAAAAGAGATAGAAACACTGATATCATATGGAAAAGAAGAGCCTACTATCAATCCTGAGTTATTACAATATCTTGAAATAAACGATTTAAAGAGTATCAAAGAAAGTTTACTTCGCAAGGTGGGTACACTAAGCGATGAAGACAAAGTGTGGCTAGAGCAGTTTAAAAAGTATGAGTAGATTCTTAGATTGATAGCAGGTTTGTAATTGTTAGTTTGTATGGTGTGTTCACTAACCGCAATATTATGACCCTATAAACTCTCAAGGTGACAGTTAGTGATTAGTGATTGCTGCGCTGCGCTTCGTAGTGACAGGTCAGCAGTAATTCAAAATACAAATAGCAGCACATAAACTCCAATACCTGTAATGGCAGTAGCATTGATCCACAAAGCAGTTTGTTTTGCCATTTTGACATGCGGAGACTCCCTATCTTCTGATGGCCTAACATGAAAGTGATCTTTTGGGGCGTAATAAAGAGTTTTTGTCCACATAAAAAGAGTGATGGCAGCTATGACTATATGAAAAATCAAAAAGTAAAATATAAATGAATGCGACAATGAACTCCCTTTGACAAATTCATCAAAGCCTCCGCCTATTCGTACTCCGTATTCAAAATATCCTACTACAATAACAGAAACTACAAAAAGAGCAATTTGAGCAATTTTATGCGCTTCATAACGCCCCATCTTGGCTAATAAGACAGTACCACCTAAAAGCAGCGGCAGTAATACCACTATAAGGGTGACCATATCCATAAAAAATGGGGCTCTTGTACCTAAAAAACCGGCTTCAAACATATAATTCATTGTTTATCCTTTGTGTTAATTTATAATTAGTAAATGGACACACTTTTTATCTCGGTGAACTCTTCAAGTGCCCACTTAGGTCCTTCTCTTCCGATTCCAGATAGTTTGACGCCTCCATACGGCTGCACATCAAATCTGAGAGTCGGTATCTCATTGATTACAACACCACCCGATTCGCTGTCATCTATAAATCTTTGTGCCAAAGGCAGGTCATTGGTGAAGATACTAAATTGCAGTCCATATGGAGAGTTGTTCATTTTAGTTATAGCTGTTTCATAGTTTGGTACCTTTACTAGGCTTACGATAGGAGCAAATACTTCTTCGCAGATTATATTCATCTCGTCGGTAACATCGGCCATTACCGTTGGAGGGAATATATTGTCTTTCAACTCTCCTCCGGCTATTGCTCTAGCACCTTCTTTTATTGCAGAGTTTACCCAGCTTAATGCTCTTGTTTTGGCATCTTCGTTGATAAGAGGGCCCATAAATGTATCATCATCATATGGGCTGCCAACTTTTAGTTTGCTGCTCTCTTTAGCGATCGCATTTGCAAATTCTTCATAAATATCTTCGTGTACATATATGCGCTGCAAAGAGATGCAAACTTGCCCGCTATTGTAAAATGCACCATATGCACAACGAGCAGCCGCAAGTGCGATATCCGCACTCTTGTCTATAAAAGTCGCTGCATTTCCGCCAAGTTCTAAGGCTATTTTTTTGATCCCCGCATTATTGGATATGATGCGGCCGACTCCTACAGATCCTGTAAAACTCACTACCCTAGGAATAGGGCTTTTGACTAATGCAGAACCTACTTCGGCATCTCCATATACTACGCTTAGAGCATCTTTTACTGCATACTTTGAATTTATAAAAAGCTCAGCCAGCATTGATGCACACGCAGGAGCTTCAGGGGTTGGTTTGAGTACCACACAATTGCCGGCTCCTAAAGCAGGAGCTAATTTGTGAGCTATCAAATTTAGCGGGAAGTTAAATGGAGTGATACAAACTACGACTCCAGAGGGAACCCTTTTGAAGTATGACAATGTTTTACGTCCGCTCGGCATAATGTCAGTAGGTATTGTCTCTCCACCGAAATTGGCTAACGCCATAGCGGTTAAGCGGATAGTTTCAGCACATCTGCTAGCTTCAATACGAGAAAAATGTATAGGTTTTGCTACTTCATGGGTGATCATCATAGCAAATTCTTCACGTTGCTCATCAAGTTGATCTGCTACGTCATTTAGCCATGCTATGCGTTGATGCAAAGGAGCCTCTTTGGCTATCTTGGTAGCATGAAGAGCAACTTGTAATGCTTTTTTGGCATCGTTTGCATCGCAAATCGGAGCTTTTGAGACTATCTCCTTGCTAAATGGATTCTTTTGTTCTGTATAATCGTTTTTATGCTCTATATTTGAGCCTAAAAAAAGTTTGGCTTCTTTGATTAATGCCACATTAACCTCCATATTAATATTTCAAGCGACTAATTGCAAAAGCCGCCACACTGAAGACTCAATTTAATCTTATTATATCTGAGTGTAATTAAAAATATCACAATGTTTAACTATGTTTTAGATATAATCGCCCTAATTTAAAGAAACATTTTTTGGAGTACAATATGAATGAAGCAAAATATATATGGATGAATGGCGAGTTTAAGCCTTGGCATGAGGCTACAACGCATGTATTGTCCCATACTCTTCATTACGGCAATGCTGTTATCGAAGGAACAAAAGCATACAAAACAGCCAAAGGTTATGCTATTTTTCGTCTAAATGATCACACAAAAAGATTACTTGAGTCTGCCAAAATGACACACCTCAATATCCCATACAGCGTACAAGAACTTAATGATGCCCAAGTGGAACTTCTTCGCAAAAATGAATTCAAAGGCGATAATGTCTATATAAGACCATTTGCATTTTTGGGTTATGGCGTAATGGGTGTTTATCACAAAGATGCTCCTGTTACTACAGCAATTGCTGCTTGGGAGTGGGGTGCGTACCTCGGTGAAGAGGGGATGAAAAAAGGAATAAAGCTCAAAATATCTTCTATCAACCGCCCATCAAATACATCTGCTATGGGGAAAGCAAAAGCAGCTGCTAACTATCTAAATTCTCAAATGGCAAAATACGAAGCTATCGATTGTGGTTACGAAGAGGCATTGCTTCTTGATGATCAAGGTTATGTAGCTGAAGCAACGGGCGCGTCATTTTTTATGGTAAGAGATGGTGTCTTAATATCTCCACCAAATGACAATAGCTTAGAATCAATTACGCAAAAAACTGTCATTGAGATGGCTAAAAAGATGGGTATTAAGGTAAAACGACGCAGAATTTCAAGAGAGGAGCTTTATATTGCCGATGAAGCATTTTTAGCAGGAACTGCAGCTGAAATAACCCCTATACGTATGATAGATGCAAGAGAGATCGGTAATGGTGCTAGAGGTGAAATGACAGAAAAATTACAATCAGCATATTTTGATATAGTTTTTGGTAGAAATCCTGACTTTGAGCATTATCTTACTTATATTTAAAAAGGAAAACTAACTTATGCCAGCAGATATGAATGATTATTTTAAAAAGAAAAAGCCGGAATCAGGCAATAATTCCAACAATAATAGCGGATTTAATTTCCCGCAAAACCCTTTTTGGGATGGCAAACAAATCCCGGTATGGGCTATAGCAGCAGGAGCTTTGATAGTTTTGCTTGTGTTATTTAGGCCTTTTACTGTCATAAATTCTGGTGAAGTTGGGATCAAAGTAACATTTGGTAAATTTAGCCCGGAACCTCTAAATCCTGGATTGCATTTTTATATACCGATGTTTGAGCAAATCATACCTGTAAATACAAAAATCAGACTTATTACATATAGTGACAAAGAGACTTCATCGGTTGGCGAAAACATGGCTACAAAATACGGTTCAAGTTCGGATGGATTTGAAGGTGGCGTAAAGATAAATCCATCTATCCAAGTACTTGACAAAAGAGGATTGACCGTTGCTATTGATATCGCCGTACAATATCAACTTAGAGCAGCCAGTGCGCCAGAAACCATAGAAAAATGGGGATCAAGCTGGGAAGAAAAGATCATCAACTCCAAAGTCAGAGAAGTCGTACGCGATGTAGTAGGGCAATATCCGGCAGAACAACTCCCTGAGATGAGAAACGAGATAGCTAAATCTATCCAAGCTAAGATCACAGCAAAAATAGATACTCTTCAAGGTGCACCGGTTCTTATCTCATCAGTGGAGCTTAGAAATATAGATCTTCCGGTAAAAATCAAAGATCAAATTGAAAGAGTTCAGATAGCCAAACAAGAAGTTACTATTGCAGAGCAGCAAAAAGAGCAAGCTAAACAATTGGCCGATAAGATAACCATAGAAGCTGAAGCACAAGCAAATGCAAATAAAGTAATTGCAAGTTCTCTTTCTCCGCAATTGGTTCAAATGGAACAGATAAAAGTCCAAGGCAAGTTCAATGAAGCGCTCAAAGTAAATAAAAATGCCCAGATATTCTTGACCCCAGGCGGAGCAGTTCCAAATATATGGGTAGATATGAAAAATAACAAACAGCAACAACTAAGTACGCAACAATAGAGGACTTATGAATATAGATTGGAATAAAACAGAGCTAATACCGTCAATCGTCCAAGAAGCTTCTACTAATGAAGTACTGATGCTGGCATATATGAATCAAGAAGCATATGAGCTCACCAAAAGCACAGGATTTGCACACTATTTTAGCCGCAGCAAACAACGCATTTGGAAAAAAGGAGAAAGCTCTAATCATACGCAAGAGATAGTAGATATCTTGCTTGATTGTGACAATGATACGATATTGCTCAAAGTCAAACAAAACGGTGTAGCTTGCCATACCGGCCGTAAAAGTTGTTTTTTTACCTCTATTACACAAAACAAGATCATACTGGATCAAGAAATAGATATCAATGCAGTGTACGGTGTAGTTGATACTCTTTATCATACTATTTTAGAGAGAAGACTAGAAGATAATGAAAAATCTTGGACAAAAAAATTGCTCAATGATCCTGTTTTGCTCCAAGAAAAAATCACAGAAGAAGCTAAAGAGCTATGTGTAGCTATTGCAGATGAAAGTGATGAACAAGTTATATATGAAGCTGCTGATCTGCTGTATCATGCGCTTGTCGGATTGGGTTCTAGAGAGATTTCTCCGGATAGAGTCAAGCAAGAGCTTGCCAGGAGGTTTGGTATGAGTGGTATAGAAGAAAAAGCTAACAGGAAGAAATAATTATATCTTCCAGCCAGCCTTGCGCAATGCTTCGTTTATGTATGCAACCATAGCATTTTTACTCCATCCGCACCACTCGGGAGCCAATAAAGTATCATCTGATATACCGGCTGTCATTCTTTGAATAAGTATGTGAGTCGGTTTAATTTCAATTGCCTGGGCAAGTATGGCAGTATACTCCTCTTTTGTAATAGGAGCAAATTCTCCGGCCTTATACTGATTTGCCAAGAGAGTATTTTTAACTACATACAGAGGGTGATATTTGACAGCATCAACACCCCAATTGTAAACCTCTCTCGCTGTGGTTAGCATCATCTCTTTATTCTCTCCAGGCAAGCCAAAAATAAGATGGGCACAAACATTTAAACCCTTTGCCTTTGCTTTTAGTATTGCTTCTTTGGCATTGGCAGCATCATGGCCTCTGTTGATCTTCTCTAAGGTTTTATCAAATACGGATTGGACACCAAATTCTATCCATATCTCTTTGGTTTTGCCAAGTTGGGCTAAGTAGTCAAGTATTTCATCTGTTACGCTGTCACTTCTTGTTCCTATGCTTAATCCTATTACATCAGGATAACTAAGTGCTTTATCGTAAAGTGTTTTAAGAGTTTCAAATGGCGCATAAGTATTGGTAAATGATTGAAAATAGACTAAAAACTTTTTAATCCCTTGTGTTTTCATTGCTTTTTGTGTAGTACAAATTTGCAGATCAAGTTCTTTTAGCTGTTGCTCCAGCAGAGGGTTTTTTGTGCTTTTTAGATTTAGTGTAATTTTCGCATCTTTAGCAAGATTTGGGCTGAATGATTCATTTAGGCAAAACGTGCATCCACCCTTGGCAACTGTACCGTCAATATTCGGACATGTAAATCCGCTGAGGCCAACAGGAATTTTTGCTACTTTTGTGCCAAATTTTGCTTTTAAATAGCGGCCGAAAGTAGGTAGAGTTTTTAACTTCACTTATTATAGATCCAAATCATTGCATCCTGGACTTTGCGCACTTCCTCCGGCAAAGTAATTGCCATCAAAACTAACCAAAGAATATTTGCGTTCATTTCCGAGTGATTCTATAAGTCCCTCTACGGACAAGAATCCCAAGGAATCTGCACCGATTTGTTCTGCAATCTCTTCTGAAGTATGTTTTGCTGAAATCAGTTCGGTTTGTGTAGGAGTATCTATACCATATCTGCAAGGAAATTTAATTTCAGGTGCTGCGATACGCATATGTACTTCACTGGCACCTGCATCTTTTAACATTTTGACAATTTGTTTAGAAGTTGTACCTCTAACCAAGGAGTCATCTATGATGGCTATTCTCTTGCCTTTGATGAGGCTAGAAATCGGAGAAAGTTTGAGTTTGACCTTGAGGTCCCTTATCTCTTGAGTCGGTTCTATAAAAGTTCTGCCGACATAGTGATTTCTGACTATTGCCATCTCAAAAGGCACACCGAGTCCTTCGGCGTATCCTCTTGCAGCCGCTACGCCGCTATCTGGAACAGGAATCACCAAATCTACATCTGCGGGTTGTTCATAGGCCAGTCTTTTTCCCATTGTAAGTCTTGACTCATATACATTTGTTCCGTCAATAATAGAATCGGGTCTGGCAAAATATATATATTCAAATGCACAAGGATGGAAATCAGGCTCAAAAACCTGTTCTGATATAGGCTCTTTATTTTTTTTGTCAAATATAAGCATTTCTCCAGGACGAACATCTCTTATAAATGTTGCGCCAAGCAGATCGAATGCACAAGTTTCGCTGGCTACTATCCATCCTCCATCAGGCAGTCTACCTAGGCTAAGAGGGCGTATACCAAATCTATCTCGGATAACAAACATCTTTGAGCGGCTCTGAATTACTAGGCAATATGCACCTTCGATTCTAGTAAGCATATCTTTAATACGGTCAACCAGTTTATCTTTTTGGCTCTTTGCAATCAGATGAACTATATTTTCCGTATCCATGCCGGTTTGAAATATAGCGCCCTTGGCGATAAGGTCGCTTCTTACTTCATTTTTATTTACAAGGTTACCGTTGTGCGCTACTGAAATTTCACCTAGTTTATATCTGGCAAAAACAGGCTGGGCATCAAATATGGAATCACTTCCTGCTGTTGAATAACGGTTGTGCCCGATAGCGCAACAAGTACCACCGAGTATTTTAAATGCTTCTTCATCAAAAACATCGGTTACCAATCCTCTTTTTTTGACTAAATTGATTTTTTTGCCGTCAGCACTGCTGATCCCGCTTGATTCTTGTCCGCGATGCTGCATGGAAAAAAGTGCATAATAAGCATTTTTTGCTGCATCCTCTGATCCATAAATTCCTACAATGGCACACATATATTATTCCTTTTATTTATAGCCCTAAAGCATCATTGATGCTATAAAGTCCGTTTTTTTGACCAACAAGCCATTTAGCAACACGAAGTGCACCTTTTGAAAAAGTTTCTCTGCTTGTAGCAGTATGGTTAAGCTCTAAAAATTCACCGTCATTATAAAAGCCTACAGTATGTCTTCCTACAACATCCCCGCCACGAATTGCCATAACACCGATTTCGTCTTTGGTTCTTGCTCCAATTACACCGTCTCTGCCGCTTATACGTACTTTATCCAGATCCACACCTCTGCCATCTGCTGCAAATTCAGCTAACGTTAGAGCTGTGCCGCTTGGAGCATCAACTTTATGACGATGATGCTGTTCTACTATCTCTATATCAAAATCTTTGAGCGTGGCAGCTACTTTTTTGACAAGTATCTTCAAAAGCGCAATTCCTGCTGACATATTGGTGGCATAAAGTACAGGCATCTCTTGGGCTGCATCATTTAGTAGATTTTGCTGATGAATATTCAACCCCGTTGTAGCTATGACAAGTGGAGTAGGGTTTTTAAGGGCTTCTTCGCATAATTCGCCGGTGGCTTCAGGCACAGAAAAATCTATAACGACATCAGATGCTTTAAGAAGTTCTTTCATGCTATTTGTGACCAATACTCCTTTTGGGGCATCTTGTTTTAACTCGTCAAATACATGAAGCGTACTAAGGATCAATTCTTTGTCTTGCGCTATATTTTCTATCAAAAGTGTTCCTACACGTCCCGTGCTTCCTACTATACCTACTTTTATCATTTATGACCTTTCTTGGAGATAAGATATAACTTCTAATGCAGCAATTGCACCGTCGCCTGCTGCAGATATTACTTGTTTTGGTGCATCTATGCGGATATCGCCTGCAGCAAAAAGTCCTTCAATGGAGGTATGCATTTTGAGATTGACAATGACTTGGCCTTGCTCATTGACATCACATAAAAAATTATTGTTAGATGTTTTTAAAACACTATTGTTTACATTGTGCCCTACAAAAACAAATATTCCAGGAATTTCCAGCTTGGTTCCATTTTTGTTTTTATCTTTGAGTAAAATCCCATTGACGCCTGCATCATCGCCTAATATTTGGGTTACCGTTGTATCCAATACGATCTCGATATTCTCTTTGTTTTGTACTCTTTGCACAGTAGACGGCGCTGCCCTGAAGCTGTCTCGTCTATGGATAAGATAAACTTTGGAGCATATATTGGATAGATAATACGCTTCTTCAAGAGCAGTATCGCCGCCGCCAAGTACTGCCACTGCTTTGTTTTTGTAAAAAAATCCGTCACAAGTAGCACAAGTACTCACGCCCCTGCCAAAAAACTTATCTTCACCAAGGATGCCGGCTCTTTTTGGAGTGCTTCCTGTGCAAACTATTACACTTTTTGCCGATACAGGATCTTTGCCAGCAATTTGTATAGAAAAGTTTTCACCATCTTTTTGTATTTGTAAAACTTCATCCATCCGGTGCTCTAATCCAAAGCTAAAACATTGTTTTTGCCAATTATCCATAAAATCCATACCGCTTTTTGTATGATCAAAAAATCCTGGGTAGTTTTCTATTTCACTGCTTTGTGTAATTTGTCCGCCAGGCAATCCTTTTTCAAAAAGGACAACATTTTTTAGTCCACCTCTAGTTGCATACAGTCCAGCAGTTAGTCCAGCAGGTCCACCGCCTATAATTGCACAATCTAGCATAATTTCCTTCTTAATCGGTTAATGTGATGTTTGTTAATACTATATATCTATCTAATCTTAATTATTGTAGTGATTGTATCTAAAAAGAGGTAAAAAAAGTAAGATAAAAGAGGATTTTTATCCTCTTTTATGCAGGTTTTATAGAAGTGAGTTAAGTTTTTGGGCAAATGTATCTTTAGATGCAGCACCTATCATTTGATCTACTAATTCTCCATCTTTAAAGAAAAGAATAGTTGGTATAGATCTGATCCCAAATTTAACGGCAATATCTTGTTCTTCATCAGTATTTACTTTGCAAATGTTAGCTTTACCGTCAAAATCATTTGCCAATTCTTCGATCACTGGAGCGATCATGCGGCAAGGCCCACACCAAGGTGCCCAAAAATCCACTAGAGAAACACCTTCTTTGATGGTTGATTCAAAATTACTATTATTTAATTCTATATATTTTCCCATATTTTTTCCTTGTATAAATATTGTGTTTTATAATACACTAAATTTCGTTTAAAATTTCTTATTCATAACGATAATGTAACTTTATCCAATCTTACCAATTTTGTCAAGAGTTAAACGTGATTTGGTATATACTCTCATCGAAGCCAACCAAAACATTATGATCATATTCTATAACCGGACGTTTGATAAGGCTATTTTCTTGTGCCATCCATTTTATGTTTTGCAGATCATCTAGCTGCATATCACTTAGTCCCAATTTTTTATATGTAGTACCTTTGCGATTAAGCAGTTTATCAATACCGACCTTGCTCGACCAATATGTTATTTGTTCTAAAGTCGCAGGTGTTTTTTTAAAATCTACAAACTCATATTCTATGCCCGCTTCGTCTAAAAATACCATAGCCTTTTTGACGCTGCCGCAATTTTTTATACCGTATAATTTCACAAATCTTCTCCTAATGCAATTTCGGGATATGCAGAAGAACGAGTACCTTCTATCACTTTGGTTTTTGCACCTTTTACTGTATATACAAAAGATATTTTAGGTTCATTGGTATCGTTTTTATTGGCCCTGTGAAGCAAAAGAGAATGAAATATGACAACATCGCCTTTTTGTAGCCTTGTTGAAGTTTTTGTTTTTATTAACGGTATATTGCTATAGCAATCTTCTTTGAAATACTCTTTTTCGTCAAACTGGTCCGGATCAAATTTCATTCCATGGCTGCCGGGTATGAATTCTAATACGCCGTTCTCGGCATATTCATCTCCTAAGGCCAGCCAAATGCTTACTAGATTATTATCGCTGTAATGCCAATATCTTCTATCTTGGTGCCATCTGGTTTGGGTGCTGACATGAGGCATTTTTGTCATAATGGAATTATGATGAGCTAGCGTGATCACTACTTTGTCATCTAGTATCTGCTCTAATATAGGACGAATTTTTTTATCTTCCATCCAATCTTTAAATACTATATCTCGACCGTAAACTTGTCTCAAGCGGCGCACAGGAGCATCTTCTTCTTGAGGCATGCTGCTATAGTCAGCTACATCAGAGCGGTACTCTTTGGATTTTGCATCATATCCGATCTCGGTTTCAATAGGCTCAATACGATGTTTTAAATGGGCTTTTGCTATGTCTAGTATGGCATCGCATTGCTTTTTGGGTGCAAAATTTGGCAGAACCAAAAAACCATCTTGTCTAAATTGTGCCAATTGTTCGTCTGTGAGTATCATCTTTTTCTACTTTATTTAAAATTAGCAATATTATAATCCATTTTGTTTAAAGCGTGATATTTTCTATAAGTTCTATATCGCCTTTGCGGATTATTAGAGCATCGATACTAAAAGCCATATCAAGTTTTCGTTCTTTCATATAATAATATGCCGAGTTTATCACTTTGCGGAGTTTAGACGGCGTTATATTGTATACAGGATCAAAATCCGCTCCGGCACTTTTGACCTCTATAAAATGAAGCACACTGTTTTTCGAAGCGATAATATCTATCTCTCCAAGCTTTCTTGCATAATAGTTTCTATCTATTATGCTAAAATGATTTTGTTCCAAGAATTTGGTAGCCAGTGTTTCGTTTGCATTTCCTATAGAGGTATTATTTTGTGTCATATTGAGGAATGACTTCCACTTTGAGTGATTTGAATTTCGCCGTCATTACAAGCTCGTCGCATTCGTCCCCAAATAGCATATTGATATTCGACGCAGCATGATGAAATGTGCAAAACAATGTTTTGACTTTAACTTTATCGGTATATTTTACGCTCAAAGGTTTGCTTATGCCGTGTTCCGTTTTTAATACCACTAAATTGCTTCCAAAGATCCCTTCGGCTTCCAGAGGAGCTAAGAGCACATCTTGGCTGTATTGATCATTTAGCCTAGGACTTTCTTTGGTTTGCGCTGCATTGTTATAATGCACTAGAGTTCGTCCCGTTGTAAGATAGTAACCATTCAAACTGTCATCATAAAATTTTTTCTCCAGGATCTCTTGTACCATACCGCGAATTTTATATTGATGATAGTGAAATTCTCCCAAACCATCTGAAGTACGGAAATCTAATAAATGAAGCACAGGCGTATCTTCATGATGGATAGGCCATTGCATACCTCTTTTGCGGTGTCTTTCCAGTCTATAGTATTTGGCTCCTGAAAATCTGCGATGCGCAACCTCTGTTACCTCGTTCCATACTTCTTCACTATTATTATATTTGAAGTCCCCGCCCATTTTTTGGTCTATCATCATTAGCACTTCCCAATCATCAGGCAAAGAAGACTCTACAAGAGGTTGTGATAGATGAAGCCTTCTCATTGCATTGACATAAACCCCGGTTTTTTCGTATGCACTTCTCACGCCTATAACAATATCGGCAGCTTTTGCGATCTCAGTCATGAATAGTTCTTGAACCATGATGAATTCGAGCTTGTTTAGAGCTTTTTTTATCTTGTTTTGATTTGGATGAATATGGGCTATATCCTCGCCTACATTTATCACAGCTTTGATATTCCCTTTTAGCATCTCATCGATCAATTGAGGCGTCATAAGTCCGTCAACTTCAGGTTTTTGATAATCAGGAGCAAAGTATGGCAAGCAGCCCATATCACAAGCTCCCTGCACATTATTTTGTCCTCTTAGAGGCATCAGTCCTGCCCCGCTTTTGCCTATATTGCCGGTCATCATAGCCAGATGAGTTATCGCCATCACGGCATATGAGCCGTCAATATGTTCTGTGATACCAAGTCCCCAAAATATCATGGATTTTTTAACCGCATATTCTCTAGCAATATTTGGTATCATTTTTGCTAAATATTCATATCCCTCTATATCTTTGCAAAAAGCAGGATTGGCATAAGGGTCATTTAAAATCTTGGTTTTAAATTCTTCAAATCCTTTTGTACGGTGAGCTAAAAAATTTTCATCATACAGTTCTTCATTTATAATAACGTAAGCCATCATATTTAGTATAAGCAGGTTGGCTTCATACGGTATGATACATTGATGTTTGGCGAATTTGGACAGTTTGGTATGACGTACATCAATAAGGGCAAGATTGTTGTGTGTCTTTGCCATGTCAACTATGCGGTTTGCTATAATAGGATGAGCTTCTATGGTGTTTGAGCCTATCACTACCATGAATTCACACTCGTAAATGTCATTGTACGGATTGGTTGCGGCACCCTCTCCGATAGTAGTCCTCATGCCTTTGAGGCTTGGAGAATGGCATACTCTGGCGCAATTGTCTATGTGCGGAGAATCCATGCTTTGTCTGCAAAATTTTTGCAGCAGATAAGCGCTTTCACAATTAGTTCTCGCCCCGCCTATTGCACAAAAGCTTTCACCGCCATAGATAGATTTTATCTCTTTTAATTTTAGAGCTGCGATGGTAGTAGCCGTATCTATGTCACATTTGTAATAAGTATCATCATATTCTTCGACTTTTGAGGCTACGATATTGTAGATGGCTTCATTCTTGGCAAGAAAAGATTTTCTTATAAGCGGCGTGGTAATTCTATTTGGAGAATCTACAAAATCATATCCGCTTTTGCCTTTGATACACAGTTTGCCCTGACTTACAACGCCGTCTTTGTGGGCGAATATTTTTTGGATCTTGTTGTTTTCTACGATTCCAACTATATCACATCCGACTCCGCAATACGTGCAGACGCTTTCTATCTCTTTAGTATTCGTATGCGGCATAATGATTATTTAAAATTACCAAATACTAGCGGCGCATTAAGTTCTAATGTGCGTACTTCGGCTATTACTTTTTGCAGGTCATCTATCTTGGCTCCGCTAACTCTTACTTCGTCGCCCTGAATGGATGGAGTGACTTTGAGTTTAAGGTCTTTGATGGCTTTGACTATCTTTTTGGCTTCATCTTGTTCTATGCTGTCAACTATACGGTAGATAAATTTAACATTACCTCCGCTTATACCTTCACTTTTTACTTCTTGAAGCGCTTTGCCGGCTATATTTCGTTTGATCAATTTTGCTATAAGTATATCTTTTAAAGCGTCTATTTTTTGTTCGCTTGAGCTGCTAAGTGTAACCGTTTTTGTTTTTTCATTTAGCTCAATGTCAGCTATTAAACCTTTGAAATCAAATCTAGTATCCACCTCTTTTTTTGCTTGAATGATAGCATTTTTCATCTCCATCATATCCAGCTTGGCTGATATATCAAAATAGTGGTCTTTTGCCATTTTTCCCTCTCATTGAATAGTAAATCATTTTATTATACCTCTATAAACTTTGAAAAAAGATAAAATTTGACTTTTATAAAATTATGTGATATTATTTAGAAAAATTGATATATTTAAATTAGTGTACAGTATAACTCGCATAAGGAGGGTTTATATGGTTTACTATAGAAAAGAAGAAGATAGTATAGTTTGTCTGCTGTGCCGCCATTATTGCAAACTAAAAGAAGGCCAGGTTGGCATATGCGGCATCAATACAAACGAAAACGGAAAACATAAAAATCTGGTATATGGGCATCCTGTTGCAATACACGTAGATCCCGTCGAAAAAAAACCTTTGTATCATTTTTTGCCCGGGACCAGAGTGCTTTCATTCGGTACGATCGGATGTAATTTTAAATGCCCTTTTTGTCAAAATTGGGATATCTCTCAAGAGAAAGAGATAAACAAAAACATAGAAGTAACTCCCGAGCAAATGGTCTCTCTTGCATTTGAACAAAATGCACAATCCATCGCATATACATACAATGAGCCCACGACCTTCTACCCATATGCCAAAGATGTAGGCGTGATAGCAAAAACACGCGGGCTAAAAAATATTTTTGTAAGTAACGGCTACGAATCGCCAGAAGTTATAGAAGATATGGCCAGCTGGGTAGATGCGACAAATATCGATTTGAAAAGCTGGGATGACGAGTACTATAAAAAATCGCTAAAAGGCGGGCTGGAAGAGGTAAAAGATACCCTCAGAAGAATGGTTGCCAAAGGGATATGGGTAGAGGTTACTACGTTGCTTATCGAAGGCGAGAATGACAGCGATAAAGATTTGCATGAAATGGCGTCATTTATCGCAAATGATCTAGGCAAGCATGTTCCATGGCATCTAAGTGCTTTTTATCCACAGTATAAAATGCTTGATCATGAAAGAACAAAATTAGAGACCTTGCAGCGCGCAGAGAAAATAGGCAAAGAAGCAGGATTAAAATATATTTACCTAGGCAATGTGCCAGTGAAAAGCGATACCTATTGTTCCAATTGTAATGAATTGCTCATAGATAGAACAGCTTATATGGTTGATTCAAACACATTGAAAAATGGACACTGTCCTAAGTGTGATAATAAGATTGAGGGGATCTGGAAATGAATATCAGAAAAAGCGCAGTTTCTGGACAATTTTATCCAGAAGATGCAAAAGAGATCACTGCTTTGTTTGAATATTATAATCAAATACTAGATACCCACCTGAGTGATAAAACATTATTTGATAAAAAACCAAGAGCTATCATAGTGCCTCACGCAGGATATGTCTATTCGGCATTTACAGCCAATATCGCTTTTAGACTGCTAAAAAATACGAATGCAAAACGAATAGTCGTGATAGGTCCAAGCCATCGTGTTTTTCTAAGAGGAACCAGTATATCAGATTTTGATGATTACGAAACTCCATTTGGCATGATTGAAATAGATAAAATTCTTGTCCATGAACTTAGAGGTAAATTTGGACTCGATTTTATACCAGAGGCCCACAGAGAACACAGTACGGAGGTACAGATGCCTTTTGTGAAAACATACGACGAGAAAGCTTCGGTAGTAGAATTGGTTTACGGCGATGAAGATCCGGCCAGATTGGCAAAGGTTATTGAGTATCTATTGAATGATCCTCAAACTGTAGTAGTCATTAGTACGGATTTGAGTCATTATTATGATATAAATAAGGCAAAAAAGCTAGATAATATCTGTTTAAATGCTATAGAAAAATTAGATACCGATATGCTTCATCAAGGATGCGAAGCGTGCGGAAAAATAGGCATCGAAGCAATGCTGATGGCTGCTAAGATAAAAAAACTTAAGCCGATAATACTTGATTATCGTACCAGCGCTGATGCTAGTAAGGATGAGTCGCAAGTTGTCGGTTATATGAGTGCTGCTTTTATAGGATGAAAAAATGAACAATATGCAAGATCTGGTAGATTATATGGTTTTAAGAGGTGTTTTGCATACATCGCGTATCATAAATGCATTTTGGGATATAGATAGGAAGTATTTTGTGCCAGAACAGTTTGCCGAACATATTTATATAGATGCTCCGCTTCCGATCGGTAAAAATCAGACGATATCCCAGCCATCTACAGTGGCCTTTATGCTTGAGCAATTAGCGCCAAAAGAGGGAGAGAATATACTCGATATAGGCTCAGGATCGGGATGGACCACTTCTTTGCTTTGTCATATAGTTGGACAAAATGGAAGGGTGACTGGTCTTGAGAGAGTAGACGAACTTGTAGAGCAGGGCAAGAAAAATCTTGCTCAATTTAATTTTGGAGAGCATTGCAGTATTCAAAAAGCAGGCAAAGAGCTCGGAATACCAAATCAAAAGTTTGACAGGATACTGGTATCAGCAAGTGCCCAGCAAGTGCCTACCGCGCTATTTGATCAATTAAAAATTGGCGGTGTATTGGTAGTGCCTGTGCAAAACTCTATATTTAGATTTGAAAAAATTTCCGATGACAATATCAAAAAAGATGAGTATAAAGGATTTGCGTTTGTGCCATTGATAGTGTAAGACCTTTTTATCATGAATGCCGGAAGTGCAAAACCGGTAATAATATAAATGATTTTGCAATCCGGTAAATAGTTAGAAAATATAAGATAGTGTAAACATGAAGATATCAATTCCATCATTGGGTTCTACTATGCCGGCATTTGAATAATGCAGATATCTTGCATTTAAATCAAACGATTCCATTCTGATACCGATCCCGACACGGTCTTCGAAGTTGAGATGCGAAGAGAGATCACGTCTTTTTATTTTTGTATTTGAGAGGCATGCTGCACCAATACCCCCTTCGATATAAGGATGGACAGCATTTGATCTATCGCCAAAATAGTAGACAAAAACAGGAGAGAAAGCGATACTGAATATCTGCTCACCGCTGTCTTCCCAATAGTTTGCCGAAGCTTCATAATAACCGCTAAGCCTACCGTAATCGGTATCAAAAAATGTTTTATCAAAATTTTTTCTGGCACCAAGGCGATAAATCCCTATATGATCCTTGCTCTCGCCGATACCAAGCGTTACTTCATCAACCAACCGCTCATCTCCTGCAAAACCATTAATCGCAAAACACCATAAACCCAAAATCAAAACCCACTTTTTCATATTGACACCTTTCTCTTGTTTTAGATTGGAAAATTTGAAAATCTTTTTTAAGATATTATACTTCATTTTAATATCTTTTCCATAGATATTCGCTCCATTTGCGTAACTCGATCATGCCAAAGATCCATAAAGAAAATAGGCCTATTATTGTAAGCGAATTACTATCCAAAGGAATTGTATTGAAGACATCCGAAAGTACATAAATTGCAAACAGCTGGAGTAACATCCCTATACTTATGCCGTAAAATATATACGGGTTTATCAGGAGTGATTTTTTAATATTTTTTAAAAAAGGTTCATGTTCTTTAAGTGATTGAAGTCCATTGATCCATGTTGCTATTACAAATGCTGTAAAAAGTGTGGAGATCGCATTCTCTTTTCCGTAGTGATCCAACATCCAGACATACAAAAAGAGCGCACTTAGACTAATTACTAGTGCAGCGTAAAGTACACGAAGAATCTGTACTTTATCTAAAAACTGTTCGCGCAGCTTGGTTGGCGGTCTTTGCATTACATTTTCTTCATCTTTTAAAAATGGAAATGTTTTGTCTAATGCGCTGTCAGAAACAAGATTGATCCACAATATCTGTACCGGATAAAGCGGCAGCGGGAGTGCCATTAGAATAGCACCCGTGATGAGGATCACTTCATCTAAACTTGTAGAGACAAGAAAATAGACAGCTTTGCGTATATTGCCAGCAATCGTACGACCTTGTTTGATAGCATCGACAATCACAGATAGATTATTGTCTGCTAGTACCATTTTAGCAGTGGATTTTGCAGCATCACTTCCTCCTCCCATGCTTATGCCTAAATCTGCTATTTTTAACGCAGGAACATCATTGACTCCGTCTCCGGTGACCGCTACGATCTCCCCTTGTTTTTGTAAGCTTTTGACTATACGGTATTTGTGCTCGGGTAGTACCCTTGCCCATACGGTTACTCGAGGCAAAAGTGCTTCAAGTTTCTCATCGTCTATTTGATCTAATTCTTTACCGGAAATTACAAGGTCATCATTTTTATAGATACCTACCATTTTGGCAACTGCTTTAGCCGTAATTGGGTCATCGCCTGTGATCATCATCACTCTTACACCTGCTTTTTGCGCGGTTTGCACCGCTTTTAAAACCTCTTCTTTTGGCGGATCTATAAAACCTACAAGACCAACGATCTCTATTTTCCAAGTATCTATATCATCTGAGGTATATTTTCCCATTCCTAAAGCTATAACCCTTAAGCCTTCCGAAGCCATTTTGTCATGTTCTTTTTGGAGTATATTAAAATCTTTTGTGTTTAATGCAAACTTTTTAAGTGATTCAAAAGCACCTTTGACAAATATTTTATGATCTTCTTGGATTATATTTGAGCTTGCCATTAGTCTATATGTAGTATCAAAAGGATAAATATTAACTCTAGGATATTTTTCTCTGATACTCTTATACTCTTTGCCTACCCAGTGCGCCAAAGCTCTATCTAAAGGATCACCTTTTCCTTCTGTTGATTCATTTGCCAGTGCGGCGACAGTCTGAGTAAAAGTATCATGCAAAGAAAAAACCTCTTTAACTTCGAGTTTTCCTTCGGTGATAGTGCCGGTCTTGTCTGAAGCTATGACTGTTGCGCTGCCCAATGTTTCAACGGACGGCAAATGACGAATGTAGACTTTTTTGACACTAAGTGTCATTGCGCCTATGGTAAGAACTAAAGTCACAACAATTGGCAAGCCTTCAGGCACGGCAGAGACAAGCTCGGCAATAACTAGGTAAACAACCTCTAGGATACCTCTTCCTTGCTGCAGCGCAAGAAAAGCCGTCAAAGCAATTATTACAAGCAAGATAGTCATATGTTTTTGATTAAAAACTCCAAGAGCTTTACTGAGTGGGGAATCAGTGGCTTCTTCTTTGGCTCTGCTTGCAATAGATGCAAGATATGTTTTGCCTGCAGTAAATATAACAACTCCTTCTGCCTTGCCTCTGGTTATTGTAGTGCCAGAAAGGGCCATATTAATAAGTTCGTATGGTTGCGTCTCTTTTGGTAGTATGTGCTGTGCATTTTTTTCAACAGGCATGGATTCACCTGTAAGTATAGACTCATCTATGGTTAATCCGCTAATTTTAAAAAGGCGTATATCTGCAGGTACAATATCACCTTCATTTAGGATAATAATATCTCCTGGCACTAGTTCTGCTGACGGGATAGCAAAAATTTGATTTTCTCGTTTAACATGAGTTTTATTTTGAGTAAGTTTTTTTAGTGCCTTAATTGACACCAAAGCTTTTGTCTCTTGCCAAAATCCTATAGAAGAGTTTATCAGTATTATTATGAGTATCAATGCCCCTTCATTTATATTCTTCAAAAAAAATGAAAGCAATGCAGCGGCTACGAGTACATAAACCAGTGGGCTTTTAAATTGTGAAAGAAAGAGAATGAAGTAATTATGCTTTTCTTCTTCGATTTCATTTCGTCCATATAACAAGAGATTTGATTTTGCCTTGTTGTTGTCAAGTCCTTGCATTGAAGTTTCTAGTGTCTCGATTAAAGACTCGATCGTTTCACTATGCGGATATGGTGGAATATTCATATATTTTTCCTATTACTGGCAAAATGTTTATTAATGCATTTTTGACTTATTATATTTTAGCATAAACTACAGCAAGATTTAAATTAAATGTAACACATTAACAAATCTATATCAACATACCAATAAAACACTTCTTTAAGTCTTTTTGGATATAATCTGCGCCCATTTTGCTATCAAGTGGGATGGAAATACTCATGTAGTTATTCCTTGTATGGTTGCACCATTGGGTGTTAAGGACTACAGAGGGTTAAACCAAATAAGCGTGGAAACGCAAAAAAAATTAATAATGCCAAGGAGAAAAAAATGGTAACAATGAAAGATTTGCTAGAGTGTGGTGTGCACTTCGGGCATCAAACAAGAAGATGGAATCCAAAGATGAAAAAATTCATCTACGGCGAGAGAAAAAATATATATATCATTGACTTGCAAAAAACTTTGAGATATTTCAAATATACTTACAATATCGTAAGAGACGCAGCTGCTGAAGGTAAAACAGTACTTTTTGTAGGTACAAAAAAACAAGCTAGAGTAGCAGTAGAAGAAGCTGCAAAATCTTGTGGCATGCCTTATGTTTCAAACAGATGGCTTGGCGGTATGCTTACAAACTATCCAACGATCAAAAAATCTATCCGCAAACTTGAAATTATCGAGCAAATGGAAGAAAACGGCCAAATCAATCTTTTGACAAAAAAAGAAGCTTTGATGTTGACTCGTAAAAAAGAGAAACTAAATGATTATCTTGCAGGTTTCAGAAACATGCAAAAATTGCCTGACATGATGTTCGTAGTTGATGCAGTTAAAGAACATATCGCTGTTTTAGAAGCTAGAAGACTTGGCATGAAAGTTGTAGCTCCGCTTGATACAAACTGCGATCCTGATTTGATCGATTATCCAATCCCTGGAAATGATGATGCTATCCGTTCAATTGAACTTTTCTGTAAAGAAATGGCAGAAGCTATCAATGAAGGTAAAGCTATTTTTGCTGAAAATAAAGGCGAAACAGTAGAAAATGCTGCTAGCACTGAAGAAATAGCTGAGCTTATCGAAGAATCTGCAGCAGAAGTTGTAGAAGAAGTTGCAGAGGAGGCGTAATTTATGGCAAGTTTTGGACCAAGTGACATAAAAAACCTAAGAGAAATGACTAATGCAGGTATGATGGACTGCAAAAAAGCTCTAACTGAAGCCAATGGCGATATGGACAAAGCTATCGAATGGCTAAGAGACCAAGGCCTTGGCGCTGCTGCTAAAAAAGCTAGCAAAGTAGCTGCTGAAGGTTTGGTGAGCATGAAAGTTGAAGGCAAAAAAGCAGTTATCGTAGAAGTAAACTCTCAAACTGACTTTGTGGCTCAAAACGAGAAATTCAAAAATACTGTAAGTGAAGTAGTCGCTCATGCATTTGCTAATAACTTGGCTGATGCAGAAGCTATCAATGCTTCTACTATCAACGGTATGCCGTTTAGCGAATACCTTTCACTTCAAATTGCTACAATCGGTGAAAACCTTGTAGTTCGTCGTGCCGGCATGATAGACGGAGATGAGCTTACGGCAGTTAACGGTTATATCCATGCAAATGGCCAAGTAGGAGTTATTATCTCAGCTAAATGTGATAGTGCAGCAACTGCTGAGGCTATGACAAGCGTACTAAAAGACGTAGCAATGCATGCTGCGGCAATGAGACCTACGACTCTTAGTTATAAAGATTTTGATGCCACTTATGTAGCTGATGAGACTGCAGGAAGAATCATCAAAATTGAAAAAGAGAATGAAGAGCGTTCAAGACTTGGTAAACCACTTTTGAATATTCCTAAATATATCTCTATGGCTCAACTTACTCCTGAAGTTTTAGCTGAGGCTGAAGCTGATATCAAAGCAAAACTCAAAGCCGAGGGTAAACCGGAGCAAATTTGGGACAAAATAGTTCCAGGACAACTTGCTAGATTTATCTCTGACAATACAACTTTAGATCAAGAGCAATGCCTATTAGATCAAAAATTTGTAATGGACGACAGTATAACTGTGGCTCAATATATAGAAAATAAAGCTGCTGCAGCTGGCGGTACAGCATTTATCGATACGTTTATCAGACTTGAAGTTGGAGAAGGTATCGAAGTAGTAGAAGAAGATTTCGCTGCTGAAGTTGCCAAACAAATGGCATAATTTTTTATTCTTTGCAGATATTTTATCTGTAAAGAATTGCCCCTATTTATTTCTATCACTTTAAGGAATAGAGATGACTTCCCTTGTAAAAATAGCTGGCTTTATTCCTTTTATAATCATAGTATTTATCAATGCCACTGTAGATATAGCGCATAAAATCACTATTCAAAACACTCTGCTAAAAAGTTTTGACGGCTCTACGCTTATAATTTTTAGTGCACTAATAAATGCTATGATCTTACTTCCTTTTATTTTTCTTTTTTCGCCGTCTGGTTATATCAGTGATAGATTTTCTAAAACCAAAGTAATACGATACGGTGCACTTGTGGCCATTGTTGTTAGTTTATTTATTGTTGTTAGTTATTATTTCGGACAATTTTATATGGCATTTGCTTTGACATTTTTGTTAGCTGCGCAAAGTGCTATCTATTCACCGGCTAAATACGGAATGATCAAAGAGCTTGTCGGAAATGAACATTTAGCCGAGGCTAATGGGGCAGTCCAAGCGATTAGTATAGCAGCAATTTTACTTAGCGCAATTGTCTTTTCCGTGATCTTTGAAATGCTTTATATTGACGGTGAAGCCATACCTAATGATATACTAAAAACTATGATGCCAATCGGATGGCTTTTGGTTATTTTAAGCACCATGGAATGGTATTTATCATTTAAATTGCCATTAATGAAGATCGAAAATAGAGAAAAACACTTTGATTTTTCAAAATATATTCGTTTGAATTATTTAAAAATAAACATGAAAACTATTTTGATCGATAAACAAATATGGCTCAGCATAATAGGTCTTAGTGTATTTTGGGCTATAGGCCAACTGATAATTGCTGCATTTCCGGCTCATTATAAAGAGGTTTTGGGCGATGATAATGCCGTGATGATCCAAGCTATCTTAGCGCTTAGTGCTATTGGAATAGTTGTCGGTTCGATTATTGCCGGTAAAAGTTCCAAGTTGCATATAGAGCTGGGTTTGGTCCCATTGGGTGCCTTTGGTATGTTTGCGGCTTTACTTATGTTTACATGGTCACAAACCGCAACAGCTATGATGTTTGCAAGTTTTATTTTTGGTTTTTTTGGAGGATTGTTTATAGTGCCTCTGAATTCATTGATGCAGTTCTTGGCACCAAATAAAGATATCGGCGTGATATTGGCAGGCAATAATTTTATACAAAATATTTTTATGTTGAGTTTTTTGATATTATCTATTATTTTGGTTTCAATCGGATTTAGTAGTAATATTTTATTTTTAACAGCTGCTTTTATTACACTCTTGGGATCAATTTATCTCGTTGTTAAACTTCCTCACCTTTTTGTAAGAGTTTTATTGATGCCGGTACTAAAAATGAGATATAGGCTAAATATACACGGACTAGAAAATATACCCTCTCAGGGAGGAGTGCTTTTACTGGGAAATCATATAAGCTGGATAGATTGGCTGTTGCTTCAAGTTGCAACTCCAAGAGCCATAAAATTTGTTATGCACAAGCATTTTTATGAAAAGTGGTATATTAGATGGATTTTGGATTTTTTTGATGTAATTCCGATTGCCAATACGGGAAGCAAAAGAGCATTGGATGCTATTAGACAAAGACTTGATAACGGCGAAGCTGTAGCACTTTTTCCTGAAGGACGTATCAGTTTAAATGGCCAGATGAATGAATTTAAAAAAGGGTTTGAAAAAAGTATTGCCGGTACGTATCACCCTATAGTCCCGTTTTATCTTCATGGATTATGGGGGTCTAAATTTTCAAAGGCAAATCTATTTTTCAAATCAATGATCCGAAAAGGCGACAAGAGAGATGTAAGAGTACTTTTTGGTCCACAACTTCCTTCTAGCTCTCAAGCGCATGAAGTCAAACAATCCGTAGTAGAACTTTCTCGTTATGCATGGGAAGTTTCTATCGGCGAGCTTGCTCCCATAACTCATTCTTGGCTTAGATGGGCAAAATCTAAGCCATTTAAGCGCTCTATGGTTGATTCGCAAAATGATTTGAATAATCTTGGAGTAATGAGAGAGGCATTTTTCTTGTCCAAGAGATTCAAACTTATTGGCGGAGAAAATGTGGGTGTTTTGTTGCCTTCATCATCAATAGGTGCTATTATTAATATGGCATTGTTGATGATTGGAAAACGTCCTGTAAATATCAATTATACATTGGGCACTGATGCTGTAAAAAGTATTATTACTCAAGCAGGGCTAAAGAAAATTATAACATCCAAAAAATTTATGCATAAGCTAAGCTCTGAAGGCCTTGGTCTTGGATTCATTTTAGATGACCAGATAGTGACAGTTGAAGATATTGGCAAAACGATCAGCAAAAAAGAGAAATTATATACATCTTTTGAAGCATTTATCATGCCGACAATATGGCTTAAATGGCGTTATTTTTTACCTGTTTGCATGGAAGACACGGCAGTTATTCTTTTTAAAAAGGTAAGTGACGGCTCAATCAAGGGGGTAGAGCTTACGCATAAGAATATAATGACAAATATCAAGCAAGTATCGGCTCTTTTTCAATTTCAAGAAAATGATATGATGCTTAATTTATTGCCTATGTACCATCCATTTGGTCTAAATGTTATGACACTTTTGCCATTATGCGAAGGAATAGGCGTGATATGTGCATCAGATCCTAAAGATTGTGCAGCTATTGGAGCGTTGGCAGCAAGATATGAAGCCACCATAATGTTTGCAACATCTGAGTTTTTTAGACGATGTATTGAAAATAAAAAAATGCATTCACTGATGTTCCAAAATATACGTATAGCCGTAACTGGTGCCCAAAAGCTTGACTATGAAACCAGAAGAGATATTAAAGATAAACTCGGACTTGATATTTTTGAGGGGTATGGGGCTACTGAAACATCACCTGTTATTGCAGTTAATATGCCCAATTCGCTTGATTTGGATTCAATGAAAATAGTAGTCGGCAATAAAGACGGAAGCGCAGGACAAGCAATTCCGGGCACTATTATAAAAATCGTTGAACCATTGACATGCAAAATTCTAAACGCAGAAGAAGATGGCTTGATCTTGGTTGGCGGATCCCAGGTTATGAAGGGATATCTAAATGACCCGCTCACAACCAATGATGCGATCATAGAAATTGACAAAGTCAGGTATTATAAAACAGGTGATATTGGACATATGGACAAAGACGGATTTGTTACGATCAAAACCATCTCTTCTAAAACAAGTTGATCATTTAAACCATACTCACTCTTCTTCTTTGCGACAGCTTTGTTTAATAGTTTTGTAAAAATATGCAAGCCCTACGAACATAAGAGTTGTTCCAAGCAACAGCCAAAATGCTGATAGCATTTGGTTTGGATCATCTAAAGCGATCTTAAAAACTACCATTAATGTTTCTATTGATAGGGCAATAATTATAGAAATCAAAAATTTACCCAAAATTTTATACTGCCTGTCTTCTTCATGATGAAATGTGCGAAATAAAACCTCATGTTCAAAAATCTGGCTTGAAAGATCATAAATCGCAATGCCAAGCGTAATGGCTATAATGGCTTGAAAAATATTATGTAATAAATCTATTTGGCTGTTGCCAAAAAGTATTATTCCAAATTCATATCCTCCGTATAAAATGAGGGCAATTGCAACAACAGCAAGGAAAAATGCACCCACAAAATAGATTGTTCGCTTGATCTTGTCATATATGCCATTATATTCAATAAGGCGCAATTCTTCTAAAAGATCTATCATGTTTATGTCAAAAACATAATATATATCCCCAACCTTATATACCATAGAGAGACTTGCTCTACCTGTACGATGATGAATATATGGGTTTGAGATATAAAATCCCCTTGCATCTACGGCAACTTTGGAAAAATAGTGACCTTTTTGGCTGCCCTTGCTTTCTGGGTCATGCTTTTTTTTGCAGATAGTCGGTGAGATTTGGATGTAATTACTATCTACTGCATATAATAATTGGATCATTTTATTTTCTTTTAGGATTTTATCGGCATTTTGTATGTAATCTTGGGGTAAATTTTTGATAAGTGTCACAAGAAACTCATCTACGGTATTTTTATGTTTTCTATAAATTGAAATAACTTCTTTCATGATCACAGCACCCTAAAATTGAATCTATAGATTATTATATCGTAAAATGTGAGGAAAAATTTATGAAGAAATGCACCATCGGGGTAATGGTGCAAAAAATTAACAAGAATATGTAGATCTAATCTCAAAAGGAGTCGGTCTAGCTTCATCCGGCCATATTTGTCTTTCAAATTGATAGTGTTGATATGTATCTATGAATTCTTTTGTCATTATAGGCGTCAAGAAATCATGATCAGCTATCAGTCCTTCAACTGCTTCTCTAAGAGTGTGCGGCATTTGAGGAATATGTTTTTCTCTGATCTCATCCAAGCTAAGCTCAAATAGATCTTCATCCATTGGCCCAACAGGTATATATTTATTTTTGATACCGTCAAGACCTGCAAGCATAAGTACTGCAAAGCAAAGATATGGACACGATGTAGAATCCGGGAATCTTGTCTCGATTCTAGTTGCTGCAGCACCTGCGCCATATGGGATACGACATGATGCTGATCTGTTTTGGCTAGAGTAAGTAAGGATGCTTGGCGCTTCAAATCCAGGTATCAATCTTTTGTAAGAATTGGTGCTAGGATTTGTAAATGCCGCTACTGCTGCTGCGTGTTTAAATATACCGCCAAGATAATGCAATGCCATTTCACTTAAATTGCCGTATTCGCCCTCTTTGTAGAAAAGGTTTGCGCCATCTTTCCAGATAGATTGGTGTACGTGCATACCGTTTCCGTTATCGCCGTAAAGCGGTTTTGGCATAAATGTAGCACTTTTACCATTTAGGTGCGCTACCATTTTGATAACATATTTGAGTTTTTGAACGTTATCCGCAGCCTCTACAAGTGTACCGAATTTAACACCTATTTCATGTTGGCCTTGCGCAACTTCGTGGTGGCCAAGTATAACTTCTAGACCTACATCTTCAAGAACTTGCATCATTTCAGCTCTCAGATCAACACCTGAATCTATAGGCATTACAGGGAAGTACCCGCCTTTGGTTCTAGCACGGTGACCCATATTTCCAAATTCCATATCTTTATCATCATTCCACTCACCATCTACAGTATCAAGTCTATAGGATGATTCATTGGCAGCAAGTTTTATCTTGACATCTTCAAATATAAAAAATTCATTTTCAGGCCCAAAATATGCCGCGTCGCCTATACCCGCGCTTTCTAGGTATTGCAATGCTTTTTTGGCAATGCTTCTTGGGCATTTTTCGTAAAGGCCATTTTTATATATATCATATACGTCACAGATCACGATAATGGTGCTATCGGCTGTGAATGGATCTAAAAATGCAGTCGGAACGTCAGGTTTTAGTACCATGTCTGATTTATTGATCGGCTGCCATGCTTCTATAGAAGAGCCGTCAAAAGGAAGACCGTTAGCTAACATGTCTTTGCTTACAGCGCTCATGCGATAACTTACATGATGCCACATACCTTTTAGATCTGTAAAACGAAAGTCTACAAACTGAACCTCGTTTTCTTTACAAAATTCAAAAAATTCATCTATGTTCTTTACAAACTTCCCCATATCTACTCCTTGATAATTTTTAATACTATATTATACCGCTAACTTTACACAATGTGACTTGATTGATTGCCTAAAAATTAAGCAATTGCTTATCTCTATTTTTAAATGTCATGATTTTTGAGTATCCTATCTTTTTTGCAAGCGCTTTGGCTTCATCATATCCATGCCCTATATGTTCTATTTTATGAGCATCGGAACCGAACGTAATAGGAATATCAAGTTCATACATTTCCTCAATAAGCGGCACAGATGGATAAATTTCTTCTATCGGTTTACGGAGCCCTGCAGTGTTTATCTCTATTGTCATATCTGCTTTTTTGATCGCTTTTAATGCGTCTTTGGCTAGCAATCTTACATCTTTTGTCGGTAAAAATTTAAAAACTTTAAGAAGGTCAAGATGTCCGGCTATGTCAAATAATCCGCTTTTTGCCATAGACTCAACGGCATCAAAGTAACTTTGCCAAATCTCATTTATATCCTTGCCTTCATAGCCACCTATAAACTCAGGATTATCAAATCCCCACTCATTTATAAAATGCACAGAACCGATGAGATAATCTACTTTTGCTTTTAAAACTCTCTCATCCATATATTTTGGCAGAAAATCGATCTCATACCCTAGTAAGATCTCTATCTCTTTTTTGTATTTTTCACGTGCATCTAAAACATCTTTTTCGTATAGCTTCATTTCGTCAAAACGCAAACGGTAATCCCTGTCAAACTCCATAGGAGCATGTTCGCTAAAGCCGTAAATATCTACGCCAAGTTCAATAGCCTTTTGTATATATTCATCGACAGTACCTTCAGCATGGTTGCATCTGATCGTGTGATTGTGCAAGTCTATTCGCATAATATGCCTTTTGTCTATTTATTTCATTATACTTCAAAAGAATAGCGAAGTCAAGAGATTATCGATAGAAGAAAAATTGTATGTCAAAAACGAAACAACTAAAGAGGCACGAAATCACTACTAATGATTTCTGTCTGATAAAATTAAAACACACACTCACTCAATTTTTATCATAATATTTAAAGCGATGATTTGCGCAGTTTTTGAAAACTATCAAATATATGATAAAATATCCAAAAATTTAAAAGAAATATAACAATGCAACAAAAGATTGAACTATTATCACCAGCGGGGAATCTAGAAAAATTACAAATTGCACTAGGATATGGAGCAGATGCCGTATACGGCGGAGTGAGCAGCTTTTCTCTTCGTATCCGCTCCGGCAAAGAATTTGACATGGATTCTTTTAAAAAAGGCATAGATTATGCACATTCACTTGGCAAAAAAGTATATGTGACTATCAATAGCTTTCCTTTTAACTCACAGATCAAATTATACGAAAAACATATAGCTCAAATGAGCGAATTAAATCCGGATGCGCTTATAGTAGCAAGCCCCGGGATAGTACGGATGGCACATCAGATCGCTCCAAATATTCCTATCCATCTTTCAACTCAAGCAAATGTCATGAATGCCCTTGATGCGCAGGTTTATTATGATATGGGTGTCAAAAGGATTATTGCTGCAAGAGAGATAAGCCTCAAAGATTGTGAAGCTATCAAAAGAGCTATTCCAGAGCTTGAGATCGAAGTTTTTGTGCATGGCTCTATGTGTTTTGCATATAGCGGCAGATGTCTTATTTCTGCCCTTCAGATGGGAAGGGTGCCAAATCGCGGAAGTTGTGCCAATGACTGCAGATTTCCCTATGAAGTATATGCACATAATCCTGAGACCAATACAACATTCAGGCTTGACGAAGAAGAGGGCATAGGTACTTATATCATGAATGCCAAAGATATGAATCTTGCATCGCACGTAGATGAGATCATAAGCTCAGGGGTCATAGACAGTCTCAAGATAGAGGGTCGCACAAAATCGCCTTATTATGTAGGAATTGTCACAAAAGCTTACAGACATGCAATAGACGATTATTATGCCGGCAAATTTGATGCCGATAAATATCAGAAAGAACTCAATACTACTCAAAATAGAGGTTTTACGGATGCTTATCTTATAAGCCGTCCTTTTGAGAAGCACGATACACAATCACATGATTTTACTATCCAGTACGGTACACATCAAGTAGCAGCACTTATAAGTGGCGACGGCAAGACATGGAGATGCAAAGATAAAACATGCATTGGAGATAGAGTTGAGATAGTACTTCCGGTCGGAGCCAGCTTAGAGCCGATAGATAATGAATATGGCTCCATCGCGGCAGAAAACGGGAAATATTGGCTGACCATCAAAAAAATCATTTCTACCGAGGGGCGTGAGTTTGAGTGTATCCATAGCGGAGACGAGCGAGATATACTCTTGCCAGTAACATTGCCGCGATATGCGATATTGAGACGTTCAATAGACGAAGCACTCATTAAAAAAGGCTTATGCGAAAGTGGCGGTTGCGGGGATTAACTATAGTTTTGGTAAAATACTGCAAGTTTATAAACTGAGACTTTAGTTTTTATACGTTGCTCATTTTAGAGCAAACGGAACATGGGTTCCATCTTTAAAAAAGATTGATTTTTCAAAGGAAATTATATGAAATTCGTATCTATCATCATCGGAAGCAAGAGTGATTATGAAGTTATGCAAGAGTGCGGGGCTACTTTGGAGAAATTTGGTGTGCCGTATGAGTTGATCGTATCTTCAGCACACAGAAGCCCGGAGAGAACCAAAGATTATGTTAAAGCTGCCGAAGCCAAAGGCGCTCAAGTCTTTATAGCAGCTGCAGGTATGGCTGCTCATCTAGCCGGGGCATTGGCTTCAAGCACAACAAAACCTGTTCTTGGAGTGCCTATGGCAAGCGGAGAACTAAGGGGAGAGGATGCACTGCTTTCAACTGTGATGATGCCTGCAGGTATGCCGGTAGGTACTGTAGCGATAGGCAAAGCGGGAGCAACGAATGCAGCATATCTTGCTATACAGATTATGGCGCTTCAAGACGATGAACTAAAAGTCAAACTTCAAGAAGATCGCATAGCAAAAGCTAAAAAAGTAGAACTCGATTCGAGTGAAATAGAAGTTATCCTCTAAGGACTTAGATGGAAGCAAAAAAGAAGCCTGCCAAGTCTGTCACCATATTCACTTCGCCAACTTGCGTATGGTGCAACAGAGCCAAAAGTTACTTTACAAACAAAGGTATTCGATTTAAGACAATAGATGTCACCAAAGACAAGTTTGCTGCCGAAGACTGCAGAAAACACGGATGCCGCGGTGTGCCGGTAATTCTCATCGGCGGAACATACTGGATTTGCGGATTTGATGAGAAAAAAATAGAAAATGCGTTAGGAAAATAGATGAACAAAAACAGTATAACATTTAGCGAGTTGCTGCTCAAACTTCAAGAATTTTGGGCGAAAGAGGGATGTACGATAGTCCAGCCGTATGATATGCCAGCAGGTGCCGGAACATTTCATCCTGCTACATTGCTTAGAAGCTTAGACTCTACACCATGGAGCACGGCTTATGTAGCACCAAGCCGTCGCCCGACAGACGGCAGATACGGAGAAAACCCAAATCGCCTGGGAGCATACTATCAATTTCAAGTTCTTATCAAACCAAGCCCTGATAATATACAAGAACTCTATCTAAAAAGTTTGGAATTTTTGGGACTTAATCTAAAAGAGCATGATATTCGTTTTGTAGAAGATAACTGGGAATCTCCGACTCTTGGAGCTTGGGGTCTTGGTTGGGAAGTATGGTTAGATGGTATGGAAGTAACTCAATTTACATATTTCCAGCAAGTAGGAGGCATTGCTTGCGATCCGGTTGCTGTCGAGATTACTTACGGTACTGAGAGACTTGCTATGTACCTGCAGGGTGTGGAGAGCGTATTTGATATAGTTTGGAATCGTAATGGCGATGAGGTAACAACCTATGCAGATGTACACAAAGAGAGTGAATATGAGTTTAGCAAGTATCACTTTGAAGTTGCGAATGTAGAGAAATTGTTTGCAAGATTTGAAGATGCCAGCAGTGAGTGCAATGTATGTTTAAATGCTGGACTTCCGTTACCTGCATATGATGAGTGTATGAGAGCAGCACATGCTTTTAATGTACTTGATGCTAGAAAAGCAATTTCCCAAGCCCAAAGACAAAATTATATTCTAAAAATTCGTGAGCTAAGCAAGGGATGCGCGGAACTCTACAAATCCCAAGAGAACGAGAGAAACCAGAGAGTAAAAGCTAGATAATCTTAAGGAGCTATATGAAAATCTCAGAAATTTATGCATTTCTTGATGATCTTAGTCCATTTGTTTTGCAAGAAAAATGGGACAATAGCGGCCTAAATGTAGGCAGCATGGATAGAGAAATAGAGCAGATCTACATTGCTTTGGATGTAGATAGCCATATGCTGCAAAGCGTTAAACCGCATAGTCTTATAATCACACACCATCCTTTGATCTTTGGCGGATTGACATCGTTGGATTTTTCAAAATATCCGTCTAATTTGATAGAATTGATGATAAAAAAAGATATTAGCCTTATTGCTATGCATACAAATTTTGATAAAACACATTTAAATAAGTATGTATTTGAAAAAATTCTTGAATTCAAACTAGAAAACACAAGCGATTTTGTTTGTAAAACTCATGGCAAATGGAGCCTAGAAGAGCTAACAGATCTTTTAAAAGAAAAGCTCGGCATAGAATTTTTAAGGATTGTTGCTCCAAAAGAGGAGATAGCTTCAATATCAATGACAACGGGCTCTGGAGCATCGCTTATTGATACTATTGATACTGATTGTTTTTTAACTGGTGATATCAAGTATCATGACGCTATGAAAGCAGCTAGTCAAAATCTCATGATGGTCGATATCGGGCATTATGAGAGCGAACGATTTTTTGTAGATATTTTGGCAGAGCATTTGCAAGTTTTACCTATTTTGGCTATAATTTCAAATTCAAAAAATCCATTTTCTTTTCTAAAATGAAAATCACCACACAGGCATTGCAAATTATGCTTATATATTAAGAAGGACAACGCGTGAACAGAAACCTACAAGAGCTCATTGAACTCTCAAAAATTGACAAAGAGATTGATGGTTATAATCCGAAGATAGAAGCTATTGATAAAAAATTATTGAAATCTCAACAAAAGCTTGATCTGCTTCAAGATGAGATAGACAGTATTAATGCTTCCATAGAAGACAATCACAAAAAAATAAAAATGTTTGAAGAGCAAATTTCTGCTTTGAGCGAGCAGCTAAATGCCAATGCTAAAAAAGCAAAAGATGTTTCAACAGAAAAAGAGATGAAAGCACTTTCCCTTGAAGAAGATATAGCCAAAGAGAAGATATCATTTGCCAATGAAGAGATAGAAAGAATCGGCAAAATAAATGAGAAAAAAAGTGCCAGCCTTGAAGAGTCGAATGCTGAGCTTGAATCTTTGAAAGTATCTTTGGCTGAATCAAACAAAGAAGCCCTAGAGCAAAAAGAGATAATAGAAAATAGCAAGTCAAGTCTATTTAAGCAAAGAGAAGAGATAGCTAATCAATTGGAACAAAAGATTTTATCATTTTATGAAAAAATCAGACTTTGGGCAGGCAATAGTGCAGTTGTTCCGGTGAGAAAACAAGCATGTTACGGATGCTATATGAAGATAAGCGATAAATCTTACGCTGATGTAATAAAATCAGAAGAGATCACCACTTGTCCGCATTGCGGCAGAATTCTCTATATAGAGAGAGAAAAAGACGAGAATTAATTGTTTCGTTTTTTCTTTTTTTTATATTTAGCAGTTATTGCTCTTGTTTGGGCCTTGGCCCTGCCTTTTTTATGGATAACCTCCAAATTAAAGTCTAAGTACAAAGAGTCAGTGCCCGCAAGGTTTTGGCTAAAAAACAATAAACCTTTTTTGCCTGACGGCATCTGGATACATGTATGTTCTTTTGGTGAAGCCAAGAGCATAACTCCGCTAATAAAGCAAATACCTTCAGAACTATTACGTCTTAGTGCTGCAACCAAAACAGGTTATGACGAGATAAATAAATTATCAAAACAGAGCAGGTATTTGCCATTTGAGCCGCTTTTATTGGCTTGGATAAAACCACAAAAAATGCTTATAGTCATGGAAGCAGAGCTTTGGTATCTATTGTTTCTCATCGCGCACAAAAAAGGTGCAAAGACATTGCTCGTCAATGCTAGAATGAGCGAAAGATCATATTCAAAATATTTGCGTTTTAAGTGGTTATATAGCCGCATTTTTAAGCAGATAGATGCTGTGTATGCACAAACCAACGAAGATGCACAAAGATTGATCGCTTTAGGAGCAAGCAATGTGGAGGTGATGGGCAATATCAAATTTGCAAGTATTGCAAAATCGACCAAGAAACTTCCAAAGCCAGACGGTATTTTAGTGTGCGCAGCCAGTACGCACGATAAAGAAGAAGCTTTAATACTTGATGCTTTTAGATCATTGAAATCAAAAAGGCCTGAAGCTAAGCTTTGTGTAGCACCGCGCCATCCTGAGAGATTTGACAAGATAGAGCGCATCATGGAATCTTTTGCAAAGATACAAGGCTGGAGTTATCACCGATGGAGCCAAAGAGCTGATTTTCAAAGCGATTTGGTGCTTTTTGATACTCTCGGCGGACTTGTGAATGTATATGCCATCAGTGATATTGTGGTCCTCGGAGGAGCGTTTGAACCTATTGGTGGACATAATGCAGCTGAAGCTGCCCAATTTGGGTGCAAAATAATTTCAGGCAAAAACTATTTTAACCAAAAAGAGATTTTTGCAGGCATTGAAGGTATCAATATAGTAGACAATAATGAGTTAAAAGAAGCGCTTTCATATCCGAATCTTTTGCCTAATTCATCTTTGGTCTCAAAAGCAAATATCAAACCTATCTTAAAGCAGATAAAAGATGTTTTACAAAATTGAAGACAACCTTGTCAGCATAAGGGTCAAAGCGCAGCCAAAAGCTAGCAAAAGCGAATTTTGCGAGCCTTATGGAGACGATGCTATCAAGGTGCGTATTAAAGCTCCGGCAGTGGAAGGTGCGGCAAATGAAGAGCTATTTAAGTTCTTATCAAAATCATTTAAAGTACCAAAAAGTAGTATAATGCTAAAAAGTGGTGATACTAGCAAGATCAAAGTGATATTGTTTCCTTTGAGTGAAAAATTTAAAGAATGGATAATACAGAATGGCTACTGAAAAAGCATATAAACTTTTAGCATTGCAAAAAGGGATATCAAACAATAAAGCAAAAGAATTGATAGATAGAGGCCTTGTGTATGTAGGCGACCAAAAGGTCAAGATAGCAAGAGCAGAAATAGCTGATGATACAAAATTTCGCGTAGAGAAACCAGAAGATGTAAAAGTCATATTTGAAGACGATTATATATTAGCCATAAACAAACCGGCGTTTATGGATAGTTATGATATTCAAGACAATATATTTGGAGCCACATTATTGCATCGTCTAGACAGAGAGACTAGCGGCATACTTTTATTTGGCAAGGACGAAGCATGGACGGCAAAAGCTATTGAGGCATTTCGTCAGCGACAAGTGGAAAAAGAGTATGTAGCATGGGTAGAAGGCGTTGTTTATGAAGAGATAGATATTGATATGCCGATATCTACACACAAACACAATGGCAAAGCTTTCTCAAAAGTAGATCCAAACAAAGGCAAGCCGGCTCATACCAAGATCAAGCCTCTTGAGATACAAGGCAAGAAGAGCAAGATAGATATAGAGATAGGCACGGGACGAACACACCAAATCCGTGTGCATCTGGCGCACATTGGACATCCTGTCGTTGGTGATGAATTTTACGGAAGCAGAACAAAAGCTAAAAGAATTCTTCTTCATGCCAAGCGTATAGCATTGCTCGGATACAATCTAGAAGCCCCAGAGCCAGCAGATATTCAGAAGTATAAATAGAAAAAACATATTATTAAGCCCCTCTTGGGTACAATTGCTTAGATATTTATAGATAATTAAGGCATGATATATGTTCGATACCCTTACTGATAGTTTCAAAAATGCAATAAGTAAAATTCGTTTTCATGATGATGAAAAAGCACTAAAAAAAGCAACCGAAGAGCTTAAAAAATCACTTCTTAAAGCCGACGTACACCACAAGGTAGTCAAAGGGCTTGTAACCAATGTAGAAGCAAAGACAAAGCAGCTAGGCATTGGCAAGGATAATTTTCTAAGAGCTTTGAGCGGCGAACTTAATGCTATCCTTACAGCGCCGGGCAATCAAGGCTTTGTATTCGCTTCCAAGCCGCCTACGGTTGTGCTTATGACAGGCTTGCAGGGAAGTGGAAAAACTACCACAACAGGAAAGCTCGCATATTTTCTAAAAGAACAAAAAAAGAAAAAAGTGATGGTAGTAGCTGCAGACTTACAGCGTCTCGCGGCTGTTGAGCAGCTAAGGCAGATAAGTTCTAGCATAGATGTGGATCTTGTTGCAGATGAGAATGCAAAGCCTGTCGATTTAGTAAAAGCCGCTCTTTCAAAAGCAGAAAAAGAACTCTATGATGTAGTGCTCATAGATACCGCAGGACGACTTGCTATTGATGATGAACTTATGGATGAGCTTGCGCAAGTCAAGCGCATAGCTGATCCTGATGAGATATTTTATGTAGCTGATGCTATGACAGGCCAAGATGCCATAAAGACTGCTATAACATTTAAAGAAAAGATCGGCATAAGTGGCGTAGTACTCAGTAAATTTGACGGTGACAGCAAAGGCGGTGTTGCTCTTGGGCTTGCTGAGCAAGTGGGTGTGCCATTACGATTTATAGGTATCGGTGAAAAGATGCCGGATCTAGAACAATTCATTCCGGACAGGATCGTAAGCAGACTCATGGGAGCGGGGGATATTGAATCGCTTGCAGAAAAAACAGCGGCTGCGATCGATCCAAAACAAGCAAAGAAATTTTCACAAAAAATCAAAAAAGGCAAATTTAATTTTAATGATTTTTTAGAACAGGTAGAATCTGTAAAAAAATTAGGTTCCATGAAATCCATCATGGGCATGATCCCTGGGATGAGTGCCATGGCAAAACAACTAGAGAATGTGGATCTGGATAATTCAAGCGAAATGAAGATTATAAAAGCAATGATCTCATCCATGACCCCAAAAGAGAGAGAGGATCCTGACTTGCTAAGCAACAGCCGCAAAAGAAGAATAGCGCAAGGTGCAGGGTTGGATCAAATGCAGGTAAATCGTGTACTCAAACAATTTGCAAGTGCGGCAAAAATGGCCAAACAGCTTTCAGGTAAGGGCGGAATGAAACAGATGCAAGACATGATGAAACAGATGCAAGGCGGCGGTGGCTTCCCAGGCATGAGAAGATAGCCGCAATAAATAGAGATTTTAATATATTTTTTATAAATTTTATGGTATATTTCCATTTCTAAAAAGTGCTTATGAGTCTTTTGCGTTTTCAAAAGAGTTGTCAGCACTTAATAAGTATATAATTTGAAGGAAAAACATGACAGTAATTAGAATGACTCGTATGGGTAGAAAGAAAAAACCATTTTACAGAATCGTAGTAACAGACAGCAGAAAAAGAAGAGATGGTGGCTGGATCGAATCTATAGGCCATTACAATCCTGTATCAACTGATAAAACTTTGGTTGTTGATACTGAGAGACTTAACTATTGGATAAGCGTTGGAGCTCAAATGAGTCCAACTGTGAAAAAAATCACGACTGCAAAATAATAACAAATGGTTAAAGATTTTATAGAATCTTATACTAAACTTCTAGCAACCCATCCTGAATCTGTTCAGGTGGTGCTAACTGCTTCAACACAAGAGTGTGATGAGATACAAATCTTTGTTCATCCCCAAGATATCGGTAAAGTTATAGGCAAAGACGGCAAGATGATCAATGCTATTAAAACAGTAATATCAGGATGTAAAGCCAAGGGCGGTAAAAATTATCGTGTAAGCGTACAGGCATCTGAGCCAATAAATGTCTAAATTTTTTATAGCACAAATCGGCCGCACAGTAGGACTGATGGGCGATTTAAAACTTCATCTTCATACAGATTTTCCGGAACAATTTAAAATAGGCTCAAGATTTGAAAGTGATCGCGGAGAATTAGAAGTAGTATCATATAATAAAGATAGAGACATTATAAGATTTCGCGGATATGAGAGCATGGAAAGTGCCAAAAAACTTACAAATGCCAAGCTTTACGCCAGCGAAGAACAA
This sequence comes from uncultured Sulfurovum sp., assembly GCA_964527805.1. Taxonomy (GTDB): domain Bacteria; phylum Campylobacterota; class Campylobacteria; order Campylobacterales; family Sulfurovaceae; genus BN30871. The sequence goes on from CAZGNT010000002.1 coordinate 65,373, forward strand.
ACAAAAGAAATATGTGCCTTAAAAGATGGGGAATATTTTTGGTTTGATATAATTGGTTGCAAAATAATTGAAAATGGTGAAGTTTTGGGCACGGTCAAGGATATTGAGAGATTGGCCGTAAACGATTTTCTGCAGATAGATACTTCGAACGAACTAATAAAAAATGGAATGCCAAAAAGTTTTTTAATACCTTACATCCCAAGATATATATTAAATGTCAACTTGGAAACAACAGAGATCGAAGTTTGTGATGCTAAGAGTATTTTAGAGAATAGCTGATGCGTTTTTCTTTTGTGACGCTTTTTCCTGAATTAATCGATGGGTACTTTAATGAAAGTATTTTGGGAAGGGCAAAAAAGCAAGACATCATACAGATTGATTTTGTAAATCCAAGGGATTTTACGCACGATAAGCATCGGAAAGTAGATGCTCCTATGATAGGCGGTGGAGCCGGCATGCTTATGACCCCGCAGCCTTTGGTTGATGCTATTCGACATATTCGCAATAATGATAAAAATGTTCATGTGGTATTGCTTTCTCCAGTAGCTAAAAAATTTTGCCAAAATGATGCAGTTAGGCTTGCCAAAAAAACTCATTTGGTTTTTGTTAGCGGCAGGTACGAAGGCATCGACGAAAGGGTGATAGAATCACAAGTAGATGAAGTTTTTTCTATAGGTGATTTCGTATTGACAGGCGGTGAGTTGGCTAGCTTGGTTGTATGTGACGCTGTAAGCAGGCATCTAGAGGGTGTACTTGGCAATGAAGAGTCATTGAGCGGTGAAAGTTTCGAAGAAAATACACTAGAAGCACCGGCTTTTACTAAACCTGATATTTTTGAAAAAAATTATATAATTTCAGAGTATTTAAAGGGTAATCATAGTAAAATTACAGCCTTAAAAAGGGCATTATCGCTCTATAAAACACAATATTTTAGACCCGATTTATATAGAAAGGTCGCACAAAAGGCATCGCATAATGAGAAATAGATACATTGAGAGATTTGAGCAAGCGCAAATCGAAAGTAAAGAGATACCGCAATTTAGAGCCGGAGACACACTTAAAGTGGCTGTAAGAATCACAGAAGGTAACAAAGAAAGAGTTCAAAACTATGAAGGTCTTTGTATTGCTATTAGAGGTGAAGGCACAGGCAAAACATTTATGGTGCGCAAAATGGGTGCTAACAGTGTAGGAGTTGAGAGAATTTTCCCACTATATTCTGATAGTATTGAGAAAATCGAAGTTCTCAGACGTGGACGCGTTAGAAGAGCTAAACTGTTTTATCTTCGTGACCTTAAAGGTAAAGCTGCTCGTATCAAAGAGCTTAGAAGAAAATAATCCTTCAGAGGCATTTTGTGCCTCTATAATATCCTTCCGTTAATCAAATCTTTTATCTTTATTATTTTTAATAAATTGTCAAATATGCTATAATCAATAAAATTTTGTAAATCAAGAGAGCAATTTATGAATCATATCAAGATTGTGTTGTTATTTTTACTAAATCTAGTTTTTTTAAATGCACATAGTATCTTGGATGACTGGAGCGGAGCTGCGGTCGATGAAGTGTATCAAAGGCCTATGCATTTATATGAAAAAGCCTGCCAATATAATAATATGGAAGCATGTTATGAGATAGGCATATCAAATATACGAGAATATATAAAGAATCGATCCGATGATAAAGCTTTAAAGCAAGGAATATTTTATCTGGATAGATCATGTAGCGGGGGCTATACAAATGGATGTACGGCTCTAGCTATGTTATATATAACTAAAGATTTTGAACAAAGAGATGAAAATAAAGCCATAATGTATCTAGAAAAAGCATGCAGCTTAGATAGTAGTTTTGCATGTATGGCTCTTGGAGAAATCTATGAACAGCAAGAAAAGCAAGATTTTGCAAAAGCATTGATGTATTATCAAAAAGCATGTGATGCCAAAGCGCATGAAGCTTGCGCCTATATAGGCATAGCATATCATGAGGGCAAAAAAGTCAAACAAGATTTTGTAAAAGCCGAAGAATTTTATAGAAAATCAATTTTAATCAACCCTAATACGGCATCTAACTATATTAATATTTTTGAATTGCAACTTGTGCAGAATAGAGAGTTTGATAAAACGTTGAAATTAAAATTTTTAAAATATTTTAAGAATGATAAACAGTCTATGATGTATTATGAGATGTTAGATGTATTACAACTAATTTCTAAAAACAAGAAAGCCGGTTTGCAAAAATGGAGTACTAGATATAAAGGTATGAAAATGGATGAATGGAATTTTGATACTATTGATATGTGGACCAATAAAATGCACGATAATAAAATCAAAGCAAACCTCATAAAGGCAATAGAGCAATTTAAAAATCATTGAGAGTAATTTATCTATTTATGGTTTTTTATCAAAAGTTTTTCCTAAAAAGAAATAGATATTGCTGTTCCCTTCTTCATTGATCCCGAATCCTAATTGTGCCGGGCCAATAGGGGTTTGAATAGCGCCAAAAATACTGCTTGCATATTTTATATTGTCGTTCTTGATCTCTTTGAACCTATCCCATACATCCCCAGCTTCTGCTGATACCCCGATCATTAGCGGTTTTCCCAGAAGTGCAAAAGGTGTCATATATCTATATGTGGCACTGCCGAAAAGAAGATAATTTCCTATGAATTGATCTCGCTCATATCCAGATAGATGATGATAGCCTCCAAGCTTAAATGGAGATAGATATAAAGAATCGTTACTATGATATCCTCCTGCCTCAAAACGGAATTCAAGCGATTGATCATCTATTTGCAAAGCATAAATCCCTAGAAGCCCTCCTTGTACGCGCAGTATGCCGTTTTCTTTGTATGGAGTAATATTGGTATACAAATGTAAAAAATATCCATCAGTAGGTATATAGAGATCATTTAATTGATCGAGTGTAATGTCGGCATTTAGTGCAAAATAATTATTTGTTTCATCCGGTATAGGCAAAGAAGGATTTAGTAGATTTCCATTTAAGTCATCTCTTTTAAGTGACGCACCAACGCTCCATTCTCCTATGTTGCTTATGTTTTTACCTATATCCAACTTCAAAGATTGGTGATTTATTTTAAAATCTGATGCAACCTTGGATTCCCCGTCTAGGTAAGCATAATTTTTTCCGTATTCAAAAGTAATCTCAGGGCGAATAAACCAGTTTGGCATTCCAGGCAATGGTTGATTAAATTCTGAAATAAAAATAGAAGAATTGCTAAAAGTCATATAGTTTCTCCACTCAGCTCCCCATTTGTTTATCCATGGATTCTCATGAGATAAGTAAAAAGCGATATTGTGGTTAATGATCGAGTCACTTGCTATTTCTAGCCCTAAATGGAATGTATTGTTAGTATGATTTTTAAATTCTACATTATATACAAGATCATAACCGTCATTTTCCCGAATTACATCATAAGTTGCGGATTTGACCCTGTTTGTGTCGAGAATTTTTGTGATGTCTTTATTGATTGAATTTATTGAAAATAAATCACCTTTTTTTGTTGATATGGTATTTGCAAGTGTATTTCTATATAAATCGTTATTTGTTTTAATTTGAATATTTTTAATGATTGGCATGGATTTTGTATATATTTTGTTTTTTGATGATTGCAAATTGTAGTGTTTTGTTGCCCTGGCAATGTCTGATATTTCATTTTTTAACTTTGGATTGTTTTGTATTGTTTCATACCCATATTGTATTGTTTCATCGATCTTGTCAAATTCTAGATTTTTTACATCTTTAGCATCTACAAAAATATAAATATCTTGTCTATTTAGTGTTTTGAGATTTCTATCAACATTTTCTTGTACCAAAAAATTTAATATTTGCTCAGAAACGTTAACCATATTTTTGATTTTCTCTTCAGGAAGAATACCTGTACTTACATTTATTGCAATTATATGATCTGCCTTCATCTCTTTGGCAACTTCTATTGGCAGATTGCTTGAGAGCATACCATCAGATAAAAGTTTACCGTCTAATTTTACAGGAGAAAAAACAGCAGGTATTGCCATACTGGCACGAGAGACTTGTGCTAGTTTGCCTCGAGAGAGCACCACTTTTTTACCTGTGGCTAAATCTGTTGCTATGGCACGAAACTTGATCGGCAGTTGGTCAAAGTTGATATCAAAAGGGTATTTTGCAAATAAAATACGCAAAGATTCATCCAGTCTCATGCTGCTTATGATGGATTCGGGCAGCTCGACCGTGCCATTTTTGGCAAGATTGATATTAAATATATTATTGCTATTGTACTCTAAGTCTCTTTGATATTGGGATCTTTCTTTTCTATTTGGTTTGTCATAAAGTATTTTATTAAAATTCATATCGTCAATACGTTTTGCTATCTCATCTATAGGCATACCAGTAGCATATAATCCTCCTATTAATGCTCCGGCACTTGTTCCGACTATGCAATCTGGCTTGATGTGCCGTTCTTCTAAAGCACGCAATACTCCCAAATGGGCCAACCCTCTAGCCCCTCCGCCAGAGAGAACTAAACATATTTTTGGATGTTTTGATGATTTTATAACAGGAGAAGCAGAGGCAATGCCGACAATGATAGTCAAAAGAATTAAACTGATATATTTTATAAACAAATCCAGCCTTCTTATTTAATAATTTTTTATGATATAAAAAAATATCTTAAATATATATCATAAGCATATATTTTATTATTTTATTTTGTATTTTATCACTACTATGTTATAATCTGCAAAAAAGGTTTGGCTATTGGAATTAATTAAAGCTAAAAATCTTTATCACTCTTTTGATTATCCTTTATTTAATGGGGTTGATTTTGAACTTAATTCATCTCAAAGTGTTGCCATCGTAGGCAAAAGCGGAAGCGGAAAATCTACACTGCTTCATATACTGTCTGCATTCCTTTCTCCTAAAAAAGGAGAAGTGACCATATTAAATCAAAGAATAGATGAATTAAGCTCGTCTCAAATAGATCAAATGCGTCGTTTTGAGCTGGGGATGATCTTTCAATTCCATCATCTTTTTAAAGGGATGAAAGCTATTGAAAATATAGAAATAGCTACTATACTTTCAAATTCTACCGTAGATATGACTTTGCTTGAAAAGCTCGAAATTGCATCGCTGATAAATCAAAAAACATCTGAGCTTTCTGGCGGGCAGCAGCAAAGAATTTCTATCGCAAGAGTGTTATGCAAAAAGCCAAAAATCATATTTGCAGATGAGCCTACGGGTAATCTAGATAAAGAGACGGCAAATTTGGTCATGAATGTTTTAAAAGACTATATTTTTCAAGCCGAAGCCGGGCTTGTGGTAGTAACTCATGACTACGATATAGCAAAGATGTGCGATAGGATATTTGTATTGGAAAATCAAAGTCTCAAAGAAATTACTTCATCTGAGCGATGAGCCTAGCATAATTCCATAGTTCCATCTCTCCTGAGGCGGATGCGTAAAACATTACTTCGCCTGAGATATCAAAACGCCTTCTAGAAGTGCATCGATATCGCCATCCAAAATAGCATCTACGTTTGAAAATGCCTGATTGCTTCTAGAATCCTTTACCTGCTGATAAGGAGCAAGGACATATGAGCGGATCTGATGTCCCCAGCCAATCTCGCTTTTTTCGATACCGTCGATCTCAGCTTGTTTTTTTGCCATTTCGTATTCATAAAGGCGGGATTTTAGCATTTTCATAGCCGATGCTTTGTTTTTATGCTGGCTTCTATCATTTTGGCACTGAACTACTATGTTGGTAGGTATGTGAGTGATCCTGATAGCAGATTCGGTTTTGTTGACGTGCTGTCCGCCTGCGCCGCTTGCGCGATAAGTGTCTATGCGGATATCTTTGTCTTCTATGGTTATATCTACATCGTCTTCTATCTCAGGGCTTACCATAACAGAAGTGAATGATGTGTGTCTTTTGGCATTGCTATCAAATGGGCTGATGCGCACAAGCCTGTGTATGCCGTTTTCCACCTTCAGATAACCGTATGCATTTTCACCTTTGATGATAAATGTAGCATCTTTGATCCCTGCTTCTTCACCTGCTTGATAGTCAAGTTCCTCAACTTTGAAATCATGTCTTTCAGCCCATCTGAGATACATTCTATAAAGCATGCTTGCCCAGTCTTGGGATTCTGTTCCGCCTGCTCCCGGATGGATCGTAACGATCGCATTGGCGCTGTCGTGCTTGCCGCTAAGCATCATTTCTATTTCAAGTGCATGTACGATAGTTTCGAGATTTGGAGCATCTTCATACAGCATTTCTAATGTATCTTCGTCTTTTTCTGCTTTTGCAAGTTCAAAATATTCTACCCCGTCTTTTAGCGCATTATTGGCTTTGTTATATTTTTCGAGCATTCTTTCTGTTCTGGTTTTTTCCTGGGCGATTTTGGCTGCATTATCGCTGTCATTCCAAAAATTTGCATCTTGCTGCATGGCTTCTATTTCGTTTAATCTATTTTGTAATATCTTTGGTTTTACAATGTGTGTAATGTTATCCATCTTGGTAGAGAGTGTTTTGAGCATTTCACTATATTCGTATGCATCCATAAGGTTATTTTTCCTAGTCTTATAATAATTTGGTATTATTTTACCAAAATATACTACAAGCCGAGGTTAGAGATGGTTATTGTTCGCACAATAGACGAATTTATGCAATCAAGAAAAAAGCTAAATGGAAGCGTAGGTTTTGTGCCTACTATGGGAGCTTTGCATAAAGGCCATTTATCTCTTATCAATAGAGCCAAAGAAGAAAATGAGTTTGTTATAGTTTCAATCTTTGTGAATCCAACACAATTTTTGGAAGGCGAGGATCTAGACAAATACCCAAAAAAAGAAGAAGCCGATCGTGAAATTTGTCGTTTGGCCGGAGTCGATATCTTGTTTATGCCTACAGTTGATCAAATGTATAGCGAAGATGAATTAATGTTGGCAGCCCCCAAAATAAGGGGGTATATATTAGAGGGAGAAAAAAGACCAGGGCATTTTGACGGGATGCTGCAAATAGTAATGAAACTGCTTAATCTGACCAATCCGCAAAAAGCATATTTTGGCAAAAAAGATGCCCAGCAATTGATACTTATCACACAGATGGTAAAAGATTATTTTATGGCATGCGAAATAATACCTTGCGAAATTGTGCGTGACAATGACGGATTGGCACTTAGCAGTCGAAATGTATATTTAAATAATGATGACAGACTAAAAGCACTTAGTTTGTCTCGTTCATTACAAAAAGCAACGCAGTTTGTTATGGCCGGCGAAAAAAATGTAGAAAAAATAACTGAAGCTATGCGCCAGACTTTATCTCAAGTGGACAAAATAGAGTATATTGCTATTCTAAGCAGAACTTTTGAGCCCATTGATGAAATTATTCTTCAAAATAGCATTATCTTGGTAGCAGCCTTTGTGGGTAAAACAAGGTTGATCGATAATGTATGGATCTAATTATCAGTTAGAACTATTGCTTCCTTCGAGTTCGGGTGTTTCGTAGATCGTTTCTGTATTTTGGACTGCAGGTTTAACCGCAGGTGATTCTTCGATTATAGATTGTGGTATATTTTCTTCAATAACAGAAGGGTTGGCCTGTTTGAATAATTGTACTTGCTGCTGATTTGGCTCTAGGTATTTAAGAACTATTAGCATATCTATAATTTTTTTCGCTACAGGCACCGATGTCATAGATGCATAATAGTACGGCCAAGGGCGATTTGGGTTAATAACTAAGACGCCAATTGTATATCTATGGCCTTTATCATCATTTGCAAAACCAAAAAAACTGGTTTGGTATTTATTGTTTACGTATTTTCCTGCAGTTGTCATTTTTGCAGTACCCGTTTTACCTCCTACTATTACTCCCGGGGTTGAGGCTGCAATTCCTGTTCCCTTGCTTACGGTATCTATAAGTATTTGATTCATTTGGTTTGCAGTAGCGGCATTAATTACCTGTGTTTTATGAGCGACTGATGGCAATTTATATCTATTTTTCTTTGTATCTTCAAAATGATCGATCAGGTGCGGGGTTGGCATGATCCCATTATTATTAAAAGCCGCATATGCCTTAAGAAGCTGCATAAAAGAGACCATCAAGCCATAACCATATGAACTATTGGCGCGATGCAGTTTGTGGTTTAATAAAGAAACGGGCTTGATGCTTCCGGCTAAATCTCTGGATAGATCAATGCCCGATGGTCGAGAGAGTCCAAATTTCAATAATCCATCTCTAAATTCAGCCCCTGACAAACGCCAAGATATTAAAGAGATCCCTACATTTGATGAGTGGACTATAATGTCACTAGCGCTCAGGGCAGCAAAACGGTGTTCACCGTCTGTAATCTTTCTTCTTCCTCCGATATCCAATTCCCCATTGAATAAATTAAAAATTGTTTGCGGTGTAACTCTTTTGTGATCTAAAGCTATAGCTAACGTAAAAGGTTTCAGTACGGATCCAGGTTCATAGAGGTATTCACTAAATTTTGGGTTTAGTGAGGGTATATCCTGTTTTTTTATTGCATTTGGGTCGAAACGGTTTGAACTGGCCATGGCTATGATCTCCCCGGTTTTACTGTCCATTACTGTAGCTATGATCTCTTCGGAATTTGTCTCTTTTTTCATATCATCAAGCATATATTCTATATTTCTTTGCAATTTCAGAGGAATTGTTAGATGGAGATCAAGGCCATTTATGCACGGCTTGATATCTGTGTATCGATTATGTATAACATCTCCGACAACGTCACGTTTGCCCTCTATAAAACCATTGCTTTTATAACCTATATATTTTTCATATCTTCTTTCCAATCCTTGCTTGCCAATAGGTCGCATATAATTTGTTTCTAAATGTTTTCCTACATAACCTAAAATAGGAGAGATAGTGTCTCCAAAGGGAAATAATCTTGTCTCGCCATTTTCAATTATGTCCAGACCATAAACTATTTCAACGCCGTTTGCTCTTTTTGTCGGACGTAAAATATTTAGCTTCCTTAGTTTGTGTGCCAACGATTTGAGTTGTGCGGCATGTCTTGCATCCATGTTTTTAGAAAATACTATATTGCCTTGTTCAATTTGATATCCATATTTATCTTTGAATTTTTGTTTGACTTTGTCTTTTGGCATATCACTATAAAGACTAAAAAGCGTGATAAAGAGTTCTTTATTTTGTGGATTTATACTCTCTGCTCTTATGCTGGCTTGATAACTTTTTTGGCTTTGGGCTATGTTAAATCCATCTTGTGAAACAATTGACCCTCGAAGAGACCTGTCATGAATGGTGGCAGTGTGGCTCGGCAAATATCTATCTGAAGAGATAGTTCGTAAAATAGAAAAAGCAAATATGGCAAAAGTAGCTAAAAATAGAAAGAACAAAAAGAGTATTTTTCTGCTTTTTTGCGAATCATAATAATTTTTATCATTTTTGTGCATCTGTTTTTCCAAATATAATCGTTAATTGTGTCTGCTGAATTTATTTTTAATTTTTGTCTATTATTAATTTACTATTTTATTGAAATATCTCTTTGATTTTAACTATCTAAGAGTAGGTTTCACTAAATTTTGGATAAAATATGCAAAATATAGATTTGATTGAGTATAGATAAATTATGATTGACAAACCGCTTTTTATTGGTGTAATTGTTTTGATGACGGTATCTTTAATTATGAGTTATTCGCTTTCGATTTACACGATATTGTATTTTTCTTCAAATGAGTTTGCATTTTTATTGCGTCAATTTATATCTGTATTTACGGGTATACTTTTGATGGTTTTTTTAAGCAAGCTCGACCCTGATAAATGGTTTAATAAAATTGGTTTGAGTGTTTTTCTTTTATTCTTTTTAATAATGATAGCAATGCCGTTTCTTCCTGCTTCTCTAGCCAATGATACCGGCGGAGCCAAAAGATGGATAAGCTTGGGATTTTTTAAGATCTCTCCTGTTGAATTTTTTAAAGTAGGATTTGTATTTTTTTTAGCTTGGAGCTTTTCTAGAAAATTGCTTCATCGTAAAAATATGAGTTTTGCTGAAGAGATCAATGCATATCTTCCTTATCTATTTGTTTTTATGATCGTAGTATTGCTAATTGCAGTTTTGCAAAAAGATTTAGGGCAAACCATGGTTTTGGCCGTGACGCTTATGATCATGTTCTTTTTTGCAGGGAGCAGTTTTAAATTTTTTCTTTCTTTGGTCAGTACGGGAATCATAGGTTTGCTTATATTGATCAAAATAGCACCACACCGTATCAAAAGGGTTGTTGAATGGTGGGCCGGGGTCCAAGATCCGATACTTTCCCTTATGCCATTTGATTGGACGCAATCTCTAAGAGTCGACGCGATCGCCAAAGAGTCTTATCAGATCTCTAATTCTCTTAATGCCATCAACCATGGAGGATTATTTGGCACAGGCCTTGGAAATGGACAGTTTAAGCTGGGGTATTTGAGTGACGTGCATACAGATTTTGTTTTGGCTGGCATAACCGAAGAGTTTGGATTTGTTGGCTTAATGTTTATTTTGCTTACATTGTTGACCATCATTTTCCGTTTGTTTAAGATAGCATCACGATTAAATAATCCCGTCTATTCTCTATTTACGATAGGTGTAGCGCTTTTGATAGGTTTTGCTTTTTTAATTAATAGTTTTGGAATTGCCGGGATCACCCCAATTAAAGGGATCGCGGTTCCATTTTTAAGTTATGGAGGATCTCAAATTCTGGCACTATCTTTGGCAATCGGAATGGTACTAATGGTTTCAAAAAAAAATAATCCAAAAATTGAACATATTAATCAAGAGGAGTCTTTATGTCAATAATCATGACAGGTGGAGGAACCGGCGGGCATTTGGCCATCATTAAAGCCGTTAAAGAACGTTTAGTCAATAGATCATTGATATATGTGGGCTCTACGCAAGGTCAAGATAAAACTTGGTTTGAAAAAGATGAGCAATTTAAACAAACATATTTTTTATCTACGAGAGGCGTAGTAAATCAAGGTATCTTGGGCAAGATCAAATCTTTGTGGATGCTGGCTCGAGCTACTGTTGAAGCATATTCGATCTTGAAAAAACATAATGCCAAGGTTGTATTTTGTGTCGGCGGATTTTCTGCTGCTCCTACTTCTATAGCGGCTATTTTGGCCAGAACACCGCTTGTTATTCATGAACAAAATGCAGTAATGGGATCATTGAATCGTCGTTTGAGCAAGTATGCTGCCGCTTTTATCTCTTCCTATGATGCCAAAAGCCCTATTAAAAGCTATCCTATTAAAGAAGAGTTTTTTGCCAAAGCAAGAGTCAGAGATAAAATAAAAAGTATTATTTTCTTGGGCGGTTCACAAGGGGCTAAGGCTATTAACGAATTGGCCCTTTCGCTTGCTCCATGGCTTGAGTCTCAAAATATAAAGATCATACATCAAGCGGGTGGGAAAAATATACAAGCAGTAGCAGAGCAGTATGACAAGTTAAATATAAAAGCAGAAGTTTTTGGATTTACTACCAAAATGCCTGACATGATGGCATCGGCCGATTTTGCAATTGCTAGAAGCGGCGCTTCTACACTTTGGGAGCTAAGTGCAAATGGGCTTCCGACTATTTTTGTGCCATATCCTTTTGCAGCAGGAGATCATCAGTATCATAATGCACAATTTCTAGTAGAACAAAATCTAGCTTGGGTTATGAGAGAAAAAAATATCAATATAGATGAAGTTAAAAATATTATTTTGAATTTGGATGATATCAAGACAAAAAGCCGCAAACTTCTTAAAAGTATTGACAAAGACGGAAGCCAAAAAATAGCCTCCTTGCTGACACAAATAGCAACACAAGGCTAAATTCACCATATTTTAGGTAAAATTCACCATTTTATAATGGGGATTTCCATGGATATACGACAATCGTTTTTAGATTATTTTCAAAGCAAGGGCCATCTTCTAGTAGCCAGTTCTCCGCTGGTACCAGACGATCCGACATTGCTTTTTACCAATGCCGGAATGGTGCAGTTTAAAGACATCTTTACAGGGCAAGCTCCTATTCCAAATCCACCTAGAGCAACAAGTTCTCAAACTTGTATCAGAGCCGGCGGAAAACATAATGACCTTGACAATGTAGGGTATACGGCTAGACATCACACTTTTTTTGAAATGTTGGGAAATTTTTCTTTTGGAGATTACTTCAAAGAAGAAGCGATAGCTTATGCATGGGAATTTGTAACTAGCAGTAATTATTTAGCTCTACCGATCGATAAGATATGGGCTACTGTGCATGATAGTGACGATGAAGCATTTGAGATTTGGAGTAAGCATATAGATCCGAGCCGTATAATTCGTTTTGGTGATAAAGATAATTTTTGGCAAATGGGAGATACAGGACCTTGCGGGCCGTGCAGTGAGATATTCTATGATCAAGGTGAAGATCATTTCAATTCACCGGAAGACAAAATGGGCGGAGAAGGAGATAGATTCTTAGAGATTTGGAACCTCGTATTTATGCAATATGAAAGAGACGAGAACGGTACACTGCACCCCCTGCCAAAACCTAGTATTGATACAGGTATGGGGCTAGAGAGAGTAGTAGCCATCAAAGAGGGTGTTTTAAACAATTACCATTCATCGCTATTTATGCCGTATATCGAAGCTATTGAAAAGTTGGTGGGTAAGAAATACGATTACAATGACAAACAAAGTGCAAGTTTTAGAGTCATAGCAGACCATTTACGTTCAGTTTCATTCCTTTTGGCCCAAGGTGTAAATTTTGACAAAGAGGGTAGAGGATATGTGCTTAGACGTATTATGCGTCGTGCTATTCGCCATGGTTATCTTCTTGGTCTCAGAGAACCGTTTATGTATAAACTTGTTGATAGCTTGGTAGCAAATATGGGTGAGCACTATACCTACTTGAGCGCAGCATCTGATTCTATTAAAAGTGCTATGAAATTAGAGGAAGAGAGATTTTTCGATACTATAGATGCCGGTATCACGCTATTTAATAAAGAGCTTGAAAATACAGGTGATGTATTTAGCGGCGAAGTGGCATTTAAACTTTATGATACTTATGGTTTTCCGCTTGATCTGACAGAAGATATGCTAAGAGAACTTGGAAAAAGTTTGGATCATAATGCATTTGAAGAGCATATGAAAGCTCAAAGAGAGCAATCAAAAGCTTCATGGAAAGGCAGCGGGGATGCTGTAGCTACGGGAGAAATTCGGCGTAAATAATTTTGTAGGCTATACAAGTATTATGCATAACAGTAAAGTATTGGCTTTGCTCGATGAAAATTTTAAACTAGTTGATAAAATAGTCACTAATGGCTGGGCTATGTTGGATAATACTCCATTTTATGCAGAGTCCGGCGGACAGTGCGGAGACAAAGGTACTTTGAATGATACTATTAAGGTACTTGATACCAAAAAGTTTTTGGACTTGAATTTGAGCCAAGTAGAGGGCACTTTGTCGGTAGGAGACACTGTTGAGGCCAAAGTGGATGATAGTAGAATGCAAATAGCTAAACACCATTCAGCTACACATTTGCTGCATGCTGCATTGCGTGAAATTTTAGGAACCCACATATCGCAAGCAGGTTCGCTAGTGGATGCTAATCGGCTTAGATTTGATTTTTCGCACCCTAGAGCAATGAGCCAAGAAGAAATCGATAAAGTAGAAGCATGGATAAATGATAAAATAGATCTTGCAATACCATCTACTACTGAAATCATGGACGTAGAAAGCGCGAAAGCCAAAGGAGCTATGGCGCTATTTGGCGAAAAATATGGAGATGAGGTCAGGGTTGTTGATTTTGGCGGTGAATCTATCGAGCTTTGCGGTGGTGTACATGTGGAAAACAGCGCTCAAATAGGACTTTTTGTAATTACCAAAGAGAGCGGAGTGAGCGCTGGGGTAAGACGGATTGAGGCAATTTGCGGCAAAGAAGCTGTAAAATTTACAAAAAATATTCGCAATGAACTTGAAACAATACGAAACGAAGTTAAAAATCAAGATGCTCTTAGTGGAGTATTAAAATTCAAAGAACAGATCAAAACTTTAAGAAATGAACTCTCAACTGCTATGAGCAGCCAAAAAAATGAACTTGAAGTTTTAGAGATAAATGGTGTGCCGACAATTGTATCGGAAGTAAATGGCGGAGATATCAAAGCAATGATCGATGAAGCTAAAAATCGTTATGAAAAAGTAGCTATTATGTTAATTCAGCCAAAAGACGATAAAGTAATGATAGCTTGCGGTGTTAAAGGCGTAATGATCAAAGCTGGAGCGTGGATCAAAGAAATTGCTCCGATACTTGGCGGCGGCGGTGGCGGAAGAGATGATTTTGCTACTGCCGGAGGCAAGGATATTTCCAAGATCTCAGAAGCACTCAAAGCTTCTAGAGATTATTTAGCCAAAATGCTTTAAGGAACACAAATGAGTCAAATGCATATATTACTCACCCTTCATGTTTTATCAGCTATTATTTGGGTCGGCGGTATGATCGCTATTAGGGTGGCTGTTCATCCTATTAAACTTGCTTGGGAAGATGAAGAGCTGAGAATTAATCGTAATCTTGCAGTCACAAAAAGACTTTTGCTCCTTGCCTTGCCTTTTGTTTTTATAAGCATTGCTACTGGTATTATGCTCTCTACTGCACCAAAGAATACCTCATTAGTTTTTTTAGTCCATGCCAAAGAGACTATTTGGCTTATTATGGCTTTTAATTTTATTTGGATTTTTTTACGCAGAAATATTGCCCAAAGAGCATTCAATAATTTAGATCTATCAGGAGCAAAAAGAGTTATGATGCCTTTGGCAAATTTCTTTTTGCCATTAAATATTATACTTGGGCTAGCAGCGTTATGGTTAGGCGTCGCTCTTAGAGGAGTATAAAATTTTAAAATGTAAATTATCGATATGTATCAAAAAGAATTAGATGCTCTTAAAAAAGCAGGCCGCTTTAGAGAACGAAAGATCTATAATGATAATTTAATAGATTTTGCCAGTAATGATTATCTGGGATTCGCTAGCAAAAAAGAACAGCTGCAAAAAGCCTTAGAGTTATTGAATAAATATGATACCTTTGCTCCAAAAGCAAGTATGTTAGTCGGCGGTTATCATTTGCTTCATAAAATATTTGAGTCGGAAATGGCAACTCTTAACGGTTTTGAAGCAGGTATTATGACCGGCAGCGGCTTTTTGGCAAATTTATCTCTATTTGAAGCATTGGTTCGTAAAAATGACCATCTGTTTGTAGATGAAGAGTATCATGCAAGCGGTATGATGGTTATAGGTTTGCTAAAAGATAGAGTCACACTATTTAAACACAATGACCCAGAAGATCTGCGCTCAAAAATATCCAAGGTAAAAGCCAAGCGAATTATTATTGCTATTGAAGGTATTTATTCTATGAGCGGAGAATTATGCGCAAAAGAAATTTTTGACATTTCTGATGAAAACGACGCATTGCTTATTGTAGATGAGGCACACAGCAGCGGAGTAGTAGGCAAAAAATTATTAGGTATCTTTGAGTATTACGGGATTACTCCAAGAGCAAATCATATCAAAATGGGAACGCTTGGTAAGGCTTATGGAAGTTATGGAGCGTACATATTGGCTTCACAAACCATTGTTTCGTTTCTGGAAAACAGGGCAAAACCAATAATCTATTCTACCGCACCGTCCGTGATAGATACTTCTTTGGCAATTGTCAATATGCGTTACATTCAAGATAATTATGAAGAGCTAAGCAGGGAAATTTTACAAAGGCAGCAAATATGCAATGAGTACTTGGGAATTGATTTGAAATCTCTCATTGTCGCTCTTGAGCAAAAAAGCAACAAGATCGTACTGGATCTGCAAACAGCTTTGATGAAAGAAGGTTTCTTGGTGGGTGCGATCAGGCAGCCAACCGTAAAAGTACCGATATTGCGTATTATACCAAGGCTAGGCGTTTCCAAAGAATATTTGCGTTTGTTGTTTGATAAGCTGGAAATGGTTTCTATCAAAATACTATAAAATCTGCTACAATTATATAACACTTAGAGGAGTTTTTAATCGTGTCCAAAATATTTAAATTATTTATTAAATTTATAATTATTATAACTATAGGTATTGTTGCGGCAATGATTTATGCATATACGCAAATTTCATTGGATGCTGATAAATTAATTGATTATAAACCGGAAGTATCAAGTGTTGTACTTGATAAAAATGAAAAAAGAATTGCATATATTTTTAAAGACAAACATCGTCTTTATGCAAAATATAACGAGATTCCGGAAAAGCTTGTATATTCTTTGATCGCCGTAGAAGATAGCGGCTTTTTTGAACATCAAGGCGTTAGCCCTGAGGCAATACTGCGAGCTATTTTTAAAGATATACAAGCCGGAAGTTTTGTAGAGGGCGGCAGTACGCTAACGCAACAGCTTATCAAAAATACATATTTAACAAATGAAAAAACATTAGGACGTAAAATCAAAGAGGCAGTATTGGCTCTTAAGATAGAAAAATCACTAACCAAAGAAGAGATACTAGAACGTTATCTAAACGAGATATTTTTTGGGAATGGGTATTATGGTGTTAAAACTGCTGCAAATGGATTTTTTCATAAAGAACTAAATGAGTTGACTCTCAAAGAGAGTGCTATATTAGTAGGACTGCCAAATGCTCCTAGCACACTAAATCCGGTTAAATATTATGAAAGAGCTATAAATCGCGCAGATACGGTATTGTTTCGTTTAAAAACTTTAGGTTGGATCGATGAGGCACAATACAATGAAGCTATTGCCCAAAGACCAAAAGTTTACTCATCAAGCTTGACACAAAATTTAGCACCTTACGTTGTGGATGAAGTGATAAGACAGTATGAACCTCTAGTTGAAGATCTTAGAACCGGAGGATATACTATCCATACTACTATAGATCTCAAACAACAAGAAATAGCACAAGAGGCAGTACAAAAAGTGTATAAAGATGCCATGCGTTACTCGCCTAGCGCTTCTTTGAATGCTGCTCTTATTTCTATGGAAAGCGGTACGGGTGATATTTTGGCCATGGTAGGAGGTGTCGACTATAAGAAAAGCGCATTTAATCGAGCTACCCAAGCTACTAGACAGCCAGGCTCATCATTCAAGCCTTTTGTGTATCAAATAGCCCTTGATGCAGGTAACAATCCAGCAACATATGTGCAGGATGTCGAAAAAATATTTGAATATACGGATAATCGAGGCAATCGTAAAGCGTGGTCTCCAAAAAATTATGACGGAACTTTTAAAGGATATATGACATTAAGACAGGCATTGATCGAATCTAGAAATCTAGCAACGGTTAATTTGGCCGATAGCCTAGGAATGCCAAATGTTTTTGATAAACTAGAAGTATTGCAAATCCAAAGCATGCCTAGAGATATGTCTGTCGTGCTAGGTAATTTATCAGTAAGTCCTTTAAAGATGGCACAAATATATTCTGTTTTTGGTAATTACGGCAAAATAGTAGAACCTCGTTTGGTAAGTAAAATTATTGCTAAAGACGGCAGTTTGGTTTTAGAGATAAAATCAGAAGTGATAGCGGAATTTACAAGACCTGAGCAAGCGTATCTTATGACAACTATTTTGCAAGATGTCGTTAGATATGGTACTGGTCACGGTGCTATAGTGGATGGAATTGAACTTGCAGGAAAAACAGGAACAACAAACAATAATGTTGATGCTTGGTTTTGCGGATATTCGCCTACTATTGAAACAATGATATGGGTAGGAAGAGATGACAATAGACCAATGAATAGCGGAGTAACCGGAGGCGGTGTAGTTGCACCGGCTTTTGCGCATTACTATAGAAAATTAATAGCAACATATCCAACAATAAAACGCAGGTTTGATATTCCAGGGGGCGTAGAATACGGCGTTATAAATGGCAGAAATGAATATTATACCAGCATATCCCCTCTTCCTTTAGATCAGCCTAACCCGGATGATTTAAACGCAACTGACGCAAATGGCACACAAGATGGATCGCTCGGAAATATTTTTGATAATATCTTACCGGATAGCAGGCCGGCCGAAGAGTCGATTGAAGCCTTTTAGGCTTAGCGGTTTTTGTCCTTTATTGCCTGTTTGGCCTCGCGGTCAAGCGTTTTAGCTTTGAGGTCAGCTCTTTTATCGTGAAGTTTTTTGCCCCTGGCAAGTCCTATAGAAATCTTTGCTTTGTTTTTTTCATTAAAATATAGCATCAATGGCACAATCGTTAAACTCTCTTGAGTCGATTGGGCAAATAGTTTATCTAGCTCTTTGCGATGGAGCAAAAGCTTTCTCGGTTTTCTCGTATCTGGAACAAAGCTGCGGTAAGCGGTTTCTAAATGAGTGATATGCATATTCATCACAAATAATTCGTCTTTTATAAAGCGGCAATAAGAATCTTTTAGATTGGCTCTTTTTGCTCTAAGGGCTTTGACTTCGCTGCCTTGCAACACTATGCCTGCTTCAAAGGTTTGCAGTATCTCGTAGTCATGGCGAGCCTTTTTGTTTTGAGCTATTAGATTCATTGCCACTTTAAAGTTCCTTTTTTGACGCAATTATATCATACGGTCTAAAAAAAGTACTCCCGCTTCCGCTAAAAAACCACCCTTTGGGTGCTTCATTTTTTAAATTCGGATATGTAATAAGAGCAGCTGCATATAGGTCGTTTAAAATTTGTGGAGCATCTGATGTTTGAGCCAAGATCTCTTTGCTGCTCAACTCTTTCCAGTGTATATATTTATTCGGGGTAATATTACTGAGTAGGTCAGATTTAAATGTCTTATATACTTGAGCGGTATCACATCCTATTGACGGGAAAAAAAGTTCTACTTTAAACGGTTTTTCATCAAACGGCTCTATAATCTCTCCAAATCCGCTCACATTTGCCATAGCGTAGTCATATACAAAAAAAGGAACATCTGCTCCAACACTGCTTCCTATTTGGGCAAGTGTAGGTGTATCTAATTGCAGATCGCATACTTTGTTCGCAAGTCTCAAAAAGGCACCGGCATCACTGCTTCCTCCGCCAAGACCTGCAAGACTAGGAATGTTTTTTTCTATTACAACTTTGTGATGATAAAAGAAATCCAATAGATCCAAGTTGCCGGTATAATCATTAAGAGCAACGAAGGCTTTGTAAACTGTATTGCTTTTAAGATCCACATTATCCATTCCTTCAATAGTAAATGAATCGCATTTGCAAGGCACAAATGATATGGTATCGTATAGATCATCTAGTCTCATAAATCTAGAAAATAGTGTATGATAGCCATTTTCATGACCAGTAATTTTTAGAAAAATATTTATTTTGGCATGAGCTTTGATGTTATACATTTATATCACCTTTAAATAATGGCATGCGATTTATTTTATAGCTTATTTCCTGATCTTGTATCTCAATAATAGAGAAAAAATTAGGAGTAATTACTAGATACAATCCGTCTTTTTGATTTGAGAAATTACTCAATAATAGTTTTTTGCCAAGCTCAACATCTTGTATGTCGCCTAAATATTCATTGCGAGGAATAGATATAAAATTCAAAGGATCGAGCGCTTTTTCGTATTCAAATACAAATTGTCCTTCTTTCAATCTCTCAAGGCTGGAAAGCGCTCCATCGGTTCCTAGTTTATGAGCTATAAGTTCACCAAGCGAACGAATATAGGTACCTTCGCTCACAGTTGCTTCAAAATACACGAATGGATGATTGTAATTAAGCAGTGATACATTATAAATCGTCGATGTGATGGATTTGAGTTCTGTGTTTTTGCCATCCCTTGCATTTTTATATGATGCTACACCATCTACTTTTTTAGCACAAAATTGCGGCGGATAATATGTAAGCTCGCCTTTGAAAGAAGCAATAGTTTGTTCTATATGCTCTTTTGAAAATGGTTTTATATCCATAATTTGTGTTATTTTTTCTATGTCAAGCGTAGGAGAGCTCACACCAAGCCAAAGAGTAGCGCGATACGTTTTTGGGGTTTTGTTAAGATAGTTAAATAGTTTGGTATATTGTCCTGTAGCAACGATTAAACATCCTGTTGCAAACGGATCAAGCGTGCCGGAAAATCCTATTTTTTTAGTATTATATTTCCATTTTAAATGATTCATATAGCCGTTAGATGAACGAAATATAGGCTTGCATACTACAAACAAACGATTCATAAATTGATATACTCCAGTATTTTGTATAAATTAATATAGATTGTCATGCTTTACTCACAATGACATATTGTGATAAGGCGACTAGTCGCATGAGCCCTCAGCCCAAGAGAACTCAGTGCTAGCGTAGCGAGGATGGACTTTGCTCATCTTATGCCTTTTAAATAGCCTGTACGAATGAGCTTAGTATCTCTTTTTTGTTGCCGCCAAAATTTATGAGCAGTTTGTATTCTTTGCCGGCACTGCTTATGCTTTGGATGCGTCCAATTCCAAAAATTTTATGTTTGACTAGATCGCCTTTTTTAAATACAGTGCTTTTTGTAATTTTAAGACTACTATTTTGTATAAGTGAAGCTTCTCCTAAGAAGCGGCTTTTTTCCATGATCTTACGCTTGCCTTTGTAAAATCTACTATCGGCATAACAAAGTGTCAGATGAGATTTGGCTCTTGTGATGGCAACATATCCGAGTCTTCTCTCTTCTTCCAGATTGCAATCATCTCCCAAAAGAGGAAAGAATTCTTCCTCAAGACCGATCACATAAAGATATTCAAACTCTAAGCCTTTAGATGCATGGATGCTCATTATGGTTATGGTATCTTCTTCTAGCTGGTCTTGTTCGCTTTGCAGTGAAATATCATTGAGGAATTCTTCTAGTAGCAGATCCGGATTGAGTAGTACACTTTCATTAAAATATCCGTAAAATTCATCGATATTTAGTATTCGCTCGTATCCGTCCGGCAAGCTTTGATAATACTCTTTGAGTTTGATTTTTTCTTCAAATATGTTAATTAAAGAAGAAAGGTGTCCGGCTTTTGATTCGTCTTGCAAAGTTCCAATATCTTGGACTAACTGCATAAAAGATGTATAAGCTTTTTTGCCAATACTTTCTTGGATACTCTTTGGATCTATTTTGTTGTTTAGGTCAAATATTGATGAATGGGCTTCAAATGCCATTTTTTGCAGTTTTTCTATTGATGATTTTCCAATGCCTCTTTTTGGTTTATTGATAATTCTAAGCAATGAAAAGTCATCATGAGGATTTGCTATAACTCTTAAATAAGAAATAATATCTTTAATCTCGGATCGTTCATAAAACCTCATTCCCCCGATGAGCTTAAATCCTAATTTCTCTTTATTGAAGCCTTCCTCAAGAGATCTCGATAGTGCATTTATGCGATAAAGTACAGCTATCTCTTTAGGGTTAACACCTTTGACTAGCAAAGCTTTTATCTCTGTGGCAATTGTTCTAGCTTCATTTGTCTCATCTACGGAGTGAAGTATTTTGATATTGCCGCCTTCGCCTTTATGGCTTACTAATTTTTTGCCTAGACGCGAAGAGTTGTGTTCTATAAGTGTATTTGCGGCATCCAGTATGATTTTGGTAGAACGGTAGTTGGTTTCTAGTTTTATGGTTTTTGTTTCAGGGAAAATTTGTGCAAAATCTAGAATATTACGAATATTTGCCCCTCTCCAACCATATATACTTTGATCATCATCCCCGACCACACATATATTTTGATGTTCGCTCGCTAGATGGTTGAGAAGTTTGAATTGTAATTCATTTGTATCTTGGTATTCATCAACCATTATATAGGCATATCTCTGGCTAATCTCTTTTCGCAAGGCAGGATTTTTATCCAGTATCTCGTATGTCAGCATAAGCAGATCATCAAAGTCTACCAAATTATTTTCAACAATATTTTTTTGATATACCTCATAAATTTGAGCAACTTTTTGATAGTCTGATGGTTGAGATTTTTCTAGTATAATTTCTGGAGAAAGCAGAGAGTTTTTGTATTTTGATATTTCGCTGGCAATAAAAGATGCGCTAAGATCTATTTTGAGCTCTTTAGATATAGTACGAAGCAGTCGTTTTTTATCGTCTGTATCAATAATAACAAAATTATTTTTACGACCCAATTTTTCTATATGGAATTTTAAAAATAGAAGGCCAAATTTATGAAATGTACAAAGGAGAGGAGGGTATGAGGTATTATTATCTATGAGCTTTAAAGCTCTTTCCCGCATTTCAAGCGCTGCTTTGTTGGTAAAGGTCAAGGTAAGCGTATTTGCAGGATCGATCCCAACTTCGCCTATAAGATATGCCAAGCGTGATGTTAGTGTCTTTGTCTTCCCGCTGCCTGCACCTGCAAGTATAAGCAAAGGACCATCAATATGTTTTACTGCTTCTTTTTGTACATCATTTAAGTCTTGAAACAGCCTATCCATAATTATTGCTCCTTTATATAGTTAATTATATCGTTAAAATGATTAAAAACACAGAGAAGCTAATTATCTAAATAATCTAATAATATTGATAAACAAATTAGAATTATTTGAATAAAAAATAATCAATTATTAATATTTTTATAGTATAATATTTTTAAATAAATTTTTTTATACTATTGTAAATAGTTATACTATCCACAAGGAGAAAAGTTATGCTAAAGGATTTTGTCAAGTTAGAGACATTTTTGACTACTGTGCGAGAGAGAAGTTTTTCCAGAGCTTCAGCCAAACTAGGTATTTCCCAGCCCGCAGTTACTCAACAGATCAAATTCATAGAAAATCATTTAGGTGCTACTATTATTGAACGTAAAAAGAACGGTATCAAGCTTACCGCGGAAGGCGAAGAACTTTATAAAATTGTCGTAAGACTTGAAAAAGCAATTCAAAATGCCGAAATGGAAGTGTTGAAGATTATAAACAAAAAGATGACTTTCCGTTTGGGTGCATCCTTTACGATCGGAACTTATGTTATCCCGGGCGAGTGTCTTACCAACCTTAGCAAAGCTATCAATAATGATGTTACTTTGACTATTGACCTTAGCCAAGAGATCATCAACCAGATCAAGGATAAAAAACTAGATGTAGGGCTGATCGAATCTCCTATTATGGATAATGATATAATATATAGAGAATGGCTTGAAGACGAACTTGTTATAGTAAGTAACGTGCCTATCCCAAAATTGCTTCAAACTGAAGATCTGTATAATTTTCAATGGATCTGCAGGGAAGAAACCAGCCATACTAGAAAGATGCTGATGGAGGTTTTTGATGATCTTGGTGTTTCTTGTAAAGATTTTAAAATGAGAAGCGAAGTCAGAAATACTGTAGCAGTTTTACAGGGCATTAAGAAAAGCAAAAAAGACCCTGCAAATCCTGTGGTTTCCATTATCTCCAAACATGCAATTGCTGACGAAGTACAAAAAGGCGAATTCTTTGAAGCTCGTATAAGAGGTTATAATATGATGCGCAAATTCTATGTTATTTATTCAAAAGAGAACAAAAGAAATGCGTACATTGATAATATAGTAGATTATATACTATCAGGCAATTGCTAGATCAAAGCTTGCCTTTTTTCTTTAGAAGGCTTTGGTTTTTTGGATTGCTCAAAAGGGCATCCATAGAATTTTGTGCTTGAGCGATCTTTTGTTTTTGAGCGGGTTTAATGAAATTTATTGCTAACGGCGGATATGTTTCATCGATAAATATTTGTGCAATCGCCAATAGCGGAATGCTTACTGTAGTTCCGATATTTTCTTCTCCGAAACCGGCCTCAAATGTTAATGTATCATTTGTGACCGATGCACTTTCGAAGCTGTATTCTGCTATATCAAATATAATAATATCATCAAATCTTTCAGTAATATGATCTGGTAAATGAGGCATAAATTCTACAAATTGAGTATTGCAAATAATCCTAAACTCAGTATCCTCTTTAAATAGCAATTCGATCACTTGATGTAAATGCTTCTGCATAAGATTTTGGTATTCAGGAGAGTTAA
Organism: uncultured Sulfurovum sp.; assembly: GCA_964527805.1. Taxonomy (GTDB): domain Bacteria; phylum Campylobacterota; class Campylobacteria; order Campylobacterales; family Sulfurovaceae; genus BN30871. Next base: position 89,307 of record CAZGNT010000002.1, read on the forward strand.
AAATAGATGACGGCATAGTTATCCTTTGATATTAAAATCATGTATTTGGGCAAATCCTATCATAGCATTGATTAATGCAAAGCCTTGAAATGACGGCAGCTCTTCTTTGTAAATTGGTTTTTCTTTTAAAAAACCTTCTTTGAGTAATTTTGCTCTCATAGTGCCTTTGAGTAAAGGGTTTGATGGGGTGATCCACTCTTTATCTTTAAAAAAAGCGATATTGGAGATGGTAGTATCTGTGAGATAACCGTCTTTTTCTATAATAATTTCATCGCTTTGCGGATATAGATTCTTTAGATTTTCCAACATGCTTCTATCTGCAAATTTATGTGAGTAGTCTATATCGCTTTTTACGACGGTAAAAGTTTTTAGATTCCTTGGTGTATAGGGAATGTATTCGACGGATCTGATATCAGTATTATATAAAATACGACAGCGGATTAATCCAATAGGCGGTGCGCTTATTTTGGATTTTAGATCCAAGGAGGAAGTGTAGCCAAATAAAACCTTGCGGCTATGATCAAATCTTTGCTGGTGGTACTCCAGATTTTCTACCTCGCCATTATATATACGTATCGTTTCTAATAATAACGGCATATTTTAGAGCTCCAGAGGTATGAATGAATCGCTTTCGTCGTCATATGATGATATGACCCCTGTTATTATATCGTAATACCACCCATGCAAAAACAGACTGCGTTCGTCAACTCTTTTTTTAACCATAGGATAAGTAAGTATGTTTTCTAGTTGAAACAGTACGGATATTTTTTCCGTATAACGCAAAAGCTGCTCTTTTGGAACATTCGGGAATAATGAAAGTGCATATTCTTTGGCTGGGTTACCAAGCTCCAGCCATTTGACGGTATGTAAAATGTCTTCGGAGTATGCTACATTGCTGTATAATGCACCAATGGCACCGCAATGAGAGTGTCCGCATATAATAATATCCGAGATCCCCAATATACTAACCGCATATTCTATAGCCGATGCTGTAGCATGATAATCTTCATCCGGCTTGAACGGCGCTACGAAATTGCCTATATTTCTAACTATAAAGAGATCTCCGGGTTTGCTTCCTGTGATGAGTTCAGGAACAACTCTAGAATCACTGCAGCCTATAAAAAGTGCTTTTGGGTTTTGACCCTCATGGACAAGCGATTTGAATCTTTCTTCATTTTTCTTGAAATTTAAATCCTGGAAATTATGATGCCCTCGAATCAACGCATTGATATTTTTTTTACCCACTTCACTTCCTTAGATAATTTCTTTGATACTCCACAAAAGAGTTTCTCCGGCAAACATTGGTATGACATTGCCATATTTGGACGGCACATTCATTGGAGTTTTTTCTAGTACAATTTTTTTCTCGGGCGGCATTATACCGTAAATCAATCTTGCATTGTCAGAGACAAATTTTTGTAAGTTTTCCAATTTATCATGCTTGTCAAAAAGTTCAGCTAGAGCAGCTAGAGCCACTGGGGCAGTGAATACTCCTGCCGCGCATCCACAGCTTTCTTTGGCTTCTTTTGAGTGCGGAGCAGAATCCGAACCAAACATTACTTTTGGGTGAGCATTTAGTGCGACTTCAAGCAAAGCATCTCTGTCAATAGGCCTTTTTGCGATAGGTTTGCAAAACAGATGAGGTCTCAATAAACCGCCTGCTACATCATCAAGAGTGATCAAAAGATGATGCAGCGTGATGGTGGCATACAAATTTTCGTGTTTATCAAGCGCAGCTACGCTTTCTTTGGTGGTGATATGTTCCATTATTATCTTTAGGCGCGGAAAAGCATTTGCCAATTTTTCGTATATTGGGATAAATTCGGCTTCTCTGTCCATAACAAATCCGTTCGTTTCTCCATGGATACAAAGGGGGATATACAGCTCGCTCATAGCTTCAAGAGCGGGAGAGAGTTTATCTATATCAAATCCGCTTACCCCTCCCTCACTGTTTGTGGTGATGCCTGCCGGATAAAGCTTGATTGCCGTTAGCTCATCGCCGAAACTTTTCAGAAAATCATAGTCATAACTATCTCTAAAGAACAGCGTCATGTACGGCTTGAACGTATCGCCTTTTGTAGCTGCTAGTATCCTTTCTTTGTAAGCTAAAAGATCATCCATTGTATCTACCGGAGGAACAAGGTTGGGCATGACAAGCGCACCTGCAAAACTTTCGGATGTTAGAGGTGCTACGACTTTTAGCATCTCTTTGTCTCTTAGATGTAGATGCATATCCAGAGGACTATTTAGTTCTATGGTCATTAAAATCCTTTACAACATAATAGTGTGTTTTATCTTTTGGCACAAACCAATATTTAATATCCATTTTGCCATAATTGTTGTTAATGTACGGTTTGGAGAGTGAAAATTTTGTGGGATTGTATCTGATGACAGGATAGTCTATGCCTCCTGCAAAGAGCTGATTGCATCTAAGTATCCGTGTCGCTGAGTTTGCAAATGCGCTGAGCGGATTTGTGGTCTCAAATTGCCATTTGGCATATTCTGAACAAGTAGGATAATATCTGCAATTACCCGGAGTCATGCGAGAGAGGTATTGGTAGGCTTTGATAGGAAGTGTAAAAAACTTTTTTTTCATAATCAGCTTTTGTTTTTTGGAATTTTAGCATAAAATTCGTGAGCATTGGATTTTGCTATTGTTTAAAAATTTCATATACACTCCCATCGAGGACGATGGGAGCGAGATTATTCTATTGTGATGCTGCTTCATTTTTTTCTAATATCATGCTTGTATGCACAAAGATTGTCATCAACTAAGATAATTTTCGGTTTGCTAGAGTAATAAAACCTGCTTGTAGACAAAATCAATTTGGCGTTAGTTAGACCAATGAGTTTATCATCAGCTAGAAAAACACCTTCTTCGAATGGTTCATTCCTTGCAATTAAAATTGCCCGTCTATTAATGGGAACACAAATTTCAATGTTAGGAGTGTTGAGGCCAAAGTAAAATCCTTTTTTCGCATCCGGATGACTAAGAATAAAAGGATTGTCCGATGTTATTACATCAAATTCTGATTCTCGAATAAGGTAAAGTCTATAAAATTTTTTGCTCAAAGACTCTATGATGGGGTTGATCAGCCTTAATTCATGCATTATCAGATCCGACTGCGTATAGTTGAATTCATGCTGATTAGAAATTTTAATATCTTCGCTCATACTAGCCACTATTTCTTTTGCTATTTTCAATGGCGCTTCAAGAGTGGACCTATGAGATGGTGTTCTAACATAGAGAGTGGCTAATAACAATATTAAATTTAACATTTCTTTTTGTGTGGGAAAAGAAGAATTTTTTTCAATGTACTGTAGAGCTTCGGCAATCTTTGGTTCAATTTTAGTTGCATACCAATCTTCAACTATCAAATCATTTTTATGCTGAATCGTATAGTAATCCCTCTTGGAGCAAGCATCTTTTGGGCTAGTTTGGAACGGTACATCATTGTTAACGGGAATACTCCAAAACAAAGATGAATCTTTACCATCTTCCGTAAATCTCTTTAAATAAGTTTGTGGGATAAAGTGGTGTTTCGCTTTTCGTCCCATATGTTTTTCTTTATAAATTCTATCGTTTAGGAATAATCGAAAGCAGCTGCTCATATTTGGCTTTGAGCGATTTCCAAAGCTCTTGATCTCCGTCGAGTTGTACTACATGAAAATTCGCAACCGTGAAGATCTTCTCCACGATATCACGGCAGAGAAATTTACCTTCACCCATATCGTCATAGAATCCGCCATTAAAGTCATTATAGAGATTGTTTAGTTTTCCTATCTGTTCTAGATCACCAAGAAATGTAAGTGTATTAAATAGGCAATCGACATCTTTATCAAGCGTTACGATCCTAAGAGCAAATTGATTTTGGAGCCCGCTGTTATCATTCGGATTTTCTTTTATTTGTTTGTAGAGTTTGCTCATTTGCAATAGAATGTCTTTGGTTCCGCTCCAATAAAAATCGAAGCCCTGATCGCATTGTGCCATTTAGTATCCTTGCTTGGGAAGATATGCAAATTATACTATAAATGCAGATGCTTTTTTAGTTCAAAGTCCTAAAAGCGATACGTTCGGCAAGTTCTGGTGGAATAACATTTGAATTTGGCATCTCTTTTTTGTTAGGAAGATAGATAAAAAGTTTAGATAAACCGGCATAGAAGTAGTCTTTATTGATCTGTTTGATCAGTTCTTGGGATATGTTCTCTTTGCTATTTAAAAACACTGCGCCGCAAGGTAGACCTTGATCGTCAAAAATAAATGGATTGTTATCAAGAAATGCACGTGTGGTTGGAGTATCTGATACGATCTTGAGAACAAATGTTTCTGAGGATATGTCTATAATTCTATGGCCCCATTTTTTTTTGTATTGAAGCACGCCGTCTTTGAAAAACCCTCTTGACATGCCAGCACTCATTTTTAAAAAGCCTTTCTCTTTTTCATATTCCAAAGAAAAATAATACAAGGCTCCCATTACACCGTAATCTAGATATTTCATATTACCGTCGCGTATTCCCAAGGTTGATAGCAGAGGGCTGCCATCTGGATATATGATCATGGCGCCGGCAATATACATTTCGTCTTTTTTAATTAGAAGCAGCTCATTGCCTTCAAATTGCTTTTTTCTATACTCATATGAGCGTATATATGCACTTTCGGCATGCGAATTGGTAATGTATGGCACATACATATTATAGTAGAAGTCATCAAATTTTTTTATATCCTGTGTGACTTCAAATGTAAGTGAATTTTTTTTGATCTTGCTCAGATCGGATTTTAAGCTTTGTTTATTCATGGCAGCTTGGCTTAAAGGCAAATCAATGACTCCCCTGACCCATCCTGGAATGTAAAAGCAGTTGTTTATTTTTAAAAATTTTCGTCGAGATTTTTTGATGTTTAGTAGCATCATAGTATATTCTTTTTCTATTATGTCGGCGTTTTTATTTATATCCCATAGCCAATATCGACCAATATATGATTCGCTATAAGATTTTTGGAAAATTAATGTAGCAAGATAGCTTCTTTCTTGATCTATTGCAGAGCACAAAACAGTAATAGGTGTTTCACTATTTTTTTCTTTTCCTTCCATGAGCCACAAATCTATTTTGTATTTGTTCGCAAATTTCTTAAATATGCGGTAACTTGAAATGAACGAATAAGAGATCATGCGCACACTGTCTGATATTATGTTATATTTATCTATTATTCGTTTCATTTCTTTTTTTGCTTTACAAATATTAGTTTACCCAAAACACCTTGCCCCCTGATACAACATACGAAGGTGACATGTTGATACTATGATAAATTGTAGTACCGTATTTGAGACTGTAGTATTGTAGTAGTAGCCTTTGGAGCGTAGGCTCTATGGAGGGCATAAACCAGCCGTTGTTACTAAGCACTATCATGTGCTTTGGCTCACCCCTGTATAGTTTTTCGCTCGTTGCTTCATAACAGATAGCATTTCTATAAGTAGTATCGCCTAGTTTGTAATCTGCTATTTTGTTGCTTGCCACATAATCAAGCACGCCTTCTTTATAAAATATCCTATTGACAAGTTTCCCAAGCCATGCCGGTAATGGATTTTGTTCGCCAAACGGTACCAAAACCACCTTATTGGCTACACTTACCTGATCTTGATGAAATATGTAAGTACTGTTTCTTGGTGTATTTTTATCCCAATATAGTCCTCCAATGACCATATCAATTTTTGGTGATCTTTCTTGAAGAGCTTTTAATAGCTCAGGCTCTAAGTTTAAAAATAGAGGAAATACCGATTCGGGAAATATGATGATCTTTTTATTATTTTCTATAGCAATGTCAATAGTATCAAATATCATTTTAAAGACCTCTTTTTGGTGGTCTTGCTGCCATTTTGTGTCCATGGTTGTATTGGTAGTAACTATTTGCATATCTGGAGATATCGGACTAGGAATATTGGCTTCTTGATATGAAAATGCAAAAACCGCAAGCCATAAATATCGTAATTTTTGGGTTGTGTGAGCAATTGTAATTGATATAAGAACTATGGCAAATTGCCATTTTGTAATGCCTATATAACTTTCTACAAAAACTAGCTCCGGCTTAAACCAATCAAATCCAAAAGGATGGATCAAACTCATGCTCCATATGGATAAAGCATGCAGAATAACTAGTGGAATTTTTGTTTTTCTAGATATATAGTTTGAAATCCACGCCAACAGTAAAAACAATAGTCCAAAAGCGATCGTGACTAAAAAAGTACCTATTGGCATTGCCCATGCCATGCCATAAAAACGAAAGCTCAGCAGTATCCACCAAAACCAAGCCAATGATATAAAAAAGCCACTCCAAAACCATGTTCGATTTGAGCTTCCAATAAGAAAGAATAGTCCAATAATACCTAGAACAGTATTGAGTGATTTTAACTCAATATTTATGTGTGATAGATATATAAACAGCGACATTGAAAATGCAATGATTAAGCCCTTTGCTATATCACCAATGGTAAAATAACTGCGAATATTATTACTATACAAAAGGATTATCCCATGAACGGTGCTGAGCAAGGTAGTGCATTGCTATCATTTTTACCCCTAGTAGCTTTATTTGCTATTTTTTATTTTTTGATCATAAGACCGCAGCAAAAACAACAGCAAAAACATAAAGAGATGATCGATTCTTTACAGAAAGGTGATCAAATCATCACTAACGGTGGATTATATGCCGAGGTTGTTAAAACTGAAGAGAATTTTATCAAAATTAAGTTAAATGAGACTACTATAGTCAAGATAGATAGAGCGTTTGTAGCCAAAAAAGTGGACACACTCAATGAAAATATTTAACTATAGAGTAGTTATCTTTCTTTTTGCTTTTATATTCGGGGTAGTGTTTTCTTTGCCTTCCTTGTTGCAAAGTGACTGGGGCAAGAAGATAACTTTGGGGCTTGACTTGCAAGGCGGGCTTCATATGGTACTTGGCGTAAAGAGTGAAGTTGCTATAGAGTCTCGCACGAAATCTATAGCAACTTCTATTAAGTATTTGCTTGATGATCAAGAGATCATTTATGACAATGTAGCAATTAAGCAAAACGGTATAACTCTGGAATTGCTTGATAGCGACGATGTTGCTAAATTTCAAGCAATTGTTAAAAAAGAGTTAGAAGGTACAACGTTAACCCAGAATGGTATGGTTTTTACTATAGCTATGACTCCTGAAGAGATAGAGCGAACCAAACAAAACGCTATATCCCAAGCAGTTGAAACCATCAGAAGCCGTTTGGATCTATTCGGACTAGCAGAACCTACTGTTGCCAAGCAAGGTGAAGATAAGATTTTAGTAGAAATTCCAGGCATAAAAACTCCTGCTGATGAGCAGAGGATCAGAGAGCTTATAGCCAAAACGGCGCATCTGCAAATGATGGCTGTTGATGAAGATAGGGCGGCTAGGGTAATGGCCATGAGCGAGGTTGAAGCTGCGCAATATGGGGATGTAATTTTGAATGATGTCAAGACCCCTGAAAAATATCTTCTCAAAGAGATACCTGTACTTGATGGTTCAATGCTTACCGATGCGAGCGTAGGCTATAGCCAAAGCAACCAGCCTGTGATCAATTTTGTGCTTAACGGTGAAGGTGCCAAGATATTCGGTGATTTTTCAGGCAAAAGCGTAGGCAAGAGAATGGCTATAGTGCTTGATAATAAAGTATATTCTGCTCCTGTGATCAATGAACGAATTGGCGGTGGAAAAGGGCAGATCTCCGGTAATTTCACCCAGCAAGAAGCCCATGATATAGCTATAGCATTGAGATCTGGTGCATTGCTTGCACCTGTAGTTGTAGAAGAAAAACGCACTATAGGACCAAGTTTGGGTGCTGATAGTATTCAATCAAGTACTATAGCTTTAGTAGTTGGATTCGGAGCTGTTGCTTTGTTTATGATAGTTTATTATGGACTATCAGGAGTTTTGGCTAATATTGCGCTGATTGCTAATTTGTTCATTATTATAGCTGTCATGGCGCTTTTTGGAGCAACATTGACATTGCCGGGAATGGCTGGCATAGTACTTACTGTCGGTATGGCAGTCGATTCGAATGTTATTATTTTAGAGAGAATAAGAGAAGTTTTGCGCGAAGGCAAATCTATAGCCAAAGCAATAGAAGACGGTTATGCTAATGCATTTAGTTCTATATTTGATGCAAATATAACAACACTCATAGCTGCAGTTGCACTATATGTCTACGGTACAGGACCGATCAAGGGGTTTGCTTTAACCATCAGCATAGGAATACTTGTTTCTATGCTTACGGCAATTTTAGGAACGCATGGAATTTATAATATGATTCTTTCTAAAATAGACAAAAATGCCGCGGGCAAATGGTTTGGTATCAAAAAAGGGGAGACTGTATAATGGAAATTTTTAAATTAAAAGAACCGTTTGGTTTTATGAAGTATGCCAAGCGTTTTGGTTTAATTTCGCTTGTATTGGTACTAGGATCTTGGTTTTTGATATTTACCAAAGGATTTAATTACGGTATTGATTTTGCCGGCGGTACGCTTATACAGGTAAAATATGAACAAAAAGCTCCTATAGATGAGATTAGGAGAGTGCTTGATGCGACTAAAACATTTCAAGGTGCACAAGTAACAAATTTTGGCAGTGATGATGAGGTTGTCATTAAAATCAAAAAAGTATCCTCTGATGTTACAAATGATACTTCAGACGAGATAAAAAATATACTTCATACCACAGGTAAATTTGATATCAGACGCGTTGATATGGTTGGTGCAAAAGTCGGAAATGAACTTCGAGAAAAAGGGATGATGGCTCTCATGTTAGCCGTTATCGGTATATTGATCTATGTTTCATATCAATTTGAGTGGCGTTTTGCAGTTGCTTCTGTGTTGGCGTTGGTTCATGATGTCAGTATTGCTCTTGGAGCAATTGTGCTCTTGTCAATAGAAGTAAATTTGGATATCTTAGCAGCTATTTTGACGCTTTTGGGATATTCTATCAATGATACGATCATTGTTTTTGATAGGATCAGAGATAGCATTAGACGCACAAAACAGACAAATTTGTTTGCTCTTATAAATGAATCTGTTACGATGACGCTTTCAAGAACTACTTTAACCTCTTTGACTGTCTTTATAGTTGTTTTGTTTTTGTATCTTTTTGGAGGAGAGATCATTAATGGATTTAGTTTGACACTTTTAATAGGAGTCGTAGTCGGTACGTATTCATCTATTTTTATTGCTTCGCCTATGTCGCAATGGCTTGGTTTTTCAATTGAAAAATTTAGAGCAAAAGAAGCTGACAAACTCAAAAGAGAAAAAGAAAAAGAGCGTATGCGTGCCATGTATGAACAAGGTACGTTGTAATCATCATGTATATGCAATATCACAAAATGCCAACATTAGATGGCAATGATATTGAAACAAAAAGAGAAGAGATTCTAAATTACTTTCAAAATTGTTTTCGAAGGTATGAGTCTCTTTTTGAACTATTGGGCGATGAAAAAGCCTATTATGAAAAGGCAAATCCTCTTAGACACCCTCTGATCTTCTATTTTGGCCATACGGCTGTATTTTTTATAAATAAACTTAAAATTGCCAAGATCATTGACAATAGGATCGATTCGTATTTAGAGTCTATTTTTGCAATTGGCGTAGACGAGATGAGCTGGGATGATCTTAATGGGACAAATTACAATTGGCCTTCGATATCCAACACATTAGCATATAGACAAAAAGTATTTGATCTAGTATCCGAGCTGATCACTACTATGCCATTAACGTTGCCAATCACATGGGACTCTCCCTGGTGGATCATAATGATGGGGATAGAACATGAAAATATTCATTTGGAGACATCGTCTGTGTTGATCAGACAATTGCCTATAGAATATATAAAAGCATCACATGCATTCCAGCCATTTTTGGAATGCGGTGATCATCCGCAAAATATTTTTATACAAGTTCCACAAGGTAAAATTTTCATAGGCAAGTCCCACCAGCATGATCTATACTATGGCTGGGATAATGAATATGGTATTCATGAAGCTGATATTCCTGCATTTAAAGCTTCCAAATTTTTAGTTTCAAACGGTGAGTTTTTGGAATTGGTAAATGACGATGGATATAAAAAGGATATCTATTGGGATGAAGAAGCTTTAGATTGGAGAAATTATACAAATGCATCATATCCTGCATTTTGGGTGAAAACCGATAATGGCTATAAACTTCGCACAGTGGCCCATGAAATTCCATTGCCGCTTAATTGGCCTGTAGAGGTTAACTATCTTGAGGCAAATGCATTTTGTAAATGGTTAAGTGAAAAAAGCTTACAGCCTATATCGCTTCCAACAGAAGATGAATACTACAGAATGTTAGAAATTTCCAAAAAAACAAATGATATGAATGTTGCAAATATTGCTTTAAGAGGTTCTTTTTCCAGTTCGCCAGTAGATAAATATAAACATGGAGAATTCTATGATCTGGTAGGTAATGTGTGGCAGTGGACAAAAACTCCTATTTATCCGTTTGATACTTTTAGGGTCCATCCGATTTATGATGATTTTACAGTGCCTACATTTGATGGAAAACATAATTTGATCAAAGGCGGTTCTTGGATAAGTTGCGGTAATCTCGCATTACCAAATAGCCGTTATGCTTTCAGAAGACATTTTTATCAACATGCCGGTTTTAGATATGTAGTTAGCGGATATAGTGAGCATATCCAATTTGGTACATACACTAAAGATAAAGTAGTATCGGAATATTGCCACTTTGAGTGGGGTGAAAATGTGCTTCATGTTCCCAATTTTCCAAAAAATTGTATAGATATCGCTGCAAACTATCTAAAAGACAGAAAAACTTCTAGGGCATTGGATCTGGGATGTGCTATAGGAAGAAGCAGTTTTGAGCTGGCTAAAATTTTTGATGAAGTGATAGGAATAGATTTTTCAGCAAGATTCATACAGTATGCTATCGAGCTTAAAAATGGCGGGGAACTACATTATAGTATGCCGACAGAAGGAGAGCTCGAGTCTTTGCATGAAATACGCTTGAGTGATTTTAAACTAGATAAATATGCCCATAAAGTTACATTTTGGCAAGGAGATGCCTGTAATCTAAAGTCCATATATAAAAACTTCGATCTTATTTTTGCAGGAAATCTTATAGACAGACTTTATGATCCCAAAAGATTTCTAGTATCTTTGAGTGAAAGGATAAACAAAGGCGGTATCTTGGTCTTAACATCGCCTTATACATGGCTCGAGGAGCATACGCCAAAAGATAAATGGCTTGGCGGTTTTATAAAAAACGGCAAAGCCGTAAAAACACTGGAATCTATCGGTGAGATTTTAGGAGATAAATTTAAACTTTTAGCTATCCATGATGTGCCTTTTGTGATTCAAGAGACATCCAGAAAGCATCAGCATACAATTTCTCAGATGAGTGTTTGGGAGAGAGTTTGAACCAATTTTTGGAAATCAATAGAACCGGTACAAATAGCGTCAAATATGAAGAAGTCAAAACATTATTTGGCAGCACAAATGTGATACCGATGTGGGTTGCTGATATGGATATAGCTTCTCCGGAGGGTGTTATCAAAGCAATACAAAAAAGAGCTCAACATCCAATCTATGGCTATACTATATATCCAAAAGAATATTTTGAATCGATCGTCACATGGATGAAAAAGAGATATGATCTGACTATTTTGGAATCTTTTATAATTCCTGCAAGCGGCGTTGTCACTTCTATTAACTTCGCTATTGAAGCATATACAAATTTAAATGACGGGATTATAGTGCAGACCCCTATCTACCCTCCGTTCATGAGTTCAGTTAAAAATCACAGAAGAAAATTGCTAGAAAATAAGCTTTTGTATATTGACGGAAAATATTACATAGATTTTGAAGATTTTGAAAAAAAGGCCAAAGAAGCAAAACTTTTTTTACTCTCATCACCGCATAATCCAACAGGAAGAGCATGGAGCAAAGAAGAGTTGACCGATTTAATGGAAATTTGCAAAAAATATGGAGTTGTAGTAGTTTCTGATGAGATCCATGCCGATCTGGTTTATAATGGGCAAAATATATCTTTCGCAAGTCTAGGGTATGATAGATCTGTAGTGTTAAATTCTCCTTCAAAAACTTTTAATATAGCAGGATTAAAAACCTCATATGCTATAATCCCAAATAAAAAATTGAGATTTGTTTATCAGGCCGTTCAAAAAAATGCCGGGATAGAGAGTGGAAATCCATTTGGTATCGAAGCACTTATAGCCGCTTACAATGAGGGTGATCTATGGCTTGAAGAGCTAAAATCACACCTAAACGGTAATATTGATTTAATTAAAAATAGCCTAAAGGCAAATCAAATTCCTATAAAACCGATTGATACGGAAGCTACATTTTTGATGTGGCTAGATTGTAAAGAGCTTTTTGGCACACATAAGCAGATAACTGATTTTTTTTATAAAGAAGCTAAACTAGGATTGAGTGATGGAATATTATTTGGTAATGGCGGAGAGGGTTTTATGAGATTAAATTTCGGTACTTCGTCCAGTGTGATATCATTGGCTATGAAACAACTTAACGAAGCTTATGTAAGGATGCATTAATGCTGTTTAGATATATATCGGCATGGCTTATATTTGCCGCATGTGTTTTTGCGCAATTGCCCGCACCAATAGAAAATATGATAATAAAATCAGGTATTTCTACCAATGATGTAAGTATATCCATCAAAGAAAGCGGCCCGTCAGGTAAAACAATAGCATCATTGAATCCTAATATAGAAAGAATACCGGCATCTGTTATTAAAATAGCTACTACTTATGCCGGACTTTTAGAGTTGGGAGGCGACTATAGATGGAAAACCGTAGTTTATAGTACTGATAATATCAGCGATGGAGTAGTAGACGGCAATCTTTATATTAAAGGTTACGGCGATCCCGCATTTGAGACAAAAGATGTGATCAAGATAGTTGAGTTTTTAAAATCCAGAGGAATCAGATCGATCAGCGGCGATATAATAATGGATAGAAGTTATCTTGAATCATCAAATAATAGTAGTGCTAATTTTGACGAACATCCATATAATCCTTACAACGCGATGCCTGATGCGATGATGTTCAATCAAAATACTACTACTTTGTCCATTGAAGGGAATCGCGTTTCAAGCGATGTAACAGATAAAAGCTATGAGATCGACAATAGACTTCAAAGTGTCAATAGACAATGCGCAGGAAGATATTCTTGGCCGTCTGCAAGAGTGATTACATCGTCACCAAAACCGATAGTTGTTTTATCGGGGCAGATATCTTCTCGATGTTCGCCAAGGAAAATTACTCAAATTGTAACCAAATCGTATTTAGCTTGCTATTATAGTTTTGCAGAACAATTAAAAAATGCCGGTATTGGATTTTCCGGCGGACTGAAATTGGGAAGCGTGCCTTCAAATGCACATGAGATCATAGTATATTATTCTAAGCCGTTCTTGGAGATAATTTCCGAAACCAATAAAGAGAGCAATAATCTGTTTGCAAGGCAAATATTTCTTACTCTTGGGGCACACAGTTCTAACTCAAAAGGCACACTTGCAAAATCACGCAAAGCAATGACCGATATTTTGAATAAACATGGCGTGCATCACGCATATACAATAAAAGCTGATAACGGAAGCGGATTGTCAAGAAATGCGAGAGTAACTTCTATGGCATTTGAGAGTTTACTCGATAATGCATATTCCAAATATAATTTAAAATGGATGGAAACACTTTCTATCGCTGGAGTCGATGGAACTATAAAAAGACGATTTCCATCCTCTCTTTATCGTCGTGTATGGATGAAAACCGGAACAGTCAAAGGTGTTAAAAATATTGCAGGCTATGTGCGCTCAAGGTCTGGAACGGTTTATACGGTTGTGATTCTTGTAAATAGTCCAAAAGCCAAATACGGAGGGGCAAAACTCGCAAATGAGATCATTGAATGGCTTGGCAATGGAGCAAATGACGAATGTATTAACAAAACCGAAAGCCAGGCAGACAAAACTATCATTGATTCCAAAGAAAAAACCGACGAACACAAACATTTTATACAAGTTGGAACTTTTAAAGGGACGGTTAATCCCAAACTATTAAAGACGATAAAAAGCACAAAGCTGGATTATCGGATGGTATCAACCCATAAAGGCACAAAAATTCTTATAGGTCCGTTTGCCAATAAACAAGATGCAAGATCACATCTTAAGAAAGTGCATCGCTCTATCTCTTCTACAGCATTTATCGTTACTTTTTAACTCCAAATTCGATATAATATTTTAAAACGAGACATAAAAATGCAATTTGAATCATACCCATTTGAGAAGCTTAATGTATTATTGAGCGGTATATCGCCAAATGACGAATTTTCTCCACTTAGCCTTACAATCGGTGAGCCTCAATTTGATACACCATTATTTATCCAAGAAGCTTTAAGCAATAGCGTATCATTGTTAAATAAATATCCAAAAACTGCCGGCGAAGATTATCTCAAAGATGCAATGCTGAGTTATATAAAAAATCGTTTTGATCTTACATTGAAGCCATATGAGGTTGTGCCGTCTTTTGGCACAAGGGAAGTATTGTTTAACTTTCCGCAATTTTTGCTTCATGACATATCAGATCCGATTATGGCATTTCCAAATCCATTTTATCAGATATACGAAGGTGCCGCGATTGCTTCTGGGGCAGAGGCAAGATATCTTACATTGGAAGCAAAAAATAATTTTTTGCCTCAAATTGATGAGTCTGTTTTGAATGGTACAGATCTAGTTATCTTGAATTCCCCAAATAATCCAACAGGCTCTGTAATGAGTTTTGAAAGCATGAAAGAGTGGGTCAAGTTGGCTTTGAAATATGATTTTGTGCTATTAAATGATGAATGTTATATAGATCTATATATGAATGAACCATTGCCTTCTATATTGAATGCCTCTATAGCCGTTGGTAACAATGAATTTAAAAATATCATTACGCTCAATTCAATATCAAAACGCTCATCAGCACCAGGGCTTCGTAGCGGTTTTGTAGCAGGCGATGCCGAGATATTGAAAAAGTATCTCGAATATCGCACATATGTCGGGTGTGCATCACCGCTTCCTTTGCAAGTAGCTGCTGCTGCTGCATGGAGTGAACAATCACACGTAACCTTATTCCGCAACCAATACAAATTAAATTTGAAATTAGCTCGTGAGATTTTAGAGGTAGAAGTGCCTGAAGCTACATTTTATGTATGGCTAAAAGTAAGTGATGAACTCGAATTTACAAAAAAACTTTATAGGGATTTCAATGTTAAAGTATTGCCTGGATCTTTTTTGGGCAGAGATGGAGCAGGCAAAGGATATGTAAGGCTTGCCCTTGTTTATGATGAAGCGCAGACAAAAGAAGCACTTAACCGTATAAAAACACTACTCGGCAGAGAAAAGGGAGAAGAAAACATATGAAAATACATTTTATCGGTATCGGCGGTATAGGCCTTTCAGCACTTGCTAAATTTTTAGCAAATGACGGACACATAATTTCCGGGTCGGATATACGACAAAGCGAAATTACCAATGATCTAGCTACAAACTTTCACGCCAAGATCACCATTCCACATCATAAAGATGCGGTTCATGGTGCAGATATCGTGATATATTCAGCTGCTGTCCGTAAAAATAATCCCGAATATGTTGAAGCTGAAGCTCTTGGGATTGAGCTTTTTTCGCGCAAAGAAGCATTGAAATTTATACTCAAAGACAAAGAAGTCTATGCAATAGGCGGCGCTCATGGAAAGAGTACGACCTCAGCTATGCTGGCTTCTTTACTGCCTGAGTCTAATGCCCTAGTCGGTGCGATAAGTAAAGAATTTGGCTCAAACGTAAGACAATACGAAAATAACAAAGTAGTTTTTGAAGCAGACGAGAGTGATGAAAGTTTTCTAAATTCTAATCCGTATTTGGCAATCGTAACAAATGTAGAGCCAGAGCATATGGAGTATTATGAGTATGATGAAGAGCGATTTTATAATGCATACAAAAACTTTTTATCGCTAGCCAAAAAAAGAGTCATAAACGCAGAAGATGAATTTTTGGCTAGCCTGGATATAGAAGCTATTAGGCTCTATCCATCCAATGATATAGCAGATATTTCGTATGTGCTTGTAGAGGACAAACCTTATACTAGGTTTACGCTTAAAGAGTTCGGTATATTTGAAGTTTTTGGCATAGGAGAGCATATAGCTCTTGATGCTGCTTTGGCAATATTGGCAGCATTAGAACTCGGTGAATATGTGGAACATGTTCGCAATAGACTCAGGGCTTACAAAGGAATCAAAAAAAGATTTGATATAGTTCAAAATCAACCAAACTGTGTTGTAATTGATGATTATGGACATCATCCGACTGAAATTGCAGCTACCATCAAAGCATTAAAGATATATAAAGAGCTTAGGGGTTTATCAACATTAAGTGTCATTTGGCAACCACATAAATATAGCCGTACTATGGATAATCTTGAAGGATTTGTCAAATGTTTCGAAGGTATAGACAGATTGGTCGTTCTTCCTATTTGGTCAGCAGGAGAATTGCCTGTGGAGATCGATCTCAAAGGTGCTTTGATGCAGCATGACCCACTGATGGCAGATAGTGTGACCAAGCAAGATAATATAGTCAAAATCATCAAAGACGGACACGTGATCAGCGAATACAATGATGGTATAATCGTAGCATTTGGTGCAGGAGATATTACCTACCAGATCCGCGGGGAGAATCAGTAAGTCTATGACAAACTCCTCTTTGATAAAAAAACTTGATCTCGAGGGGTATGTAGAGAGTTTTGAAAAATTTTTGGCACGACCGAAATCTCTTATTATGCAAGGCGATACAGCCAGGCATTACCGATATATACAATCACTTGCATCTATAGAAATTTCGTCACCTAAACCTATACCGCCTTTAAATACTCAGCTCAATCGCCTCAAAAAACAAGCCATATTGTCTCTAAGCGAAATGCATGCATTTATACAAATAATTCAATATTTCAAATCACTTCAAGCACTTACTTTGCCGTTTTTACTGCAAGAGTGGATCGGTGCTATCGAAGTGCCAAAAGAGATCGAAATAATTATGGGATATTTTACGGATGAAGGTGAGATCAATAGCCAAAAAGATGATGAATTACTCGGTATCAATGAAGCAATTATTCGCAATAAGAGAGCCATAAAAGAATCGCTGCAGCATATTTTACACGCCAAAAATATCCAAGAATATTTAGTAGACACGCAAATTCACTTTATAAATGACGAAGAGACACTGCTTGTACGCGGAGGGTTTTCTAGTGTTATTAAAGCCAATGTAGTTGGCAGGAGTGCAGGAGGGTTTTTTTATATACTACCTCAATCACTCAGTGATCTCAAAGCCAAAGAAGCATCTCTTCTGAGTCAAAAAGAGACTATTATATTGCGTTATTGCAGAGAGTTTTCGGCTGTTTTTTCAACATGGGAAAGATTTTTAAATTATATAAATAGAGAATTTGATAGATTTGATCATTATCAAGCAAGAGTATTTTTTGCCAGAGCAAAAGATTATGAGTTTGTATTGCCGCAAAAGGGCAATAAAATAGTTTTAAGCGAGTTTTCTCATCCTGCACTGGAAAATCCAAAACCAATAACCCTCAGTGTTGATAAAAATATTTTGCTTGTCACAGGAGTTAATGCCGGCGGAAAAACAATGCTTTTAAAATCCATTTTAAGCGCAGTATATATGAGTAAATATCTGCTTCCGTTTGCTTGCAATATATCGCAAACTATAGTCGGCCATTTTAGTGATATCGAGGCTATCATAGATGATCCTCAGAGTGTAAAAAACGATATATCAACATTTGCCGGACGTATGGTAGAATTTTCAAAACTGTTTGATAAGCGAAATGCTATAGTAGGAGTCGATGAGATAGAGCTCGGAACGGATAGTGATGAAGCTGCAAGTTTGTTTAGAGTACTCTTGGATACATTGGCCAAAAGAGATATCGTTTTTGTAGTTACCACGCACCACAAAAGATTGGCTTCGCTTATGGCATCGCATGAATCTGTCGAGCTTATAGCCGCTTTGTATGATGAAGAAAAAAGAGTGCCTACCTATACTTTTTTGCAAGGCAGCATAGGTAAAAGCTACGCCTTTGAAACTGCCCAAAGATATGGCATCCCGTCAGATGTGGTCGCAAAAGCCAGAGAAGTGCATGGAGAAGATAAAGAGAGGCTAAATGAACTCATAGAACGCTCTACTATGCTGGAAAGTCAAATGCGTCAAAAGATTCAAGCTCTCGAGCTAGAAAAAGCCAAACTTGATAAAAAATACACAAGACTAGAAGAGCTTGAAATGGATCTTCGTCAAAAATATGAAAGCAGCACAAATGCTTTGGAATTAGCGTATCAAGAAGCCATATCTAAAGCACAAGACGCAGCAAGGGCAAAAGAATCCAAAGAGAGCAGGAGATTGCTAAATGAAGCTTTCAAAGCCAAGAGTCAAAAAAAAGATACCGAAATTACAGAAGATAAAACCAAAGAGCCTTTAAAAGTCGGGGACAGGATCAAATATCGTTCACACAAAGGTGAACTTTTGGCTATCGGCGGCAATAGCTCAACCATAGAGGTTGACGGCATGAAAATGAGAGTACCTCTTGCGATGTTGAAAAAAATCTATGAGACAGTACCTTTGCCTAAACCGAAAATACCAAAAGTAACAGCTAATGTAGAAAAAAGCGGTGCATCAGTATCTATAAAGCTTATTGGTATGTTCGGCGATGAAGCTATGGATGCACTGGATAGATTTATATCTGATGCGCTGGTGCATAATTTGCACGAAGTGCAGGTCATTCACGGCAGCGGGAAAGGGATATTGGCAAAACTTGTAAGCGAATATCTAAGTTCTCATCCCAAAATAGCCAAATTTTATAGAATGCCAGGCAATTTGGGCATAACCATAGTAGAGTTATAATAACAGTTTTTATAAGGTATAATATATCAAATGTTTGGAGAAAATGAATGAATATAAAAGAAAATGCAAATTATGTTAAAAATGAACTTGGCAGTGACGAAAAACTCTTAGAGAGTGTGTTGAAGTTTGAAACATTTTACAATAAACATAAAATAAAAATTTTTGCCGTAATAGCAGCTATCGCTCTTTTTTTCATTAGTACTGCTGCATTGGAAGTTTGGCATGACCACAAAAATGAAAAAGCAAATGAAGCTCTTTTAAAACTAGCCGCAAATCCTGCCGATAAAGATGCATTGGTCGTTTTGCAGGAAAACAATCTATCGCTTTATGAGTTATACAGTTATCAAAAAGCCAGTCAAGCAAAAGATATTAAACGACTCGAGGAATTATCAAAAAGTGACAATAAACTAGTAGCTGATTTGAGCGGGTATGAAGTCGGTGCCTTGAACCAAAAGCCTAAAGATTCTGTTTATTATCAAGATATGGCTACTATCCAAAAAGTTTATGTAGCTATAAATAATAAAGATACAGCTACAGCCAAGAAATTGCTTGACACTATTGATGATGAGTCTCCATTGGCTAGCGTAGCAAGACTGTATAAACATTATACTATCAGCGGTGTGAGCAGATAATAGCGAATGTAAATTATGAATGATCTATTGGTAGCATTTGAGGAGTATTTGAGCATAGTCAAAGCCCTTGGAAAAACTACCATCTCTTCATATATCAGTGATCTATCTGCGTTAGAAACACTTATATTTCCCAAAAAACTTACAGAGCTAAGTACTGATGAGGTGCTTGGATTTTTAGCAACATTTCCAAATAAACGTACACTTAATCGTAAGCTTTCGGCTATTAATGCATTTTTTAATTTTTGTCATAAATATCATTTTGAACATACCAAGATAGCAGTTCCCATGGCAAAACTTCCGCAGAGTTTACCAAAGTATCTAGATTATGAACAGATCAGCCAATCCATCTCTCTTATAGACAGAAGTACGCCAATCGGATTAAGGGATTATGCTTTGATATTGTTTTTGTATGCCAGTGGATGTCGTATATCAGAAGCGTTGAATGTGCAAAAAAGTGATATAAATAATGAGTGGCTAAAGATTCGTTTTGCAAAGGGTGAAAAAGAACGCATTGTCCCATTAGCATTGGTCGCGCTGGAAGCTCTAAATGAATATTTGAGATATCAAGATATGCAGAGCAGCTATCTATGGCTAAACTATAAAGGCCAAAGGCTTAGCCGCATAAGTGCTTTTAAGATAATCAAAAAATACCTCGGTGTTTCTCCTCATGTACTTCGTCACTCTTTTGCATCAGCGTTAATTATAGGCGGTGCTGACTTGCGTGTCGTTCAAGAGCTTTTGGGGCATAGTTCTTTGATCACAACACAAATCTATACTCATATTCAAAAGCAAAATCTAGTCCATACTATAGAGAACTATCACCCACTGAGGAGGTTTTGATGAAAAGTGTAGTAGAGTTTTTGGGCCAAAAAAAGATTATTTGTAAATCCTTATCTCCGATATCGCCATCAATGCTTGAATCAAGAAAAAAGGTTGATATTTATTTGGGTGTCAATTTAAAAGGATATTATTGCTCTGTTTTTGCTATCACAAAAAAGAGCAGAATACTCCGCAAGGAAGCCGAGGAGCTTTTAGAATTGCATTCGAGATTGGAGTCAAATAACAACTCAAAAATAAATAACAAATATCTCCTAATCCAAGCACCGCTATGCTCTAAAGCAAAAGCATTGCTTGAAGAGTTAGATTGGAAAGTTTGGCAACTTTAGATACAATCGAATCTAATAGTTTGGTTTTAATTTACATTTATGAGGTGTGTAGCTAAAATTTTTATGCCAATAGCTATCAAAATAATACCGCCCAAAAATTCAACTTTGCTCTCTAGTTTTTCTCCACCCTTACTGCCGATATATACTCCCGCATAGCTAAACACAAAAGTCGTCACTCCAATCATTAGAAGCGAAATAAACACATTTAATGCAAAAAGATTTAGCGTAAAGCCTGCGGCCATTGCATCTATACTTGTAGCTATTGCAAGGGTAAGCATTATTTTGTTGGAAATTATTGCTATTTCATCTTCAATATTTTCGCCAAACGATTCGTATATCATCTTGGCCCCTATCAAAAACAACAACAAAAATGCAATCCAGTGGTCATACTCGCTGATGTATTTGCTAAGCCCGATGCCGCCTAGATAACCAACTGCGGGCATAAGCATTTGAAAAAGACCAAAGAAAAAGCCGGCTTTTATGGCCAGCGGTTTGACATCTTTTTTCATTTTTGATCCAAGACCAATAGAAACCGCAAAAGCATCCATACTGAGTGCTATTGCTAAGATTAAAATTTCAAACATCTTATACCCCTAAAAATAAAATGTTATTTTAGTAGTGTTTGGCTTAGAGTATTATAGTTTTAGTTTTTATCATAGTCTTATAACCTCAAAATATATCAAGCCGCCGGCTAACATTAGCAAAAATGCAGAAAATATTTGTATCTCTTTTTTGAATTTTGAAAGTTCGATGACTACAGTTGAAGTGATCTTAAAAATAAAAAAATAAAAAAACAAAAACGGAACAATAACTACACCTAGCCCAAAAGAAATACCGTATAAAAAAGACATCACAAACGAGCTGCTTAAAGCACTAGCAGCAATCAATGAGCTAACCGGCAAACAAAAACTAAATGAGCTAAAAAAACCGATCCCAAAATATCCTAATTTTGACGATGTTGTGCAAGCAGTAGAACAAGTTTTATTTGAAAAAATGGCCAGATATAAAGAATAAATACCAACGGCAACTATAATAATTGCACCTATTTTTGTAAAGATCAAATCATCTTGAATATATTTTTTAACCATATCCGCACCGAAAAATGCTATTGATGAGATAATCGTGTAAGTTAAAATTTTGCCGCTGAAATATCGCATCAAAATAGAAAGCCCTTCTTGCTTATCTGACGCACTGCCAAGCAAGATAGGTGTCATAATGGGCATACAGCTGATCGCACAAGCAGTAGCTCCTAATTGTAAACCCATGACAAAAATAGCAAAAAATATAAACATCAATTGTTTTCGTAATTATACGAATCCACACCCATAATAGCCGCTCCAAATGAAGTTGTAATTTGAGGATTTTTTGGCACAAATATTCTTTGTCCCAGTTCATTTTCTATGGCATTGACTAGACCCGGATTGAGTGCCGGACCTCCGTCAAAATGAACCCCTTCTTTTATTCCGACCCTTTTTACAAGTTTTACTATTCGTTTTGCAATAGAGTAGTGTACACCGCAAACAATATCTTCGATACTGTGATCATTGCCCAAAAGTCCTATGATCTCAGACTCTGCAAAAACAGCGCAAGTGCTGCTGACTGATAGCGGCGTACCTTGAGACCTAAAATGATATTCTCCAAGCATATTTACATCCATTTCGAGTTTAAGGGCAACAACATCCAAAAACTTTCCGGTACCCGCTGCACACCTGTCATTCATTGCAAAATTCACTACATTTCCCTCGTTGTCCAAAGAGATTGCTTTACTGTCTTGGCCACCGATGTTTATGATGGTCTTGATCTCTCCAAATTCGCTCGCCGCTGCTCTAGCTCCTATCGCATTGGCCGTTATTTCACTTATGTTTTCATCTGCTTCTTTATATAGTTTTCTTCCATAGCCGGTTGCTACTATATAGGCAATATTATTATTGTTGATTTCAAGTTCATTGATGAGTGCATCCAGTGTTTCTTGGGCATATTTGTAAAACATGCTTCCGCTTGCACTTATTTTAGAGCCTATTAAATTTTTATTCTCATCTACAATAGATATTTTAATAGCTGTTGAGCCTATATCTATACCTGCAAAATATTTCATTTTTTCTTTCTCCGTCTGGTTTTCAATGACTCTATGAACGCTTCTACTCTAGTACTTAATTGTCCGCCTTGTGATGGACTATAATCGCTTTCTAGATAAAGGATTGGGATCCCTTCTTTTTCCATTGCTTCAAGTACACTTCTTTGCTCCATTTCATAAACAGTACATCCGGCAAATGCTTGATATATGACTCCATCGGCTTTGTATTCTTTGACCAGCTGTATAACTCTTCTGATGCGGTCTTCGTTTTTAGTAAATATCGGGCAGGTACATGCTTTGAGATATTTATCAGATATGGAATCCATCATATCGTATATATTCCACTCATCTACAGCAACCATATCATTAAACATTCGGTTCGAGCTGCACGTTTCATCTGCTACTATGATGCCATCAGACTCTTCTATGATCTGTGGAATTTTGTAGTTTGGAAAAATAGGGGGTGAGCCTGTGTAAACTATTCTAGGACTGGCTTTGCCTGTTACGGTTATGTTTTCAATGACTCTCGTCTCAAGTTCGTTCAAGAGCTTTTCGGTGGCTTCTATCCAATTATCTATTTTGTCAAAGAAAAAAGCATTGGTTACCAAGAAAACATCAAGCCCTAAAATAGGAACAATTTCGTTTTTTCTAAAATCTGATAATTTGTGATAAAGTGATTGGGCATAGCCTATTTTCTTTATAGCATTTCTTAGGTTTGTACGGTTAAGTTTTTTGCCTTGAAATTTAGATAGTTCTACTGCAAACTGTTTGACACTTCTTCTCCAGTATTCACGACTCGCTTCACTCTCTTTCGTTCTAGGAAAATCTACATCTATAAGTTTATAACCGAAACTTTCAATTGTAGTTCCAGCTTTTGTTTTTTGGTCACACGTGGTAGGAGAAAAAACTATATCAGGTTTGTCTGTGAAATTTCCCGAAGCAAAATGCCCTACTGTTGCTTTGATAAGCGGACAAGCTTTTTGCGGCATGAGATCGCTTCCTATCTCATCATCTGTGTAAAACCCGTTGCAAAGGCGCACGGGGACACCATCAAGAGCATATATGATCTCTGAGGGTATCTGTATGCACATAGTTCCTATTTTTGTCTTATCTTCATGCAAAGATTCGTGTTTGCAATGGACTCTTTCAAACAGATCATAAAAATACTCCATACTCTTAATTGGTGCCTTGAAGTCTTCTCTAAGAGTATTTAAAAGCTTAATAGCTTCCATAGCTTTGTGTCTATTTTGTTTTTCTTTTGGCGATTCGATTGCGCGATCAATATTAATATTCATCAGGTTTACCTTACTATTTTTGGTCTATTTTCATTCGTTTTTCAAAGCCTTCTCTTGTAGAACTAAAGGCTTTTATATTCAAGATATCAAAATGCAAAGCATCATCCTCGGGGCATGCAGCTACGCATTTTAGGCATAATATACAGTCATCTCTAAGTATATTGCTGCTTATAACATCATCGGCTATATCTTTTATCTGCATATCGCATACTGCGTAACAATCACCACATCTAGTGCATTTGCTGCCATCTTTTCTGAATTTCACAATGGAAGTATCGGCAAAGATATAATGCAATGCGCTCATTGGACAAAAGAAACAAAAAAATCTTTTTTTAACAAATGAGCCAATAAAAAACAAAGAAGCAAATGATACGCCTAGAGCAGTTAATATCATATTTGTCTTTGAAGAAAAATCAATTGCCCATTGTGAAAAATCACCAGTGAACATAGGGCTTATTACTCTTGCAGGGCACATTTGGCAAAAAGCTGCAGACCAATTATTCGATAATATACCCGCACCCATTAAAAGTGGAAAAAAGAAGACTATGATCAAAAAAACATATTTGATCTTAGAAAGCCCTTCAAATTGATTACGTGTGTAAACGCTAAATCTAATATTTAATTTTTTTCGCAAACTTGTTATCCAGTCTTGCAATGTGCCAAATGGACACATATATCCGCACCATGCTTTATTTAAGATCATAAACCATGCTATAAAAGTGACTAGCCCTATAAGAAAAGAGATGATAGCAGGCGAAAAAAGCACCTGAGTTGGCATGGCAAGTTGATGTTGCACGGAAATAAGATAACAAGTAGCGCTTGTTTGATCATTGTACGGACACGAAAACACCGGAAAACTTGAGCCAAAATTTATAGCCAAATATCCTCCGTAAATAAAGAGCACAAAACTTATTAACTGTATCCAAAACCTTACTTTTCGTAGGTCGCCGTTGTTGATGAATTTTTTTATCCTACTTTTCATAGTTTTAATTCTTTAAATGGTTTTGTTCGCTTTCTTCTGTACATATATATGATGACACCGGACAGCACAAGAATAAGTAGACCAACAATTAGGCCAAATCCATATGATTGATAGTCATTGTCGTTAGGATAGTATGAAAGCGGGTAAGTTAATATATAATTTATACTGCTATATGATCGATCTTTTAAAGTATCGTTATTTTCTTCCTGATATCTAAGTGTGATGAGCATATCTTGCTTGTATCTTTTATCAAACTTATCCCAAGCAGGAAAATAATCTCTAACTAGAGTAAAACTAGCAGTTCCGTTTGTATCGGTTTTGATATTTTTGTTCCAGCCGCTATTTAGATTCACCGTTATATCCGCATTTTTTAACGGTTGGCCATTAAGCGTAGCTTTGAATTTGAGCATATCACCCATGCTGGTATGATAAAAAAAACTCTTTTCATTTTGATCTTTTAAGCGCACCAGGTCTATTTTTACTTTATCTGTTTTGAGTTCTTTTTTTACCTCTTCATTATAGATGTCTTTACTGCCGTGTTTGCCGTTAAGGTATTCCAGCTTTGCAACTCTATAAAAAAGCGTATCATTATTTACAATTTGGCTTATTGCAAATAAGTTGTAATATCCATTTTTTGGCACTTCAAAGCTATATTTTGTGACACTATCTTTGTTATCTATTTTGACATCTTTTTGTATTTGTGCGGTATCAAATATAAAAGTTTTTATATCCAAATCAGACACTAGATTGTTTTCTTCAAAAACAAGCCATGCTTTTTTGCTTGGAATCTTGGATCTCTCATTTTTATATTCATCACCGCCATGCGAATGCATACCGCCCCTGCCTTCAGCCTTTTTTGCTGGATCTGACAAGGTAAAATATATCGGAGTTTGCGGATCTATTTTTTTGATATTTAAAACTTTTTCACATTTTTGACATTGTGGTTCTTGTTTATTTTTTTCTTTTATTCCATGTGCTTTACGCGAGTATCCGCTGTAAATATTTAAGCCTGTAAAAAAAAGTACCAAAATGATTAGAGAAAATAAAAATCTTTTATTTACAAAACCCAAAATGGGTTTCTTGGAAGTATTATCTCTCTTTTTTGATGTTTTCATACGTTATCCTCTAAAATTTAACTTGAATACCGAAATTTATAGTCCTGCCTTCATTTACAGTAATTGAGATATCCTCTTGGTCATATGTTCCATCTCCATTGCCATCCCCATAGACTCTAGCGCTGTTGTAATATGTTTTGTCTAGCAAATTATCTACTCTGGCATAAAAACTTGTGTTGTAGCCGTATATTTGTGTTTTGTAATCTAGATTAAGATTAACTACCGCATGTCCAGGAATTTTGAAGCGATTTAACTCATCGGCATAATATGGTGAAATGGCATCAATTTCAGGTGAGATAGTGATAGAGTCTAGCGGTTTATAATCGAACGCTATATTTAGATGATGTTTAGGCACCCTAGGAATTGTATTTCCTTTTAGATCATAGTGTTCTGTATCGTATGAACCATATGTACTGCCTAGATTTAGATTAAAATTATCATATTTTGTAAAATACGCATCTATAAAAGTATATGCCACACGTGAGCTAAGTTGTTCTGATAATTCGCTTTGCACTGATAGTTCAAGTCCTTGGCTTATCATCCCTCCTATGTTTTGATATTGTGCTTTAACTCCTTCATCATAATCTATAGAGGCATATTGTCCCGATGAAGACATGATATAATCATCTCTATCCATTCTAAAAAGGCCTATTTCATAGCTGTGTTTTACCCCAAAAGCATCACCTTTGCCGCGTATCCCTATATCAAAGCTTAGTGTCTCTTCTGGTTTGAGGTCTGGGTTGCTAGCTGTTTTGCCGGTTGGCTCTATAGTTCCTGCAAAAAGCTGCTGAATGGACGGCGCTCTAAATCCTGTAGAAAAGGCCGTATAAAAAGTAGCATTGTCATTTATTTGATAATTTGCACCGGCTCTATAAGATAATTGATCAAAACTTTTCTCTAACTGCAAAGCTGATAAGTTGCTGCTGTAGTCCAAATCGATATAGTCATAACGCAGATTTGCGGTCGCACTCCATTTGTCATTCAATTTATGTTTATATTCGCCGTAAAGTGCATAGACATTTTCATCTGTTTCGTCATCTGCAATTGCTGTGCCTTTATAATAATCTGTCCATGTTGTAGTTTTTGTTTTGTAGTTTACACTTTTTTTGGACCAATCAATAGCATATGAAACATCATTTTTATAATTATTGGCGCGTAGATCAAGCCCAAGCATATACGCATCATTTTCACCCAAGTTTCCGCGAAATTCACTTTTTAAGCCTCTTTGAACCTGCTCATACTCATTAAGGTTTGGCTTGAATGTTGGGTCAGTTACCGGGTCGTGATTTATATCATAATATGCATATGCGCTTCGAAAGGAAGTATTATCTCCATATTGATAGAGACTGACTAAGAGGTTTTTATTATTTTCAAACTCTTTTGAATATGTTGTAAAAAGTTTTAGAAGCTCCACATCAAACATCGCAGCATAATCTTTGACATTTTCATTGCCCTCTGTCCAGATACTTCTTGGATTTTCGTATGCTTCTGTTACTCCCCTGACGGTACCGTGAGAGTCTTTTTCTCTTTGAGAATATTCAAATCCAGCCGTGATATCGCTTGTGTCATCGATATAGTATTGTGCTTTACCGTTGAGATAATCAGCTTCATAGTCTCCATCTTCATAATATCCGTCTTTTTTTCTTTGGCTTGCTTGGAGATAGGCATTGTATTTTTCTTTGGATACGCCGTATTTGGCTAGATATTTATTATACCCGTATGTTCCATCTTCTACTTCTAGCTTTCCTCCGGCATTTTTTGCGCCTTTTTTGGTAGTTATGATAATAGCTCCAGAGAGCGCATCATCACCAAAGAGATAACTAGCCCCGCCTTTGACGACTTTTACGCTCTCTATATTGTCCATATCTATATTAACGCTGCCGGTTCGCTCAAAAACAGGAACACCGTCTATTACGACTGCAACCCCGGGCTTCTCACCCATAAATACTTGATTTTCTACCCCTCTGATGTGAATTTTCAAAGAATCCCCATCAGTTAGTTCTGTGGTAATTCCCGGAATTGCCTGTAAGGTCCTTTGGATATTTTCTGCCTTTTTTTCATCTATTTTTTCTCCTTTAATAGATGTTGTTGACGAAACCTCGCCCCTTTTTGATTCGAATTTATCATCTATGGTAGTAGAGTCTACTTGAATAACTCCGATGTCCTCTTGCGCATTGATTGTAGTTATTAGTAGAGCAGAAGCAATAATGCTAAGCCTAATTATTTTCATTTTATCCCCCCTTGGTATTTAAAACGACAACGAGATACTTTTAAAAATAATATATTTACGTTACATTTGGTGTATAAATTGTGTTGTCCCCAAGTATAAAATTAATATTACTTTAAATGAATCCCCACATCATTTTTTGTAAGTATAAAAGAGAATTGTTAATTGAGTGTTAAAATTTAACACTCAATTAACAATTTTGACGTATTATTTTAATAATTTAATCTTTATTATTAGGAAAGACGACGATGAATATGGAACAATTAAGCAATATAGTGGATTATGGGATCATTGGAATATTGGGGGTAATGAGCTTTTTGGTTGTATTTTTTTGGATAGAAAGATTACTGTTTTATAAAAAACTTAATATTCAAAATTACTCTTCTCAAGAGGCTCTAGAGCTTGATATTACTCAAAATATATCTATTGTTTCGAGTTTCGGTGCCAATGCACCATATATCGGATTGCTTGGGACGGTGCTTGGTATCATAGTGACATTTTATACACTAGGCAGCAGCGGCAATATGGATGTAAAAAATATTATGACCTCTCTGGCTTTGGCGCTAAAAGCTACAGCTATGGGATTGGTTGTAGCTATTCCGGCGATATTTTTTTATAATCATCTTACAAGAAAGATAGAAGTAATTATTACAAAATGGCAGATACTTCAAAAGGAAAAAAATGCAGATTAAAAAGTTTGATTCTATCAATGTAGTTCCTTTTATTGATATTATGCTTGTGCTTCTTGTCATTGTTTTGACAACAGCATCTTTTATTCAAACAGGGGTTATCAGGGTTGATCTTTCATCGTCTAGTGCCACACTTGAAGAGAAACCAAAAAAAGAGATAAAAATCTCCATTGATAAAGACGGTAAAATATATCTTGACAAGATAGAGATAAAAAAAGAAGATTTCCAAGCTAAGCTTTTGACTCATAGTAAAGATACACCAATTCATCTATTTTGTGATAAAAATGCAATATTTGATAATTTTGTCTATTTACTCGATATCTTGAAAAGCAATGGATATGAAAATTTAGGGATAGTTACGACTCATGAATAGATATACGCATTCTTTTTTGATATCGTCTTTTTTGTATGGTATTTTAGTTGCAGGTTTTATGTTTATGATAACAAAAACTGACAAGGTGCTTGTGGAGCATGTTGTTAAAGTCGTTATGATAAAACCACAAGAAGAAGTACTTGAACAAAAACAAGCACAAAAAACAGAAATTGTTAAAGAAAAAGCCGAACAAAAACCAAAAGATGAACCTATAAAGCAAATAAAACCGACAAATAATCATAAATCAATAGCCGCTAAGCAGCCTGAAACATCTAAACAAAAAGAAAAATCAGAGGAAGAAAAGCAGCAACAGACAGCACAAAAGCCGAGCTATAGTGCTGAAGCAGAAAAAAATAAATTTTTAATGCAATTAAAAAATGAAATCAGAAAAAACAAACATTATCCGGCAGCTGCGAGAAGGAGAGGGCAAGAAGGGGTTGTGGAAATATCGTTTCGCGTCAATTCAGATGGAAGTGTAAGTAATGTTGTTTGCAGCGGGATGCATCCCGTTTTAAATAATGCAGCCAAAGATGCAGTAAGCAAAGCATTTCCTGTACAAATCTCTCAAAATATTGTTGGTGTTTTACCCGTAGACCTTTCATTGGTTTTGGATTTCAAACTTGACTCATAGCTTTAAACCAAACTGGTGATATTTTGTCAGCATATATATGTTAAACTCGTTATTATAAATATGCAAGGATTTCTATGCTTTTAGCTGACATTGGCAATACTCGTGTACATATTTTTGATGGTAAAAATGTATTGCATCTTTCGCACGAAGAAGCTATCGCTGGGTATCGCACTGTACCGTTATTGTATATTTGCGTCAATCAAGCCGTCAAATCGCACATAGAGCATCTGGCGTTATGGGAAGATATATCTTGCTGCTTGAGTCTCAAAGGTGAATATGCGACAATGGGGGTAGACAGAAAAGCACTTTGCCTTAGTCATCCAAACGGTATTTTTGTAGATGCCGGAAGCGCTATTACAGTAGATATAGTTAGGGACGGAGTATACCAAGGAGGTTTCATCTTGCCTGGTATAAAGGCTTATTTAGAAAGCTACAAGATGATCTCTCCAGCTTTAGATACGGAATTAAACCGTGAGTGTTCACTAACATCTTTGCCTCGCACAACAAAAGATAGTGTAACCTATGGTATAATCGCGTCAATAAAAGCCGTGCTAGATAGCCACAAAACCGATCTGCCTCTATATTTTACCGGGGGTGACGGCGAGTGGCTCTCGTCTTTATTTTCGAACAGCAAATTTGATGAATTGCTGGTGTTTAGAGGAATGCAAAAGGCACTAAAGGATAAATCATGTTAACTATAGCGCTTCCAAAAGGTCGCATAGCAGAAGAGACTTTGGATATTTTTTCTAAGATCTTCAACACTAATTTCGCATTTGACAATAGAAAGCTCATACTTGAAGCCCATGGATTTAGATTTTTAAATGTAAGAAATCAAGACGTACCTACATATGTTGCTCACGGTGCAGCTGATTTGGGAGTTGTTGGACTTGATGTGATCACAGAGCAAGAGCTGGATATCATTGATCTTCTTGATATGCAGCTGGGCCGTTGTAAAGTGGCTATTGGTATCAAAAATGAAGATGCACTTGATTGGAATAAGCCTGATATCAAAATAGCTACAAAAATGGTCAATATCACAAAAAATTATTTTGCCCAAAAAGCAGTAGGTGTTCAGGTGATCAAGCTTTATGGCTCTATAGAGCTAGCACCTCTTGTGGGGCTTGCAGATGCCATAGTTGATATAGTTGATACGGGAGCTACAATGAGGGAAAACGGCCTTAAGGTTGCTGAAGAGATAATGAGTTCATCGGCCCACTTGATAGCTAACAACAACAGCTTTTATGCCAAAAAGAATGAGATTTTATCTATTTATGATAAGATAAAAAAGGTTGTCGACGGCAATTTATCCTAAAGGAAACATATGAGCCAAGAAAACGAAATAGTAAATAATTTTCAAGATCCAAACAAAAATCTAGCCCTTGTAGTTTATGGATTGCAAATATTGGGCATATTGACCGGCGGTATCGCTTGGATAATAGGTATAGTTATCAATTATGTCAAAATAGACGATGTCAAAGGAACGTGGATAGAATCTCATTTTGAGTGGCAGATACGGACTTTTTGGATCGGTCTATTTTGGCTTGTTATAAGCTTGATACTTTTTGTGACGGTTGTTTTAATTCCTGTTGCATGGATTATTTGGGTTGTTGTAGGAATTTGGATTATTTATCGTGTAATAAAAGGACTTTTGGATTTACTTGACAATAAAGCTTTATTATCAAAATAGTAAAGATTGTATTTTAATTTGTGATTGTAGGATTATTGGTTTATCCGCCAAGGGCGGATATGAAGAGCTAGATTTATCTATGACTAGTTTCAAATGGAGCGTCAACTACATTTTTTCTATCCACGATATATGGAATAAGTGCAGTTTGTCTAGCTCTTTTGATAGCTACAGTTACAAGCTCTTGATGTTTTTTACAGTTGCCCGTAAGACGTCTTGGCATGATTTTGTATCTTTCGCTTAGTGAAAATTTTAGCGAAGCCACATCTTTGTAATCGATATATTCCACTTTGCTTTCGCAATATTTACAAAATCTTTTTTTGAATTTTCTTTCTCTCATCATTTTTTATCCTTCTAAAATGGTATCTCATCATCATTGATATCTATCTCAGGGATGCTCTGCGGCTGCTCTTGCGGCGCAGGTTTTGCTGCAGCGCTTGGTGCCTGGTATGAGCTATTGTTATTTCCCTGTGAAGCCTCTTTGCTTCCTAGCATTTGAAGTGTCTCTACTGCAACAGTATGTTTGCTTCTTTTGCTTCCGTCCTGTGCTGTCCATTGCTCCAATGTCAAGCGTCCCTCGACTAAGACCTGTGAGCCTTTTCGTAGGTATTGGTTAGCTATTTCAGCTGTGCGCCCCCAAAAAGTGATATCTATGAACATCGTTTCATCTTTCATCTCACCGCTTTGGGCTTTGTATTTACGATTAACTGCAATTGCTGTTGTTGCAACAGCGGTGCCGCTTTGTAGATATCTGATTTCGATGTCTCGGGCCAGGTTACCGGCCAATATTACTTTATTGAACATTGAGAGCCTCCTTTGGACTTATGCCTCTTGAGCTACTGTTTCTTCAGCAACAACTTCTTTGCTAGCAGGTGCTTTTGCATTTTTACTTGTAGCAGCAACCATTTTGTCAAATTGTGCCATTTCTTTTTTTGTAGCATATTTTACAGTGAGGAATTTGATAATATCTTCATTGATTTTAAGATTTCTTTCGATTTCCGCGATTTTGCTACCTTCAGCTTTATAGTAAAGTACTGTATAGTAACCTCTAGTTTGTTTTTCTACAACATATGCAAGGCGTCTCATGCCCATATCATCAGTAGCGATAAGTTCAGCACCTTCTCTTGTCAAAATATCTTTTATTTTGGCAACTTGTGATGCAATTTCTTGTTCAGTCAATGTTGGTTTGACTACAAAAAGTGTTTCGTAACAATTCATTTTTTTCCTTTGGTTTTGTAGCCCATAGCTTCACACTCTTTTGAGTTTTGGAAACTATGAGCAAGAATTTGGAACAAATATTATATGCTAATTATGCTTATATATAGCTTTGCAGCTTTATAAACATCCCATATAGCAGTGTCTCTTTTTGCGGAGCGGGCGCGGATTTTATCTCAAGTTCGCTACGAAGGAGATGTTCTAGGATTTTTAGCAAAGATGATGACTTAATACGGCTTGCAAGTGCAGCTTTTTGTTCTTCTATCTGTTTTGGAAGTTTGTAGCCTAAAATTTCAGTTGAATTTATATTACCGTTAATTTTGATATAAGCCTGAAATAACAATATCTGATTCATAAAGATTTGTGTTGAACGCAAAAGATATGCAGCATCTTCTCCAAGCTCTAAAAGAGTATTGATGGTATTTGAGATAGGCTTTTTATTGCACAGGTCCACAAGCAGTTGCTCAACCCCCAAAGGAGCGTCCGAATATACTAAATCATCTATATCTTTTGAACTGATCAGCCTATTAAGAGTAGATAGCTTTTCGAGTTCATTGCTGCATAGCATTAAATTATTATTCAATACCCTCATTAAATGTTCTAGCGCATAAGGATCGATCTGAATTTGAAGTTCATTGGCTTTTTTTTGCAATATAGCAATACTCTCGCGCACGGATGGTTCAAACAGCCTTACTTCTATGGCATCATCGCTGCGAAATAGTGCAGCATTTGATTTGATATCTTTTTGGACCCCATAAAATAAATATAGCAAATAGTTGTCGCTATTTCTTTTGACCAATTCCAGCAATGTTTCAAGTTCTTTTTTAGGTATTGCTTTGTCGTGTTTGATTATAAGCAGATTTGTACCGCCAAAGAGCGAGTTTTGGGATAAATATGTTTTTGCCTGTTCGAAATTATATTCATCGAAGTATAATTTGAGCAGATCCTCCTTGGCATCAAGTTCGGTTATGTATTTTGAGATATACCCTTCGATGGCATATTGATTTTCACCATAGAGCAAGAGAGCTTTCGGTAATCTTTTTTGGAGGATTTGTTCAAATTCTTTTTGATACACTAAAACTCCGTTATCTCTTTTGATATTTTTTCTACGACCGTAGCCATTATGACAGCTTGCGCCAGGCTAACTTCGGTAATTGCTACTTTTACTTTGTCAAAAAGCAACAAACCGTCACCTTTGATATTTACTACAACACCGTTTATTGTGGTATTCAAGATAGCTTTTGCACTCTCTCCGGCTTTGATGACATGAGCTTCAAATATCTCATCTTTGTGCTCAAGCACCCATCTGGCAAATTTCCGATCTCTAAAATCCCATTCTGTTTTAGTTGTTTTTCTCTCCAATTCGCTTACTCTGGCACACAATTGAATTATATTGCGTAACAGATATTCTCTTTCTTGCTCATCATTGTCAATCTGAGTTTTGATAAGTCTATGGAGTATGAGATCGCTGTATCGTCTGATAGGAGATGTGAAGTGGCTATAATGGCTGAAACCAAGCCCGAAGTGACCGATATTCTCCGGGCTGTAGCTTGCCTGTTTTAAGGATTTTATTATCATGTCATCAACTTCGCTTGCAAGTCCCATGGCAAGTGCTTCTTTTTGAATAGCTCGTATGCAAGACGGTGCATCATCATATTGATCTGCATAAAGGCCGATAGTTGCCAGTTCTCCGAGCAGTTCTTCTAGCTTCGATAGTTGCGGGGGTTCGTGCACACGAAATATTCCGTCATTTTCACCCGTAAATCTCTTTGCGGCTGTCTGGTTGGCTAGCAGCATACACTCTTCAATGAGTGAGTGTGACGGCGTACCTGTTTCTACTTGTGTTTTGACAAGCAAATGATTGTTATCTATCGTCAGTTTCATCTCTTCTGTGCGAAAATCAAAACCTTTTTTGAGCCTTCTTGTTCTTAGTTCGATCGTAATTTTGTATAATTTGGACAAATTTTGCCATAAGCGAGATATCACTCCATCTGCCAGCGCTCCATTTGTTGCAATTAATTTATCTACTTCATCATAATTAAATCTATGTTTGGAATGAATTACCGCTTCGAAAAACTCCTCATGTGTAGGTTGCAGAGTTTTCTTGTCAAGCGTGATTTTTGAAACGAAAGCCAATCTGTCAACGCGCGGTTTGAGCGAACATAGATTTTCACTTAGTTCTCTTGGCAGCATTGGAAAAGCTTTGTGCGGCAGATAAGTCGTGAATCCTCTTTTTTTTGCTTCTTGGTCTATAGGAGAGAAATATGCTACATAATGACTGACATCGGCTATTGCAACATATAAAATATATTCATCGGTATCAAAATAGATAGCATCATCAAAGTCTTTTGCAGTTACCGGATCTATGGTGCAAAAATCCAAATGAGTTAGATCCACGCGACCTTTGTACTCTTCTTTGCTAACTTCCAATGGAGTATTTTTTGCTTGATCTAAGCAGGCTTGCGGAAATTCGTCTTCTCTCTCAAAAAGAGCCAGTGATATTTTCTCATCAACTTTCGGATCTTTGAGATTGCCTAATATCTCTATTGCTTTGTTTGTATCGACATCAACTTTAAGAACACTTCCAAGCTCAAGTATCTTGAGATCCAAATTTTCCATCCAGGCAGACGTAGGTTCATTGGTGCGAAGGTCCAAAATGAGAAAATTGCCGGCTTCGTCTTTGTGTGTATAAGCAAGCGTATAAAGATGTGCATTTTGCGCTATTAACACTATTTTGCCGCTGGATCTGCCTCGTCTGGCTATGATCCTTTTGGCTACCACTACATCTCCATGTTTTGCATTGTCCAAATGTTCTGGCTCTATTAGCAAGTCAGCTTCTGATTTTTGCATAGCCTCAACATATCCCCTCCCGTCTTTGCCCATATAGAGCGTTCCTATACGATAAAGGCTGGAAAGCTTAAATAGCCCGGAAGCATCTTGCGATAAAGCACCCATGCGCTGAAGTGTTTCAAAGGCGTTTAAATTTTCCGGTTCTATGTCGGATATCAGACAGCCAAGTGTAATTTGAAGTGCAAAAGGAGACATTATATGTCCTTCAAGTTAAGGTATTTTATAATAGAAGAGAAACCATGCTTATTAATTATAGCAAGAGAAGCATAACGATCCATTATCTTGGTATCGACTGCTTCTTTGCTCGCACAGGCCACTTTTTTGAAAGTGGCAGTTCGTTGTGACGAATCGGTTGTCTGGTGCTTCATAAAATGGATTATATCACACTTTATTTGAGCGCTTCTAATTTTGCGATCCTTTGTTCCGTAGTTGGATGAGTACTAAAGAGTTGTCTTACCGACCCGCCGAGGCCCAAAAATGGATTTATGATAAACATATGAGCATTTTGAGGCTGTGCATCATGCAAAACAGCTCTATGAGCATAATTATCCAATTTTCTCAAAGCATTTTGAAGCCATTCAGGATGTCCTGTCATGCGTGCAGCTCCTTCATCCGCCATAAATTCACGATTTCTGCTGATTGTCATTTGTATTAAACTGGCAGCAAGAGGCATAATGATCATTAGAGCTATCATAACAATCGGGTTTGGCCTCTCTTCTTGATTGTTCCCGCCAAAAAACATTCCAAAATTACTAAGCATCGCAATCGCTCCAGCTATTGTAGCAGCAACGGTACCTATAAGCATATCGTAATGTTTTACGTGACTGAGTTCATGTGCTATGACAGCTTCTACTTCTTGCGGGTTTAGAAGTTCTAGCAATCCTTCTGTGACTGCAACAGCAGCATGGTCATAATTTCTTCCTGTTGCAAAAGCATTTGGTACTTGATCCGGAATAACATAGAGTGCCGGCATGGGCAAGTTTGCTCTTCTAGTCAGTTTTTCTACTATTTCATATAGTCCGCTTGCACTTCCTTTATCTACAGGTATTGCATGGTAGTGTTTTAGTACTTGCTTATCGCTGTAGTAATATGCATAAAAATTCATACCAACAGCTATCACAAAAGCTATCAGCATCCCGTTTTTGCCGCCAATCATGCTGCCAAACCAAATAAATATCAAGGTAAGCCCTATCATCAATATATATGTTTTTAATTGTTCCATTTTTTTATTCCTATAAAGATTAAAATATATTTGCAATTTGCAACTGTAATTATATCAAAAATAGAGGATAAATCGTGAGTTATTAATTTTTGGCATATGCAAATTCATAAATTAGATGTATAATTGTAGAGTAATACAATTCAAAGGATTTGCAATGACTTTTTCTGAATCTATTTCTACTTGTTTTAACAATTACAGTAATTTTGACGGCAGAGCTTCTCGTTCTGAATATTGGTGGTTTGCGCTTTTTATAGCATTAGGGAGTATTTTGTCTTCCGCAATAGATGATAGCGGCATATTTTATACGATATTTAGTTTGGCAGTATTGCTGCCGTCTTTAGCAGTGGGGGCTCGCCGCTTGCACGATATAGGCAAAAGCGGTTGGTGGCAATTGCTAGGCTTGATTCCTATTTTAGGAGCAATTATATTGATTATATTTTTTGTCCAAAAGCCGCAAGCTGGGGATAACCAATATGGTCCTGAGGTTGTATTGTCTTAAAATATGAAAAATTAAAGTAAGATTTGGTTATAATCGCTCAAATTTTTTAGAGCAAAAGGAGAGCGTGATGGCACAGCTCAATGTATATTATGATAAAGATTGTGATTTAAATATAATCAAATCTAAAACAGTTGCAATGATCGGCTTTGGCAGCCAAGGTCATGCACATGCAGAAAACCTCAGAGATAGTGGCGTAAAAGTCATAATTGGACTCAAAGAAGGCGGTGCATCGTGGGGCAAAGCCGCTGCAAAGGGCTTTGAAGTATATAGCGTTGGCGAAGCAACTGCTAAAGCTGATGTAGTTATGATATTGCTTCCTGATGAGTCTCAAGCCGAAGTTTATAAAAAAGAGATCGAGCCAAATCTCAAAACAGGCGCTACTATAGCGTTCGGACACGGGTTTAACATTCATTATGGAAGAATTATTCCAAGAGCTGATATCAATGTAACTATGATAGCTCCAAAAGCTCCTGGGCATACTGTTAGAAGTGAATTTGTAAAAGGTGGTGGGATCCCTGATCTTATCGCTATTCATGCTGATCCTAGCGGCACTACAAAAGCATTAGCTCTTTCATACGCAAGTGCTATCGGCGGCGGAAGAACAGGTATTATCGAAACTACATTCAAAGATGAGACAGAAACTGATCTTTTTGGTGAGCAAGCAGTTCTTTGCGGTGGTGTGAGCGCACTTATCCAAGCTGGTTTTGAGACTCTTACAGAAGCAGGGTACCCGCCTGAAATGGCATATTTTGAATGTCTTCACGAGATGAAACTTATCGTTGATCTAATCTTCGAAGGCGGGATTGCAGATATGCGTTACTCTATCTCAAATACTGCCGAATACGGTGACATGGTAAGCGGTCCAAGAGTTATTAATGAGGAATCAAAAAGAGCTATGAGAGAAGTTCTTAAAGAGATTCAAAACGGTAAATTTGCTAAAGATTTCATACTTGAAGGACAAGCAGGCTATCCAAGAATGAATGCTGAGAGAAACAATCTCAAAGCTCATCCTGTTGAAGTTACAGGCAGAAGACTTAGAGAGATGATGCCTTGGATCAAGGCAAATAAAATAGTAGACCAAGAGACAAACTAGTTCTTTTAGTTTATTTTGTCGCATCTTTAAAGGAGTTGATTCAGTCACTTACTGAATCAACTCCTTTACCCAAACACTTAAATCTAAGCACAACTAAACAAAAATCAAAATTAGCATATCAACTATATCTTCAAATATTAGATTTATCAATTACTAGATGTAAGCTCCTTCACAACAACTTTTAAATCTACAGCAAACTGAACAAAAATTCAAATCAAAGCACAACTAATAAAAAATTTCATTTTGACATTTATTTGATCCGCTCTTGATACATACGGCATAATTTTATAAAAAGGAATTTTATGCCGCAGATAATATCAGAAAAAATTTCAGAACTTGGATCAATGGCAACTTATCCTAAAAATTTATATTACAAAGGTAATAATTCTCTTTTAAAGCGACCAAAAGTATCTATTGTAGGAAGCCGCTTGCCTACTCCATATACAAAACAATATACCTATACTCTAGCACAAGCACTGTCAAAAAGAGGAGTTTGTATAGTAAGCGGCGGAGCAATGGGAGTTGATGCTATTGCACACGAGGGGGCCGGTACAGATAATACCATAGCAGTATTGGCTAGCGGTATAGATATATATTATCCGACAGTCAACAAAGGATTATTACAAGCTATAGAACAGCAGGGGATGCTGATCAGTCAGTTTGAACCGGATTTTAAAGCTACAAATTGGAGCTTTGTACTTAGGAATGAATTAGTTGTTGCTTTGGGAGAAGTGTTGATAGTAACACAAGCCGCTTGTGACAGCGGCTCCATGCGCTCAGTGGAATATGCCCAAAAAATGGGGAAAAAGATCTTTGTTTTGCCTCAAAGAATGGGAGAGAGCGAAGGAACAAACAAGCTTTTGCAAGAGGGCAAAGCCTCTATTATATCGAATATAGAATCTTTTGCTTCGTCATACGGAAAAGCCCCGCAAGATACTTCTATTGATAAAGATGATTTTTTCTATTTTTGTCAACAAAATCCTATATTGG
Organism: uncultured Sulfurovum sp.; assembly: GCA_964527805.1. GTDB lineage: Bacteria > Campylobacterota > Campylobacteria > Campylobacterales > Sulfurovaceae > BN30871. The sequence continues at coordinate 129,043 of CAZGNT010000002.1, forward strand.
ATGATGCTGTTTCAAAATTTGGAGAACGGGTCTATGAAGCCGAACTTTGCGGTCAGATCATTGTAAGCGAAGGAAGAGTTAAGCTTATTTAGACAACTCTTTGATGATGGTTTCCATTCCAGCTGGAGTTATCATACCTGCTTGTATAAACTGAACAACGCCTTTTTTGTCTATCACCACTAAAAACGGTATGGCTCCGGTCCAATTTGCTCTTTGGGCTATATAGCTGACAAAATAACCTGCTTTTTCTTGAGCAACGGTTGGATAATTTATGCCTTTTGATTTGGCAAAAGCTTTTAATTCAGTATTGGTGAACCCTTGAACTTCAATTCCTATTACTTCAATATTGTTTTTGTGTTTTGTTTGCAAATTTTTATAATGAGGAATGGAAGCTAGACAAGGAGGACATTTGTGCCCAAAAAACTCAAGAAAAACTATTTTATTCTTGAGTTCATTGATTATTAATCCCTCCTCAATGCCTTTTGCATGGTAAACCTTACCGTTTGTATCAGTGAAAGTAAAATTTGTATTTTCTTTTGCTTGAGCCAAAGAGGATAAGATAAATAAAGATATTATAAATACTAATATTTTTTTCATTTTGCAACCTTATTAAAATTAAAAGGTATCAATACAAATATAATTAATGATACTTTTCGTTATTGTATCAATTTTGTAATGAAAAAAAAGTAAAATTGTAAAAATTAAAGTAATGTTATCCTATAATTATTATAAATCTTTTAGAAAGGTGTTAATTTTGAAGTTTAAATTTATAAAATCAATTCTTGTCATGCTTATTCCAGTAAGTTTTTCACTGGGAGATTCATTGGACCACAAGATAGGCTCAATGCTGATGGTAGGTTTTGTTGGGACAAGTGCATCGCCAACAAGTCAAATATGCCGCGATATTGCTAAGTATGATTTGAATGGAGTGATCTTATTTGATTATAACCCTGTCGACAAAGATAAGCCAAAAAATATAGTTTCCAAAGAACAAGCAGCTGCTTTAGCAAAAGAATTACAAGCTTGTTCGCCAAAACATAATTTGTTGATCTCTGCAGATCAAGAGGGCGGTAAAGTACAAAGACTAAAAAGTACCCGCGGATTTTATGGAAAATTTCCAAGTGCGGCAAATGTAGCAGATATGAATGACGAGCAAACAAAAAGAATTTATCGTTCAATGGCAAAAGAACTTATAAATGCAGGCTTCAATTATGACCTTGCTCCCGTGGTGGATTTGGCTCTCAATAAAGATAATTATATTATTTATCAACTTGGCCGCTCATACGGTGAAGATCCGGCAAAAGTGTCTCATAAAGCAAGTTTATTCATAGACGAAATGCATAAAGAGGGCGTATTGACATCTATCAAACATTTTCCCGGTCATGGTTCATCGCTAGGAGATACCCATAAAGGGTATGTAGATGTAACGAATACTTGGAGCGAAATTGAACTAGAGCCTTATAAAATATTGTCAAACAAGGCTGATAGTATCATGGTGGCTCATGTGTTTAATGCAAAATTAGATCCGGATCATCCGGCTAGTTTGTCTCACGCAACGATAACCAAATTGCTTAGGGAGAAGCTTGGATACAAAGGAGCGGTTATCACTGATGATTTGCAAATGGGGGCCATCACTAAAAAATATACATTAAGAGAAACTATCAAATTGGCGATCAAAGCAGGCAATGATATATTATTATTCGGTAATCAGCTGCATCCAAAAAATGCAGTTACACCTCAAATGTTTGTCGATATAGTCAAAGATTTGCTTGCAAAAAAAGAGATCAGCATGGACGAGATTAATAACGCACATAAAAGAGTACAAAAATTAAGAGCCAAACTAAAGGAGTCAAATGCTTAATGTATCCAATGCAATCTATAATAAATTTCCTAAATTTCAACAATCACCTAAGTTTATTCAGCATATAGTCATCTATTTTTTACAAAAATTATTTCACGAACAAGATTTCAATGATATATATAAGAAAAATCATTTTATAAGAGGAAATGATTATGTAAGCAGTATGCTTAGAAATTTAAATATAGAATATACGGTAAAGCCAAATGAACTATTAAATATTCCTTCTGAAGGCGGTCTGATTGTGGTTGCAAATCATATAACAGGAGCCTCTGATGCCTTTTCTTTAGTTGAGCTCATAGCCAATCACAGAGAAAATAAAAAAGTAAGGCTTTTGGTAAATAGTATGCTAATAGGCGTCAAGCAGGCATCTGATATTATTATCCCAGTTGATAATATTACCGGAGCTATTACTAAAAGCAGCCTGGAAAGTGTATACAAAGCATTGGAAAACGGAGAGGTAGTTGTTATTTTTCCTGCAGGAATTGTAAGCAGGCTTTCTTTAAAAGGAATTAAAGACTTTGAGTGGAAACCAAGTTTTTTAAAAATTGCTCAAAAAACATCAACTCCAATTTTGCCTGTTAAAATAGAAGGCAGAAATAGTATTTTATTCTACCTGGTCTCCATGATCTTGCCTAAAAAAATAAGCGGACTGATGCTTCCTAGGGAATTTGCTATAGCAGGTAAATTAAAAACTCTCCATTTAAATATCGGCAAAATTATTCCTGTATCTTCATTTAGCGATAAAAATATAAATTTAAACACTTATGTCAAAAAGTTTTATGATCATTTATATACACTAGGAACAAAAGAAAAAGAAATTTTAAATACAGAAACAACGATAGCATCTCCTGTTAATCCAAAACTCTTAAAAGAAGAGATAAAAAATACCGATTTTCTAACCAAAACAAAAGATGGAAAAACTTTAGTCATTGCCGATGCTGCAAAAACGCCGTTTTTGATAAAAGAGCTAGGACGTTTACGTGAAATTTCATTTAGGGCAATCGGCGGCGGAACTAAAACATGTTGTGATAATGATATGTATGACAATTATTATAAACATTTGATACTATGGAACGAGGAAGAGCTCGAAATTGTCGGCGCATACAGATTGGGATTATGTCACGAGATTGTTGCCAGTAGAGGAATAGATGCCCTTTATACATATGATTTGTGTCATTTTGATCAACAATTTGAGCAATATTTGGATGAATCCATGGAGGTCGGCAGAAGTTTTGTTCAGCCAAAATATTGGGGTTCAATTGCCTTGGACAATTTGTGGAAAGGTATAGCTAAATATCTCGAAATGAATCCGCAGCTAAGATACACTTACGGAATTGTCACTATCAATGCAGATATGCCGATAAAGGCTGCTACGGCAATTGTCTATTTTTATTCCAAATATTTTGCTTCTGATATTCCGATGATGAAAGCAAAAACAAAATTTTATATATCAAACGAAGATAGAGATAAGCTTGAAAAACTTTTTAATGACTTATCATATAAAGATGGCTTAGTTGTCTTAAAACAATATTTAAAACATTTAAATGTAAAAATACCTACACTTTTTAAACAATATCTGGAGCTTTATAAAGAAGGCGGGGTTAATTTTTTTGATTTTAGCACTAATGATAAATTACATGGAGTTATAGAAGGATTTATCATGACGGATAATCACAAAATGAAAGAAGAAAAAAGACAAAGATATTTTGCGTAATATAAGGAAAACTTAGTTATTATTTACGCCGATACAATATTGACCGACGGTCGGTCAAAAAGGAGAGCTATGGCAATAGTTGTCGACAAAAAAGAGAAACGCCGCTTAATTGCACTGTCATGCAAAGAGTTGTTGCTAGAACATGGTATCAAAAATCTTACAGTTTCTCAGATCGCTAAAGTCGCAGGAATTGGCAAAGGTACCATATACGAATATTTTGTAAATAAGGACGAGATAGTTTTTGAGATCATAACTCTTTTTATAGATCAATTTCAGGAGGATTTAGCTAAAGTAGTTGCTGACGATACGCTTACAAGCCGTGATAAGCTAGAATATTTTATGCTATTAGTATTTTCAAGAAATTATAACAAAGAACTTATTATTTATCAAGAATTCTTATCTATTGCTCTTGGCGGCGGATCATCCGGGATTATAGAATTTAGAAATAATTGTCGTGATGGATTCGAAGGGTTTTTGTATAAAATTATTGAGCAAGGTATAAAAAATAAAGAGTTGCAGCAAAATGCAAAGTTGTTGATACCTATGATCAGATACTTTCATACAGGATTGATCGTAGATGTAGCACTAGGGCAAGCAGAAGCCAAAGAAGAAATCGATAAATTTATAAATTCAATTTTTAACGATATTGTTTTACAGGAGGAATAATGAAAAAAAATATTTTGATCGGGATGATATTGCTTTTGCCATATGCTGCAAATGCCAATGAAGTTGATCTAAAAACCATGTTAAATAGTGCAATGGATTACCATCCTGCCATTAAATCATATAATTATAAATCAATGGCAAAAGAAGAAGAGCTAGAGGCCCAAAAAAGAGCCTATTTCCCAACTGTCGATCTTGGAGCTAATTATCAAAAAAATGATCCCGTAAGCATAGTTACACCTGGCCAGACGCAGAGCGCATATGTTATTGCCGGATTAGATATATATGACGGGGGCAGAAAAAGCGCACTTGTCTCTTCTAAAAAGTGGGATTATCAAGCGTCTGTTTTTGAAAAAGAGGCATTTTCTAAAAATGTTGTATTGGATATTATAAACCGTTATTTTACAATTCAAAAACTTCAAGCAAATCTTGTGGTATTGAATATGAAATCAAAAGAGCTATCCTACCAGATAGAAAGAGCAAACGGGTTTGTTGCTGCCGGACTCGCGACTTCTGATGATGTGGATAAACTTCAAGCAGCATTTGATGATAATAATTTTACTATTGACAGTATAACTTTTGCTTTAAAGGAACAAGAAGAATCTTTGAAAACGCAAAGCGGTATAACATTTGATACTTTGGCAGAAGCGAATTTGCAAGATCCGTCAGGAGATTTATCTTATGAGACATATGATAAAACAAAACTTCTTGAAGCCAAAGCAAACTCCGTACAAGAAAGTGCAAGATCGGTTTTGTCTGCCCATATACCGCAAATCAGTATTCAAAATACATATACGGTTTTAAAGTATGATGATATGGTGCCAGGTAGTGGAGATTTTTTGCTTGACAATAAAAATACACTTATGGTGACTGCCAATTGGCGTATATTTGACGGCGGACAAATACTGAGACAAAAAGAGGCAGTCGAACTGCAAAGTTTGGCTTTAAAAGAGGAACAATTGGGCTCTCAAAGGGACCAAGAGAGTGCATATAGGCTTGCAAAAGAAAGGCTTGATACCACAAAAAGCCAAATAAAAAGCACTACAAGCGCTCTTAAAGCCACTCAAAGTACATATGAAATAGTAACCAAGAAGTTTGAAGCAGGCTTGGCTGATAATGTAGCTTATCTGGATGCACTTAATGATCACAGTGCAACAATGTCTAGATACAAGTCGGCACTATATGACTATGAGATAGCTAAGTCGCTATACTATTATTTTGCAGGAAAAAATCCAAAGGAGTATATTAAATGAAAAAAATTATCACATTAATTGTTGTGGCAATAGCTTATGTCCAGGCAGCAGAAGTATTTGCCACTTTTGAAACTACGGCTCAAAAAAGTGCTAAGTTGGCTTTTAGCAGTAGCGGTATAGTTAAAAAAATATACGTAGATGTAGGCTCCGAGGTAAAAAAAGGAGACACTTTGGCTACTTTGCATAATGAAGACTTGGTGGCTCTTGCGGCTACAGCTAGGGCTCAAGCAAAATTTGCAACGTCAGAGTATGAACGCTATGCCAAGGTCAAAGATTATATTAATGCTGCGCAGCTTGATTCGTATAAATTAAAAAAAGAGAATGCACTTACTCAGCTCAAATATAACGAATCAGTTTTGTATAAAACGGTATTAAAAGCGCCTTTTAGCGGTGTCATTACAGCTAAAACGATAGAAGAGGGTGATGTTGTAACAGCCCAAGCAGCTACTCCGGCATTTAAAATGCAAAGTGTCGGACCGATGAAGTTGATCATCAAATATGATGCTAGGTATTATAATGTTGTTAAAATAGGACAACCTTATATTTTTCAAATTGGCGGCAAAGGAACCAAATATAAAGCTACGATAAGAAAAATATATCCGACAATTGATGAAAAAACACAAATGATAATAGCTGAAGCCTATATCAAAGATATGCCATCAGGACTCTTTGGTGCAGGTACAATCACTACAGGAAACTAGATGTATAAATTTGCTATAAATAGACCAATTGCAACATTAATGTATGCATTTACATTAATGATTTTTGGCTGGATTGCTTTTCGAAATATGCCAATAGCACTCTACCCTAATATCGATTTTCCAATTGTTACGATCAGGACAATTTATCCTGGAGTAGATCCAAGCACTATGGAATCCCAAGTAACAGACAAGATAGAAGAATCAGTCTCGCAAATAGCAGGAGTAGATATGATATCTTCTACTAGCAGTGAAGGTATTTCTGTTGTTATGGTCGAGTTTTTGTTGGAGCGAGAAATAGAAGAAGCTGCAAATGATGTACGAGATAAAGTATCAACTGTGGTATTGCCCCAAGATGCTCAAAAGCCACTCGTTAGCAAGCTTGATGTGGGAGGAGCTTCGATCATTAATATCTTTGTAACCGCCAAAAAAAGTACTCCCCAAGAACTTATGTTGTTTGCTGATGAAAAGGTTAAGCCGGCTTTAGAAAAAGTTAATGGAGTAGGCGGCATAAATATCATAGGATATCAAGATAGAGAAATTAAAATATTGCCAAATCCATTTTTGTTAAGTCAACACAAGCTGAGTGTATCAGATCTTTTTAATATCTTATCGAATGAAAATGTTAAATCCGCCGGCGGAAAGCTCATAAATTCTACTCAAGAATTGATATTAAAAACAAACAGTGATGCCCTAAATGTTGAAGATCTTAGAAATATAATGATAAAAGACGGAATCAGACTAAGAGATGTTGCAAGTGTCGAAGACAGTCTTAGCGATCCAAAGAGTTTTTCATCTTATAATGGCACACGCGGTGTAATGCTCGAAGTGCAAAAAATATCAGGTGAAAATACTATCGAGATAATCGAATTAGTTAAAAAACGACTACCGGCAGTTCAACAAATGGCGGGAGATAAGTTCGGCATAGAAGTTATAAATGATACATCGGCATATATTGAGCATTCGCTTCATTCAGTAGAGTTTGACTTGATGTATGGTGCTTTGCTCGCAGCGATAATAGTATTTGTATTTTTGAGAAACTTTACCATAACATTGGTTTCGGCCGTATCTATTCCTGTATCCATTATCGGTACATTTGCACTTATGGATTATATGGGATATGACCTCAATAAAATGACCATGATAGGACTCACATTGGCTATCGGTGTTATTATAGATGATGCGATAGTTGTTATAGAGAATATACACAAAAAGATCGAACAAGGTATGGATAAATTTACTGCTTCGGTAGAAGGTACCAAAGAGATGGCATTTGCCATACTTGCAATATCGGCAATGCTGCTAGCTGTATTTATACCGGTTTCGTTTATGGGAGGCATTGTAGGTAGATTTTTTAACTCATTTGCTATGACAGTCGGTTTTGCGATTATTATATCCTACACCGTGGCTCTTAGTTTGATACCAAGTCTTAGTGCTAGGGTATTAAACAACAAAGAGAGTGCATGGCATCGCAAAACAGAACATATTTTTCAATGGATAGAAAAGAAATATGAGGGTTTATTGAAATCCGTGCTTCGAAATAGAAAAAAAACTCTTTTATTTGTTTTGATACTATTTATATCATCTTTGTCGCTTTTCCCAAAAATAGGTATGGATTTTATGCCAAAAGAAGATAAAAGCGAATTTGAGATCCAAATAAAAGCGCCTGCCGGTATATCATTGGAGCAGATGAAAAAAGAGTGTAGTATCATAGAAAATGAAGTCAAAAAAGATAAAAATATACTTTATACAACACTTGGAATCGGCTATAGTACAGCTAGAGAAATTCATAAAGGTTTGATATATGTCAAGCTAAAAGAAAAAGATCAAAGAAGTTTGAATCAAGAGGATATTATTCAGTCTATTAGGGATAGGCTCAAACCTTATAAAAAATCTTTGTTTATTTCTGTTGCGGCTATTCCAAATATCAAAGGTACCGGAGTTAGTGTGCCTTATCAAATAGTGCTTAAGTCCGATTCACTTGAAAGTTTATCTATTGCCAAAAATAACCTTATTAATTATCTTTCACAAAAGAAAGGTTTAGTTGATATTGATAGCAATCTAGACGATGCTAAACCTCAACTTACAATTACGATTCTAAGAGAACAAGCTGCCAAATTGGGTGTAAGTGCTAGGGCCATTTCATCTTTGATCACTGCTTCATATTCTGGAGAAATTGAAATAGCACAACTCGAAGATGATGGTAAAGAATACAATATTGTCCTGCGTGTACCAGATAACTACCGACAATCATTGCAAGACATTAAAATGCTTCAAATTCGATCATCTACTACTGGGGAACTTGTATTTTTGGATGGTTTGATCGAAACCAAAATCGAAAATACTATGGCAAGCATAAATCGCACTGATAGAGAAAGACAAGTTACTGTTTTTGCAGATCTTTTTGGACTTGATCTAAGCAGTGCAGTGAGCTATACTGAGGCTAAAATAGATACACTAATGCCTAAAGGCGTCAGCTATCGTTTTGTAGGGTTTGCCGAAGAGATGCAAAAAACAGCCAGTGCTTTTGGCGCAGCATTGTTACTGTCAGTTATATTAATGTTTATTATTTTGGCAATTCTTTATGAATCACTTGTTCAGCCATTTATTATAATGGTAGCATTGCCACTAAGTATTACGGGTGTTCTTTTGGCACTCTTTTTGAGCGGAAACCATTTTAGTCTATTTGTTATGATCGGCTTTATGCTGCTTATGGGAATGGTCGGTAAAAATGCCGTGCTTTTGGTGGATTTTGCCAATCACGCAGTTGAAAATGGTAAAAAAATAGATGAAGCGCTTATTGAAGCTGGAGAAAAAAGACTCCGCCCTATACTTATGACAACTATGGCCATGATATTTGCGATGCTGCCTTTGGCATTTGGCGGCGAAGTGGGCAGTGAAGTAAAATCACCGATGGCAATATCTATTATAGGCGGACTTCTGAGTTCTATGATACTTACGCTTTTGGTTGTGCCTGTTATTTACTATGTGTTTGCACCGCTTGATTTGCGTTTGCGCAAATGGTACGGCGGCAAAATAAAAGAATAAAGTCTACAAGAGATATGTTTGCAAACGATAAGCAATTATCGTTTGCAAGTTGAAAATTCCAGGCAGTGCCACGAATAATATTCATTGCCACAAATTTTTATTTTCCCAAATATCTTTCTAATATAATTGAAGCGGCCATCGAATCTATACGACCGTCCTTGGAGTGCTTAAAGACTCCTGCTGTACGTTCTTTTGCTTCAAGGCTTGAATTTTGTTCATCTTGATAAACGATCTCTACGTTATCAAGTTCCAATAATGATACAAAGTGTTTGATCCTTCTACTCATCTCTTCGCTGCTGCTTCCATGAAGCGGAAGTCCTACAACGAGCTTTTCTATCTCCCATTCGCTTAAGAATAATTTAATATCTCTTGCTGCTTGATTGCGATTTTTTCTTAAAATTGCATTTTGAGGTAAAATTATTTTATTATCTAAACAAATAGCAATCCCTATTCGTTTAAGCCCTACATCGATACATGCTAATTTCATAGATACATTTTTTATGAACTAACTTTTGTTACAAATGCTTCTTTGACTATATTTTCTTTGACGGAAATTAGAGTATTATTGGCATCATTTCTATCATTAAATGGACCTATGAGCAGCTTAGATGCAGTTTTCCCATTTTCTGATATCGGTATAATGGTATATGCGTAGCCATTAGATGTGATTTTTTTAAGGAATACTTTGTCAGGTTTATGTTGAAATTTACCTACTTGAACATAATAGCCTTTATCTGCTTTTTTCTCAACTTTAGCTACGTCAGGTGTGTCTGTTTTTGTATCAATTTCACTTACGGCAGTTGCAGTGGCTTGTGTGGCGATTGTTTCTTGTGTTGATAGGCTCTCTTTTTGTAATTCTTCATCTGACGCTCTTGGTATATCAGTTGATGTGTTTTCTGTGATGGACATGTCTATTTTGATATCATTTACTGCGGAATTAGCTTGATTGTTTTGGGCTAGAGCCACCATAATAGGCTCGGCCTCTTTTTTACTTGCCGTTATGGCAGGTTTTGTTACAGTTTTTGTTTGAACAGCGCCAGCTAAATAATCTTGCATTTTAGGCTGAAATGCTACATATGTATCGCCTTTTTGTTCATAGTACCTTCTGGCGCCTTTAAATCTTGATTTGTAGTATTTGCTTGTAAACAGATTGCCATATGTAATTTTTTTATCTGCAGAGCTTGCGTGGCTAAACCAACCATCTTTTAGATATATCCCCACATGGGAAATTTTTCCTGTTCTGTTTTTTGTAGTATCAAAAAATATAAAATCACCAAATTTCAAATCTTCTATCGCGACAGGTTGGCCGGATTTGATCTGTTCTCTTGCTACTCTTGGAATGTCAACACCCATTGATCCAAACATATAATATAAATATCCGGAACAATCAAAACAGTAAGGGCCTTCTTCTGCCCAAACATAAGGTCTTCCTTCTAATTTTTTTATCATATTGGCTAAATTTTCTTCGTTAAATTGGAGAGTTTGTTGCGGTTTTATAATGTCATAATTTGGATTCTTTGGAAATGTTTGATAGGAATGCATATTTGGCTGGTTCTGGCTACAACCGGTAAATAGTAATATACCCAACACTGCAGATAATGGTAATATAACTTTTGAATTCTTCATCTTTAAGACTCCCCTTTGTCTTTAACAAATTGCTAAACTATTATTGCACAGTATATCTTAAAAATAACTTATAAAATTAATATAGTATCTCCGTATGAGAAAAAACGATAATTTTTCGATATTGCTTCTTTGTATATCTCCAAAGTTTTTTCTCTGCCTATAAAACTGGCTACCAACATGATCAGTGTGCTTTTGGGTAAATGAAAATTTGTTAATAGATGATCTACCCTTTGTGGTTTATTGTGTGGATGCAAGAAGAGATCACATTCTCCGCTAGCAATGTTTGTTCTGCTGAAATACTCTATTGTCCTAGTTACGGTTGTGCCTATAGCTAAAATCGGCTTATCGCTTTGGAGTATTGCTAGTGTATCAGTTGGAATGTGAAATTGTTCAGAGTGCATAGGATGTGATAGTATTTCATCGCAATCCACCGGCTTAAAAGTGCCTGCCCCCACGTGGAGCGTAAGTGTATGTGTTTCATATTCTTGCTTTAGAAGCTCAAAAAGTTCAGGTGTAAAATGAAGCGATGCAGTTGGAGCTGCAACTGCGCCTGCTTTGGCGGCAAATAGGCTTTGATAGTCCCTTGTATCCTCTGTCGTATCATTTCGTTGTATATATGGAGGAAGCGGCACATGTCCGATTAGCTCCAAAATTTTTATTAACTCTTCAAAATTGAGGATTTTATTATATTGTTCAAAAACAACAACTCTGCTGCCATCGCTATTCAGTTGTGTTACTGTAGCTAGCAAATCATTCTCAAAGAAAAGTTTAGTCCCAACTTTGACTTTGCCTCGGATCATGACAAGAAAAGTGTTATCTGGCAATGGTTTGTTTAGAAGCAATTCTGCCGAACCCCCACTTGCCTTTTTGCCAAAAATACGTGCTTTTACAACTTTTGTATCATTTAGAAAGATGGCACACTCTTTTGGAATGAACTCTAAGATATTTGAAAATGTAGTATGAATAATTGTATCGTTGAGTCGATTATAAACAAGCAGTTTAGCACTATCTGCAGGATGCGCAGGATGTAAAGCTATGAGTTCTTTTGGAAGTTCATAATCATAGCTTTGAGTTAATAGATCAAGAATCATTATCTACTTTGGCCGGCATAGAATTATTTGATCCTTCTTTTTTTATTTCAGGATTTACAAGCTTGACAATTAAAATTGACAACCCATATAAAATGACGAGAGGAATTGCCATAAGAAGTTGAGACAATACATCAGGCGGAGTCAATATGGCAGCTGCTATAAATATAAGCACTACAGCATATTTAAAAAAATCAATTAATGTTCTATCGGTAATCATTCCAAGCGCACCAAGTAAGAATGCGACTACAGGCAATTCAAAAGCTATGCCAAACCCGATCATGATTTTAGTAAAAAAGCCGACGTAATCTTCTATATTAATAAAAGGGGTATAAAGAAATGACCCAAACGAAATAAGAAATTCAAATCCAAGAGGAGCTGCAACATAATATGCAAAAAGCACGCCCACCCCAAACATTATAGAACCGCCCACAACAAACGGAATGGCCATTTTTTTTTCATTGGCATATAGTCCCGGGGCCACAAAAAGCCATATTTGATAGAGTATAAATGGCAATGCGCCAAGAAAAGCTGCAAAGAATGATACTTTCAAAGCCACAAAAAATGCACCGCCAACTTGATGTGTCGTTACTTTCCCTTCCGCGGCTTTTTGGGTAATGCTTGAAGCATGCATAAGAGCATCGTTGAGCGGATGTGTAACCCATGAGAGTATTTCATTGTGAAAAGAAAAAGATATGCCAAACATTATAATAACGGCAATTACGGATAAGCCTATGCGTTTTCTAAGCTCAACTAAATGCGGTTTCATTTCTTCGAACATTATGCATCCTCTTTATCTGCTGATTGTTTTTTGAAAGTCACGGTTTCTCTTTTTGGTTCTATGTTTTCGCCGACAGCGATGTCTGTGCGCTCAAAACTGTTTTTGGCGTTTTGCATAGCCTTTTCTATCTCTTCAGTTGGATTTATTTTATGGTTTTTGAAGCTTTGCAGTTCATTTGTTGCTTCATCAAGCTGCTTCTTATAACTAAGAGCTTCCTCTTTGATGTCCGCTATACGCATCTCAGATTCCAGAGTATGTTGGGCATCACTCATAACTTTTTTTACACTTTTTATAAATCTTGCCACTTTGACCATTGTATCAGGCAGTTTTTCTGGACCTAGAAACAAAATTGCAATAATAATAATGAATAAGAACTCTTCAAAACCGATTCCAAACATACTCTAACATGCCTTATGTTTTTAAGCTATTGTATCACAAAAAGTTTAATCCATCAGATAAAGTGCGATCTCATCGCTCAAGAAAAGATTTGAATTGTAATAGTGTGTAGCACTTTTGGTGAGTTTGCCGCCGTTTACCAAAAAATCTGCCTTTTGCCGTATATGAGCAGGCAAGATAGATATTTCAATTCCTAGGTTGCTTCTAAGGCCTAAAAAAATCTTTTCCGTCAATATCTCATTGGAGGTTAATCTTTCTTCTTTGATATGCAACGGATTTGCGATATATCCATCTATATCCGTGAGTGGGTAGAGTCTGGTGTCGTCTAAAAAA
>CAZGNT010000002.1:142513-152778 GCA_964527805.1 uncultured Sulfurovum sp.
TAATTTTCAAGCTTCCAATATCCTTTGTTGTGTTCGGATTGGTATGTGCCAAAATTTGAGATTTCATAATGATCAAATCCTTTTTTAATAATCTCTTCGGCGACAAAAAATGCAAGAGTATCGTTGGCTTGCCGATCATTATTTGTAAATTTTGTTCCTTCTTCTATTGTTAATTCATATGCAGATATGTGGTCTATTGGTAAAGAAAAAGCGGTATCTATATCTTTTTTTAATAGTTCTTTAGTATCCCCTTTGGCATTATATATTAGATCTAAAGATATATGTTCGAATCCAGCAACGTATGCATTTTTTATAGCATCTATGGCTTGCAGTTTATTGTGAGCTCGACCTAAATTATGCAATTTTGTATCATCAAAACTTTGCACCCCAAAACTGAGGCGATTAACACCAAGAGCTTTCATCCCTTTCATCCATAGTGCGGTAGCTGAATTTGGGTTGGCTTCTGCTGTTATTTCGGCATTTTGATCAATATATGGCTTTATAATAGAAAAAAAATCTTGATAATATGATGGATCGATAGTAGAAGGAGTGCCTCCCCCTATAAAAATAGTTTTGATGCCATTATGAGACGGCTGGAATCTTTCTAGTTCATATTGCAATTGAATACATATACTTTGCATATAACTTTTTTGGGTATTGTGTTTATGTGTATAGGAGTTGAAACTGCAATAATGGCATTTGGAATCACAGTATGGAATATGAAGATATAATAGCATAACAGCCTTTGTTTAATTTGATAAATTCAAATGATTCTAACCACAAATGAGATAAAATAATATCAGAAAATATACCAAATTTTGTTTGCCGGCAAGAAAGCAAATTTTTTTAAATAAAAATAAAGTTATAATATGAGTCCTGTATCGTATAAAAAAAAGCGTTATCGCCAAAATGTTGCTGCTGTTATATTGTCTCCCAAATATCCCAATGAATGCGAGTTTTTCGTGGGGCAGTGCAGAGGCATTAAAAACAGATGGCAATTTCCGCAAGGTGGCATAGACGGAGCTGAAACACCAAAGGAAGCTCTTCTTCGTGAACTTGAAGAAGAGATAGGCTGCAATAATATTGAGATTTTGGGAGAATTTCCCGATTGGATAACTTATGATTTTCCAAAAGTTAAAAAAACAACCAAAAGATATCCTTTTGACGGGCAGACACAGAAATATTTTCTAGTACGTCTAAAGGATGACACGCAAATAGATTTGATGGCATTTGATGCCCCAGAATTTGAAGAATATGAATTTGTAGCTTATGAAGAATTATTTAAAAAAGTTACTTATTTCAAAAGAAAAGCATATCGCAAAGTGATTGATTATTTTATCAAGGAAGGATTTATTTAATATGTTAATAGTGCATAAATATGGCGGAACAAGTGTTGGGAGCTTGGAAAGAATTGAAAATGTAGCTGCCCGTGTTGCAAAAGCTAGGGATGCCGGCAATGATCTTGTGGTTGTTGTGTCAGCTATGAGCGGAGAGACAAATAAATTAATCGATTATGCTACTCACTTTACCCCAAATCCTGCCAAGCAAGAGCTCGATATGCTCCTTAGTTCCGGGGAGAGAGTAACAGCAGCGCTGTTATCTATTGCTTTGCAAGCAAAAGGTTATGATGCAGTGGCTATGAGCGGCAGACAAGCCGGAATAGTGACAGATACCACTCATACTTATGCCAGAATAGAGTCAATCGATCCTACTGCAATGCAGCAAGCCTTAAAGCAAGGAAAGATAATTATAGTAGCAGGTTTTCAGGGTATTAATAGAGATGGAAATGTAACTACACTTGGACGTGGCGGAAGCGACCTTTCGGCCGTAGCGATCGCAGGAGCATTAAAAGCCGATGCTTGTGAAATTTATAGCGATGTTGACGGTATATATACCACAGATCCAAGAATCGAGCCAAAAGCAAAAAAATTAGATACGATCTCTTATGACGAAATGCTAGAAATGGCATCAATGGGAGCCAAGGTTCTTCAAAATCGTTCAGTTGAATTAGCAAAGAAATTGAATGTAAAACTATATGCAAAAAGCAGTTTTAGCGACAACGAAGGAACACTTATTACAAAGGAGAGTAACAATATGGAAGAAGTTTTGGTGAGCGGAGTAGTATTGGATAAAAATCAAGCAAGAGTTACTTTGCGCAATGTATCAGATAAACCTGGAATTGCGGCTGAGATTTTTACAAAATTGGCAAATGAAGGCATTAATGTAGATATGATCATTCAAAATGTTGGCATCGATGGTTCAACAAATCTAGGATTTACCGTGCCGGGAAATGAATTGGAAAATGCAAAAAGGGTTATGGAATCTTTTGATCATGATATAGGCAGTATGGATTTTGACAATAATGTATGCAAAGTATCAGTTGTCGGGGTTGGTATGAAATCTCATGCAGGAGTTGCGGCCAAGGCATTTAGTGCATTAGCCGCAAATAATATAAATATCCAAATGATCTCAACTAGTGAGATAAAAGTATCCATGATCATAGATGAAAAATACGGCGAGCTTGCTATACGTATGCTTCACGATACTTACGGCTTAGACAAATAATATTATGCAAAAATTATTAACATGGACACTTCAAGCTATAAGAGAGGAAAATTCTGACTTTTCATGGATGGAAGAGTATCGTTTTGAATGGACTCCTCTGGTTAGCAATGCCCTTTCTCGTATCATAGAAGGGCAAAGTGTACTTATATTGACAGATCATAATAATAAATGGTTTGCCCACTATATTCAACACAAGATTAATAATCTTCAAAAAAATAGACCATTTTTGCCTTTTTACCAATTAAGCAACCTATTTGTCTCGTTGGACGATATGCATTCTGTCCAAGAGTTGCAATTGGTAGAAGATATGCTGGATATTTCGTATCCTAACGGATATATTATTTGGTACATAGGAAAAGGCGATTGTTCTTGTACTAAACTTGCCTTCAAAAGAGATGATAGTTTTTTATGGATCATAGATGATCAGGTACAAAATAGCTTCCCGCTTAGAGGTAGCGATCCTCAATTAGACATAAAATTGCTACAACTTTTTAAACTTTTTGACAAGACATTATCGGCTGTTTTATTTGGGAATCTAGAGATCGAATCATGAGATTAGGAAGCCAAGTCATAATCACAGATGATTTTGAGCGCACAATTTCACAACTAGAAACACTAGGTACAAACCATAGGTTTGTTAATATTATAAAAGAAGACGGTTTTTTGGTAGAAGATGTTAAGTTTGCCATAGAAAAAGCTTCTATTGCCAGCGAAGAGACCGTAGTAATCATAATGGCATCGAAAAAATTTAGTGATGTTGTACAAAATAGATTACTAAAAATACTAGAAGAGCCGCCGCCAAATAAAGAATTTATTATTCTTGCAACCCAAAAAGCTATGATATTGGGTACCATTAGATCGCGTTTGCCAATCTCGCATGAGCAATATCACAAAACAGAACAAAATTTAGATTTGGATATTAAAAATCTAACATTGCAAAATATGTATGCGTTTATCCAGCAACATCAAAGAACGTCCATTCAAGAGATGAAAATTATTATAGAATCGATCGCAGCAGCAGCAGTTAAAAGCGGGAATTATCGTTTGGATTTTAAGACATTAGAGCTTTTTTCTGATGCCGTGACAGTGCTCAATATAGGCTCGTCTCCGCAGTTTGTTCTATCAACTGTACTTCTCAAGCTACTTGCAAATAAAAAGTCAAATAATCTTTCTAAAAGGAGTTTGTAATGCATCTTTATAGATTAGATATCAATGACCCCAAAGCTTTCTTGGCCTCATTGGGTGTTGAAGGTAGTGGTATAACTATCATTGAAAAAAAAATGGAACTCTTTTTTATCTATATAAAAGAACTTAAAACTCCTGCAGTCAATATTCTTAAACAAGATGCTCTTAGTATAGGAGCAGAACTTGCAGTGCCAAGCGGTGCTATTACTTATGCTCAAACTCATTATGATTGTTTGTTGATAGGCAATAAAAAGCATATCGAGATACTTTCGCAAAAAGAGTTAGCCCAACCGTTTGGACTCAAAAATGTGGCTAGAGAGCTAAAGAGCTTTTTAAATACAAAAGAGTATCCGATTCAAATCATGGGTATTATCAATGCAAACGATGATAGTTTTTATCCTAGCAGCCGCTATGATGCCGATTCTGCAATTAGCGAGATAGAAAATATGATAGCACAAGGCGCAGATATAATTGATATTGGTGCAGTCTCATCTAGGCCAAATGCATTGGTAGTAAGTACAGATGAAGAGATGAAGAGAGTAAAAGCTATTTGTGATACCATTAAAAGCCAAAAATTGTATGAAAAAGCAATTTTTAGTATTGATAGTTACACACCAAGCGTTGTTGAGTATGCTCTTAAATCAGGGTTTAAGATCATAAATGATATCTCAGGAGCAAATGATGATAGGCTTGTGGAATTGGCAGTCAAATATGATGCTAAATTGTGCATTATGCATATGCAAGGCACTCCGCAAACAATGCAAAAAAACCCAACTTATAGTGATGTAATGAGCGAGGTGAATGATTTTTTTGAAGCTAGGATCGCCAAATGTGAAACTTTGGGATTAGCAAGGGAAAACATTATTATAGATGTTGGCATAGGTTTTGGTAAAACTTTGGAGCACAATGTGGCTCTCATTAAAAACATGAGACATTTTAGCAGATTCGGATGCCAGATATTGGCAGGTGCTAGTAGAAAATCCATGATAGACAAGATTATTCCAACTCCTATAGAAGATAGACTCTTCGGCACTCTAGCGATACATTTAAAGGCAATCGAAAACGGAGCCTCTATCATAAGATGTCATGATGTGAAAGAACACAAACAAGCGATAGAAGTATTCAAAGCATTATCTTAGTGATGCAATGTATGATAAATTATAAAACAAAAGGGATGCAAGAGTGAGATTTATTTGGTGGATGATAAAAACCGTTTTTTTTATCATTATGATACCGTTTGTGATATATGCTGTTATGAGCATAGCCAGTTGGGGACGCATTTATGATGATATAGATCGTGTTCCAGCCAAACAAACGGCCTTGGTGCTTGGTACTACCAAGTACATATCCAAGGGCGAACTAAATCCATTCTATCTTTACCGTATAAAAGCAGCTGCACAATTATACAAAAGAGGCAAGGTAAAAAAGATTTTAATTTCAGGCGACAGCACTACTAGATATTATCGTGAAACTACTCGTATGAGAAAGGATCTTATCAAAGCAGGGGTACCATCATATGTGATCCGCTCAGACAAAAAAGGCGTTCGTACTTTTGATTCTATAAAACGTGCCAAAGAGGTATACGGCATTGATGATTACATCATAGTGTCTCAAAAATTTCATCTTCAAAGAGCTCTTTTTTTGGCGTTTTGCAGGGGTGATCGTGCGATAGGTTTTGTAGCATCGGAAGTCGAAGGCAGTGCAGCAAGCAGAAAAATGATGGCAAGAGAGCTTTTTGCTCGTCCTGTAGCGCTTCTTGATCTGTTTGGATTATCAGAATTATACGAACCATGGAAGAAAGAGTTTAAAGATGCTTTATAAAGATTATTTAAAAAAAATAGAGATTTTGAAAAAATGGGCATATGCCTATTATGTACTTGATAATCCTGTTGCAAGTGATGAAGAATATGACAAGCTTTATCACGAGATTATGGACTTCGAAAAAGCTAACCCATCATTAGTCGATGCAGATTCTCCTACTCTCAGAGTCGGCGGCATAGTTCGCAGTGAATTTAGTAAAGCAAAACATATAAAGCGTATGTGGAGCATGGAAGATGTTTTTTCACTTAACGAACTTGAAGAGTGGGTCAAAAGAGTAGAAAAAAATGCAGGGGCAGTAAGGTTTTTTTGTGAACCGAAATTTGATGGCGCAAGCATGAATCTACTTTATGATAAAGGAAAGTTGGTTCGAGCTATTACAAGAGGCGACGGAGTAGAGGGCGAGGATGTTACAGACAATGTAAAAACTATTCGCTCTGTACCTCTTGCGATCGATTATCAAGAGTTAATCGAGATAAGAGGGGAAGTACTGATAAAAAAAGACGATTTCGAAGCCATAAATCAAGAAAGGCTAAGTACGGGTGAACCGCTTTTTGCAAACCCCAGAAATGCCGCAGCAGGAAGCCTAAGACAGCTTGATAGTTCTATTACGGCAAAAAGAAGGCTCTTTTTTTACCCGTGGGGAATAGGCGAGAATTTTTTGGAGAGTTCGAGCCTTTTTGATAATATGTCATTTCTCTATTCTCTTGGATTTTTGGAGCCACCGTATAGACAAAGATGTAATGGTATTGATGATGTAGAAGAGTTTTACCAAATGCTCATATCTAAAAGAGACGACATTCCTATGATGATGGATGGCATGGTTGTCAAAGTAGATGACATTGCTACTGCCGAAGAGCTTGGCTATACGGTAAAATATCCGCGTTGGATGTGCGCTTATAAATTTCCTGCGGTTGAAAAGGTAACTAAAATAAATGATATTACTTTACAAGTAGGCAGAACCGGTGTAGTTACTCCCGTAGCAGAGATAGAACCTGTAAATATTGAAGGTGCTATGATAAGCAGGGCAACACTTCATAATTTTGACGAGATAGAACGCAAAGATATTCGCATAAATGATAGTGTGATCATTATAAGAAGCGGTGATGTGATACCAAAGATCATTAAAGTCTTGGAAGATAGACGAGATGGCAATGAGCAACCAGTTAAGAGGCCGACAATTTGTCCTACATGCGGCATGGAATTGCTAGATGAAGGGACACTCATAAAATGCCAAAACCTTGATTGTCCTGACAGGGTAGTGAACTCTATCATTCATTTTGCCAGAAAAGGCTCTATGAACATCGAGGGGCTTGGCAGCAAGATAGTCGAACTGCTGGTTAAAGAAGGTAAGGTAAAACACATTTTAGATTTGTTTTCGCTCAAATATGAAGATCTTGAAGATCTAGAGGGTTTTAAATCCAGAAAGATAAATAACCTTCTTGAAGCCATTGCCTCCACCAAGGGTGCGCCGCTTGCAAAAGTACTTAATGCTCTTGGAATAGAGCATATAGGTGAAGTTGCAAGCAAAGCCTTGGCAAAGAAATTTGGCCTGGGTGTCGTAGATGCATCGCATGATGAGGTTATAGGCATTGACGGCTTTGGGGTAGAGATGGCAAATTCTCTTTTAGAATTCATGAGGGTAAACCGTGATGTGGTTTTGAAACTTTTTGAGCTTATAGAACCTACTGTAGAAATTACAACTGTTGCAAAAGATAATCCATTTAAAGGTAAAACCGTAGTTGTCACAGGTACGATGAGTGTAAGCCGTGATGAGGTAAAAGCGTTTTTAGAAAACCTCGGTGCAAAAGTGAGCTCATCTGTATCCAAAAAGACGGATTTTGTCATTTACGGCGAGGATGCTGGAAGTAAGCTTGATAAAGCCCAGAGCCTCGGTGTTGCGACCTTGAGTGAAGATGAGATGCGAGAAGTGGTGTGAGCTTACAGCTTGAAAACATAGCCATTACCGGAAGAACATTTGAAGAGTATAGCGCTTTTTTTGATCTAATCATTGAAGATTTAAAAGATAAAAAAGTTTTAGATTGTCCAAGCGGAGCTAGTTCGTTTGTAGCAACATCAAATCAGAACGGGATAGAAGCCAAAGGCGTAGATATTATTTATAGATTTGAAAAAGAAAATATTGAAGCTCAAGGATATACAACCCTTGAAAAAATCTATCAAGACACTTCATGGATAGATGTTAATAAAATGGATTTTTATAAATCAAAAGAAAATCATAGGCTTCATAGGGAAAGTGCATTAAAAGAGTTTATAAGCGATTATAACAGCCAAGATTATATCTTTGGTGAGCTTCCGAAACTGCCATTTGGTGACGATAGTTTTGATTTGCTCTTATCATCTCATTTGCTTTTTGTTTATGATGATAGGCTTGGTTACGACTTTCATAAAAACTCTATTTTGGAGATGTTAAGAGTTGCAAAGGAAGTTCGTATTTTTCCGCTTGTAGATTTTAAAAACAGCAGAGTAAAAGAAGAGAAAAATTTTTCGATTTTTGTTTATCGAGTTTTGGAAGAGTTAAAAGAATTCAACTATGAATTCATAAAAACTGATTTTGAATTTCAGCCAAGAGCAAATTATTTTTTGAAGATTGGAAAAATAACAAATAAATAAAACATGATTTGAAGGGTACCTTTTGAACACAACCAAAAACCTATCTCGCTATATGGCAGAAATGACGATTGCAATGCTTCTTTGGGGAGTAGCATGGACGGCAGGCAAGGTTTCAGCAGAACACTCAAATGCTCACGTGGCTGCATTTTGGCGCTATGCTATTTCATTCATAAGTATAATCCCAGTCGTATGGTACATGAAGATACCTCTCAGGACAAATGTCAAAGGCGTGTTTTATATGCTAATTGCAGGGGTTTTGACCTCACTGTTCAATTATCTTTTTTTCGCCGGGCTTGCACATGGGCAAGCAGGATATGGAGGAACGATGGTAACGGCATTGGCGCCTATTATCACATATATGATCTCTATAGCATTTTTGGGCATTGAAGTGAATTTGCGACAAATCACGGCAATCTTCATCGGCATAGCAGGCGCGCTGATACTCCTTAAAGTCCCATTTGAGGGATTTGGATTTTTAAATGCGGACAGTTTATATTTTTTGGGATGCGCGGTAGTTTGGGCAATGGTTACTATATTTTCCCAAAAAGCATCGAGAGTGGCGCATCCGATGTTCTATACTCTTGTGGTATTTGGTATCACTACGTCGATAAATATGCTTTTTGCGGTTCCGTCTCATCCGTTTGACTTTGGTTCTTATGACAATACATTTTGGCTGACTATAATTTTTATTGGATTGCTGCCCGGGACATTTAGTACAACGCTTTATTTTTTATCGGCCGGAAAGATAGGAGCGCATAATACCGGAGTTTTTATGTTCATTGTGCCGATAGGTGCAATAGTTTCCAGCTGGATGGTTTACGGCGAGGAACCGGCCGTCTCAACCATTGCAGGCTGCCTGCTTGCATTTACAGCTGTGCTGCTGTTTAACCTAAAAATATCCAAAAGACAAAAGGAGACTATTTAAATGTACTGTATCATAATGACAACATTCAAAGATAGAACCGTAGGCGATAAGATCATAAATGCGCTTTTAGAGCAAAACCTGGCTGCTTGTATCCAGGAAAGTGAAATAAAAAGCCACTATAAGTGGCAAGGCAAAATAGAACACGAAAATGAAACATTGCTTTTGATAAAGACAATGACTGAACTTTTTGATGATATCAAAAATGTAATTTTAGAATTGCACGACTATGAAATTCCGGAGATCATAATGATGCCAATCACAAAAGGTTCAAAAACATATCTTGAGTGGATTGAAAAAATTGTTAGACCATAGAGCCACTTGCAAATTCAAACCATTGCAAACAGCTAATTTCTTCTCATAGTAATTTTTGAGATTAAAAAATCTCTATGGGGCAATAATCTTGATATTTTGTCTCAATTCTTCTAAATTATTGTAAAATCCTAATTTTCACTCCGTGCTTTATGGTTTGATGTCTAAATATTGTCTTGAATTTTTAGATTTTATATCTCTTTTATGTCACAAGTTGCAAGCTCTTATGAATACAGATAGATAAAATTCCAAATGCAAGTACTGAGGCTACTTTCGTGGCTCCTTGATAATAGATTTTATCGCATCCAAAGTCATCTTTGAGATATTTATTTACTCTCTCTACCATGCTTCGTTGCTTATAATGTTGTTCATCACAGTTTAGATGCCAATTTAGGTATTTGAATGTTTTGTTTTCATGTTCAATAAGTTCAATTTTTGCTTTAAGCTCTTTAGAGTTTTTAGGATTAGTATCTATTATTGGACGATGTCCTAAGGTAGTTGAAAATTCTCTTATAATATCTGCATCATATCCTGCATCTTGTAAGTCATAAAGATAGTTTACTCTTTTACTTGTCTCTTGCATAAGAGGTAGTGCTACTGAAGAGTCATGTACATTTGCACCACTGTAAAATGCTGTTATTGGTATATCTCCATCTACAGCAGATATATGGAGTTTAGCACCTATCCATATTTCACGGTTACCTTTAGAGTTTTGCTTTATGCCTACACCGCAATCAGTAGAGACTAATGTGAGTTTCTCTTCTACACTTTGCATCTCTTGTTGTTGCTCTAGTATTGTTGGTCTTATCGGCTCTCTTATTTCACCTTTTTT
>CAZGNT010000003.1:0-64763 GCA_964527805.1 uncultured Sulfurovum sp.
GGTACAAAAGATTCATATACTTCATTTAGAAATGCTCCGCTGGCTACTTCTATACCTTTGGCTGCTATTAGTAGAGATTGGCCATAATCCTTAAAGTTTTGTTCCATCCATTCCCTTACTGATTGGGCCGGTATAGCCATTATTAAATATGGAAATTTTAGCGCTTCTTTTAAATCAACAAAATTTGGAATATCTTTTGGTGTTCGAGACGTGATAACAACCTCGTTATACTGGCTAAAGGCATGATATAATGCCGTCCCCCATTTACCTGCGCCGATGATAGCTATTTTCATATAATATCCTTATACAAATATTCTTCAAATTTTACCAAATCTTTGTTTTTGCCTATACATATAATTACATCACCGCTATCAAGCTTATGATCTACATTTGTAGCAGCAAAGATAAATTCATCACCAAGCTCTTTATCGACCATGCCGATAAAAATTATGTCAAATTTTTCAAAATCAACTTCATTGATTATGGCACCGTCAAGAAATGAATTTTTTGGAATTATAAACTCTTTAAATGATATCTCATGGGTTACGGAAATAAAACTATCCAATAGTTTGGTAGCAATAGGTTTTTCAAATATATTGTGAATTCGATTAGCACTTACTTGATAAATATCTATTACTTGGTTTGCGCCTGCCATTTTAAGTTTTTGGGTGGCATATATTGAATGTGATATGGCAATGATTTGGTTATGAGTGCAAGATGCACGCAGGGATAGGGTCAAAAATACATTTAAATATTCGTCTTCCATCATGCATAATATCCAATCATTTTGTTTGATATCAAGTTTTTCCAGTTCGCTATCTTCGGTTATATCTATCAGCATGCTATTAAGATATCCGCTAGATAAGGCATCCTGAAAATTCTGATTATCATTTTCTATGATCGTAACAGTAAAATTTTCAGCCAATAAAGATGCAGCTATAGATCTGGATTGTTTATTGTGGCCAAATATCCAAATGTGTTTTTGATTTTTCACCGTAAGCCCCGTTGAAACGAATTTATAAAATGTTCTACGCTGATTTTTAACCCCATAATGAGCAAAATATCGTTTTGCTCCAAGATGGTTGAAGCCGGAGGGTTAAATACAAAGCCATGATCTTCTTTTTGTATCCCGATAAGCAGTAATTTTTTGGTCTTAAATTCTATCTCTTTAATGCTTTTGCCTATCAATCCATCATTAGCCAATACTTTGATCTCATCCAAATAAGCAGCATGTTTACCAGCAAGCAAAGCATGCATTACGTTATAAACAATAGGCTGTTTAATGTAAGCCAAGAGCATTATATTTGCCATTTGATTCGGAACAACAATGTGGTCAGCTCCAGCTAAGGTAAACTTTTTTTTCATAGATATATCGCTTGCTCTTGCAATGACTCTTATATCTTTAGATAAGCTTTTTGCGGTTAAAGTTATATATATATTTTCGACATCATCATTTCCTATGCATAATATCGATACATTAGCGTATTGGATGTTGAATTTGGCTATGATGTCGTGTTTGCTGGCATCATCAGCTATAACATTAAACCCTTCTTTTGCAATTTGCCTTGCAATATTGGGGTCTTTTTCTATAATGACGTATTTGTTATCAAAGTTATTATGCTTTAAAAGCATTTTTGCCATTTGCCCATATCCGCAAATGATGACAAATCTATCTTCCTTATTGATAGAATCTATGAGCCTATTGTCTTTTATCTCGCTTAGTTTTTCAAGAAATGCTGCTACAATCACTGAAGTAGCAAATGCCATAAGCACCAAGCCCATGATTATTGCAATCATAGAGATTATTCTGCCCATCGTTGTGACGGGCGCTATATCCCCGTATCCTACCGTAGCAGTAGTTATCAGTGCCCAATATACAGCATCAAAAATGGAATTAATATTTTTATTGATATTTCCCTCTACTGCATATATTGCAACTCCTGCGGTTCCTATGAGAAATATTAAAAGTATAAGCAGAGTCATGAGCTCAAACCGTTTTGTTTTGAGAACATCCACAAATTGGCTAATACTGGTTGTGTATCTGAGCAGTTTGAATATACGTAAAATTCTCAATTCTCTATATGTGGGAGAGATCGCAATGAGATCTATGATTGCAGCCGGGGATTTGATATAATTCCACTTGCCTGTCAATATCTGTATGAAAGCCGCATAAAACTTAAATTGTATTTTTAGAAATTGCGATTTTTCGTATTCTTTGATAATTATTTTATGCATATCGCTATATACCCATAATCTAAGCATATATTCTATCCCAAAGACAATAGATACGATATATATATCAAAAATATACAGCCATCCGTGCGCGCCATTTTTGATACTATATACCAATTCTATAACAGAAGACAGGATCAGTATAATTAAAAATATATCAACAAATTTTTTATAATGATAGTTTTCGTTTTCAAGTATGTCATAAAAAAACTTTTTAGTGCTTGTGTATCTTTTGGAATTGTAGAGCCCAAAAGCAAATTTGACTATATACTTGGAAAACATGTTATGCCTTTAAGCTAGTTTTTCTTTGAGCAAAGCGTTGACTTTGGCCGGATTTGCCGAGCCTTTGCTTCGTTTCATCGTTTCTCCTACAAAAAATCCAAATAATTTATCTTTTCCGCTTTTGTATTCGGCTACTTTATCTTGATTGTCATTGAGCACTGCTTCAATGATAGCCAATATTGCTCCATCGTCACTTACTTGTGCAAGACCAAGTTTGTCTATAATTACATCAATGTCTCTATCGCTGTTTTCCATCATATAATCAAGTACATCTTTGGCGCCTTTGCCGGAAACAGCGTCGCCTTCTATCTTACTTATCAAATTTGCGAGAGTAGCAGCATCAACAGGCGATGCCGTAATGTCAAGTCCGGCTTTATTCAGTCTGCCAAGCAGCTCGGAAGTAAGCCATGTAACGGCATTTTTTGGATTGATGTTGCTTTTTAGCATTTCTTCAAAATAGTATGCCATTTCTTTGAATGCCGTAATGACCAAAGCATCATCTTTTTTGATGCCGAGTTGTTGTGTGTATCTTGCAACTTTTGCATCTGGAAGTTCAGGTATGTGTTTGGCTTCTTCTATCATATCTTCGCTTACAAGCACAGGACGCAGATCAGGATCTGGGAAGTAGCGATAATCAGCACTGTCTTCTTTCCCTCTCATACTTTTTGTTACATTTTTGGCTACATCCCAAAGTCTGGTTTCCTGGTATACTTCACTTTCGTATACGCCATCTTCATAGGCTTCTGTTTGTCTTGCAACTTCATAAGCTATAGCAGCTGCTACGAAACGAAAAGAGTTAATGTTTTTTATCTCTACTCTAGTACCAAATTCTTCTTGACCTTCTGGGCGGATAGATACGTTAACATCACAGCGAAATGACCCCTCTTGCATATTTGCATCACTGATATCGAGATATCTTACTATTGAATGCAGTTTTCTTAGGTACGCTACAGCCTCTTCGCTGCTTTTCATCTCGGGCTCACTTACGATTTCAAGCAATGGAGTTCCGGCACGGTTTAGGTCAACTTTTGAAATAGACCCATCGTGGATATTTTTACCGGCATCTGCTTCTAGGTGAGCTCTTGTGATTCCTATTCTTTTGCTTGAGCCATCTTCAAGGTCGATAAAAAGTTCACCATCTTCAACTATCGGAATATCAAATTGAGAAATTTGATAGGCCATAGGACTATCCGGATAAAAATAACTTTTTCTGTTAAATATGGATTTTTGATTGACTGTAGCATTGACCGCATTTCCAAACAGCATAGCTTTTTTAACGGCTTCAAGATTAAGCACCGGCAATGCGCCGGGCAAAGCCAAACATACCGGGCAAGTATTAGTGTTTTGATGTTCTGCAAAACTAGTAGGGCAGGAGCAAAAGATCTTAGATTTTGTATTTAGTTGTACATGTACTTCAAGTCCGATGACTGTTTCAAATCGCATTGTTTTCCTTGTGTTCGTCACATAATAAAATGATTTTTATTATAGCCAAACATCATTTAAAACCACTTTTATAGCGCCGTTATGATAATATTACGGTATAAATTAATAGTTTAGGATACAAATGCAAATATCTAAATCTCTTGTGACAAATATTGTAGCAATTTTATTTATAGCCATATCTTTTATCATGCCTACATTTTTATATAAACATACATTAAATACAGGTCTATATGCACTTTCAGGAGCACTTACTAACTGGCTGGCGATTTATATGCTGTTTGAAAGGGTACCATATTTGTATGGCTCAGGGGTGATAGAACAAAATTTTGAAGCCTTCAAAGGCGCAATCCGCAAGATGGTCATGGAGCAGTTTTTTAGCCAACAAAATATACAAAATTTTTTAATGAACGAAGAGATGAAAATAGATCTGTCTCCTTTGGTAGAAAGAGCCGATATCTCCCCGGCGTTTGAGGCTATCAAAGCAACCGTGATGGAGTCAAAAATAGGAGGAATGCTCTCTATGTTCGGAGGCGAAAACCTGATTGATTCATACAAGGAACCATTTGAAGTAAAGTTAAAAGCTGCATTGATATCTTTGGTAAAATCACAAACATTTCATGAAAATATACAAGAGCATTTGCAACAAAGCTCACTTCAAGATGACCTTATATGCTCTATAGACAATATAGTATCAAAAAGATTGGATGAGCTGACGCCTCAAATGATCAAAGAGCTTGTTAGAACACTGATCGATGAACATCTTGGATGGCTAGTGGTGTGGGGCGGAGTCTTTGGCGGGCTTATAGGCTTTGCGGCATCTTGGATCGTGTGATAATTTCATAAAAGATAAGCTAATACTTCATAGCTATATGTCATAATATATAAAAATCATATTTTATAATCAAGGATGATGGCTATGGAGTCATATTTACAACAATCAAAAAATTCAGCGCCTATCATAGCAACGCTTTCAAGCAAGGAAAAGAATCATATATTGTT
The DNA here is from genome assembly GCA_964527805.1 of uncultured Sulfurovum sp. Taxonomy (GTDB): domain Bacteria; phylum Campylobacterota; class Campylobacteria; order Campylobacterales; family Sulfurovaceae; genus BN30871. The sequence continues at coordinate 4,957 of CAZGNT010000003.1, forward strand.
GCAAATGGCAGACGCATTAGAGAATCAAAAATCACGTATAATTGAAGAAAACAGCAAAGATATGGATCTAGGCAAAAAAAACGGCCTTGAAACCGCGATGCTAGACAGGTTGTTTTTGGATGAAAAACGCATCAAAGACATGTCAACTTCATTGCGTGAAATCGCCGCTCTTAAAGAACCTGTCGGCAGAGTCTTGGAGGGCTGGGTAAATGACGATAATTTGCGCATAGAAAAAGTGGCAGTTCCTATAGGGGTGGTAGCCGTTATTTATGAATCTCGTCCAAATGTAACATCCGATGTTGGGGCGCTGTGTTTCAAGAGCGGAAATGTTGCCATACTCAAAGGCGGCAAAGAAGCAGAATATTCAAATCGTATCATAGCAAGCATACTCCAAGAGGTTTTGGAAAAAAACAATTTGCCAAAAGCGATCATATCTTTGCTTCCGGACAGCTCTAGAGAAGGTGTTGCAAATCTTATTAAAATGGATAGATACGTAGATCTAGTCGTACCTAGGGGTGGAGAAGCACTAATTCGTTTTATCTCCCAAAACTCATCAGTACCGGTAGTCAAACATGATAAAGGATTGTGTCATATATACATTCATAGCGATGCCGATAAGCAAAAAGCTATTTCAATAGCTATAAATGCCAAGTGTCAAAGGCCAGGAGTTTGCAATGCAATGGAGACACTAATATTAGATAAAAAAATTGCAAAAGATATACTGCTGGATCTTTATGATGCTTTTATGGATCAAGGCACACAGCTCAAAGGAGACCCGGAAATCCAAGAAATAGTAGATATGGAACTAGCTACCGAAATAGATTTTGATACAGAATATGCTGCAAATATATTGAATATCAAAATGGTGAACGGTGTCGATGAGGCAATAGCGCATATAAGACGTTTTGGATCAGAGCATTCTGAAGCTATAATAACTGAAAATTACACAGTTGCAGAATATTTTCTAGATCAAGTTGATGCTGCTTGTGTATATGTAAATGCAAGCACTCGTTTTACGGATGGGGGAGTATTTGGTTTTGGGGCAGAAGTTGGTATATCAACCAACAAACTTCATGCCAGAGGCCCAATGGGTATCAACGAGCTGACAACTTACAAATATAAAATTTACGGCAATGGTCAAATTCGTGCATAACACAAATAGTTCACAATGGTTGATTACAATATTTATTAAAAATAATTATGGCCGGTTGGACAATAGATGATGCGTAATATAGTTTTTGTTTTTTGTGCCGTATCTTTACTTGGCGTAGCCGATGAGGATGTAAAAACAGAGACAAAAACCATAGAGATTTTGGGCGCAACTCAAATTCCAACAGATGATATAGAAGAAGCACTTGATATCAAGACAAGAGATTGGCTTAGATTCTGGAGAGACAGTACGCCGCGTATCAATGCAGGGCTTATTAAATCATTGCCGCAAACATTAAAAAGCTTTTTTGACTCAGAAGGTTACTATAATGCAACATACACTATAGGAGAAAATAACAGTTCGGTTAGAATATTGATCAATGAAAATGCACCTGTAAAGATCTCTTCCATTTTTATAGAAAGTGATTATGACATCACCACTTTTATTAAATATAAAGAGAGAGATATTTTTAAGCCAAAACAATTCATCGAAAGTAAAAATGCGATTATTGCCAAATTATTAAAAGACGGTTATTGCAGTTATGATATGGATACAAAAGCATATGTTGATATTGAAACCCATAAGGCTGATTTGATATATAAACTCAAAAAAGGAGATATTTGTACATTTGGTGACACTATGATCAAAGGAGCAGATGAAATCAGCGATGCCATTGTGCTTTCGCGGGTGGAAGCACTAAAAGGCGAGCAATTTAGCACAGAGAAAATCAAGGCTACCTACCAGCGGTTAGAAGATTTAGAAGCATTTGACAGTATTCTTATAAATGCGGATCGTAAAATATACAATATTGTTCCTGTTGATATTACTCTAAAGCTATTAGAAAACCCATACTATTTTAGCGGCGGTTTGGGATACGATAGTTATGCAGGACCCAGAGTTCGAGCACAGCTAGTTAAGAGAAACTTTTTTGGAAATGCCCAAAGACTTATTTTGACAGGTAATTATTCTGCCAAAGAGCAGCTGTATGATATCGATTTTTTTAGGCCATCGTTATTTAATTATAGAAATTATTATTTTGACCTTGGCTTGAATGGCGGATATTCAAATTTGGAATATAAAGGCTTTAAAGAAGAAAAAGAGTATGTAAAAGCATTTGCTGCTTATCAATTTGATAAACTTTTTCTTAAAGCAGGATTATCCGCAGAAAATATAAACATATCTGTTTTGGACGCACCGGAACCAGGCATCATATACGGAAATTTTTTGCTATACTATCCATACTTTCAAGTTTCTTATGATGCTAGAGACGATAGATTAAATCCAAAAAACGGATATTATTTCTCCGGTTATTTGGAATATGGCTTACCATACAGTGCTGATGCCAGCGATTATGTCAAAATGCTTTTTGAAGCTAGAGGCATTTATACATGGAATAATATTACTTTTGCCGCAATAGGCAAGATAGGCACAATAGAGGTAATATCGAATCTTTTGCCGGAGTCGAAATTATTTTTTGGCGGAGGTTCTTTTAGCAACAGGGCATATGGATATAATGAAATAGGTGTAATAAACTCTCCAATCGAAGATTCTGTCGAAGGCGGATTGAGTATGGCCAATCTTACATTCGAACTAAACTATCCTATCAAAGAAAATATTTATGGAGCCGTATTTACCGATAACACTATGATAAATGCAAAAAGCTACGATTTTTACAGTGATATTATTACTTCTGCAGGTATCGGGGTTAGGTACATAACTCCTGTTGGCCCGCTTAAATTAGATGTGGGTACCAATGTTCATGATACATCGCAATATAATATTCAATTTCAATTGGGACAATCGTTTTGAAGAAAATATTATTTTTTGGGATGGTGCTAGTTGTCTTCTTGATGGTACTTTTTACTATACTGGCGAACACCCCTGCCGTTGTAGAGAAATTGACGCATGATTGGCTAAAATCTCACAAAATTGTATATGAAACCATTACTGGAGATTTGCTAGAAGGTGTAAACATTAAGCATATAACATATGACAATAAACCATTAGCTTCCAATCTAAACGTGAGATGGAGTCCGTTGTCATTATTGGAAAAAAAGATAGTTTTGCACTCTGTATCTATTTCTGATCTTAATATAACAAATCTTACTGCGCTTATTGAGTCGTTTGAGAGTGATACAAATACAACAAAAGAAAAGATCGATTTTGGTCTAATAATACAAAAAGGCAGTGTTACTACTACCCCATATATCTATAAGCACTATAAGTTTAAGCGTATGGAAGCAAAGATAGATGAAATATTTTTTGATATAGATGAAAATAGTTTTAAAAAAGGGTATATTGAATTTAAAACAGATCTAAATTACGGCAAAGTAAACTTCAAAGCCCAAGCAGTAGGCGGCATGGATTTTAAAGGAAGCGGAGACCTTACGGTTAATCAAATATATTATGATAGATATGATATACCAATAGACGCAAAGCAGGTAAATTATGCAGTTATAGATGATTTTAATGTTTCAAAGCATGGGCTCACTGTACTAGCTCGCACAAAAGGCAATAAGATATTCAAAGATATAAATAGTACCAGTAATTTGGATGTAATATCGTTAAATTCTGAAGTCTTTTATAGCTCAAAAACAAAAAATACTACCATTACTTCAAATGCCGTTGCTAAAAGCCATTATGCACCGCGTATTTTGCTAACTAGTAAAGTATTTGTTGATAAAGATCAAAATACAACCTATCAAGGCACCGCCAATGCGAAGAGCATGGCAAATTTGCACCCAAAATTGCTTCAGGTTTTAACTGATACAAAAGTAATATACAAAGGGGATGAGAATAGTTTTGATGCAACCATAAATACCAAGGATTTTAAGGGTTCATTTAAATCAGATGGCTTCAAAGGCGGTATGCTCATTGCGGAATCTAAAAAACAAATGCTTATCAAAGAGTGGCTTGAGTTGCCAAAAACAATTGAAAACACCAAAGGTGTAGCGTCCATCAAAGCGCCTGTGAGTTTTAAATCGCCGTTTTTTACCACATTTGATGCAAATCTAAAATCAGACTTGATAGATGCAGCAGGACAAATAACCAATGCCCAAACCGTATGGACTATAAATACATTAGCAAATGTGCCGTCCAATTCAGCCCTTAGAAAGCTATATCCAGCCATCAAGTGGGATGCACTGGCCGGCTCAAAAGTCAATATTGGATTAGAAAAAGACTCTACAAATATCGATCTTGGCGTCAATGAGCTATCAGCTAAATTAAAATATGCAAATGTGCCTAAAACATTAGACGGCACTGTCTCTATCGGAGATTTGCAAGGTACAATATCAGGCAATACGACTGGTATATTAAAAATAAGCTCAAATACATCGTCTATTGAAAATGGTTTGGCTGCTTTGAATAGATTTGTTAATTTTACACCACCGCAATTACGAGGAGATTTGGCTATCGATGCTTCTGTCGATAACCTTGAAAAAGGCGAGATTTCGCTTGTCTCTTCAAGTATATATTTTGGAGAAGCTTCCAGAGAACAAAAACCGATAGAAAAGCTCAACGCCAAGCTTAGCTTTACCGATTCGGGTCTTTTTATTAGCAATTATAATTTTGTGTATGATAAAATTAAATATTTTAGCACTAAACAGTCAGTTGTAAATATAGACAAAGAAACAGTTAAACTTGGTTCGCTATGGGTCAACGATCAAGCCAGGGTAGATGGTACATATAATTTTGTTGCAAAAAAAGGAAATTTTAATATCAGTGCAAATGGTTTAATTATCCCCCATGAGATCGCATCTGTGAAGCTTGATGCATCACTATTGGCTACTGTTGATAATGATAATATCAATCTTAAAGGTAATATTGGCGTCCTTGATGGGGATATATTGTATTATTTTGGTCAAAAAACATTTCCAAGCGATGATGATATTGTTATTATTCAGGATTTGAGACAAAAAACTTCATCATCATTTGTAAAAAATTTATCTCTTTCTATTAAAGTGGTATCAAAAGCACCATTACGATACAAACAAAGTGATTCCAGTTTTAATGCAAAAGTAGATGTAAGTTTGGAAAAAATACAAGGTGAACCACTGATGATCTTTGGTTTGGTTACTATACCGCAAGGGGGATATTATATTTTCGGAGGCAAACGGTTTGAGACACATACAAGTTATATCTATTTTATAGGAGATGCCAATAGGCCGCAATTGGATCTTCAAGCTGTCTACAGGGCACCAAATCATACAATTAGAGTCAATATAGCAGGGACTCCCGGAAATCCATTGGTTAATTTCTCTTCTACCCCAAAATTAACAAGAGAACAGATTTTGGCTCTTATTATGTTTGATTCGGAGATGGAGTCAGGCAAGTATACCGAAGAAGAGATGATGAAGATGATGGGTGGAATTATGGCAAAATCAATTTTATCTGATATTGGTTTGCAAGTTGACCATTTGGTATTTGGAGCCGATAATAGCGTAGAGGTCGGCAAAAAAATAGGTAAACGCCTTACTTTGATATATGCTAACGATGATGTATCAAAAGCAAAACTAAAATACGAATTCACTTCTAATATAGAAGGTGAAATTACTGTTAGCCAAGAGTCTAACAGTGCAGATATAGTCTATAAAAAAGAATTTAAAAATTTTAAACAATTGTTCGGCAAAGAAGACAATAACGCATCAAGATAAATGTCTTTATGACAATCTGCCTTTGAACTCTTCGTATCCAAACTCTCGTACTACTTCTATAGTACCGTCTTCATGTTCTATGGCAATGCTAGGAAGAGGTATGCCGTTAAATGTTGTTGCTTTTACCATGGTGTAATGCATTTGATCTTCAAAAATTATTTTATCCCCAATTTGAAGCGGTTTATCAAAGCTATAATCACCCATAATGTCACCGGCCAGGCATGTATTGCCGCCGAGACGATAAGTGTATGCTTTTTCTCCAGGCTGCCCAGCATTTCTTACCTCGGCTCTATACGGCATAAGTATGGTATCAGGCATATGTGCTTCAGCTGAACTATCTAAAATAGCAATATCTATTCCGTTATGTACGATGTCAAGTACTGTTGTGTGTAATCCGCCAGTCTCCCATCCGGCAGCCTCGCCTGGCTCAAGGTATATCTCTATATTGTTATATTTGGACTTAAAGGTTTTTATAAGAGATATTAGTTTTTCGATATTGTAACCTTTTCTGGTGATATGATGCCCCCCGCCGAAATTGACCCATTTTAGCTTGGATATATATGAGCCAAATCTATCTTCAAAGTTTGCCAGTACACCTTCAAGAGCATCGCTGTCTTGTTCGCACAAAGCATGGAAATGAAGTCCTTCACATAGTTGCATTATGCTTTCATCCAAATTTGCAAGCGTAGTACCTAGCCTAGAGTAGAGCCCGCAAGGATTATACATCTCTTTTGGTGATTGTGAGTATTCTGGATTTATTCTAAGGCCCAAAGATAGTGAAGGATTGATGTCTAGTGCCTGTTTGCCGAAGCGATGAAATTGAGCCGGAGAATTAAATACCATATGATGCGATATTTTAGCGATCTCTTCTATGTCGCCTTCTTTGAATGCAGGAGAGTATGTGTGAACCTCTTTGCCAAATTCTTCATGAGCAAGTTGGGCTTCATGAAGCCCGCTGGCACAACATCCGTGCAAAGTGGAGCGTATCAAATTAAAACTTTTCCATAGGGCATAGCCTTTGAGTGCTAGAAGTATCTTCGCTCCGCTTTCTTTTTGTATATAGTCAAAAATAGCCATATTTTTTTTGAGAAGCTTAGCTTCAAGCAGCCAACAAGGAGAGGGTAAATTGTTTATATCTGTAATTTTATTCATGGTGCGAATTATAACATGGATTTGATAATATAGATTAGCACAGTCGTAACTGGTAGCTTTCTTTTTGATATATAAAGGTAAAAACAATACATATATAAAGAAACAAATCTAGCATATAGTTTTAAAATAGCAATTATCAAAAGGTATATTTTAAATCTTTTCAAAGTCATATTAGTGTACAATCGCGCTTACTAAACCCTTTTAGTAGGGTTATTATCATTATCAACAAGGATATTTCTTATGAAAAGAACTTACCAACCACACAAAACACCACGTAAAAGAACGCATGGTTTTAGAGCTAGAATGAAAACAAAAAACGGCCGTAAAGTAATTGCTGCTAGAAGAGCTAAGGGTAGAAAAAGATTAGCCGCGTAAAGCATTTTGAGCGCATCCGTACAACGGCTGAGTTCAACAATATCTATTCGAAGGCAACAAAAGTCTGGCACACTCCTTATTTTGTACTTTTTTATAAAGAATCTACAGGGTATAATATAGGGTTTGTGGCCGGTAAAAAAGTAGGCAATGCAGTACATAGAAATAGAGCCAAAAGGTTACTCAGGGCTTTATTTATAGAAAATTTGCCTCATTTTAAAAAGGGCGACTATGTATTGGTAGCCAAACCTGCACTACTCAAAGAAGCTTTTGAGATATTGAGTAAGACATTTGACAATACATTGAAACGCAGCTCTTTGATATTATAATTTTTCACACAAAGGCACACCTCGTGGAACAACAAGATCTTAGTAAACGACTTCTTTTAGCATTATTTCTTTCTATTTTAGTTTTTATTGGCTTTAGTTATTTGATGCCAAACCCACAAACCGCTTCTAAGCCCGCTGCTCAGCAAAATGCGACTGTTCAAAATAAAGCAACACCATCAATAGGCAATAATTCAGCGGTGGTTGCAACAGCCGCACCTGTAGTTGAAGATACAGCCTCTTTGGTAACGGTAACTTCTGATAGATTTGTTTTGTCTGTAGACAATATGGGCCGCATATCTCAAATGACACTATTGGAGTCAAAATATAAAAATGAAGACGGTTCTGCTCTTAAATTGTTTGATCCAAAAGAGGTAAAGCCACTAGAAATACGTTTTAGCGACAATGCTTTAAATGATGAAGCATTTAAAACACCATATACTGCGGATAAGTCTGCATTGGATTTAAAAACTGGTGAACAAAGCGTAAAGCTTATTCAACAGCTTTCATCTGTTACGATCACAAAAACTATTACATTTAAATCAACCGGCGAATATCATATAAATATCACTGCTTCAAGCCCGGTATCATATTTTATTACTACTGGATACAGACCTGTAGCTGATACGACACAATATATGGTTGTAAAAGGCGCATTGGTCAATGAAGCAGACAGCACAATAGCCATCATAGAAGACGGTGATGCAGTTGGAGGAGAAAGCTTCAAAGGAGCAACTATAGCATCTGCTTTTGATAGATATTATACATCTTTGCTTTTTGATCTTAAACAAGGCATGAACGTATCACTAGTGAAAGAAGCCAATGATAATCCTCTTATCTTTATAAGCGGTACTCAAGATATGGAGCTTGGCGGATATATCGGGCCAAAAGATTATAAAATGCTTGAGGCTATTTCGCCAAAACTTACTAGCGTGATTGAATACGGCTGGTTTACATGGCTGGCAAAACCATTTTTCTGGTTAATTCAAGAGATAAATGATTATATCGGCAACTGGGGATGGGCTATAGTTATTTTTACTATTCTTATCAAATTAATACTTTTTTGGCCATCATATAAAGGCATGCTTTCAATGCAAAAGTTAAAAGACTTAGCTCCTAAGATGAAAGATATCAAAGAAAAACATAAAGATGATCCGGCTAAGATGCAGATGAAAATGATGGAGCTATATAAAAAGCACGGAGCAAATCCATTTGGCGGATGTTTGCCTCTGTTGATGCAAATACCTATATTTTTTGCTCTTTATCGTGTGCTTCTTAATGCCGATGAACTCCAAGGTGCTCCATGGATATTATGGATACACGATCTGTCAAAAATGGATCCGTATTTTGTATTGCCGCTATTGATGGGTGCTACTATGTGGTATCAACAACGCATCACACCGTCAAATTTTACCGACCCTCTTCAAGAGAAAATTTTTAAATTTTTTCCGGTATTGATGACATTTTTCTTTATTACCTTCCCGTCAGGTTTGGTACTTTATTGGCTTACAAACAATATTTTGTCAATCGGACAACAATATTATGTCAATTTGGCTTACGAGAAACATAAACAAGCTGAAATTGAAGCGCATCACCATAAAGGATAAATAATGCAAAGGATTGAGGCCCAAACACTCGAAGATGCATATGCAAAAGCCTCTCAGTTGTTTGGATGTTCTCTGTTGCAATTGCAATGTGAGGTAATACAATATCCATCCAAGGGAGTTTTTGGCTTTGGTAAAAAGAACGCAATTATAGTAGCTGATATTATCGCAGAAGAGAATGTGAGAGCAGTTAATAGCGTTAAAAATGAACCGATCATTGTAGAACCCACAAAACACTCCCATGTGTCAAAAACATATACTTCATCAAGACAGGTACAACCTGGCCTAAAAGAAATACAAAAACAATCAATGCCTGCCAAATCAGATGACAGTAGCCATTTAAGACATTATGATGATGCTGTGAGCGATCAGTTTTTTCAAAATAAAGAAGAACAGCCCACCAGTTATAATGATACCAAGTGCAGCGATTCTATGCCTGAACCTGTTTCAAACCCTTCATTGGCAATTGAAATCGAAAATCAATTAAAAAATCTTTTTGCAAAAAGTTGTTTTGCTATCGATGTTGTAGAAGTAGATGTTATTGATCATACAGCTCTAATATTTATTGATGGAGACGATGCTGCGTTGCTTATAGGCAAAGAAGGCTATAGATATAATGCATTATCTTATATGATATTTAATTGGCTATATTCCAAATATGAACTTTTTGTAAAATTGGAAATTGCCCGTTTTCTGACATCGCAACAAGAAATGATATGTTATACGATCAAGCCTGTTATTGAAGCTGTACATCGCGGCGGCAAAGGCAAGACCAGGCCGTTGGATGGAATATTGGTCCAAATAGCTCTAGAACAGCTAAGAGAAGAGTTTCCTAATAAGTATGTTGCTATCAAGACCAATAAAGAAGGCAGCAAATATATAGTGATCAATGATTTTATTCAAAAAACATAATGAATAATACTATTGTCGCTATTGCTACGGCACATGGAGTCGGTTCTATAGCCATTGTGAGGCTTAGCGGTAGCCAAGCACTTAGTATTGCTCAGCGTATTGCGCATAAAATAAAGATCACGCCAAGATATGCTCATTTAGCATCTTTATATAATGTCGATAAAAATCTCATTGATCAAGCTATAGTTATTTATTTTCAAGCACCAAAAAGTTTTACAGGCGAAGATGTGGTGGAATTTCAATGCCATGGCGGTATTGTCGTGGCCGATGAAGTTATTCAAACCGCTATTAATTACGGAGCTAGACTAGCCGCCCCGGGCGAGTATAGCAAAAGAGCTTTTTTGAACGGCAAGATAGATTTAACTCAAGCCGAAGCAATAGCAAAATTAATAGAAGCAAAAAGTATTGATGCGGCAAAAATATTAGCACGTCAGCTTAAAGGTTCTTTGTCTGTTTTTGTTGAAGAGAGTAGAGATATGCTGCTTCTTGCGTTGGCACATACCGAAGTAATGATAGATTATGCAGAAGAAGATTTGCCAAAAGACATTATGGACTCACTTTCAAATAAACTGGAAGATTTGGAGCGCAAGCTGATCGAGCTTTTAGAGAGCAGCAATCGTAGAAAAGGCTTAATAGAAGGTTTTAGAGTAGCTATCATCGGCAAACCAAACGTAGGCAAAAGTTCACTATTAAATGCATTGCTTAGCTATGACAGGGCAATCGTAAGCGATATAGCAGGAACAACTAGGGATACAATTGAAGAGCAGGTACGTATAGGTTCTCATGTTATTCGTCTTATTGATACAGCAGGCATTCGTGAAGCAAGTGATGAGATAGAAAAAATTGGCGTAGAGCGTTCAATTGCATCCTTAAATGAAGCAGATATAGTCATTGCGCTTTTTGACGGAAGTAAAAAATGGGATAAAGAAGATGAACGAATAGCATTAATGATCAAAGAGCTTGATGACTCTAAACATTTGCTTGCAGTCATAAATAAAGCCGATTTGCATAGAGAGCTTTATGATCCATTTCTTGATTCATTGGATTTTATAAGCATGAGTGTTAGATCCGATTTTTCTATTTTGTTAAATAAATTACAGAAGTTGCTAGATAATATTTCTAGCGGAGATGAATTGATGCTTGTTTCATCTAGACAGATCCAAGCAGTCAAAAACTCGTTAGAAGCGATAAAGGAAGCAAAACTGCCTTTGCAAAAAGGCGAATTGGAGTTTTTTGCCTATCATCTAACAGAAGCCATAAAAGCAATATCATCGATTTCTAAACCATATGAAAATGAGGATGTTTTAGATAAGATGTTCGGAGAGTTTTGCCTAGGCAAATGACGTAAAAAACTTGATATAATAGTGTTAATAGTTATTTTTTAGGATTAAATATGTTTAAAATAGTTTCTCTCATTTTGTTAATGTTGTTTTTTTATGGATGCAAGCAAGAGCCAGAGCCCGCAAAAGCACCACAATTGCCTATGCCGCCTTCGACGCAGTTGGAAAAATTTGATCAAAATTGGCCCCCAAAATATTGCATAGATGACTGTGTAGATATCTCTGATCTTAAAAATCAATTCAATACGAATGATGCCAGCCAAGAAAATCAAAAAATTATAAACCGTATTCCTTTTCCGGAAAAAGAATACAGAAAACTATCTTCTGCGGGAAAATCGGTCGTATACGGTAAAATTGCCGTGCAAACGAAAAACGGCCGAAGAGTTGTAGGCTCTAATGCAAGATTGTATCTTAACCCATACACATCATACTCAAAGCAATGGTTTAACGAAAACTACATGAGCGGCAACAAAATGTATAACGCAGACGATAGACTGTATCAATACCTTAAGTTTGCTACAGCAAATGATGACGGAAATTTTATATTTAAAAATATACCAAAAGGCAAATATTATTTGGTCGGCTCAGTAATGTGCGGCCGTGAGTGCGGATTTGATAATATTAAGAATATTCGTATCGTTTCAGAAATATCAGTTGATATTGACGGCACTGTAGCCACAAGTCTGTTCAGGACACTTGACAACTAAAACTAGAAGAAGTAAATTCATACCGAACTCAGTTAAAGGCAAGATGAAATGAATAATATATCTATTCATTTTTTTTGTTGACCGCACAGGGTAATTAACGGGTCTATTGTTTCGGATATGACGCTTTTAATTCTTCATACAGCTCACTAGGGCTAATCAATGGATTAGAAGCCAATATGCTTTGCAATACTACATTATCTTCTTGGCCGTTCCATACTTTTATATAGCTTCCATCTTTGTAGCCATGGTCTTGACGAAATTGATTGAGTATATTTTTTCCTATATATAATTGATACAGGCTATCTAGATTGAGTCCTGATTGAAATACAACATAAAAATATAAGTTTGCCATCTCCTCTAAACTTTCATCTATAAATACGCATTTTATAAACTTTTCTATGGTAGCAATTTGATCAAAATATTTATCTGAGATATCACAAGCAGGCTCTCTTAGAATATCAAAACTAGGCAATGAAGATATTTTGTAAGCCAATTCTTCTATAGGTAATTTTTGGCTGTTCGCATTAAGTCTCAGTATCTCACTCATTACAAAATGCCAGATATCCACTACTTCAATCTTGATATTTTCAGTATCTGCAGCAGCATCTATATTTTTCCAATGTTTCCATGGATATGAGTCTACCAGTTCCGCACACTCTAAGTATATGCACCTTCTCCAATCTATTGGCTTGCCTTGTTTTGTGACTCCTGCTTCCCAACCGATGCCGTTTGTGGCATCATTTAGCTGTTGTTGCAGGGCGAACATAGAGAGAATTTGAGACATATTTTACCTTTATATAAATTACCAAATTATATCTTTTGGTCGCTTTTGGAGTGCTTTTTTGGTTTTTGTATATGGTTGTTGATATTTATAAATGAGCCACTTGTCTTACTTGTTTCATCACATTTTTAGTACTTTTTTACTATAATATAAACCTATTTTATTATCCTAAAAAGGAATACTTTTATGTCAGCCATCGAAAATATCGAAAGCGTGCTCAAATCGCACAAACTAAGCCCTGCTGAGTATGAGCATATCAAAGAGATTTTGAATCGTGAACCTAATATCGTTGAGATCGGTATATTTTCTGCCATGTGGAGCGAGCATTGCTCTTATAAATCTAGTAAAAAATATCTAAATGGCTTCCCTACTAAAGCACCATGGGTTATCCAAGGTCCTGGCGAAAATGCCGGAGTAATAGATGTTGGCAACGGTATGGCAGCGGTATTTAAGATGGAAAGCCATAATCATCCAAGCTTCATTGAACCGTTCCAAGGAGCTGCCACTGGAGTAGGCGGGATACTTAGAGACGTATTTACTATGGGCGCTAGACCGGTGGCAAACCTCAATTCTCTTCGTTTTGGGAACATCAAAGGCAATGATAATGTAAATAAATACCAAAGACATTTGGTGCGCGGAGTAGTAGAAGGCATCGGAAGCTACGGCAACTGCATGGGTGTTCCGACCGTTGGTGGCGAAGTTAGTTTTGATGAGAGCTACAACGGCAATATATTAGTCAATGCATTTGCATTAGGTCTTGTCAAGCATGATGATATTTTCCTTGGAGTTGCAAAAGGCATAGGCAATCCGGTTATATACGTAGGTTCAAAGACAGGCCGTGACGGGCTTGGCGGAGCTGTTATGAGCAGTGACAGCTTCACAGAAGAGAGCAAATCACTCAGACCTACCGTACAAGTAGGAGATCCGTTTACCGAGAAGCTGCTTCTTGAGGCGTGTTTAGAGCTTTTTGCTACCGATCATGTAGTAGGTATCCAAGATATGGGTGCAGCTGGGCTTACAAGTTCATCGTTTGAGATGGCGGGCAAAACTGGTGCTGGTATGATAATGCACCTAGATAAGGTACCTGCACGTGAAGAGGGGATGACCCCATATGATTTCATGCTAAGTGAATCTCAAGAGAGAATGCTGATATGTGCTAAACAAGGCAGCGAGCAAGCCATCATAGATATATTTGTAAAATGGGGATTGGACGCTGCAGTTATCGGAGAAGTAACAGATACTGGCAGAATGGAACTATTTTGGCATGGAGAAAAATGTGCAGATATGCCGATAGCTCCGGTGAGCGAAGAAGCGCCTATTTTGGATCGTCCTACACTAAGACCAGCTTATCTGGATGCAGTTAATGCCAAAGATATTTCTGACTATCCTACTGTATCAAACCAAGAAGCATTTGAGAAACTATTATCTTCACTCGAAGTAGTAGATAAAGCATGGATATATGAGCAGTATGACTCTATGGTACAGACAAATACCATAAAACGTCCAGGCTCTTTGGATGCCAGCGTGATCCGTATCAAGCAAAACGGCAAAGCATTGGCCATGAGCGCTGATTGTAATCCACGATATTGTTACATAGACCCGCATAAAGGCGCAGCACTAGCCGTAGTAGAGAGCGGAAGAAATGTCGCTATGAGCGGTGCGAGACCACTTGCAATTACAGATTGTCTAAATTTCGGAAACCCTGAAAATCCTGAGGTTATGTGGCAGTTTGCGCAAGCGTGTGAAGGTATCAAGGAAGCTTGTGCTACATTGAATACCCCTGTAGTCAGCGGTAACGTATCCTTGTACAATGAGACAAACGGCGTGAGCGTTTTCCCTACACCTGCTATCGCTATGGTTGGGCTAAATGATGACTGTAATAAAGTACTCAAAAGTTCATTCCAAAAAGAAGGCAATGTACTTTTACTTGTGGGCAAAACAAAAGGCGAGTTTGGCGGATCACTCTATATTAAAGAGCTTTTTGGAGAAACTACCGGCAAGCTAGGAGAGATCGACTACACTGCTGAGCTTAGGCTTTGGGATCTTGTGATAAACGCGAACAAAAAAGGACTACTAAAATCGGCAAAAGATCTTGGCATGGGCGGTTTAGCTATTGCATTAGCCAAAATGTCAGTGCTCTCCGGCCTTGGTGTAGAAGCTGATATCAAGCTGGAAAACACAAACGAAATCTTTGACGAGAGCCAAAGCAGGGCGATCTTGGAAGTAGCACCCCAAGATGCAAATGATGTCGCCAAAATGGCAGCAGATCTAGGTCTGCACATAGAGGCGATCGGAAATGTCAAAGGAGATGCTTTCATCCTCAATGATGTAAGCATGCCGGTTGAGCAGCTGCAAGGTATCTATTTTGGTACATTCAAAAAAACAATAGAACAAGATTTATAATAAAGAGAGTAGAAGAAAGTATATGAGAGCATTATTAAGCGTTAGTGACAAAAGCGGAATTGTAGAGTTTGCACAAGGATTGGAAGCATTAGGATTTGAGATAATAAGCACAGGCGGTACTTACAAAGCATTAAAAGATGCAGGAGTCAAAGTCATAGAAGCCAGCGAAGTGACAAAATTCCCTGAATGTTTTGAAGGACGTGTAAAAACCATAAATCCTTTCATCCATGGAGGCATATTGCACAAAAGAGGCGACGCGGCACATTTGGCACAAGCCAAAGAACTTGGCGTTGAGGGTATCGACTTGGTTTGCGTAAACCTCTATCCGTTCAAAGCTACGATTGAGAGAACCGATGATTTTGAAGAGATCATAGAAAATATAGACATCGGCGGCCCAGCTATGGTGCGAAGTGCAGCCAAAAACTTCGAGAGTGTATATATAGTCACTGACAATGCAGATTATGCAAGAGTGCTAGAAAACATAGGCGCTCAAAAAGATGGCTTGGAGCTTAGACGCGAACTTATGATAAAAGCTTTTGAACATACTGCTGCTTATGACAGTATGATAGCAAACTATATGAACAGCAGATTCAATAACGGTTTTGGCGATCATCAGTTTATAGTCGGCAAAAAAGTATTTGACACCAGATACGGTGAAAATCCTCATCAAAAAGGCGCTTTGTATGAGTTTGACAAGCATTTTTCAAATAAATTTATAACCGTAAAAGGCGAGGCATCGTTTAACAACATGGGAGATATAAGCGGAGCTGCCAAAATCGCTTCTGCATTTGGCAATGATAATGCAGTATGTATCGTCAAACATGGCAATCCATGCGGTTTTGCCATCAAGGACACTCTGCTTGAAAGCTACACCGAAGCACTTAAATGCGATCCTGTTTCTGCATTTGGCGGCGTAGTAGCAGTCAATGGCGTAGTTGAAAAAGAATTGGCCGAGAAAATGAATGAAATTTTCCTTGAAGTGGTATTCGCAGCTGATTTTACAGATGAAGCAGTCGAAGAGTTATCCAAGAAAAAAAGAATCAAATTATTCAAACAGGGTACTAAAAAGCTTGAGATGGCAAACGATGCATTTAATTTCAAGATAGTTGACGGAGGGTTTGTTTACCAAGATGCAGATTTCATAGAAGCAGACGAAGTGGCAAATTCAGAACTCAAAACAACCAGAAAAGCTACCGAGCAGGAAAAGAAAGATATGGAGATAGCTTATAAAGTGGCTGCATTAACCAAATCCAACTGCGTAGTTTATGTCAAAAATTCAGCTATGGTAGCTGTGGGTATGGGCATGACGAGTCGCGTAGATGCAGCAAAAGCAGCACTAAGAAAAGCTGAAGATATGGGATTGGATGTAAGCGGATCGGTTCTGGCAAGCGAAGCATTCTTCCCGTTTAGAGACAGCATCGATGCAGCAGCCGAGGCTGGAGTGAAATGCGTTATCGAGCCTGGCGGAAGTGTCCGTGATGATGAAGTCATCGAAGCTGCCAATGAGTTTGGAATGGCATTGTATTTCACAGGGAAAAGACACTTTTTGCATTAAAAGCTTGTCATCCTGAATTTATTTCAGGATCTCACTATATTCTTTTTTTATCATTCCGTACTTGATACGGAATCCACAACCATCAGTCATCCTGAACTTGTTTCAGGATCTAAATCACAGAGATGCTGAAACACGAGTTCAGCATGACAAACTATATCTTAAATAACAAATCACACTATCATCAATAATTTATCCTATTTCAAATATAATTATCAAAATAAGTATGTGTGTCTAATAAAATGTTGAGAGCAAGGTTAAAATTTAATTTAAGTATTTTTTAAGCATATTTTGCTTATAATTTTTTTGTAGTTGGATAACTATATAACTTGGTAAAGTTATTTGTGTTCTTGGATAAAGAAACAGGTTTAAATTAGGCTGAAAAGCAAAATGGAAATTAACTTCTTGAATTAAAGTCTGGATAGATAGAATACTCACTTTTCTCAATAGCATTTTCATAAAGCTTTTTAAAACATATTAAATATATTTTAAAAAGGATTTTAAAATGGAAACAAAAATAATAATAAAACTGCACAATATGTGCCAACAAGAACATTATGAATTACGTAAAAATATAGGTTTATTAGATCCAAAGGGTATGTACCAATTAATAGATACACTTTCTTTAAATGCAAATCCACGTCTTGCAAAAAGCGGAAGAGTAATAGATGAAATAATGTATACTTTAGAGGAAACACCCGATTTATTTATGTATAAAAGTAAAGGTATTTTGCTGTCAAGTAGTAAATGCGAAGAATTGGATCGCAGTAGATTAAGATTAACTTTTGAAAATGAAAGTTTAGAAGGCATTTTAGATGGTGGTCATAATACCCTAGCTATTGCAAAATATTTTGTAAAATGTGTTGCTCCAGAGAAAGAAAAAAGAATTAAATTATGGGACGATTTAAAAGACATATGGGATAACGAAAAGGATAATATTCTTTCCGAGATAGAATCAAATAATAGTCAAATAAATTATTTTCTTACACCAGTTGAAATTATATCTCCAGTAAGTGAGAATAGTAATTTTTATAATGAAAGCATATTTGACATATCTTCAGCAAGAAACAATAATGCTGAATTAACAGCAACTGCAAAAGCAAATTATGCTGGTTATTATGACAAATTAGCCGAAAAGCTTGATCCTGAAATTGAAAAAGAAATTGAATGGAAAACAAATGAACCAAATAAACGCATTAAGGCTCAAGATATTGTTTCTCTTTCTTTGATACCTATTATTTTTTTACAAAAAGAAGGCAAGCTACCTTCTAATATTCCTACGATAAACCCAATATCACTGTATAGTTCAAAAGCAAAATGCGTTAATGATTTTACAACTATAATGACCAACAAAACAATTGGATTGGATGATAATAATGGTAATATAAAAAGTTCATTGCTAGATAGCGCATTAGATCTTATGGAAGACATTCCACGTATTTATGATTATATTTATGAAAACTTTCCAGATGCCTACAATTATTCTTCAAGTAGGTTTGGAGGGATTTCTTGTGTTAAAATGTATGCTGATAAAGTCGAAAGTGATAAACATTTACATAGAAAACCACGTACAAAATTTTATAATAACGAAGTTTTTTATAAGTATCCCGATGGATTTATTTATCCAATAGTTGTTGGAATGAGTTCTTTGATGCAAATTAGAGATAATCGAGTTGAATGGAAAGTTGATCCTTTTGCATTTTTAGAAAATAATTTGCATTCTATTATAGAAATGTATGTTAGCTTAATAAAGACCCTTGGATACAATCCTCAATATGTAGGCAAAGATAGTTCAACTTATCAAGTTATCGAAATGTCAATTAATATGAATTTAATCTTAAATAAATAAAAAGGATAAAAACATGGCAAAAGTTAGTGGTGAAGCAATACTTGATAAGAATACCGGAAAATGGGGGATACATCATATATGCTAACCTCATTCCCATCGTCTCGATGGGAACGCATATTCTTCGCAAAAGTGTCATTCCGTACTTGATACGGAATCCACAACTATCAGTCATCCCAAACTTGTTTTAGAATCTCATTTAAAACAATCTCTTTTAGATCCTGAAATAAATTCAGGATGACATACCATATCCCCTAACCCCGTTCCCATCGTCTCGATGGGAACAAGAGAAATAAGTATATACCCACATCGGGAGCATGAGAACAATGGAAAAGTTTTGATAATTTTAATTTATAATTAACATTTGTTTGATACAATATATTTTTAAATTGGCATAAATTATAGATAAAATTATTATATTAATATGATTTTTCTAGGATACACATTTTTTTGTATTTTAAATCAATAAGGGGGCAAAATGAATACATTATATAAAACGGTTGCTATTGCAGCCTTGTTAGGTTTGTCTGCTCAAGCAGAGCCTCTAAATATTGAAGTCGGTGCAGGTGCATGGAATGCATCTCCTGACGGGTCGTTGCGTTACGAAAATAGCGCTTGGATTAGCGCCGAGGATGGACTTGGCTACGATACCGAAATCACCCCATATCTTTGGGTCGACATAAAGCATGCTTTGCCTTACTATATACCAAACTTACGTCTTGAATATACGGGCATTAATTATGAAGGGCGTACAAACGGGATAGTCGGATGGGGTCCTTGGAGCTACTCTGACAATGCATTGAGTAAAATGAAAATTTCCGAATATGACAGCATTCTATATTATTCGCTTCTTGATAAAAGTTTTTGGCTAAAGCTTGATATTGGTATTGATCTTAAATTTATAAATGCCAGTTATTCTATACAAGATGAGTATGGTTTTGAGGCAACCTATAGTGAAAGCGACAGTTTCTTGATTCCACAAGGCTATCTGCGTGCCCGCGCAGAGATTCCAAATACGCAAATCGGTATAGAAACAAATCTCCAATATGTTAGTAGCGGAGATTCAAAGCTATATGATATGCGTTTTAAAACCGACTATACTTTTACGGATATCATGCCAAATGCACAACCTGCCGTTGAAGTTGGCTACCGCATGCAGCGTATCTTGATCGACGAGGATGATTATAATACCAAAATTGATATTGATCTCGGCGGCTTTTATGTGGGAGCGATGTGCCGCTTCTAATCTGACGGAACGGTTTTGTCTATTATTTGATCTTAATATTTAATTAACATTTTTTAGCTAAAATTCTTTTTTTTAAAAATATAAATTATAAAAGAAAAGGAATATTGTATATGAAGAAAATATTATTGGCCGTCTTGGCTATATCAGCGATCGCCAATGCGGATGTCACAAACGTAGTAGTAAACAAATCATTTTTATCTAAGCCTATCAAGATCATAGATATCCGCACTCCTGCAGAGTGGGCGCAAACCGGAATAGTAAAAGGTTCATATCCTATTATGTTCTTCAACGAAAAAGGTGAGGCAAAAGAGGATGCTTTTCTTGTGCAACTCAATAAAGTTGTCAAGAAAAATGAAAAATTTGCAATTATTTGCCGTACTGGTTCTAGAACAGCTGCGATAGCGCCGTTTTTGTCAGATGAGAAAGATTATAATGTGATCAATCTGCAAGGCGGCATCATGAAGCTTATGCAAGAAGGGTACAAACCCGTTCCTTATCGTGCCAGATAAAAGATAAAATTAGACAAGAAGGTTTGTGTACTTTTTGGTCAAACCTTTTTGCTTAATGCTTCTATATTTGTATTGTCTCCCAATACAACCAGTATATCATCGTTTTCTAGTATATCATCATTTTCAAATTTAGTATGCCATTTGCCTTGGTGTTTGTATGCGATAGGCTTAACATGATAATCGTTTTCAAATGTTGATGACAAAATCGATGTCCCGACCCAAAAGTTTGGTACTGTTAGTTTGGCTAACTTCATAGTAATAGAGAGATCGATGGTTTCATAGTACATATTTGCAACCATTTTTTTTACTATCTTTTTAGCTGTTTCCATTTCGGGGTATACAACTTTAGTAGCTCCTATTTTGGATAGTATCTGACCATGGACACGAGTAATTGCTTTTGCAATAACTGTTTGCACTCCTATCTCCTTGAGAGCCATCACGGTTAATATGCTAGCTTCTATATTTTCTCCAATGCTCACTATAGCTACATCAACTTGCCCAATACCGGCTTCACTTAGAGCATGCATATCAGTAGAATCCAAGATAATAGCATCTTGTACATATTCACTAATTTCTCTTATTTGATCTTCGTTTATATCTGCTGCTATGACGCTCATGCCTTGTTGCGCCAATCCCTTGGCAACATGAAATCCGAATTTTCCGAGTCCTATAACGGCAAAACTTTTCATATTATTATCCTTCCTTCTGGGTATTTTATACGACTAAGAGCCGCTTTGCCGATGATGGCTATGGTAAATGCAAAGACACCTATACGCCCCATTAACATAAGCAGCATTATGTTCAATTTTCCGGCATCGCTAAATAATGCGCTATAGCTTAGTACCCCACCATTACCGGTAGATAATCCAACAGTACCAAATGCTGAAGTAGTTTCAAACAATATCCTTAGAAATGGTAATTGTTCAATTTCACTCAATATCACAGTTGATAATACAACATAAAGCGACGCTATAAAAATTATCGTATATGCTTTATTGATCTGATATGATGGAATGGAGCGATGAAAAATATGCACATTTGTTTCACCTCTTAAAGTATACCACATGCCTAAAAATGCCAATGCCACAGTGGTAACTTTTAATCCTCCGGCAGTTCCTCCAGGGCCTCCTCCTGTCATCATAAAAAAAGTTCCAAAAAACAAGTTTGAATCCGTTAGGGCAGATAGATCAATAGTATTAAATCCGGCTGTACGATAATTGACGGATGCAAACCAGGCGGCCATTATTTTATGGTATGTTGACATCTCTTTAAAAGCATGATCCCATTCTAGGGAAAGCAGTAAAAACATACCAAGAATAATCAATAATATATACATTGTTAATACAATTTTGGTATGAGTCGATATACGATTAACTTCTTTTTTATAATAGTTTGAAAGCTCTATGATGACAATATACCCCACTCCGCCAAATATAATCAAAAGTGGAATAGTAAGATTTATAATGATGTCTTGACTATATCCCATAAGATTATCGTTAAACAGCGAAAAACCTGCATTATTAAAAGCAGAGACGGCATGAAAAGTACCAAACCACAATGCTCTCCCAAAAGGCATATCTGCCCAGAAACGAAGAGTCAAGATGATAATACCGCTAACTTCGATCATTGCAATTGAAGTAACTACGATCTTTAAAAACCTAACCAATCCTTCCATGCCTGGATAATTTAGAGATTCTTGCAGCAGCATACGGTCTCTGTGTGCTATTTTTTGACGACGCATGACCGTTAAAAAAGTGACCGCGGTCATATAGCCTAATCCTCCTATTTGGATAAGCAGCATAATAATAAATTGTCCAAACAGTGTAAAATCACCCGCGGTGTCTTTGACGATCAGTCCCGTAACACAAACAGCAGATGTGGATGTAAAAAGCGCATCTATAACTCTTAATTCGCCGTTGTGAGCGAATGGCAACATTAGTAATGCAGAACCAAATGCTATAAGAGCTATAAAACTCAATAAAATAAGTTTTATTTCATGCGTATGAGGGTTCGTGGTTTATCCTTTGACACGGTTGTATATTACGATATAATCATATTGCTTACGATTGTTTTGCTTTTGATGGCTGTTTCTCTCTTAGTTGAGTTAATATCTCATCAAAGCTTTTTTCTTTTAAAAGCCCTGCGAATTGTTGACGATATGTTTGTATAATACTCACACCGGCTAATTCTACATCATAAATAAGCCAATTACCACTATTTTTGCTATTGTGAAAATTGTAATTTATTTTGTATGTCTCATCTTTGCCAATAACCTCTGTTTGCAGCTGCAATCTGCCTTTTTGATACGGTTTGACACCTTTGTATATCACTTTTTGATTATTATAAAGATCGAGTTTATCAAGATATGATTGTTTCAGTCTTGTTATAAATAACCTTGTAAACTCTTTTTGCTGTGTAGTGGTAATGGAATCCCAAGTTTTGCTGCTTAAAGCCAATTTTGCCATAAGCGAATAATCGAAAACAGGATCAAGGGTGCGAATAATGTCCTGCCCTCTTATTGTATTGGATTCTTTTTTCTTTAATACCGTCAATACCTTTTCTATTTTGCTGTGCATAACCGGTTCGATCTCATTTTGTCTTAAAGCAAAAGACGGAATGCTAATTGTTGCTAATATCAAAAATATTTTAAGTAGTTTGGTTGTCTTTATCACAAATTATTCCTTTATTTTTTGTCTTCTTTGTTGTGCGTAAGCATCGCGCAAAAATGCATATAGATCTAAAGCATCTTTTTTGATCAAATCGTATTCGCCTAAGTGTAAAGATGTTTTATTGATTACTTCTATACTGCCGATCAAGATATCTTGGGTGGTATTTTGTGGTATTTTGTAACAAATATTATCTGCATCTGCGCTATAAAGCGGACTTATATAAGTATCTCCGACCAAACCGACAGTATCACGCAAGTTAGAAGATCCAAGAATCGGTAATACTATATAAGGACCGTCAGGCAAACCATAAAATCCTAGTGTTTGACCAAGATCTTCATCGTGTCTTTCCCATCCTAGGTCAGTTTTGGCAGGATCAAATAATCCTCCCAGCCCAAAAATCGTATTAACTACAAATCGTCCTGTTTCCTCTGCAGAATTTTTGATTTTAAATTGCAATAGGTTATTCGCTAGTCTTATCGGAAAACGCAAATGATGAATCAAATTATTTACGGAGATCCTAGCTTTCTCAGGCAGTATTTTTGCATACCCGGTGGCTATGGGATCGGCAATATTTTTATAAAATTTATCATTAACATTTGTCATAAACTTATTGTATCCGCTAAATGGATCAAAAACGGCAGTTTTGTTAACGTCGCCAAACTCTTCTTCAAAGGAAGCTGTATTGCCAATGGTTGTATTGATTTCATTGGTTGTATTAATGTCGGACGAACTTATTATTGATGTTGCTGTAGAGTTATTTTCTATGGCCGTATCAGCAAATGTATTTGTATAGCCTAATATCATTGTGATAATAAAAATTTTTCTTGCATTCATCTTAACCTGCCTTTGTATGAATTTTATAATATTATATCTATATTTTTTTGAATATGCATCATAAAAAATACGAATAAATTATATATTTTGTTTGTTTTAACTTGACTGGACATACAAAAAAGCAAACAAGTATAAATATACAATTGGATAGAATATATCTATTATTTTTCAAGGATAATCTAATATGGCAAAAAAAATTGCATCAGCTAGGATCGGCACAGAGAGTTCACAATTACTAAAAGAGCTAAATGATTCATTCCCCTTTGATAAAGCACTTTATCATGAAGATATAGAAGGTTCCAAAGCTCATGCTGCTATGTTGGCAAAACAAGGCATTATCTCTAGTGAGGACTTATCAAGTATTACAAATGGACTTAATAAGATTCTAAAGGAAATTGAGACCGGCTCTTGGAAGCTTGAGGGCGCTGATGAAGACATCCATATGGCAATTGAGGGTCGCTTAACAGCTAAGATAGGAGATGCAGGCAAAAGACTTCACACTGCCAGAAGTAGAAATGATCAAGTTGCACTTGATTTTAGACTTTTTGTGCAGCGACAAACCAAAGAGATAATGTCATTGCTGGCAAAACTTATATCGACTTTTGTGGATACTGCCAAAGATCATACCGATACATTGCTGCCTGGAATGACGCATTTACAGCATGCTCAGCCTATCAATTTTGGGTATCATATGATGGCTTATGCGAGTATGTTCAAGCGAGATTATGAGAGATTTATGAGCAGCTTTGAGAGGAATAACCTCTCTCCTATCGGTTGTGCTGCGCTTGCAGGAACTCCACATCCTATCGACCGCCAAATGACAGCTTCTGCCCTTGGCTTTAGTGCTCCGACACTTAATTGTTTGGATACGGTAAGCGACAGGGATTTTGCGCTTGAAATACTGTTTAATATATCTACAATGATGATGCACATTAGCCGTCTAAGCGAAGAGCTGATACTTTGGAGCAGCAGCGAGTTTCGATGGATCACATTGTCTGACAGGCACTCTACTGGAAGCTCTATCATGCCGCAAAAGAAAAACCCGGATATTCCAGAACTCCTTAGAGGCAAAACAGGTAGGGTAAACGGTAATCTTATAGCACTGCTTACGGTTATGAAAGGTTTACCGTTGGCATATAATAAAGATATGCAAGAGGATAAAGAGGGCGTATTTGATAGCGTAAATACCGCCAAACTCTCGATCATGGTACTTAATGAGATGCTTGAACAAATGACCATTAATAATTCTCGTATGGAAGGTGCGTGCATGGTCGGGCATCTAAGTGCCACGGATCTTGCTGATTATTTAGTAAAAAAAGCAGGTATGCCGTTTAGAGATGCATATCATATAGTTGGCAATGCGGTCAATCTGGCTGAAGAGCAGGGGCTGGATATATCAGAACTTAGTCTAAATGATCTGCAAAGTATAGAGAGCCGTATACAAGAAGATGTTATGGCCGTACTAAATAACCGCGCATCTATGAATGCACGCACCTCGGAGGGCGGTGCGTCAACTGTTAGAACGATAGAACAGATAGAAAAAATGCAAGAATGGATAGACGGTATTAAACAATAAAGTATATAAAATTAATTTTTATATACTTTTATGCGGATCTTCATGCATATATTCCCATTTAAGTTTACCGCCGCCAAGTAGGTGAAAATGTAAATGATATATCTCTTGGCCGCCGTCTTTGCCGTTATTGGTTATGAGCCTGTATCCTGTCTCATCTAATCCCATTTTGGTTGTTACATCTTGTGTAAAAGCGGTCAAACCAGCCATTGTCTCAGGAGATACTTCTTGAAAGCATGAAACATGAATTTTGGGAATGATCAATATGTGCACCGGCGCTTTTGGATAAATATCATGAAATGCCAAAAAATTTTCATTTTCATGAACTATATCAATTGGGATTTCTCCTTTGATCATCTTGCAAAATATACACATTTATAAATCCCTTTTTATTTTTTTATTTTTACAATTATAACACATTTGAGAATATAAATAATCTTCTCAAACTATTTTATTTTTCAGATGCCACAATCATATTGTCAGCTATAATAAGGTAAAATCGCTTTACTTTAGCCTATATTGATAGGTGTAGAATTGAGGATATATGGAAGAATTAACTATATTAGAAGACAGTATAACCGCATGTACTTCGCTAGATGAACTAGAAAAGGTCAGAGTAGATATTTTTGGCAAAAAGGGTACTTTGGCTAAGGAGTTTGGAAAACTTGCAACGCTTAATGCGGAAGAGAAGAAAAGCTTTGCCCAAGGATTAAATCTAGCCAAAGAAAAATTGCAAGAAACTTTTGACATGCATTATGACGCTATAAAATCAACATTGATAGAAGTAAAATTAAAAGATGAAAAAATAGATCTTTCACTATATAATACAACTCCGAATATCGGTGCATTGCATCCGGTAATGGAGACCATGGATAAGATTATAGAATATTTTGTGTCGCTTGATTTTTCTGTCGAGAGCGGGCCTATGGTAGAAGATGATTTTCATAATTTTGAAGCTTTGAATCTTCCAAAGCATCATCCTGCAAGAGATATGCAAGATACGTTTTATTTTGCTGATGGATCTTTGTTGCGTACTCACACTTCGCCTGTGCAAATTAGAAAAATGCTATCTTCTAAACCGCCTATTCGCATGATCGCTCCAGGATCTGTATTCCGCAGAGATTATGATCTTACCCATACACCTATGTTTCATCAGGTTGAAGGGTTGGTAGTGCAGCATAAAGGTGAAGTAAGTTTTGCGAATCTAAAATCCATGTTGACTGAATTTTTGCATTTTATGTTTGGCGAAGTTAAGGTTCGTTTCCGTCCGAGTTTTTTCCCATTCACCGAGCCTTCAGCAGAAGTAGATATCTCATGTGTATTTTGCAAAGGTGATGGATGCAGGGTCTGTTCTCATACGGGATGGCTAGAGGTTTTGGGCTGTGGTATTGTGGATCCAAATGTATTTAAAGCTGTTGACTATAATGATGTCAGCGGTTATGCTTTTGGTTTGGGAGTAGAAAGATTTGCTATGCTATTGCATAACATTCCTGATTTGAGATCTTTGTTTGAGGGTGATATACGTTTGTTGGAGCAGTTTAGATGATAGTTACTAGAAGTTGGTTAAATGAATTTATTGACCTAAAAGAGATTACGGATGATATGCTTTATGGCACTTTTAATGCCATAGGCCTTGAAGTTGGCTCTATGAAAAAAGGTTCAATACCTAAAAGGGTAGTCGTAGGCCGCATACTTTCTTGCGAAAAGCATCCTGATGCAGATAAATTAAATGTATGTCAAGTTGATATAGGATTAGGCACAAGACAAATAGTATGCGGTGCAGCAAATGTTGTTAACGCTACATATGTTGCGGTTGCCACAGTTGGGGCTATATTGCCTGATGGATTAGAGATCAAGCCGGCCAAACTCAGAGGTGTTGAGAGTGATGGTATGATATGTTCAGCCAGCGAACTCGGACTTCCGAATATCGGCAGCGGCATTATGATATTAGATGACAGTATCGGTTATTTAGAGCCTGGCAGAGAATTGTGCGAATATGATACGATCAATGATACTATTTTTGAATTAGAGCTTACACCTAATCGCGGTGACTGTCTAAGTGTTTATGGTGTTGCTAGAGATTTGAGCACAGCTTTTAGCAGAAGTCTTATTGAGCACAAGCCCGCAAGACATAATAAAAAAATTAAACTGGGAATCTCGAGAGAAGCTTCATTGAATGTGCATTCCGATGTTGATGCGCATATAAGCTGCAACCTTGCTGCACAAAAAGAAGATGGTCAACTGCCATTGATAGTTTATATTCGTTTAGCAATGATAAACATACTTAGTAAAAATAAATTAGACGATGCGCTAGAATATTTGCTGCATGCAACCGGTGTTGTTTTACAGGCATATAATGCTGATTTCTTTAGAAATGACGACGGCAAGATAGTCATAGAATTGAAATCTGATAACATGATGAATATATCAAATGCTACAGAAGTGGGATCTGTTGTTGGAGTTTACCAAGAGCCAAAAACAAAACCAACTTCCCAAAAAGGTCAAATTGTTTTAATCGCAAGCTATATTCATCCCGATACGCTTAATGCCATGATCGGCGATACCAAGATCAAAAAAGATGATATTTATTACAATACATCAAGAGGAAGCAATCCTGACTTTGCATTTGGTTTATCCATAGCTGTTGATCTTTTTGAAAAATATGATATTTTGGATTTTTATGAAGGCACACTAAACCATGAGGCGAGCAGGGATGATAAGATCGTTTTGGTAGACGTTAAAGAGTTGCAAGCCATTATTGGCCAAGAAATTGAAAAAACAATAATTACAAATGTGCTGCAAAGACTAGGATGCAGGGTAGCAAATGTTGGAGATGATGCTATTGCGGCTACTGTGCCGGTATTTAGGCCTGATATTTCCAATATTCAAGATATTGCCGAAGAAATCGTGCGGATCATCGGAATAGATCAAATTGAATCAAAACCGCTATCTTTTCAAGAGCATTATCATTCTGACAGCGCCATAGCAGTATACAGAGCTAAAAAAACAATCAGAAACCGTGCAGTATCTGTAGGATTTTTTGAAAGCATTAGTTATGTTTTCTCTGATAGTACCCTATTGGAACAATATGGTTTTGAAACCACAGATAGTAATAGTGCATTGCTTAATCCTATTGTTCAAGAGATGAATTCTTTGCGTTCAACGCTTCTTGTTAACTTGTTGCTTTCTGCCAAGAGAAATATAAATTACACGAAAAAATTAATCCCGTTATTTGAAATAGGCATGGTTTTTGACGCAAGAAGAGATGAGAAAGAAAAAATAGCATTTGTTTGGAGCGGACAAGGAGAGCTTGAATCAGTGATGAACCATGGTAAACCGTCTATGATGAATATGCCTCTATTTTTACAAAAACTTGGATTTGTTTTGGGCGATTTTGCACTTCAAGAGTGCAATCATGCAAATAAACTCATACACCCATATCAATCTGCTAATATTTTGATCGATGGCAATGTTTGCGGATATGTTAGCAAACTGCACCCGGTAGCACAAGAAGAGTTGGGATTGTATGATACTTTTATTGCAGAATTGGATTTTGAAGCTTTGATGCCAAGACATATTTTAGCAAATCCAATTTCTAATTATCAGAGTGTCTATAAGGACTTGAGTGTTCTCATTTCAAAAGACATTGCATATTCGCAAGTAAAGAGTGCCATTGATGCATTGTCCTTGCCAATATTGCGTAGTGTTTATCCCGTGGATATATATGAGGACGAATCATTTGGCAATAATGTTAGTTTGACCATTAGATTGTTTCTCCAATCACAAGATAATACATTGGGCGACGAAGCAATAGAAAATGCCACCGGCAGTGTTCTCTCGACACTCGGAGCCAATTTCGGAGCTGTATTGAGATGAAAAAAGTAAATATTGCCTCTATTGTCGACGGTTTTGATATTATATGTGACGATATAGCATCTGATAAGTCAATATCACATAGATGCGCCATGTTTTCGCTGCTTAGTGACAAACCTTCTACTGTAAGAAATTATTTACAAGCAGAAGATACGCTTAATTCTCTCAAAATTGCATCAATGCTTGGTGCAAATGTAATCCAAGATGAAAGCAATATAACCATAATTCCGCCATCAGAGCTAAAAGAAGCCGATGATGTCCTCGATTGCGGCAATGCAGGAACCGGTATGCGTCTTTATTGCGGCTTGCTCGCAGGAGTGGACGGCGCGTTTGTGCTTACCGGAGATAAATATCTTCGTTCTCGTCCAATGAAAAGAGTTGTAGAACCTTTGCGTAGCATTGGCGCCAAGATCGATGGCAG
Organism: uncultured Sulfurovum sp.; assembly: GCA_964527805.1. Lineage (GTDB taxonomy): Bacteria > Campylobacterota > Campylobacteria > Campylobacterales > Sulfurovaceae > BN30871. The sequence goes on from CAZGNT010000003.1 coordinate 34,882, forward strand.
AAAAAGCGGCAACCAAGCTCCACTATTCATAAGAGGCGGTAAGCTAAAGGCATTTAAATATCACTCTCCTATTGATTCAGCTCAAGTAAAATCTGCAATGATCCTTGCAGCGCTTAAAGCAGATGATATCTGTTATTATAAAGAAAATCTTTTAAGCAGAGATCATACAGAGCGAATGCTTCGTGGTATGGGTGCAAAGATTGATACAAATAGCGACGGATGGATAGAAATTCATCCGCTAAACACTCCGTTAGATCCGCTTGATATAACAGTTCCAAGTGATCCTTCAAGCGGTTTTTTCTTTGCTGTGGCAGCTGCTATTATTCCAAATGCAAAAGTGCATTTAAAAAATATGACACTAAATCCTACAAGAATAGAAGCTTATAAAGTTCTTGAGAGAATGGGAGCACATGTTGAATATATTCTAAAAGAAGATATTTATGAACCTATAGGTGATATTAAAATATCATACAATGGTAAATTAAAATCGGTCAGTGTTGATCAAAATATAGCATGGCTCATAGACGAACTGCCTGCACTTTCAATTGCTATGGCAGTAGCCGACGGTATAAGCAAAGTGAGTGATGCAAAAGAACTTCGTGCAAAAGAGAGTGACCGCATAAGCTCAGTATTGAATGGATTAAAAGCTTGTGGAACAGAATGTGTAGAGTTTGAAGACGGTTATGAAATTACAGGCGGCACTTTAAATCAAGCTACTATCAATAGTTATGGTGATCATCGCATAGCTATGAGTTTTGCAATAGCAGGACTTATATGTGGCATGAATATAGAAGACATTGAATGTATAGATACGTCATTTCCAAACTTTTTTGATATCTTGAAAACTATTACTAAGGTTTCTTAATGGAAATAGAGTTAGCATCTTCGTATGGGTTTTGTTTCGGAGTTAAAAGAGCTATCAGGATAGCAGAAGAGCATCCAAACAGTAAAACATACGGTCCGCTCATTCATAATAAAGATGAGATAAATAGACTCAAAGCAGGATATAATATAGGCCTAGCAGAACAATTAAGCGATATCGCACCCCAAGAATCTGTAGTTATCCGAACACATGGTATTCCCAAACATGAACTGCAAAGCTTAAAAGAACAAAATAATATAATTATCGATGCTACCTGCCCATACGTGACAACACCTCAGCAAATAGTACAAAAAATGAGTCTCGAAGGATATGATATTGTTATTTTTGGAGATATTAGCCATCCAGAGATCAAAGGTGTTATGAGTTATGGGGTGGATTCTTCTAGAGTATTTGTGGTATCAAACGAGCAAGAAGCATCTGCACTTCCTCTTAGAAGCAAGATAGCTGTTGTAGCTCAGACGACAAGAAAACCGGAAGATTTTACAAAAGTTGTAAATTCTTTAATGTTTACCTGCAAAGAGGTAAGAGTTTTCAATACTATATGTAATGCAACATTTGAAAATCAAGACGCTGCAGCTTCATTGGCAAAAAGAGCAGATGTGATGATAGTAATAGGCGGCAAGCACTCTTCGAATACCAAACAGCTTCATTCGATATGCAAATCTTATTGTGAAGATAGTTATCTGATAGAAAATTCATCAGAATTAAATATTAACTGGTTTAATAAAAAAATGTTGTGTGGCATTTCAGCCGGAGCTTCAACGCCTGATTGGGTTGTTCATGAAGTAATTGATGCTATAAAAAAAATCACTATAAATTAGCATTAAGTATTTTAAAATATTTATTGTATAATATCGTCACATTAGGCAAATAATAAGGAAACGGTATGAAGTTCGAAGATATCGAAATAGAAGATGTAGATTTTGGAGCAATGCTCGAAGAATCTTTTAAAAGAGAAGAATCAAGTAATGATTTGATTGAAGGTAAAATTGTTAAAATTAATGAAGGCGATAATCAAGCATTAATTGATATTGGACGAAAAAAAGAGGCAGTTATCTCTTTGGATCAATTGAGAAATAGTGATGGTACTCTTGCATTTAGCGAGGGTGACAATATAGATGTCATTATAACCGGTGCAAGAGGTGAACGACCTATCGTTTCATATGAATTGGCAAAAAAACGCGCAGCATTAAATGCATTTATTGAAAGTTATGATGATACACAAGAGTATCTCATTGAGGGTACGATAGCCAAGAAAAATAAAGGCGGATATGTAATAGAATGTGATGGGCTTGAGTTTTTTATGCCAAGAACACTATCATATCTTAATCAAAAGAATGATGCTCCAGGCAAAAAAGTAAAAGCTATTATTACTAAGGTTGATAAAGATAAAGGTTCTGTTGTAGTATCTAGAAAAGAACTTATCGATAGAGAAGGTAATAAGATAGATGAAATAGCCAATAAGCTTCTTGAGGATAAAATAATCGTAGAAGGTACTGTAAAAATGATTACCAGCTACGGTATCTTTGTAGATGTTGGCGGCGTAGATGGGCTTGTCCATTATTCACATATTTCTCATAAAGGCCCTGTGAACCCTTCTAAATATTATAAAGAAGGCGATAAGGTAAATGTAATTGCTCTAGAGTATGATAAAAAGAAAAAACATCTTTCTCTTTCTATTAAAAATGCTCACAATGATCCATGGAAAGAGATCGGCAATATCATCTCCGTAGGCGATACTGCCACTGCAACTATTAGCAATATAGAAGCTTATGGTGCTTTTGTTGATCTGGGAGAAGATCTAGAAGCTTTCTTGCATGTTTCTGAAATTTCATGGGATAAAAACGTAAAACATCCTAGTGATTATCTTACTATTGGTGATCAGATCAAAGTAGAAGTTATCGAAATCGACAGAGAGAAAAAAAGACTCAGAGTGAGTTTGAAAAATTTAGTTGATAAACCTATAGATACATTTGCTACTTCCCATAAAGTCGGTGATATTGTAAAAGGTACTGTAACATCAGTAACTGATTTTGGTGCATTTGTAAAAATTGGAGCATTAGAAGGATTGTTGCATAATCAAGAAATTTCTTGGGATAAATCTATCAATGCAAAAAATGCATTTCATGTCGGTGACGAGATAGAAGTCAAGATTATCAATATTGACACAAAAACAAGTAAAATCTCATTAAGTAAAAAAGCAATGGAAGATTCACCGCTTAAAAAATTTGCATTAGAGCATAAATTGGGCGATATTGTGACCGGTACAGTTAAAGATAAAAAAGATTTTGGCGTATTTATCGCATTGGGCGATAAAGTAGATGCTCTTATCCGCACTGAAGATCTTGCTCCATTGAATATCGAAGAGATCGAAAAAGGACAAGAGATTCAAGGCGTGATTGTATTGCTTGATCAAGCTAACGATAAAATTCGTGTATCAGTTAGAAGACTTGAGCGTCAACAAGAAAAAGATGCTGTAGCAAAAATAAACAGCAAACAAGATGATAGTATGACTCTCGGCGATGCTCTAAAAGACCAGCTAAAAAAATAGAGGTTAAGAGATGTCAAAAAAAACTATTGTAGTGTGTGATCATATTCATGAAAATGGTCTAAAGCTTTTATTCCAAGATCCTGATATCATGATGATCAATGCATCTGATGAACCAAAAGATAAACTTATAAATGAGATTTTGCCACTTGCTGATGTCGCTATTACTCGTAGTTCTACCGATGTTGATGAAGCATTATTGGTAAAAGCTACAAAACTTGCAGCAGTCGTAAGAGCCGGAGTTGGTGTCGATAATGTTGATATCGATGGATGTAGTAAGCGCGGTATTGTTGTTATGAACGTACCTACTGCAAATACGATCGCCGCAGTTGAGCTTACAATGACTCATATGCTTTCTTGTGTTCGCCAATTTCCTTATGCCCATAATAATCTCAAAGTAGATCGTGTTTGGAGACGACAAGACTGGTACGGTACGGAACTAAAAGATAAAAAACTAGGTATTATCGGTTTTGGTAATATCGGTTCTCGTGTCGGTGTGAGAGCTAAAGCTTTTGAGATGGATGTCATAGCATATGATCCATATATAGATTCATCAAAAGCAACAAATGTTGATATCGCGTATACTACTAATTTTAATGATATTTTAGCATGTGATATCATCACAATCCACACTCCAAAGACAGAAGAGACCATAGGCATGATCGGCAAAAAAGAGATTGCCAAAATGAAAGACGGTGTCATTCTGATCAATTGTGCCAGAGGCGGATTGTATGAAGAAGAAGCACTACTTGAAGGTTTAAAATCAGGTAAAATTGCTATGGCAGGAATTGATGTCTTCGACAAAGAGCCGGCTACCAATCATCCTTTATTGGATTTGAATAATGTTACAGTAACTCCTCATTTGGGTGCAAATACACTTGAATCGCAAGAAAATATAGCTATCCAAGCTGCTGAAAATGCGATTTTGGCCGTGAAGGGTATTGCTTATCCAAATGCACTAAATTTGCCTATAAAAGAAAACGAATTACCTGATTTTGTTAAACCATACTTGGAATTGACACAAAAAATGGGACATTTGAGTGCTCAGATAACCAAAAGTGCTGTTAAATCTATCAAAGTTATAGCTGAAGGAGATATTGCACCTTTTGTTGAATCACTTGGCACTTTTGCAACTGTTGGCGTATTGACTGAATCTTTAGCCGACCAGATCAACTATGTAAATGCCGAATTTGTTGCCAAAGATAGAGGAATTGAAATAGTCAAAGAGACAAAGCCAAACACTAGCGGATTTACAAATAAAATAAGTCTAAAACTTACTACAAAAAACGGTACGCTTCGTTTGGCTGGTACAGTTTATGACGGTAAAGTACAAAGAATTATCGAAGTAGATGATTATACATTGGACTTCGGTCCAAAAGGAGTGATGATCTTCTTTAGAAATACTGATACTCCAGGCGTCATCGGTGATGTTGGCCGCATTATTGCACAACATGATCTTAATATTTCTGATTTTAGACTTGGAAGAGATAACAAACAGCAAGCTCTTGCTGTGGTTCGTGTTGATGGAGCAGTGAGCAAAGATCTGCTCGAAGAGTTATCTCAACTTCAAGCGTGTATTAGCGTAGCATCTGCAACTTTATAACCATCAATATATATTATAACCTCTTTTTATCAGTAAAATTGGTTATAATATTTCTGTCATTTTTTAACTAAATTTTATATCTAAGGAGCAAACATGAAGATGAGAATATATCTCATACTCATGTGCGTTACTTTTCCGCTTTTTGGAAGTGTAACAAATCTTGAGCTTAAAGAAGCATTAGCTATGCTTGAAGAAAAAAATCTTGAAATCAAAATAGCACAATTTGACGAACAGATGAAATTATTAGAGGCTAAATTGCCATTAGCCACACGCCTTGGCAAACTAGATGCCACGCTGAGTGCCGCAAGGTCAAATGATGCCGGGAATGTCTTTGGTTTTAAACTCCAAAGCAGGGAAGCAACATTTGGCGATTTTGGTTTTGCTGAATTTGATTCTACTAATCCAGATATTTTATCTGTTGCACCAAAAGATCTTAATTATCCAAAAGCAAGAAACCACTACTCAACCAAATTTACTTATTCTCTTCCGTTATTTACCGGTGGGAAGATCACTCATTATAGCCGTATAGCGCATGATATGTATGAGATGAGCAAGATAGACAAAGAAAAGGTCGTGGCTCAAAAAGTATATGAAACCAAAAAAACTTTTTACGATATAACTCTTTTAGAAAATTACATAACAAATCTATCTAAAATAACAAAAAATATCTCTAGACTCGAAGGCATTGTAAAAGAGATGGTAAAAGAAGGCTATGCCATCGGGACCGATCTATTGGAAGTGCAAGCACATAAAGCCGAAGCTGAGAGTTTGCTTATCCAAGCAAAGCTAAATCGTGAACTTGCATACCAATATCTCTCTTTTTTATTGAATGAAGAAGTTGTATCGATCAAGAATATAGACGAAATGGCTCCACTGAATATGCCGTCAAAAGAAGAGATCGGAAATGATAGTTTTGATATACAAAAAGCACTCTTGGGCCTGCAAATCACAGAAAATGCCGTTTGGGTGCAAAGAGCTTCATTTTTGCCAATGATAGGCGGATTTGCTGAATATGGCAGTGCCGATAATGTGATTTTTAATGATTTTGATGATAAAGATTTTTATACTATCGGTGTGCAAGCCACTTGGAATATATTTAATGGGTTTTCCGACAAGATAAATTTGGAAAAAGCAAAATTAGAACATCTAAAGACCATGACTCAAGTAGAGCTAGCAAAAAGCGGAACAGAGCTAAAGGCTAAACAGCTGCAAACAGAAGCATTAAGTGCATTTGAAATGGTAAGAAGCGATGAAAAAAGATTAACTTATGCTTCTAAAGTGTATGAGAATTATTTGGCCAAATACAAAGAGGGTATGATTTCTATAGGCGATGTTTTGATAAAGCAATCAAAAGAGCTTGAAGTGCTTTTAAAATTGTTAACTACCAAAAATACATACAATGCTAAAGTATTTGAACTAGATAGTTTAACCAAAAAAGGAGAATAATAATGAAGATAAAATTAGCAATTATATTTTTAATAACATCGATATATGGTTTTGGAGCCGAACTTAGCTTGAGCGGTACCGTGATATCAGATAATCAAAAAATGCTTGCAAGCCGTAATATGGGTTATGTTAAAAAGATGTTGGTATCAGAAGGGGACTTTGTCAAAAAAGGTCAACTCCTTTACTCCATTGATCCAACGGAAACCAGTGCAGCTGAGCAAATGAACAAAAATCAATTAAATAATATACTTACAAATTTGGCAAGACACGAAAGATTGTATGAAAAAGGTATGGTCTCAAGATATGACCTTGAAAATTTAAGACTTGCTGCAAAAAATCAAAAAGAGATGCTTAGAATATCAGAAGGACAAGATGACTATCTAAATGTTAGAGCACCAAATGACGGGATAGTCATAGCCAAGAAGATCAATCAAGGTGAAATGATAGCTCCAGGTATGCCTACGGTTATATTGACAGATCTAAGCAAGCTTAGAATTATAGTTGAAGTCAGTGAAAGCAGTTTGCGTCAGATCAAGATCGGTAAAATGGTAAAAGTAGAGATACCGTCGGTAGGATTAAAGACCACCGGAAATATCAGCTCCATCATTCCATCGTCAAATCCTATGACCCATAAATTTACTATTAAAATCAAATTTAACAAAGGCGACGCCAAGATCTATCCTGGAATGTATGCCAAAGTTATTATTCCTGTGTAAGAGTGGCTGCCATGAATGAACAACACAAGGCATATGAAACAAAAGATATAGCCGGCCGTTTGGCTAGAGGTTTTTTAAAAAATCCGCTAACAGCACTTTTGGGCGCTTTCTTGCTTTTAATGGGATATTTGGCACTAAATATAATGCCAAGAGAAGAAGATCCTCAAATTGCTATATCAGGCGGAACCGTCATGGTTGCAATGCCTGGTGCTACAGCCAGCGAGGTAGAAAAGGTTATTATTAATCCTTTGGAGAGAAAACTAAGAGAAATTAAAGGCATAGAGCACATCCAGGGCATGGCTATGGATAATGTCGGTATAGTTAATGTCATGTATTATATAGGTGAAAATAGAGAAGATTCAAATTTGAAGCTTTATGATAAAGTCATGCAAAATATGGATGAATTACCAAAAGGTGCAATGCAGCCGCTTATCAAGCCTTTTGATATAGATATAGATATTCCTATCGTGACAGTTGCATTTTATGTAAAAGATCCCCAAAAAGTCAATCAAGTACAACTATATAATAAAATCAGATCCATTCAGCAAGAACTCAATGGTATAGAGAGTGTATCAAAAACCACACTAAAAGGAGACCATAGGGCTCAATATAATGTGCAAGTTGACCTCAATAAACTTAGCGGATATCATTTATCTCTTGGTCAAATAATGCAAGGAGTTAAATCCGTAGCTAATAGTGCACCTAGTGTAAAAAGCCGCACCGATGACGGAGGCATGGTTTTATTGGGTGTAAAAAATGCGATCGAGAGCGTAGAGGATGTCGGAAATATAGCCGTGGCTGATTATGGTGGGTCTTTAATTTATCTAAAAGATGTTGCTACTGTCACCGAAGGTGTAGATATCCAAAACTACAAAGATGCCACTATCGTATTGCGTGATGAAAACAGTTCAATTATGGGTCAGCAATACTCTCAAACAACATTAAGTATATCAAAATTAGCCGGCACAAATGCAGTTAATGTTGCCAATGATGTACTTGAAGTGATTAAAAAAAATGAAAAGATACTTAGCGATTCAGGCATAGGATATGTAGTTACTAGAAATTATGGCATTAGAGCAGATAATGCAGTAAATGAGCTTATGCACCATTTGATCATAACAATTGTTATTATTTCTCTTATGCTTATATTTGCGCTTGGCTGGAGAGAATCGCTTATTGTTACTTTTACGGTTCCTGCGATTTTGGCAATTACGCTTTTTGTAGCTTATCTGGGCGGACAAACCATAAATAGAATTACTCTATTTGCATTTTTACTTTCACTCGGACTTTTGGTTGATGCGGCTATTATAGTTATTGAAAATATTCATAGACATCTTCATAGCCATACATCTCATGACCAAAGCATGGAAGAGCTGCTAGTAGAAGCAACAGATGAGATTGGGCCACCGACAAATATTGCAACATTAGCTATTATACTGACAATGGTACCTATGGCATTTGTAGGAGGCATGATGGGATCATTCATGAAGCCTATCCCATACAATGTTCCTGTTGCTCTAGTGGCATCATTGTTTGTAGCATATATATTTACACCATATTTGAGTTTGAAATTACTTAAAAAACCGACACATAAAAGCACGCACGAGGAGACAAAATGATGAATAAGTTTGAAAATTTTGTCTTTGGCATTTTGGATAACCCAAAGAAAAAAAAGATGGTTTTGGTTTTGACCGCTGTTGCATTTGTACTGTCATTGCTCATGTTTCCGACAAAAATAGTATTAGCCAAAATGCTTCCAGGCAAAAGTGATAACACGTTTTCTGTGTATGTCGATGCACCATCAGGCACATCAATAGACCAAACCAACCGAGTAAGCCAATGCGTAATTGAATTGCTAAAAAAAGAGAAAGAAGTTTTAAATATTGAACTTTTTTTAGGTCAAGGATTGCCGTTAGATTATGCCGGACTTGTTAAGGGTTCTGGAATGAAGCAGGCAGAAAATGTAGCTGAAATTTCAGTCAATTTGACAGATAAACACGATAGGGATGAACCGTCGTATCTCATGGTGCAACGATTGAGGCCTATTGTACAAAAACAATGCGAAAGTATAATCAAAAATACATCCATTAAGTTTATTGAGCAACCAGCAGGTCCTCCGACCATGGCTTCCATTGTGGTTGAAATTTACGGCGAGAATATGCCTAAAGTGAGAAATTTATCATCACAAGTGGTTAAAATTCTTAGCTCTACAGAAGGACTTGTAGATGTAGATATAGTAGGAGATAAATTATACCAACAGTACCAGCTTGTACCTGACAAAGAGAGAATTGCCCAAAGCGGTGTAAGCGTAGAGCAGCTTAACAATATACTTTATCTGGCATTTGAAGGTATGATCATCGGAGAAAAAAATACAAAAGATTATGCCGATCAGATCCCTATATTTTTATCATTGGATAAAGAGAGCAAAAGCATGGCATCAGCAAGCGAGATGGAAGTACAAAACAAATTGTCTTCTCTTAATCTTATGAGCCCGACCGGCTCCATGATATCAGTTGTGGAGTTAGTTACTTTAGAAAAAGTAGATTCCAATCCTGTAATTATGCATAAAGATCTAAATCGAATGATAAATGTAGTGGCTGAAACAGATATGGTGTCCCAAGTCTATCCTTTGTTGGATGCAAGAAACAAAATGATAGAGCATTTTTCAAAAGATTATGAAGTTACCAAAGAGCCTGGTATGTCAACATACATGTTTGATCTTCACCTGAAAGATAAGAAAACAGGGGAGAAGTTTTTGCTCAGATGGGATGGCGAGATGAAAGTGACACTTGATACTTTCCGTGATCTAGGTGGTGCGTTTATAGCAGCATTGGTGCTTATTTTCCTACTTTTGGTAATTTATTATAAGAGCTTTACACTTAGCGGGATAGTCTTGCTAGGCTCATTCTTGTCACTTATAGGTGTAATCGTGGGGCATTTTGTAGCCGACCTTGTCACTAGGGATACATTCTTTTTGACAGCTACATCACTTATAGGCTTTATTGCTCTTATGGGGATAAGTTCAAGAAATTCACTTCTTCTTATAGATTTTGCAAAATCTCTCATGGAGTGCCAAGGCATGCCAAAAAGAAGAGCTATAGCAGTAGCGGCTGCTACCAGGGCTAAACCGATAGCTTTGACTGCTGTCGCTATTATACTTGGCTCTGCACTGCTTGCCAGCGACCCGATATTCGGCGGACTCGGAGTGGCGCTGATTTCTGGCACTGTCGCAGCGGTATTTGTATCATTGCTTTTTGTACCGATACTCATGGATAATGCTAAAGCGATGGACTTTGAGCCAAAAGCTTGTGATGCAAAAGAAAATATCTCTATAACGAAATAAAATATTTGTCACTCTCAAAGTATATTCATCATCCTCGTGTTTGACACGGGGATCCATCGGGGTTAGTCTTTAGCTCGATAAATCCAAAAAACTTATTTTTCTCTCTTTTAACCAACCATTTGATATAATTAATAAATTTTTACAAGGAGTAGTTATGGCTACAATAGGCATGGGCGATATTAAAAAAGGCGCTAGATTAGAAATAGACGGCAACCCATATAGAGTAATAGAATTTCAACACGTTAAACCAGGCAAAGGTGCTGCGTTTGTTCGAACCAAGATAAAAAATCTAGGTACAGGCAAAGTAATAGAAAAAACAGTACACGCCGGAGATAAATTTGAAGTACCGGCATTGGAACAAAAAACTATGCAGTATCTATATGATGATGGAGAGTTTTTACAATTTATGGATACTACATCATATGAGCAAATAGGTCTTACAAAAGAACAAGTAGGTGAAGATACATTTAGCTTTATGATCGACGGGATGGAAGCTGATATATTATTCCATAACGGCAAAGCAATTTCAGTTGAAATTCCTCAAACAGTGGTACTTAAAGTGGTTGAAACACCACCAAACTTCAAGGGCGATAGTCAAGGCGGTAAAAAACCGGCTACTTTGGAGAGCGGAGCAGTGGTGCAAGTACCATTTCATATCCTGGAAGGTGAGATGATCAAGGTAGATACGGTTGAAGGCGTTTATCTAGAAAAAGCAAAATAACCCATTTGATTAATGCTCTAATTTGAAGCAAAGCTTCAAATTAGGTCTTCAGCGTGAGTGCTTGTGACTAGTCGCTCTTTTGAAATTCTGATTATTTAGAGATTTTAATAATTTTAAAAAAGGTTTTGTATGGCAAAAGTTCTTGTTCCATTAGCAGAAGGTTTCGAGGAGATAGAGGCTGTAAGTCTTATAGATATTATGCGTCGCGGCGGTATAGAAGTGCAAAGCGCTTATCTGGATAATGAATTTGCTTCTGATTTGGTCGGTGGGGCAAATGGTATTACAGTACAGGCGGATATTCCTATGTCAAATATAAATTCTGATGATTTTGATATGATAGTATTGCCTGGAGGCGGTAACGGCACAAATAATTTAGCGCAAAATAATAGAGTTCTAGAACTTCTTAAAGAATTTAAACAAAAAGATAAATGGATAGGAGCCATTTGTGCAGCTCCGTACGTGTTGCATAAAGCAGGAGTGCTTGGCAACCATTATACATGCTATCCGACAACTCAGGAACACATTCGTCAAGATGGATGTACTAATGATCAAAAAGTAGTTATAGATGGTAAGATAATAACCTCTAGAGGACCAGGAACTGCAATTTGTTTTGGCCTGGAGATCATCAAAACTTTGATTGGAAACGAAGCGTATGAAGGGGTAAAAAAAGGTACTCTTAGCGACTTTTGCTAAGAGCGTTTATTGGTAGTCTGCAATTAGTTTTTTGATTGCAGGAATCATTTTAATCGCAGCTTTTTCGCCTTCTAAAATCGCTTGATGTTTTGAATCAAACGAGACAGAACTTAGCCTTTCTAAATTCGGTTTGATGACAACATTGGCCTTTTTGAGCTCATTTGCTAGTGCAACTTGACTCATGATATTGATAGTTTGATCCAACGTAGACAAGAGTCCGCTTGCCCCGCTTTTTGGTTTGGCGGATATGTCAACAGCTATGATTATATTTGCACCCATTTGCTTTGCAGCGGTTACAGGGACTGGTTGAGTCAAGCCTCCGTCAACATAATAACTGTTTCCTATTTTTACAGGTTGAAAAATATTCGGCACGCTTGCACTTGCTCTGACGGCTTGTCCGGTATTACCAAATCTAAATACTGCTGTTGCACCGGTATCTTTATTTGTTGCAACTATTCCAAGTGGAATTTTGAGATTTTGAATTGGTTTATTATTGACAGACTTATTGATAAAATTTTGTAACGCTTCACCTTTAATAAAGCCGTCAGTAGAGAGTGTAAAATCCATTAGCCCGTTTGATTCAAGGTCTATCGCTTTTTGTTGCAGCTGGATGCTGTTCATCCCTGATGCGTAGAAGCTTCCAATGATTGAGCCGGCACTCGTACCTGTAATGATATCAGGTTTGATACCGTGTTGTTCTAATATTTTTATAACCCCAATATGTGCAAAACCTTTTGCGGCTCCGCCTCCAAGAGCAAGAGCTATTTTTGGCTTCTTTTTGACTATGGGTTGAGCTGGGGCAGCTTCTTTTGTACTGCATCCTGTTAGTATGATGGAAATTGTGATCATCATGATATATAATATTCGCATAAAATAACCTCGTTTGTTTTTTTATTACTCAATCAGGAGGAGTAATTTAATACGCAATTGTACTGTAAAACTGCAAAAAACTACAAAATATGATATACTATTGTCTTATTTTTTTGCTCTAGGCAATTAAAATTTTAGGAGAAGATTACAGATGGAAATAATGCTTATAGTGCTTGGAATTTTCGTCGGTATTCTTTCTGGTTTTTTTGGTATAGGCGGCGGAACCGTAAGTGTGCCGATACTCTTGTATATGGGATTTGGCATCAAAGAAGCAATCGGTATATCTGTTGCGCAAATGCTTGCAGGATCATTTGCAGCTTTTTTGATACATAGGAAAAATCAAACCTATAATACGGGCGAAATAAAATATTTTGGTTTCGGAGGAATAATCGGGGCAGTTATCGGCGGATACTTAGTGAAAGTGTTGAATGCATCTTTGCTGGAATGGTTCTTTCTCTCTTTGGTGATTTTCACTCTGGTAAAACTGTTTATGTCCAATCCTGAACCAACACACAAAGAAATTGTAAATCGTCCTTTGTATATGCTTGTAGGCGGTATAATAGGAGTATTTTCTGGAATGCTTGGAGTCGGCGGCTCTATACTTATGACACCGATATTGGTTAGTTTTCTTGGATTTTCACTCAAAAAGGCTTCGGCAGTCGGATTGTTTTATGTGATGTTTACATCTGTTTCGTCTTTTATGACATTGTCATCGTTTGGAATGATAAATTTTCAAGCAGGAGCCTTGATGGCTCTAGGCTCTTTGATCGGGATATGGATAGGCATTTGGCTTATGAATAAAATGCATATCAAACATTATAAGCGATTTTTGGTTATTTTTTATGTCATTATATTGGCAATTACAGTAAATAAATTAATTTTAGGTTAAACATGAATAGCATTAAAGTATTTGGAGCAAGAGAAAATAATCTCAAAAATATTTCTCTTGAAATTCCAAAAAATAAATTGGTGGTTGTAACAGGACTGAGCGGCAGCGGTAAATCTACCTTGGCTTTTTCCACTCTTTATGCAGAGGGGCAAAGACGCTACATAGAATCATTGTCCAGTTATGCTAGACAGTTTCTTGGAAAAGTAGGCAAACCTGAGGTAGATAAAATTGAAGGACTAACTCCTGCAATTGCGATAGATCAAAAAACTACTTCTAAAAATCCTCGCTCAACAGTTGGGACTATTACCGAGATATATGATTATATTAGGCTTCTTTTTGCCAGAGTCGGCAAACAATATTGTAATCAATGCGGCAAGCCTGTCTCATCAATGAGTGCCAGTGATATCATTGCTGAAGTTCTAAAACTTCCGGTTGATACCAAAATAGTCATTTTGGCACCTTTGGCCAAAGAAAAAAAAGGTTCTTTTGCTGAGATGTTGGAATCGTTACGCCATAAGGGCTATGTGAGAGCAATGATAGATGGAGTAATGGTGCGTCTTGATGAAGAGATTGAGTTAACTAAAACCAAAAAACACACCATTAAAGCCGTTATTGACAGGGTTGTTATTAATGATGATAGCCGTGAGCGAATAGGACAGGATGTTGAAAAAGCATTAAAAGAAAGCTATGGAGAAGTAGAGATAGACATACTCAATCCTGATGAAGTGGGACTAGATACGCATCACATTCACTATTCAGAACATTTGGCATGTTTTGATTGCAAGATAAGCTTTGAGCCATTGGAGCCTGTAAGTTTTTCATTTAACTCTCCAAAAGGTGCATGTAATGTATGTGACGGCCTTGGTATCAGATATGTTTTGGATATAAAAAAAATTATAGACGGATCACTAAGTATTGACAAGGGTGCAATCAAAATAGTTTATGGATTTAACAAAAGTTATTATGCGAAATTTTTAAATGCTTTTTGTGAATCTCAAGGGATAGATGTCAATGTACCTTATGAAGAGCTTCAAGAGCATGAAAAGAAAGCGATATTATATGGCAGTGCAGGAGAGGTAAAATTTGTATGGAAGCATCATCCGATCAAGAGAGAATGGCCGGGTATAGTTAAGATCGCTTATGATATGTTCAAGGACGAAAGAGACCTAGCTGAATATATGACAGAAAAAAAATGCGATAGATGCGATGGACATCGTCTCTCCCCGGCATCATTGGCAGTCAGGATAGGGGACTATAATATAGCTTCCATTATAGATATGCCTATAGAAGAGAGTTATAAATTTTTCAAAGATGACAGTAATTTTTCTTTTTTGACACCGCAGCAAAAACAAATTGCAGAGCCTATTTTAAGAGAGATCAATGAGAGGTTATTTTTCTTGTATGACGTAGGGCTTTCTTATCTGACTCTTAGCCGTGATGCAAGAACTATTTCAGGCGGAGAGGCTCAGCGGATCAGGATAGCATCTCAGATAGGCTCAGGACTCACCGGAGTCATGTATGTACTGGATGAACCTAGTATCGGGCTTCATGAAAGAGACACCATGAAGCTCATCCGTACTTTGAAATCTTTGCAGTCCAAAGGCAATAGCGTTATAGTAGTTGAACATGACAAAGAGACCATCATGAACGCCGATTATATAATCGATGTCGGACCTGGGGCCGGGGAGTACGGTGGAGAGATAATCTTTGCCGGAACTCTTGCGGAGCTGAAAAAGGCAAAAACTCTCACAGCTGATTATCTATTTGGCAGAAAAAAGATCTATTATCCTCACAATAGACCACAAGAGAGATGGATAGAGATAAATAATGTGAGTATAAATAATATATCATCTTTGTCAACCAAAATACCTCTCGGCAATTTTGTTTGCATAACGGGCGTAAGCGGTAGCGGAAAGAGTTCGCTTATATTGCAGACCCTTCTTCCTACTGCGCTTGAGATGCTAAACCGTGCGACAAAAGTAACCAAAGTTGATGGTGTTGAAATATTAGGGCTTGAGCAGCTTGATAAAGTAATATACCTAGATCAAAATCCCATAGGAAGAACACCTAGAAGCAATCCGGCTACTTACACAGGTATCATGGATGAAATAAGAAAGCTTTTTGTCAAAACAAAAGAGGCTGAAATACGAGGCTATCAAGTAGGAAGATTTTCTTTCAATGTTAAAGGCGGCAGATGTGAAAAATGCCAAGGAGACGGAGAGATAAAAATTGAGATGCATTTCTTGCCTGATGTTATGGTGCAGTGTGATGCTTGCGGAGGAAAGAGATATAATGCGCAGACACTGGAAGTAATGTATAAAGGTAAAAATATAGCTGATGTATTAGATATGAGCGTAACGCAGGCTCTTGAATTTTTTAAAGCAGTACCCATGATCGCCACAAAATTACGTACCCTTGAAGCTGTAGGGCTTGGATACATTAAATTAGGGCAAAATGCTACAACCTTGAGCGGTGGTGAAGCTCAACGTATAAAATTGAGCAAAGAGCTTAGCCGTAAAGATACAGGTAACACACTGTATGTATTGGATGAGCCTACAACCGGACTTCATTTTTCTGATGTTGATAGACTCACCGGTGTGTTGCATCATTTAGTAGAACTTGGCAATAGTGTAGTAGTGATCGAACACAATCTTGACATGATTAAAAATGCAGATTATCTTATAGACATGGGACCCGAAGGCGGTAATAAAGGTGGACTCATAATAGCAACCGGCACGCCGGAACAATTGGCAAAAAATTATAAGCAAACCGGCAGTTACACAGGGGAATATCTCTCAAAAGAAGATGGAGTTTTATAGATAAAACTCGATATAATTAAAAACTACAAAACAGAACAAATCTCTTAAAAGCAGACCGACCTAAGATTAGTCTGCTGAAAATTTGAGTATTCAAACAACAATACAAAAAAGGAACTTTTTTTATGACCACAATTACTATAATAGATACTTTCGGTTTCTTTTTTCGCTCTTATTATGCATTGCCGCCATTGCGAAATACTGAAGGGTTTCCTACCGGATTACTTACAGGTTTTATTAATCTCATTGACTCTCTTCATCGTAATCATAGTACCGATTATATAGTGTTTGCCCTGGACAGCAAAGGTGATACTTTTCGTAATGAATTATATAGCGGATACAAAGCAAACCGCCAGCCGCCACCGGAAGATCTGACGCTTCAACTTCCTATAGCTATAAAATGGATAGAGGAGATGGGGTTTGCCAATCTGGCACTTGATAGATATGAGGCAGATGACATAATTGCTACAATTACAGCTAAGGCAAAAGCCGATGGAATCAAGGTGCGCATCATATCACATGATAAAGACCTATATCAGCTAATAGACGATGGTATAGTAGTACTTCACGACTCGGTAAAAAAGGTAGACATAGATGAAGCAGGATGTGTATCTAAATTTGGAATACATCCAAAAGACTTTACGAATTTCCAAGCTATTTTGGGTGATAGTTCTGATAATGTTCCAGGGATCAAGGGTATAGGACAAAAGGGCGCTAGTGATCTTATCAATCGTTATCATACGTTAGAAGCTATATACGAAGATATTGAAAATGCCGGCACACCGCGCATTCAAAAGCTTTTATTGGAAGGTAAAGAGCAAGCTTTTTTATCAAGAGAGCTTGTTACTATGAAAACAGATGTAATAGACAATTGTAATTGGGACAAGTATAGGTTTGAGGATAGAAATTATCTATCAATATTGCTAAACGAATTTGAAAAATATGAGATGAAACAAGCCATTAAAAAAGCAGAGATGAACGGCAAAGGCTTGGCTTCAAACGATGTAGCCGCATCAAAAATTACAAATGAAAAACCGCAACAAACATCAATATCGAAATTTGAAGCCATTACTCTTGATACGGTGGATAAATTAGAAAGTATTATCTCGAAGTTTACTCCCGAAACTCTAGTGGCATTTGATACGGAAACAACAGGATTGGATACCAAAGAGGCAAATTTGGTAGGCTTTAGTTTTTGTGCAGATGAGAATAAAGCATATTATGTACCCGTTGGTCATAGCTATCTAGGCGTTGGTACGCAAGTAGGTTTAGCAGATGCACTCAAGAGTATAACAAAGATATTTTCATGCAGAGTCATAGGGCAAAATCTCAAGTTTGATCTCGGCCTTTTATATAACCGCTATGATTTTGTTCCTATGGAACCATTTGCAGATACTATGATACTGGCTTGGCTAACGAATCCTAGCAGCAGGGTCGGACTAGATACTTTGGCAAAAGAGTATTTTGGCTACGAGATGCTTTCTTTTAAAGATACCGTCAAAAAAGGCGAAAATTTCTCAAGCGTATCTATAGAAGAGGCTACGTTTTATGCCGCAGAAGATGCTTGGATGACATATAAGCTATATAATGCACTTATCAAAAAGATGGAATCAGCATCTTTGGATTCTCTTATCCGGGAGGCAAAGTCCGTAGAATATCCATTTATCAATGTGCTAATTAGAATGGAAAGTATAGGTATCAAGTTGGATTTAAATAAACTGCATACCCTTACTCATGATCTCAGTACTACGCTAGATGAACTCACCAAAGAGATCTATACTCTTTGCGGCACGGAATTTAATATCCGCTCCACCCAGCAGCTAGGCAATGTTCTTTTTGGGCAATTAGGCTTAAAAGGCGGGAAGAAGACCAAGACAGGCTATAGTACGAACGAATCAGTCCTAGAGGAGCTAAAAGGCGAACATCCAGTCATAGAAAAGCTGCTTTTGTACCGTGAATATTCTAAGCTATTATCTACTTATGCACAGCCTTTGTATACTCTTGGCAAAAAAGATGCAAACCATAGGATCTATACTTCTTTTTTGCAAACAGGAACGGCTACTGGCAGACTAAGCTCAAAAGATCCAAATCTCCAAAACATCCCGGTTAGAACAGAACTTGGGCGAAGTATCAGAGAAGCTTTTGTTGCCAAAAAAGGATATAAATTGGTAGGCATAGACTATTCTCAAATAGAATTGCGGCTTTTGGCGCATTTTTCCGGGGATAAAGCCCTAAATGACGCATTTAACAATCGTGAAGATATCCATTATGCCACGTCGCATAAACTTTTTGGCGAAGAGCTGGCCAAAGAAAAAAGAAATGTAGCCAAATCGATCAATTTTGGTTTGCTTTACGGCATGGGACCTAAAAAACTTTCAGCTGCACTTGGCATATCTCCTGCGGAAGCCAAAGAGATAATATCTAGCTATTTTGCGTCATTTCCTACTGTTAGAAATTTCTTGGAATCCATCCAAAAGGAGATCATCAATATTGGGTATGTAGAGACATTGCTAGGCCGCAGAAGATTTTTTAATTATGAGCAAGCCAGCGGCATGGAAAAAGCTGCATATCTTCGCGAAGGTGTCAATACTGTATTTCAGGGCAGCGCAGCAGATCTGATTAAGCTTTCCATGAATGAGATAGATAGTATAATCATTGATGAGAATTTGGACGCTAGATTGTTACTGCAAATACACGACGAACTTATATTTGAGATCGAAGATTCAAAGGCCCAAGAGCTTAGCGAACGCTTTGCTCATGTAATGAAAAACATATACGACCTAAATGTACCGTTGGAATGTTCTGTGAGCATTGGGAACAATTGGGGCGAGCTGAAGTAGCAATATTGCAGTGTAAGGAATAAAAATGGCAAGCGGATGGGGATGTCAGCATTTAGGCAGAAACAACAAAGAGCTAGATTGGTGCAATCTATTAAAACACAAATGTGATCCTGGATGTAAAGGTTGCATACTTTATAAAGCTGGTGTTTTTTCGACTCAAAAACCAGATTTCGATGAAACAAGAAAGCCAAAAAATAGAAGCGATAATCCATTTGGCAGAAAATGATCTATTAAAGATCATTCTTACCACTCCACGATATGGTCTTCTAGTATGATATCATCAGTCTCCTCTATATGGCTTGATGTATTGACTCCATGAATTCTTACACTTTCACTAGTACCGCTAATAAGCGGATGCCAAGAAGGGAGCGGTTTGCCCGCATAGCGTAGACGATAAGCGCAAGTCTCCGGCAGCCAGTCGAACTCTTTTACTCTTTTAAGTGTTAGTTGCATACATTCAGGTACTATCTTGAAGCGATTAGCATACTCTTTGCATCCGCCATGCTCTATATCAAAGCATCTGCACACGACATTAGTCGTAACTATACTATCATCATCACATACAAGTCTATGCACACAGCATAACCCGCATCCATCACACAATGCTTCCCATTCTTCATGAGTAAGCTTTGAGAGCTGTTTCGTTTCCCAAAAATTATCAGACATCGGTTATTTACTTATGATCGTGGTTTGGAATTGTATGCCTACATCGTTCCATGTCTTGCCTTCATGCAAATCGTAGCAGCTTTTTGAAATTGATGCCAAAGCATTTGCACCGTTAAAATCCAATATATCTATTACCCCGTTTGCCTTAAAGGTGTGATTGCTTAATTCATATTTCATAGGTATGATCTTGGTTGTGCCACCCATCTGCAACTCTATTGTCACAGTGGATTTTGCTTCATCCAAAGATACTATCTTGCCTGTGATGATGGCAGAAGGGAGTTGTTTAAAAAACATTTCTGATATCGTAGCATCTCTAGCGGGATTTTTTGTATCTATTTTGGTACTGTCTATGACAATCTTTGAGCCAATCATCAATGATGATAGATCTTTGCTTTGCTTGGAAGCCGGCCTATATGCAATGGATGTAAAATCCCCAGACACTCCAACTTTAGCCAAAGTTTTAAATGCAGTCCATGTTACTGAAGCTTTGTCGGTTTGAGTTAATGTTTGAGCAAAACAAAAAATATTGAATACCATAAGCATCAAAATAATTTTTTTCATAAAAATCCTTTTGTTTGTTGTATTGTTATGATGTTTTGTACCATAAAGTTATAAAATTAAAACTGAAATATTTTATGAAACGAATAATAATTTTCCGTAAGTCATCCAAATCTAAAGTATTTATGAATACAATATCCTTTTTAAACACTAAGGAATTTTATGGATATCTTTAAAAAACTTTTTTCTATGAAAATGGCTGTTATTATGATGGTGCTTTTTGGTGTCATTATAGGGGTTGCTACATTTATTGAAAATGATTACGGTACTGGCACGGTTCAAGCCTTGGTATACAAGACAAAATGGTTTGAATTGTTTTTATTTTATTTTATAGCTATTTTAATTTATCAAATGTCAAATTACAAATCATACAAGCATAAAATGCCTGTATTTTTGTTTCATTTTTCATTTTTGGTTATTGCTCTTGGGGCTTTGCTCACTCGTTATGTTGGATATGAGGGTAAATTATCTGTCAGAGAAAATAGTTCAACCAATCAAATGCTTTCCATGGATACTTATATGCAAATACAAGTTTCTGACGGAAAACAAGAGATATATGAAGAATATCCTTTGAGATTATCGTCTCTATTTAATAATAGTTTTGATAAGTCATTGCAATTGGGTGACAAAAAAGTTTCTGTTACTCTTAAAGAATATTTGCCGCAAGTCGAGTATAAATTGGAGCAAAATGCCACAGATGGCGTAAAAATGCTTGAGCTTATGGTGAGCAGTGCAAATGGTACAGGAGAAACAGTATATATCCAAAAGGGCGAATCTAAAACTGTAAGCGGAATGATCATATCTTACGACACAAATGAAACAAGTCCTGATGTGTTTTATATCAAGGATAGTGCAGATGGCTTGATGGCAAACTTTCCTAGTGAAGCAATGACGCTAAATATGAATAGCCGTAATGAAGGTACATTGGGCGCAGGCCAAAATAAATTAGAACAAAGAATATTATATAGATTTGACAGCCATGCCGTTGTTCTTAAAGCTATATATCCAAAAGCAAAATTTACAAAAGTATCAAATGCTCTCAAGCCAAAAGCAGGCAAGCCAGAGTATGTCAACATGGATATAAAAGTAGGAGATAAATCTGCAAATATAGAATTTAATCCGATACAAGGTATGCCAGGAGAGATAAAAAGCATTGAAATTGACGGAGTCGAAGTTTCTATGAGAATAGGGGCCAAGGTGATAGAGCTTCCTTTTGAGATATATCTAAAAGATTTTAAGCTTGACCGCTATCCTGGATCTATGACGCCGTCATCATATGCAAGTGATGTAATTCTTATGGATAAGGAAAACAACGTAACAATGCCTTATGCAATATACATGAACCATGTATTGGATTATCGTGACTATAGATTATTCCAAACATCTTATGATCCTGATGAAAAAGGCACCATTCTTTCAGTTAATCATGATCCGGGAACAAATATGACATATTTGGGTTATTTGCTTTTATCTATAGGTATGGTGTGGACCCTTTTTGCAAAAAATGGGAGATTTCAAAAATTACTTAAAGATACAAAATCTCTGCAGCAATTAAGCATCGCTCTTGTCATGATAGGCGCATTTATCTATACGCCGTTAAAAGCTGCTGATGGCAATGTCACAATACCAAAATTTGATAAACAGCATATTGAACAATTTAAACGACTTGTAGTTCAAGATGGTCAAGGGCGAATGAAGCCTATAGATACCATGGCGACAGAAGTGATATCTAAAATTACCGGCAAAACAACCATGTTTGGAGCAGATGCAAGCGAATTGTTTTTGAGCATGATGCTAAAACCAGAAGAGTTCCAATTGGCTCCTATGATTCAAATAGGCCATCCGCAAATTGCAAAAGATCTTGGGTTGGACGAGGATTCCAAATATGCCAAATTTTCAGACTTTTTTACACAAGCAGGAGAATATAAACTTTTTGACGTTATACAAAAAGCCAACCAAAAAGCTCCGTTAGAAAAGACCCAATATGATAAAGAACTCATCAAGGCTGACGAGAGACTAAATGTCGCTTATATGACATATATGGGGGATTTCTTTAAAGTATTCCCAAAACCGCAAGATCCAAATAATGCATGGTTTTCTCCTATAAATGCCATGAAATCATTTCCTCAAAAAGAGGGTCAAATGGTCCAGATGATCACGGCAAACTATTTTTCGCAAATAGTCGATGCTTCTAGCAGTGGTAAATGGGATAAGGCAGATGACGGACTGGAACTTATAGCAAAATTTCAAGGAATATTCGGAGAAAAGGTCATGCCTGGTGCAAGACATATTGATTTTGAGATAGCGTATAATCATTATGGACTGTTTGCCAAGCTTGTTCCATTTTATATATTGCTAGGAGTTTTGCTTATAGTTGCAGCGTTTGTGCATATACTTAGACCATTGTCTTTTATGGGCTGGATCATAAAGGGCGCAATAATATTTTTGGGAATTGGTTTTGTGGTTCATTTAGCAGGACTTGGCCTTAGATGGTATATCTCTGACCATGCTCCTTGGAGTAATGCTTATGAATCGGTTGTTTTTATAGCGGCGACTACAGTTTTGGCTGGATTGTTGCTTGGTCGCAAAAGTTTATTTACGCTAGCTGCAACAGCTTTGCTTGCCGGTGCTACTATGGGTGTAGCTCATTTAAATTTTATGAACCCGGAAATTACTCCTCTTGTACCAGTGCTTAAGTCGTACTGGCTTATGATACATGTTGCGCTTATTGTTTCAGGAGATGGCTTCTTCGGACTTGGATTTATACTTTCTTTGTTGACATTGGTGCTTTTTGTATTTAGAAGTCAAAACAATCAGCATATTGACAAATCCATCCATGAATTATCAGCGCTTTCAGAAATGTCTATACTTATAGGACTCGTTGTATTTACCGTAGGTAACTTCCTTGGCGGCGTATGGGCGAATGAAAGCTGGGGGAGATATTGGGGATGGGATCCAAAAGAGACATGGGCGGCTGTAACTATACTTATCTATGCTGCAGTTATTCATTTGAGATTCATACCGAAACTAAAAAGTTTATACATATATAACGTAGCAGCTGTATGGGCATATAGTACCGTGCTTATGACATATTTTGGAGTTAATTATTATTTATCCGGATTGCACTCATACGCAGCAGGAGATCCTATGCCAATCCCCGCATGGATATATGTGGCAGTGGTTGCTGTAGGTATTTTGACAATATTGGCTGGTTTAAAAAGAAAATTAAAATCTAAATTTGAGAGATCTATAGATTAGGCCGCTCAAATTTATTTGGTGTCCAAAGCTTAAAAAGCTTTTGTGGGTACAAAATAGCATTTAAACAAATTGTTTTTTTATGCTTTCCCTTTTTTGGGTGCTTCAACTATTTTTTTGATAGCTTCAGAGCAAATATTGAGACCAAATGCCCCCGTTACCGCCACACATGAGCCTTTGTCTTTACATTTGGCTTCTTCAGTAGAAAAGACAACTGTAAAATTACGATCAAATTTGGCTTTTTTTAATTCCCTTCGAATTTTATTTGCCAGTGCTTCTCCTTGGGTTTTCCAAATAGATGCTACGGATATTTTACTGGCATCATATCTTTTAGCAGATCCTACAGCCATTATGAGCTTTCGGAAACATTTTTTTGCTATTTCGAGTTTTACTTTTGTGGTATCGCATGAATCTATAACAACATCATAAGGGGCGAAATCAAAATGTTTTACCCATGAGATATCCATTTTTTGATTGATGCCCTTGATACCAGGGTATAACTCTTCTAATCTTTTGGTTTTGAATTCACCGATCGCTTCTGAGCCTATTTGCCTATTTTGATTACTTTCTTCATATATGTCATAATCTACTATTGTAATATGCCTTACACCGTTGCGATATAAACAATCAAGCGCATAGCTTCCGACTCCTCCAACACCAAGTATGAGTATTGAGGCATTTTGAAGTTTGGTAAATCCATCTTCTCCAAAAAGCATTCGGCATCGATCAAATCTCACAGCCACTGCTTTAGCGTTTCGATATCGGTATGACTTGTCATATCCAGATGAACAGGCGTAATAGATACAAACCCTTGGTCTATTGCGTCAAAATCACTCATTTCGCCTTCTGTCGACTCCCAATCAAGTCTAGGTAAGCCTATCCAATAGTGTTCCAGGCCTCTAGGGTTCATATGAACTTCCGCATCATTTCCGTATAATCGTTTGCCGGCACGAGTGATCATGAGTCCGTTGCATACATCCGAAGATATAGGCGGGATATTAACATTGAGAAATTTTCTACTTCCTAGCGGAAAGCCGCCTTCTAATACACGCTTTGCTAAAACAAAGATGCTTTCCTTGGCAAGTTCATAACCAAAATCATCTATATTTTGACATTGTCCATGACAAACTTGTGATACGGCAATAGCGGGAATGCCTTGCAGTACCGCTTCCATAGCTGCAGCAGCGGTACCAGAATAGGTAATATCCTCTCCCATATTGGAACCTTTGTTAATGCCTGAGATTATTAGGTCTGGTTTGCAATCTTCATTAAATAATTTATTAAGAGCTAAAAATATACAATCAGTAGGTGTGCCGTCATCAAGTTTAAAAAAATCATCACCTATCTCAACAAATCTAAGGGGCCTAGTGAGTGTAAGTGAATGTCCGCAAGCAGATTTTTCTACAGTCGGAGCCACTATTATCACTCTGCCCAAAGGTCTCAGTGCTTCTGCTAATTCGTGCAGTCCTTTTGATTCAAAACCGTCATCATTGGTAATAAGTATATGTTTCATTATATCTCTTTGTAAAAATTCAAACGCTATTATAGCCTTTTTGGTATAATACTAATAATTAAATGGTTGCGACAAGCTTCCAAAAACTATTACATAGGAATAATCGTGCAAAAAGAACCAATGCTTCATGCCACATATCAAAAGTTAACCAAAGAACTCGAACAGCTCAAAACAGTAGAGAGAAGCGAGATAGCTAAAGTCATAGATGAAGCTAGAGCTTTAGGAGACTTAAAAGAGAATGCGGAATATCATGCAGCCAAAGAAAAACAAGGACTGATGGAAGCACGCATCATAGAGCTTGGCGATCTTCTCTCTCGCGCTCACATCATAGACCCATCTACTTTGAGCCATACTAGAATTTGTTTTGGATCTACTGTGGAACTTGCTGATCAGGATAGTGATGTAGTTATCAAGTATACTATCGTAGGAACTCAAGAATCAAATCCAACTCATGGACTCATATCTCTCTTTTCTCCTTTAGCTAAAGCACTGATGGGCAAAGAAGAGGGTGATGAGATAGAAGTATCGCTGCCTAGCGGTCAAAAATGCTATGAAATAACAACAGTGTGCTACGAAGAGATTTGTATCAAGGATAAGTAATGAGAGTAGGTATAGTGGGAGTAAGCGGATATACAGGATTAGAGCTAATTAAACTTATTTTGGCTCATCCGTATTTTCAGCTTACATATTTGGCAGCAAGTACGGGTGATGTCATGGTAGAAGCCCTTCATCCTGCATTGCAGGATGTTATCACTATGGAGATAGAAAAAGCTTCACCTGAAAGTATCAAAACCCATTGTGATGTAGTATTTTTGGCTCTTCCTCACAAAGCTTCCATGGGATTTGCAAAAGAGCTTTGGGATAATGATGTTAAGGTGGTCGATCTCTCTGCTGATTATCGTCTTTTGCAAGAGACTTACGAAAAACACTATTGCGCACATGAAGATGCCTCTAATGCCCATAAAGGCGTATATGGATTGATAGAGTATTATCGTGAGGATATAAAAGACGCCAAGCTCGTAGCAAGCCCGGGGTGCTATCCGACTGCCACACTGCTTGGAATATTGCCGTTTATCCCTTATGTAGATACAAATTCACCATTGTTCGTAGATGCCAAATCAGGGGTTAGCGGTGCCGGTAAAAGTTGCACTGAAACTACCCATTTTGTGACAATTAACGATAATATCTTCGCTTATAATCCGCTAAAGCATCGTCATGCTCCGGAAATTATGGAGAAAATTGCCAATATTCACAAGGTTGATATCAATGTGCATTTTGTACCGCATCTTGTGCCAATGACAAGAGGAGAACTCGTAAGTGTATATGCAACACTCAAAGAGGATATAGATCCGATAAAAGTACTTAGAGATCATTATGCAAACGATCCTTTTGTCCGCATCAGAGAAAAGCCAGTAGACACCAAAAGCGTATCTGGTACACATTTTTGTGATATTTTTGCTGTCCGAGAAGGAAACGCGCTTTTTGTAAGCAGCAGCATAGACAACCTCTTAAGAGGTGCAAGCTCACAAGCGCTCGCAGCAGCAAATATTATGTGCGGATTGGACGAGAATGCAGGATTGCCTACGCTTGCTTATGTTCCGTAATAAATCAATATGATCGAGATAAAAGAGGGTGCTTTATTCGTAGCTGATGCACATTATCCGCATCATGGGGATGAGTTCTTGCAGCTTTTAAGAAAACTTGAAACAGGAGAGATAACTGCTCCGCAGCTTTTTTTGATGGGGGATATTTTTGACCTGTTGTTCGGATATAATGATTATATTCTTACATTTTGCAATGAAGCCGTATCTTTGCTAAAAAAACTTTCTCAAGCAATAGAAATATACTATTTTGAAGGCAACCATGATTTTTGTCTCAAAAATATATTTCCCGATATGGTTGTTTACTCTAGAGATGAGCAGCCTATCATAATGAAGCTAGGCAGCAAAAGAGTTGCACTTTCGCATGGGGATAAGTATGAAACCGGATTTGGTTATGAAGCATATTGCAAGCTTCTTAGAAACAAGATAACTTTAAATATGTTAAAGCCCTTTGAGAAAAAGATCATAAATTATCAAATGGATAAACTACCAGGCAAAATTATATGCCGCAAGATGCCTGATTTTGAGCAAAAAGCCAAAGCTATTATGAGTCACTACAAAGATGTAGATCTTGTGATAGAAGGGCATTTTCATCAAGCTGTCAATATAGGCAAATATATATCACTGCCATCTCTCGCCTGCCAAAAAAAAGTTGCTATAATTCAAGAGGGCAGCATTGTTTTTTTAAATATTCATTAAAAAAACAAATAATTTTTGTATTGTATTTATTATGTTATAAAATAATGATATAATTTATTGCTTAATTGGTCCTAGGTTATCTTATAAAGGATAAAGAATGAAAATTAAAACGATAGAAGAAGCTATTTATGCTGTTACCACGAACGGCTTGTCATTGAAAAAAATCCCCCAATCACTTTTGACACAAGATATTATATCTTTTGCTATCAAGCAAAACGGTTTGGCTCTTGAATATGTTCCAAACAAAAGAAAAACAGATGTTTGTTGTCTAGAAGCGGTCAAACAAAACGGTTTGGCTCTTGAATATGTCCCCAAAGCCATTAAAAGCGAGGCTATTTGTCTTGTTGCTGTTGTAGAAGATGGTTTGGCAATTGAATTTGTACCAAGAATTCTTAAAAATGAGATATTATGTCTAGAAGCGGTCAAACAAAACGGTTTGGCATTGGAGTTTGTACCCAAATCTCTCAAAACATTAGAATTGTGCAAGGCGGCCGTAAAACAAGATGGTCTAGCTTTGGTATATACCGGCATAAAAGATGAATCTTTGTTTTTATCAGCCGTTAAACAAATTGGTTTTGCACTAAAATATGTTCCAAAAACATTTAGAACAAAAGAAATATGTCTAGAAGCTATTAAGCAAAATGGCTTAGCACTCAAATATGTTCCAAAAAATCTAAGAGGCGCTACTATGTGTTTGGAGGCAGTCAAGCAAAATGCCATGGCTCTACATTATGTGCCTAGAGCATTCAAGACCAACATATTATGTGCCGAGGCAGTCAAGAAAAATCGCTGGGTATTTTTTGATCTGGATAATGAATTTAAAATTCCTGCGGTTTGTTTGGCAGCAGTTGTGCAAGATGGAGGTTTGCTAAAGTACGCACCAAAATCTTCAAAAACTCTAGAAGTTTGTCTAGCAGCCGTCAAGGAAAACGGCATCGCTCTTGAATTTGTACCTAGATCGCGCAGGAGCGAAGAGATCTGTGTAGCTGCAGCCAAACAGTATGGAAAAATCTTTAAATATATCCCTAAAGAACATAGAGATGCTTGCCGCAAGGCGTTAGCTTAGCTTTTGTGATCCTATTTTTGCTTTGCAGAGCTTCTGGGTATAAAAGCTTCCAAAAGGAATGAGAGAAAGCAAAAAATAAAAACTACTCTCTTTGATCGAAAGAGGTGCTTCATTTTTGGTTTTCAAGAGTTGATAGATAAACCACGTAAACAGGGCCCCATGAATTATGCCGGCTATCTTGGTAGCCATTGGATATCCAAAATAATATTTGAGTGGCATAGCGATAAATACCAATATTATAAAAGAGTATCCTTCTATGGAATTTATTTTTTTAAAATTGTTAAGTGATGACAAGGTTTGCTCCATTAAATTTTCGTGAAGTATATCAGAAAATTCTTATCTGCAAATAATATTTATCTAATTATTACCCTATCAATTCACTGCAAAGATCAAATCTGTTGTGTGTCATGAGATGAACTTTGGGGTGTAATTCCATGACAGCATCGTAGACTACTTTTGAAAGTCTAAATCCTACTTCGTATTCTCTTTCAACTCCATCCATACTGGCTAGATTCATCTCATCAATGATAGCTTTTGGTACAGATATGCCAGGGACATGTTCGTCTATGAAATTAGCTGTTTTTGCACTCACGACCGGAAATTGTCCAAGTATGAGCTGAGCTTCTTTTGCAGTGTGGCGGATACTTTCGTTTTTTGCATTTTCAAACAACTCTAAAAGTATTTTTGCATTTTCTATATCATAAACAGGCTGGGTGATGATAGCTCTGGCACCATAGTTTAGTTTTTTGACCATTCTCTTTTGGAGACTTTTTAGATCCTTGGCATGGGCATTGCTGACCGCAAACGGATAGATAGGCTTCGTTGAAGGATGCAAAGGCTTTTTGCTATAGTCAGTACCGCTGTTTAGGCGATGTATAATGCTTAGCAGCAGTGTAGAATCTCTCTCTAGTACGCCTTTAACTTCCGGTTGGTCAGAATATTTTGCAGGATCACCGGTAAGAGCCAATATGCATCTAATATCAAAATCATTTGCTCCAAGCAAAGTCGATTGGAGAGATAGTTTGTTTTTGTCTCTCATGCTCATAGTGGCGATCACCGGTTTAGCAAACTCTTGCTGTAATTTGATGGCAGCAAGCACCGCATCCATTTTGAGTTTGGCCAGAGGATTATCGGTAGTCGTGAAGCCTGTAACTCT
>CAZGNT010000003.1:64773-110457 GCA_964527805.1 uncultured Sulfurovum sp.
AATTTCACAGTTTACTCTTCATAATAATTAGATGCAAATCAAAATCTTTTATCTGCTCAATAAGTTTATCCATAGAAGCTCCATGCGGAGGTGTAACTTCTACGGTTATGAATGGTTTAGGACTGCACAGTGCGGCACAAAAGGCGTCAAATATCATTTATTGTTCTTTGTATTAGGTTTTTTTGCTATTTTTAAAGATCGTTTTGGAAGCTCTCAAGCTAAAGCGCGGCAATACAAAAGCACCGAATCCATCTTCTTAGCAATAATTTGATACAATTTTAGCCTAATTATACTTGCAAAACTATATAAAAGGTACCATGTGAAGCTAGCTGTTTTTGATTTTGATTCTACACTTATGGAAGGGGAGACTATAGATTTTCTAGCTGCCGA
The DNA here is from genome assembly GCA_964527805.1 of uncultured Sulfurovum sp. GTDB lineage: Bacteria > Campylobacterota > Campylobacteria > Campylobacterales > Sulfurovaceae > BN30871. The sequence goes on from CAZGNT010000003.1 coordinate 65,164, forward strand.
ACTTGGATTGGAAGCTGAGGTGGCAGCCATTACCCATGAAGCCATGGAAGGAAGATTGGATTTTTATGCTTCGTTGGTTAGAAGGGTTGCTTTGCTAAAAGGGTTGCCTAAAAGCAAAGTAGATGAGATCTGTATGTCGTTGCCGTTTGTAAATGGGGCCATAGAGTGTGTTAATGGGCTCAAAAGCAGAGGATATAAAGTAGTATGCTTTTCCGGGGGATTTCGCAATGCTACTTCACACGCTGCAAATATACTTGGGTTAGATGCTGATTTTTCAAATACCCTGCATCATGAAGAGGGAATTTTGACAGGCAGAGTAGGCGGTGAAATGATGTTTGGCTCGTCAAAAGGAGAGATGCTTGTCAGGCTCCAAGGATTGCTTGGAGTAAGCACAGAAAATACAGTTGCCGTCGGAGACGGTGCAAATGATCTTAGCATGTTTGCCCATGCCGGCACTCGCATAGCATTTTGCGCCAAACCTATACTAAAAGAGGCTGCTTCTCATTCTATCGACGAGAGAGATCTAACCCTTGTTTTGGATATAGTTGATTCTTTGTAATGCTGTGCAATATTTCATTACTATTTAGAGATATATTTAAGTTTAAAAAACTGCTTTTTTGGGGACAGGTGGTAGCTATAGCATCCACTTTGCTTGTAGCAATTGTTCCTCTTTTTATTCCTCTTTTGGTCGATGAATTATTGCTGCACAAAGAACCTAGATTAACGCTCTTTATCTCTAAATATTTAGGCGAGATGAGCGTCGGCGGTTATGTGCTTTTAGTATTAACTGTTATTATATTGTTTCGTATATCATCAGCCATGCTTGGTATCATTCAATCCAAGATCTTTGCAACAATCTCAAAAAAAATCAGCTACAAACTCCGTATATCTCTCTTGAATCACCTCAAAAGAGTTTCATTAAAAGAATATGAAAATTTTAGCGTAGGATCCATCACGTCCAAATTGGTCACAGACATAGAGACTATAGACGGATTTATAAGCACTACTATCAGCAAACTTGTAATTGCCATACTGACGCTGGTGTTTTCAAGCATTGTTCTTTTGTGGATCCATTGGCAGCTTGCACTTTTCATACTTATCACAAATCCAATAGTTGTATTTTTTACAGCCAAGCTTTCACGTAATATAGGTATATTAAAAAAAGAGGAAAATAGAGCTATAGAAGAGTTCCAGGGGAGTTTATCGGAAACCTTGGAGCTTTTCCATCAGATAAAAGCCACCAATAAAGAAGAGTATTTTTTTGATAAAACTACTATAAAAGCAGATGAACTCAAAAATCATGCTATAGCATATGGGTATAAGAGTGAAGTAGCTATGAAATGGTCTTATCTTATATTTTTAAATGGTTATGAAGTATTCAGAGCTGTTAGTATCTTGGCTGTGGCATATAGCGATCTTAGTGTCGGGCTAATGCTTGCGATATTTTCTTACCTGTGGGTTATGGTGGGGCCTACACAAGATATCATTAATTTTCAATATGCCCTATCAAATGCAAAAGCAGCTTGTGGACGAATAAATGGTATTTTTGAGATGGAGCAAGAAAGATCGATACTAAATGCGCAAAATCCATTCAAAGGCAAAGACAGCATAAGTATTGAGCTTAAAAATGTCTCATTTTCATACAAGGAAGGCAAAGAAATATTAAGAGATATAAATATGCAATTTAAAAGAGGCCAAAAGATAGCAATAGTCGGTGCAAGCGGTAGTGGCAAGACCACTTTGGCAAATTTGATAGTCGGTTTTTATCATGCCGACAAGGGAGATATATATTATGATGGCATCCCTTCAAAAAATATTGCTTTATCAACCGTGCGAGAAAATATACATCTTATATTGCAACATCCTAAACTTTTTCATGATACAATACGATTTAATTTGACATTGGGGCACCTATATAGCGATGAAGAGATTCATCAAGCGCTGACCATTGCTCAATTAGATGATGTAGTAGCTAAACTTGAAAACGGACTAGACACTAAAGTTGGGCGGGACGGTATTAAGCTTAGCGGTGGACAAAGACAAAGAGTTGCAATTGCTAGAATGATCCTGAGTAATCCGAAAGTGGTTATATTCGATGAATCCACTTCTGCTCTTGATACTCATACAGAAGTGAGATTATTTAAAGCCCTGTCTCACTTTTTGGAGCAAAAAACTGTTATAACAATTGCTCACAGACCAAGCACTATTCAAAATGCAGATATTATTTTTGTACTTGAGCACGGCGAGCTAATAGATAGCGGCACGCCGGAAATACTTTTGGCAAAAGAGAATAGTTATTTTGCAAATATGCATTAAGGTTTTTTGATATTTTTTTATTTTTTGCCAAAATTTATTTTTTATCGTGATGTTTTTACAATTGGTTATTTAAGATATTTTTATTAGAGAACTTCACTGGTTATATTTTAGTTATAAGGGATTTGAATGACAATTTTAGACGCGTTAATCTTGGGTACGCTTGAAGGCTTGACCGAATTTTTACCCATATCTAGTACGGGACATCTTATCTTGGTTTCGGATCTTTTAGGATTAAAACAAACCGATGCCCACAAAGCATTTGAGGTTTCTATACAGCTTGGCAGCATATTGGCTGTCTTGTTCTTGTTTGCGCAAAAACTATTGGTTGACAGATCGTTGTGGCTCAAGATCGCTGTAGCATTTTTGCCTACCGCACTGTTTGGCTTTTTGTTTTATAAGACCATAAAATCACTATTTGGCGTAGAGACGGTAGCCGTGATGCTTATTGTTGGCGGTATTGTATTTTTGGTAGTAGAATATCTGCATCGCAATAGGGATGATTCAAAAGATAAAACAGTTGATAGCTTGACCATCAAAGAGTCTTTTATGATAGGATTATTTCAAAGTATCTCGATGATCCCAGGGACTAGCAGATCCGGGATGACTATGCTGGGTGGTATTTTTGCAGGACTTTCTCGTAAAAGCGCAGCTGAATTTTCGTTTCTTTTGGCAATCCCAACCATGTTTATAGCTACAGCGTATGATTTATATAAAAATAGATCAATGATGGTTGTAGATGATTATTCTTTGGTAGCTATAGGTTTTGTAACTGCATTTGTGGTAGCCCTTATTACGGTTAAGTGGATGATGCAATTCCTTACTCGTCATACTTTTGTAGTTTTCGGGATATACCGGATTATTGTTGGTTTGGCATTTTGGTTTTTTGTGGTACAGGGATAAACAGCATTGAATTTACAGAGCCTCATTTGTGAGGTTCTATTAAGTTCAAAAAGATGGACTTGAAAGGTTATGAATGAATTTTAATGAATTTAATTTTCACCCTGATATTGCAAAGGGTGTTAGAATAGCAGGTTTTAGCGAGCCAAGTCCTATTCAGGAGATGGCTATTCCTATCATAGAGGACGGGAAAGATATGGTGGGGCAAGCCCACACCGGTACAGGCAAAACGGCAGCATTCGGTTTGCCGATTTTAGATAAAATTGCCAAAGGCAGCTGTGAGCGAGCTTTGATAATCACTCCTACCAGAGAGCTTGCTACTCAAGTTAGTGATGAGCTTTATCATCTTGGCCGTTTCGCAGGTATTCGTACGCTAACTGTTTATGGCGGGGTAGGATATGGTAGGCAAATAGCTCTTATCCATAAAGGGGTCCAAATAGTAGTAGCAACTCCAGGGCGCTTGAAAGATCTATATAAAAAAGGCAAAATAGATACATTTAATCCTGAAATCGTAGTATTGGATGAAGCTGATGAGATGTTGGATATGGGCTTCTTGGATGATATCAAAGAGATTTTTGAATATATACCGCAAAATAGACAAACACTTCTTTTTTCTGCTACCATGCCCGAACCCATAAAAGATTTGGCAGAAAATATATTATATCGTCCCGAGTTTATTTCGGTTGTTAACGAAGCTGAGACGGTGAACAGCATAATAGAGCAGCGATATTATGTGATAGAAGAAAACCAAAGAGATGAGGCTATAGTTAAATTGCTTGAAACCGAAGATACTGAAAAATGTATCATATTTTGCCGAATGAAAAGAGAAGTGGACAGACTAAGCGAACATCTTGAAGCTCTTGGTTTTAGCGTCAAAGGGTTGCACGGCGATTTGGAGCAAGATGAGAGAGATGCTGTCATCAAAGCATATAGAAGAGGCGAGGTTAAGATCCTTATTGCAACTGATGTTGCAGCAAGAGGATTGGATGTTAAAGGCGTAAGCCATGTGTTTAATTATCATATTCCTTTTGATCCACAAAGCTATGTACATAGAATAGGCCGTACCGGAAGAGCAGGCAAAAGCGGTCAAGCTATTACGCTGGTGTCGACGGAAGAATTTAAAGAGCTGCAACGTATACAAAAAGAAGTAGGAGCAGACATGAGGTTAGCGACTATTGAAAATAGTTATGCCTTGCAAGATGAAGACTATAAGGCTATTATGGCGAATATCTCTTCGATAAATATTACCGTGGAAGCTAAAAAAATGTTGGAATCCTGTATGTTTGATGATCAAGATTTGGTTTTGGAGAAACTTTTGAGTTATTATCTCTCAAGAGAATCCGGTGGTTTTGGTGGAAATATCGGTTTTGATGAATCGGAAGTAAAAGACTTGATGGCAAGCTATAATATTGAGCAAAATGCTACAAATAAGCAAAATCGTCGTAAAAAAAGAAGATAAATTTTTTTTTTAACTTAGGAGTAAGTAAAAGTAGTTTACAATCTCACACCAAAATAACAACTGAGATATTTTGAAACATAATACTAAAAATACTTGTATTTTTAGTATAAAAAAAGAAAAGTCAAAGGTACCGTTAGATGGCTAAAAAATATATTGATATTATGGATACTACTTTCAGAGACGGATTTCAATCCGTTTTTGGAGGTCGTGTACTCATGGAGGATTTTCTTCCGGCTGTAGAAGCTGCAAAAAAGGCTGGCATTAATCATTTCGAATTTGGTGGTGGAGCTAGATTCCAGTCTCTTTTCTTCTATTTGAGAGAAAATGCATTTGATATGATGGATAAATTTAGAGAAATAGTTGGTCCAAAAGCAAATTTACAAGTACTTTCTCGTGGTATAAATACTGTTATGCTTGATACCGGCAGCAGAGAAATGATAGATTTGTTTGCTAAAATGTTTGCCAAACATGGCACTTCAACAGTAAGAAATTTTGATGCACTAAATGATGTCAATAATCTTGTATATAGCGCTGAATGTATCAAAAAATACAACATGAATCATGAAGTAGTGGTTACTATGATGGATCTTCCCCCGGGATGCGTAGGCGCTCATGATGTGGTTTTTTATGAAAAAACATTGAGAAATATCCTGGATAGCGGTATAAGCTTTGACAGTGTTTGTTTTAAAGATGCCAGCGGCACATCAAATCCGCATAAAGTTTTTGAAACTATAGCCATGGCAAGAAAACTTTTGGGCGAAGGTGTACACCTTAGACTTCATACACATGAAACAGCAGGTGTGAGTGTAGCTTCATATCTTGCTGCTCTAGAAGCAGGTGCAAATGGTATAGACCTTGCTGCTGCTCCTGTTAGCGGCGGAACTAGCCAGCCGGATATCCTTACAATGATACATGCTACAAAAGGTTCAGATTACAACCTTGGTGATTTGGATGTTGTGAAAGTATTAAAATATGAAGATACTCTAAGAGATTGTTTAAAAGAGTATATGATACCGCCTGAAGCTACTCAGGTGTCTCCTATTATTCCTTTCTCTCCTATGCCTGGAGGTGCTTTGACCGCCAATACGCAAATGATGAGAGATGCAGGAAATCTTGACAAGTTTGATGAAGTAATACTTGCAATGAAAGAGGTAGTTGAACGAGGCGGATACGGCACTTCCGTGACTCCTGTTAGCCAATTCTATTGGCAACAAGCTTATGCAAATGTTATGTTTGGGCCATGGAAACAAATTGCGCCTGGATATGGTCGTATGGTACTAGGATATTTCGGGAAAACTCCGGTTCCTGCAGACAGTGAAATCGTTAAACTTGCCAGTGAACAACTTAAACTTGAGCCAACAACCCAAAATCCTTTGGATATAGCAGATCAAGATGAAACCAAATCGATTGCATATTGGACAAATGTGCTTAAAGAAGAGGGTTTAAAAACAACAGATGAAAATATATTTATAGCAGCATCGTGCGATAAAAAAGGCATCGCATTTCTTAAAGGCGAAGGACCGTTGATGGTCAGAAAAGGCAAATATACAACTACACAAGGAGGAGACATGAGTGGCAATTATACCGTAATGGTTGATGGTAAAAAATATAGTGTACAAGTAGCAGAGGGTGATGCTGATATCCAGATCAAAGAAGTTACAAAAGAGAGCAGCGCTGCTCCTGCGAAGAGCACAGGTAGTAATGCTGCCGGGAGTGTTAAGATAAATTCTCAAACACCGGGCAATGTATGGCAAATTTTGGTTAAAGTCGGAGATAGTGTAACCGAAGGTCAAAAAATAATGATACTTGAAGCTATGAAAATGGAAATCGATATACTTGCTCCAAAAGACGGTGTAATCGCTTCAATAGATGTTGCATTGAATGATGCAGTTCAAGATGGCCAACTTTTGGCTTCTTTGGAATAGTAAAATATTTCACAACCGGCATATTGAGATATAGTTTGAAGTAAAAGATATTTTTTAACTTTTACTTCTTTTTGATTTTTTATAAAGAGGAAAACATGGACACCAAGTTACCCAAGGGACTTGAAAAATTAGGGCTAAAAGATATTCGAAATGTCTATTATAATTTAGATTATGATACATTGCAAACACATGAAGTTAATCAAATGGAATGCAAGCTTTCCGACAATGGTACTGCTATGTGTGATACAGGTATTTTTACAGGCAGAAGCCCGAAAGACAAATATTTTGTCAAACAACCGCCATCAGAGTATGAAATTGCATGGGGTGATGTCAATAAGCCGATTAAAAAAGAGATTTATGAGGAATTGCTCGAGCTTAGTAAGGAACAACTATCCAATAAATCCATTTATGTAATGGATGTTTATGCTGGGGCAAGTCTTCAAAGTCGCAAAAAAATTAGATTTATTTCAGAAGTTGCATGGCAAGCACATTTTGTTAAGAATATGTTTATTCGTCCGACAGAAGCTGAATTGGAAGATTTTGAACCGGATTTTGTTGTATTAAATGCTTGTAAAACAGTCAATGAAAAATATAAAGAACATGGATTGAATTCTGATGTTTTTGTGATATTTAATATTGAAGATAATATGTCTATAATCGGCGGTACCTGGTATGGTGGAGAGATGAAAAAGGGCATATTTTCTATGATGAACTATTGGCTTCCTTTGGAAGGCAAATTGCCTATGCATTGCTCTGCAAATGTTGGTAAAGACGCAGATGTTTGTCTATTTTTTGGACTTTCAGGTACGGGTAAAACTACCTTATCTACTGATCCTAATCGCGCGTTGATCGGCGATGATGAACATGGATGGGATGAGAATGGTGTATTTAATTTTGAGGGTGGATGTTATGCAAAAGTCATCAATCTAGATCCATCAAGCGAACCGGAGATATATGCAGCGATACGCAAAAATGCTCTTTTGGAAAATGTAGTCTGCGACAATAGCGGTATCATTGATTATGCTGATGACAGCAAAACAGAAAACACCAGAGTTTCTTATCCTATTGAGCATATAGATAATTATCAAGAAAATCTCCAAGCAGGACATCCTACTAATATAATCTTTTTAACTGCCGATGCATTTGGAGTATTGCCTCCTGTTAGCAAGCTTACCAAAGAACAAGCAATGTATTATTTTCTAAGTGGCTACACTGCAAAAGTGGCAGGAACAGAACTTGGCATAAAAGAGCCTGTCGCTACATTTTCGGCATGTTTTGGAGAGGCATTTTTGCCGCTCCATCCTACAAGATATGCCAAGCTCCTTGGTGAAAAAATCGATGCACATGGCGTAAATGTCTATCTTTTGAATACCGGTTGGACCGGTGGATCATACGGTGTAGGCAAAAGAATGAGCATTAAAAATACCAGAGCTTGCATTGATGCCATTTTGAGCGGTAATATATTAAAAGCCGAATTTGACTCATTGGATATTTTCAATCTTGCTATACCAAAAGAATTGCCTGGAGTGGACACTGCTGTGTTAAATCCTCGCAACACATGGGATAACAAAGAAGAGTATGATGCAATGCTGCGCAAGCTAGCAATCATGTTTACGGAAAACTTCCATCGATATGATGATAACGGCAATGAATTTGATTATGCCTCTGCAGGCCCAAAACTTTAAAAATATTTTCTTTATATAGCAGTCACTAAATGACTGTTGTATGTATTCTTTTTAAATCCCTCTTTTTTTAGATATGTTTTATGAATTCTGGTATGTGATATTGTTGCTGCATTTTTTCCATTTTGCTGCTCATCATTTCAGGATTAGAGATGAAGTTATATCCTTTAAATAGAGTCCATGCACCATAAAGCATTATCATTACAGCCCCTATTTTTGTCATGGTCGTTCTCCAGCCTCCCTTTTGAAGCAGTTTTGCCAATGAACCTAAAAATAAAAGAGCCGGCATCGTACCTAGCCCAAAAATAAACATTACCATTGCCCCATAAAGAGGACTTGCGGTGCTTGCTGCTACAATAGCAAAAGCATACACCGGCCCGCACGGTATAAGGCCGTTCAGAACTCCCAACATGTAAAAACTAGATGGTGTTTTGCTGGCAAGCAAAGCTCTAAAAGATTTTTGAAACCATCCTTGTTTTGATATGGACAAGTTGGAAGAATTTAAGAATTTGCCGCCTCCCATTATAGAAAATCCTGCCAATATCATAAGTATTCCGGTTGCAACGAACAGTATCCCTTTTGTTGTCATTGTAAATGCAAAAGTTTTCCCAAGCAATCCAAATGCTGCACCCATGATGGTATAGGTCGTAACCCTGCCAAAATTATATGCCAAGTGAGAAAAGCCTTCTTTGGCCCAAGATGTTTTTTCATCTATTTTTGATGTACTGTATGCTATAACTATTCCTCCGCACATCCCTATGCAATGTCCAAATCCTATCATGAATGCAGTACCTAAAATAGCAAATAACTCAATATAATTCATATATCTTAACCTTTGTATAGTTTTAATAAGAAACTATAATGGTTTATTGTTAAAATGATGTTAAAATTGTTAAATGAATGTTAAAATATTATATTTAAAAAGCAGAAATGATATATGAAATAAGATATTATTTTAAATACGTTATAATAAATCGTAAATTGTGTAAGTAGGTTGGTATGGATAAAACGCGTAAGATTAGAATATTGCTTCTAGAAGATGATAGTAGTTTAAATGATACTATTACAGAATTTTTAGAATCAAAAGGTTATTTTGTAGATAGTGCTTTTGATGGACTTGAGGCGCAAGATAAGCTCTACGAAACCAGATATGATCTATTGCTTTTAGATGTTAATGTACCAAATGTAAATGGGTTTAAGCTGTTAAAAGAGGCTAGAGAAAACAACGTGGTAGCTCCGGCAATTTTTATTACATCACTAGATAGCGTAGATGATCTAGAAAAAGGCTTTAATAGCGGATGCGATGATTATATAAGAAAGCCATTTGAACTAAAAGAACTCTTAATACGCGTAGAAACACTTTTAAGAAGAGAATTTTATCATGAAGTAAAATCTACAGTGTATATTGCAAAGGATATTGAATACAATATTGATAATAATGATCTGATCATTAGAGGCGAGCATATGTCTTTGGGCAACAAAGAAGCAAAACTATTGAAGTTGTTCATGCAAAATGTCGGTGAAATTTTATCTCACGAAAGAATTTATGAATATTTGTGGGATTACGATGAAGAGCCAAGCGACACAGCCCTTAGGACTTATATAAAAAATATTAGAAAAATTATCGGGAAGGATTGCATTGCTAGTATCAAAAAGCAAGGGTACAAATTCGTTACTTGCGAGTGAGAAAAAATCTTTATTTAGATTTTTAACACTTTATGTTCTTATGATGATGAGCATTATTGTATTGATCGCACTTTTTTATTATCAAAATCAAGAAAAAATGATGTTCTTGAGCAAAAGGGATATGTTATCCGATTATGCATACGAACAAATAAAAAAATTGAAAATACTCCATAATACATTTCCGGCAGACAACACCTATCCTAGAGACCCTAGATTTAAAAGCGGTATATACGACCTAGAATATGTAAAGATATTTTCTCTTCTTGAAAGTGAGGATATTGATTTTACTAAAGATATGTATAGAACCGGTGATAATAAGATCCATTTTGTTAAAACATTGTTTGAATATTATCTAGGCGCGAAATACCTTTTTTTAGAAATCCCTGATGATGGGGATTGGAGAGAAGAGACATGGAAAAATATATTTATTTTTGGCGGATTGGCTATTATTTTTTTTACTATAATGGGATTTTATATTGCCAATCTTTTTTTAAGCCCCATGAGGTCATCTTTGTTGCTTCTTGATAGATTTATAAAAGATACCACTCATGAATTAAATACTCCGCTTAGCACGATCTTGGCAAATATTGAAATGATAGATACATCCTCTATAGGAGAAGACAATCAAAAGAAGATCAACCGTATCAATATAGCCGCAAAAACAGTTTCTCAATTGTATCAAGACCTAACATATATTACACTAGAGCAGGATATACATAAAAATGATGAAAATGTAGAAACAAAATCTTTGATAGAAAATCGTATAGAATATTTTGACAGTTTGGCAAAATCAAAAGATATTACTTTTGTTCTTGATCTTAAAAAAAGCTATATTCATATTAATCGTCATAAGTGGACAAGGGTAATAGACAATATAATTTCAAATGCCATTAAATATAATAATAGAAAAGGTGTAATATATATAACTCTTAAAAAAAATACACTTACTATAAGTGACACCGGTATCGGTATTGAATTAACTAAAATACCATTTGTTTTTGATAGATATACAAGGTTTAATCATAGCGAAGGCGGTTTTGGTATCGGACTTAATATTGTTAAAAAAATTATTGAAGAGTATGATATGAAAATAGAGATCAAATCTCAACAAAAGGAAGGTACACAGGTGGTTATAAAATGGTAAGAATATTAGTATTTGTTGCTATTATGCTATTTTCATCTCACGCAAATAATGCGTATGAGCGAAATTGTATAAAATGCCATGAAGTGTTGCCTTTTTCTTTGCAAGAGATATTTATGCGTTATCTTGCCGCATATGGAGGAGAAAACAATGTCAAAGTAGGGCTTGATCACTATTTTAAATATCCTGCTAAAGATATCTCTGTAATGTCTGTTGCATTTTTAAATCATTACGGCATAGATCATCATTCAAAAATAAACGAGAAAGAGTTGAAGCAGGCCATAGATATATATTGGCAAAAGCATAAAGTAATTGGACGATTAAAATGATCTGTTGGCATATTTATCGGTATTGATTTTTTCACTATATTCTCACGATTGTTATGATACAATGCGATTATCTAAAATACAAAAAGGATACAATAATGAAAAAATTAACTACTCTTGCAGTTGCTGCATTACTAGGTTTGACTTTGGTTGCTACTACAGCTTCAGCTGATGCATCAAAAGGTCAAAAAATATATTCTAAAAAGCTTAAAGCTCCTTGCGGAATGACAGGTGCAAAATTTGCAGCTAAACATACTCAAGACCAATGGGAATCTATCAAAGGTGCAGGTAAATTTGGCGCAGAAGTGAAAAAAATCTGTCCTAAAGCTGCTGCTGGTTATGATGAAAAATGGACGAATGATCTTTACGATTTTGCTTATGAGTTCGCTTCAGATTCAGGTAACGTACCAAGTTGCTAATTTCTTACGAGATACCCCTTGGTATCTCTAAAAAGGTTTAATTTATGAAAAAAAGTTATTTAGTCGCATTGTTTGCTTTTTCATCAATGCTTATGGCGGATGGTGCGTCAATATATGCAAGCAAATGTGCTAGTTGCCACGGTGCGCATGGTGAAAAATCTGCGCTTGGTAAGTCTAAGGTAATTGCAGGACAAGACGCAGCTACGTCTATAAAACAAATTCAAGGCTATAAAGCCGGTACACTTAATATGTATGGGATGGGCGGGGCTATGAAAAACATGGTCAAAGGTCTTGATGATGCTTCAATCAGAGAGGTTGCAAATCATATTGCAAAATTAAAATAAACAAAGGTTTTGCTAAGCAAAAAGCTTAGCATGCCCCTTCATTGGATTGGATTTATACCAATCCTTGCTCGATCATAGCATCAGCTACTTTTCTAAATCCTGCTATATTGGCTCCCAATACAAGATTTGTAGGTTCTCCAAATTCGGCAGCAGTTGTGCTCGCAGCCACATAAATATGTTTCATAATGTCTGCTAATTTTGCATCTACTTTTTCAAAATTCCAGCTTTGCATAGAAGCGTTTTGCGCCATTTCCAGCTGACTCGTAGCAACACCGCCTGCATTTGCCGCTTTTCCTGGGCCATAGCATATTTTCGATTTTACAAATTCATGTACGGCATCGGCAGTTGACGGCATGTTTGCCCCCTCACTTACACATATACAACCATTTGCAAGAAGTGTTTTAGCATCTTCAAGATTTAATTCATTTTGTGTTGCACTCGGGAATGCAGCAAAACACGGTACGCTCCATACTGCATTTCTGCCTTGCGGATATTCTGAAACAGGGATATATTTAGCATTTGGTCTTGATTGTAGATATTCACTTAATCTTGCTCTTTTAACCTCTTTGAGTTCTTTTAAAAGTGCCAAATCAATTCCGTCTTCATCTAATATCATTCCGTTTGAATCACTGCAAGTAATAGGAAGCGCTCCTAAGTGATATAATTTCTCTATCGTGTATATAGCAACATTACCGGAACCTGATACTACACATCTTTTGCCTTCAAGTGTTTCATTTCTGTCTTCAAGCATATATTTTGCAAAATATACTGCACCATATCCGGTAGCTTCTGTTCTAGCCAGTGATCCACCCCAAAGAAGCGATTTTCCTGTCAATACACCTTCGTAACTGTTTGCTAGTTTTTTATACATACCGAAAAGATAGCCTATCTCTCTGCCTCCAACACCGATATCTCCGGCTGGAACGTCAGTTGTAGCACCGATATGTCTGAATAGTTCACTCATAAATGCTTGACAAAATCTCATGATCTCAGTATCTGATTTGCCTTTTGGGTTAAAGTCACTTCCGCCTTTTCCGCCGCCAATAGCAAGACCCGTAAGTGAATTTTTAAAAATTTGTTCAAACCCTAAGAATTTAATTACACCGGCATTGACGCTTGGGTGGAATCTGAGACCGCCTTTGTATGGCCCAAGAGCTGAATTGAATTCAATTCTATAGCCTTTATTTACATGAATTTCACCTTGGTCATCGACCCAGTTTACTCTAAACATGATTTGTCTTTCAGGCTCAACTATTCTTTCGATTATTTTGTGCTTAGCATATTTTGGATATTTATCAATAAGCGGTTTAAGAGATTCTAAAACCTCTTCTGCTGCTTGATAAAATTCTGTTTGATGTGGACTTGTTCTGTTTAAGTACTCGAACACTTCTGTGATGTATGACATCAATTACTCCTTTGATTTTGAATTAATTATTGTATCTTGTATTTCTTTAATTTAATCACTTAATTCAGCGTTAGAGAATAGTTATTTTCATCTTTTTATCATCGCATCTTCAACTCATTTTTGATATAGTCCGTTATTATTAATAAGGTAGCCAATTATATATGTCTGAAGCAAAATTTACACACCTACATCTGCATACCGAGTATTCTTTGCTTGACGGTGCGAATAAGATAAAAGCGCTTGCAAAAACTATAAAAAACTTAGGTATGAATGCAGTAGCTATGACCGATCATGGGAATATGTTTGGTGCTATTGATTTTTATACTACTATGAAAAAAGAGGGCATCAAGCCAATAATCGGAATGGAGTGTTATCTTCATAACCAAGATGATGTAAGTGATAAAAGTGTTCGTCAGAGATTTCATCTGTGTCTTTATGCGAAAAACCAAACAGGCTATAGAAATCTAATGTTTCTAACTTCAAAAGCCTATATGGAAGGCTTTTACTATTATCCGCGCATAAACAAACAATTACTTAAAGAACACAGTGAAGGACTTATATGTTCTAGCGCTTGTTTGCAAGGTGAAATAAATTGGCATCTTAACCAAAGTGAGAGAAATATCGGATTTGGGGCAAAGGGATATGAAGAGGCCAAAAGAGTTGCCATGGAATATAAAGAGATCTTTGGTGAAGATTTTTATCTAGAGCTTATGCGTCACGGTATAGGGGATCAGTATCGTATTGATGCACAAATTTTGCAAATATCCAAAGAGTTGAATATTAAAATCATAGCAACAAATGATACCCACTACAATAAAAAAGAAGATGCAAATGCACATGAGGCATTTATGTGTATCGCTATGAATAAACTTTATGATGATCCTAATCGTCTAAGACATTCTGTGCATGAATTTTATATCAAATCCCCAGAGCAGATGGCAGCACTTTTTGCAGATATTCCTGAAGCGCTTACCAATACAGAGGAGATTGTCAATAAGTGTAATCTTGAGATACGATTAGGCAATCCGACTCCGCCAAATTTTAAATTTTGCAGAGAAATGGCAGCTAAAAATAATTTAACTCTGCCGTTTGGGGATCTGGAATATTCTTTGGAAAACGATGCTATTTTATTTGAATATGAAGCTAAAAAAGGCTTGGAAGAAAGATTAAACCATATAGATATTGCACAACATGATCTATACAGAGAAAGACTTGGTGTAGAAATTGAGATCATCAAAAATATGAAATTTCCAGGCTATATGCTTATAGTTTGGGATTTTGTCAGAGCAGCCAAGGAAATGGGGATTCCAGTCGGGCCGGGAAGGGGGTCTGCAGCAGGTTCTTTGGTTGCATTCAGTCTTAAAATTACAGATATTGATCCAATCCCATACGGACTTCTATTTGAAAGGTTTTTGAATCCTGAGCGTATATCCATGCCGGATATCGATATGGATTTTTGTCAGGCAAGAAGACAGGAGATCATAGATTATGTGGTATCACAATACGGCAGGACAAATGTCGCCCAGATCATTACATTTGGTAAACTTTTGGCCAAAGGGGTCATACGAGATGTCGCAAGAGTACTTGATGTGCCTTATGCCAAAGCAGATGCGTTTGCCAAGCTTATTCCGGATGAATTAGGGATAGATCTGGAAAATTCATACAAAAAAGAACCTAAGATATCAGAACTTATAACTAATGATGATAAATACGCACAAGTTTGGGAATTTGCCAAAGCATTAGAAGGATTAAACCGAAATGCCGGTACGCATGCTGCGGGAGTAGTTATATCCAATGAACCGTTATGGCTTAAAACACCTCTTTTCAAACCAACGGGTATGGATACCGTAGCCACACAATATAGCGGAAAATATATTGAAGATGTGGATCTGATCAAATTTGACTTTTTGGGGCTTAAAACATTAACTGTCATTGAAGAAGCAAATAAATTGGTTGAAAAGAGATATGGCAAGCGTATAAATTTCGCAATTGAGGATATAAATAATAAGAAAGTATATGACTACATAAGTACCGGACAAACATTAGGATTGTTTCAAATAGAATCAGCCGGAATGCAAGATCTGGCAAAAAAATTAAAGCCATCAGGATTTGAGGACGTAATCGCGATGCTCGCACTTTATCGTCCGGGACCGATGGAATCAGGTATGCTGGATGATTTTGTGGAGAGGAAACACGGAAGAGCAGAGATCACATATATGTTTCCGGAGCTTGAGCCTATACTTAAACCTACATACGGCGTAATAGTTTATCAAGAGCAAGTTATGCAAATCGTACAGACGATAGGCGGTTTCTCCTTGGGCGGTGCTGACCTTGTGCGTCGCGCTATGGGTAAAAAGATCAAAGAAGAGATGGATAAACTGCAAGCAGATTTTGCTGATGGAGCAGAACAAAAAGGTTTTGACAGAGCTAAAGCTGTAGAACTTTTTGATTTGATCGTCAAATTTGCCGGATATGGATTTAATAAATCCCACTCTGCAGCATATGCTATGATAACGTTTTATACATCATATCTAAAATGCCTCTATCCTACAGAATTTATGGCAGCGCTATTGACTCTGGAAAAAGATAACACAGACAAGATAGTCAAATATGCCGATGAGTTAAAAAGAATGGATATTCTTCTAGTAGCCCCAGACATCAATCGTTCAGATTTGGTGTTTGTGGCCGACCATATTGACGGCAAAGATGTAATTTTATTTGGTCTTGGTGCCATTAAAGGCGTTGGTGATATTGCAGTAAATTCTATACTAGAAGAGAGGCTGAAAGGAAAGTTTGATTCCTTGAGTGATTTTATAACCAGAATAGATACATCAAAGGTAAATAAGAGGGTAATAGAGGCCCTTATCAAATCAGGTGCTCTTGATGGGCTTGGATATAGCAGGCGGGCAATGTTGAGTCAAATTGAAGAGATCTTGGATGCCTCAGCTAAAGCAACTCAAGCTAAAAAAATGTCTGTTGGATCTCTCTTTGGCGAAGAACAAGATATGATGCAGATCAGCATTGAGCTATCCGATATGGATGAGTATGAACCGCTTGATGTATTGGAGATGGAAAAAGAATCATTGGGATTTTATATATCCGGCCATCCTCTAGATAAATATCGATCTCAACTCGATGATATAAATTATACTTTAAGCTCGCAAATAGAAGAACTTGCTAATGGTTCGCAAGCACTTTTGGTCGGCAAAATAGAACATATCAATGAAAAGATTTCAAAGAAGGGCGCCAAATTCGGCATAGTAACACTGCTTGATTTGCATGGAAACATCGAATTGATGCTCTTTGAGGATAAATTAAAAGAATTAAGAGATGAATTTGATCTTACTAAGCCAATCGGTTTTAAGGTAAAAATTATAAAAGACGGCGATTATACAAAATTAAATCTTATCAAGATAATCACACTAAAAGAGACTAAAAAAGAAAAAATAAATCTCATTAAAGAAAAAGAAACCATAGAAGAAGCACCGGTATCATATAAGCCGATCGTAATAGGCGTATTATTAGATCAAGATACGACTGTTTTGCAAGATCTCTATGGTCTTGCAAAAGAACATGCCGGAAACCACCCATTGGTCGTTTGTATCAAGAGTAAACTCGCAGATATTATGGTAGAGACAACCGTAAGCGTGGATGAACATTTTTTATCAAAAGCGATTTTGTTGGGAGTTTTTGAAATAGAAAATAGTTGATACTCTTGACTCATTGTGAAGTTTTGAAAAAACAAAACAGAGTATATACTCTCCATACATATGAATTGATTATGTAGCCAAATCATAACAATCATACTATGCTGTTTTTTGTGTAGTATGGAAACATATAACTAATATTAAGATTTGTTTGCTGTAAAAATAATATAGATTGTGAAAAAAAAGTGTTACACTTAAGATACAAAAATATTATTATTATTTTAAAGGAAAAAACAAATGTCATCATTACCAAAAATTGTATGGTCTAAAATCGATGAAGCTCCGGCATTGGCAACTTATTCACTTTTGCCGATAGTGCAAAAATTTTGTGCTTCTGCAAACGTAGATGTAGAAACAAGAGATATATCTTTGGCAGGTCGTGTTATCGCTACTTTTGGTGAATACCTAACTGATGAGCAAAAACAAAATGATGATTTGGCTTATTTGGGAGAACTGGTACAAAAACCTGAATGCAATATTATTAAATTGCCAAATATTTCTGCTTCTATTCCTCAGCTAAAAGAGTGTATAGCAGAGCTTCAATCTCAAGGTTACAAAATCCCTGATTTCCCTGAAGATCCGCAAACAGAAGAAGAGAAAGCTTTAAAAGAGAAATTCTCAATTTGTCTTGGAAGTGCCGTTAACCCAGTGTTAAGAGAAGGAAATTCCGATAGAAGAGCTGCAGTGGCAGTTAAAAACTTTGCAAAGAAAAATCCGCATAAATTAAGAGCATTTAGCGAAAATTCTAAAACTTGTGTAGAGCATATGGATGCAAATGATTTTTATGGTAACGAAAAATCAATTATCAAAAATGGTGACGGAAAAGTAAGAATAGAGCTTAACGGTAAACTTTTAAAAGAGATAGATGCTGTAGATAAAGAGATATTAGACGGTACTTTCATGTCAGCTAATGCACTTAGAGCATTCTATGCTAAAAGTATCGATGAAGCAAAAGAAAAAAATATTCTTTGGTCTCTTCACTTAAAAGCCACAATGATGAAAGTAAGTGATCCTATTATGTTTGGCCATGCTGTTGAAATATTCTTTAAAGACGTATTTGAAAAATATGCACAAGATTTTAAAGCGATCGGTGTTAATGCCAATCTTGGGCTTGGTGATCTTTATAAAAAATTAGACAAACTTCCAGCTGACAAAAAAGCAGAGATCGAAGCGGCTATCATGGAAGTTTATACAACACAACCGCATATCGCAATGGTTGATAGTGATAACGGCATTACCAACCTTCATGCATCAAACGATATAATCATTGATGCTTCTATGCCTGTTGTAGTTAGAGACGGCGGTAAAATGTGGAATAGCGAAGGTAAAGTAGAAGAGTGTATAGCCGTAATTCCTGATAGAACTTACGCAACATTCTATAAAGAGATCGTAGAAGATTGCAAAAAGAACGGTCAATTTGATGTTACTACCATGGGTAATGTGGCCAACGTTGGGCTTATGGCTCAAAAAGCTGAAGAGTATGGCTCACATCCGACTACATTTGAGATTGCTGAAGACGGTGTAGTAAAAGTTTTAGATAGTGATAACAGTACGCTCATGGAGTTTAATGTCCAAAAAGGTGACATTTGGAGAATGAGCAGAGCAAAAGATATACCTATCCAAGACTGGGTAAGATTGGCAGTTGAAAGAGCTAGACTCACAGGGAGCCCTGCAGTATTTTGGCTGGATGAGAAAAGAGCTCATGATGCGAATATGATCATAAAAGTAAAAGAATATTTGAAAAATTATGATACAAACGGACTTGAGATCTTGATTCTTGCTCCACAAGAGGCTATGGCTTATACATTAAAAAGAGTTAGAGCAGGACTGGATACTATTTCGGTAACAGGAAATGTACTTAGAGATTACCTAACTGACCTTTTCCCTATTTTGGAGCTTGGAACAAGTGCTAAAATGCTTTCAGTAGTTCCATTGCTTGCCGGCGGCGGTGTATTTGAAACAGGTGCGGGCGGATCTGCTCCTAAGCATGTTGATCAATTTTTGGCTGAGGGACACCTTAGATGGGACAGCCTAGGCGAGTTTTTGGCTCTTGCAGAATCACTCAGAATGATAGGTGATAAAAGCGGAAATGAGAAAGTAAAAGTTCTTACTGCTGCACTTGATAAAGCAAATGCCGCTTATCTAGACAACAATAAAGCGCCTGGAAGAAGTGCCGGTGAACCAGACAATAAAGCATCTCACTTTTTTGTAGCTCAATATTGGGCTGATGCACTTGCGCATTGCGACAATAAAGAGCTTGCAGATAAATTTGCTTCCGTTGCACAGGCACTAAAAGAAAATGAAGCCAAAATAATGGAAGAGCTTATGTCTGTAGAAGGAAAAGCGCAAGATATCGGCGGTTATTATCATCCTGATGAAGCTAAAGCAAATAAAGCAATGAGACCGTCACAAACTTTAAATGCAATAATTGATGCTATCTAAGCATCAATAGATATTTTGGTAACAATATAGGCATTTGTATTGCTGAAAATTGTTACTAAAATGATATAATTAGACCCTACACTTTTTAAAGTGACAATAATCAAATTATAACAAAGTATAATTGATACTATCAAAGTAGTATGAGTGATGTTTTGCACCCAAAAAAAGATATTTCCTAAACATACAAAGGATCAACAATGATAAAAAGAGGTAAAAAAGTTACAGTAATCGGAGCCGGAAATGTAGGTGCAACAGTAGCATATATTTTGGCAATGAATGGAGCATGCCATCATGTAGTACTTCGAGACAGAGATATCGAAACTGCGAAAGGAAAAGCTTTAGACATGAGCCAGGCAGCTAATGCAGCTAGAATGCATACGATAGTCTCTGTTGCTGAAGTGCCCGAGGATATCGCTGATTCCGACATAATCGTAATTACAGCCGGAAGCCCTAGATTGCCAGGGATGAGCAGGGATGACCTGCTAATGATCAATGCTGAAATTACAAAAGAAGTTGTAGCTGATATAAAAACCCATGCCCCTGATGCTATCATAGTTATGGTATCAAATCCTCTTGATGTTATGACATATGTAGCATTTAGAGAAAGCGGTTTTCCTAGAGAAAGAGTAATTGGAATGGCTGGTATTCTTGATAGTGCTAGAATGGCACATTTTATACATGAAAAAATCGGATACGGTGCCGGCCAGATCAGGGCGTCTGTTATGGGAGGACACGGGGATGATATGGTTCCGCTTCCAAAATTTTCAACAGTAGCAGGTGTTCCTCTTTCGGATATACTCACAGATGAAGAGATAGCCGAAGTAGTGGAAAGAACGAAGCACGGCGGAGCAGAAATAGTAGGTTATTTAAAAACAGGTTCGGCTTATTACGCACCTGCAAAATCAACATCGATGATGGTCGAAGCTATACTAAAAGATACAAAACTAATATATCCTTGTGCAGTATACCTGGATGGTGAATATGGATATAGTGATGTCGTTACAGGAGTACCTATAGTACTTGGTGCAGGCGGAGCAGAAAAGATTTTTAAGCTCACTCTCAATGAAGATCAAGAAGCTAGATTTGCAAAAAGTGTAGCTTCGGTAACCAAGATGATACAAGTACTTAAGAATAAAAATTTTTTTAAAGGAGAATAAAAAATGTCAGTAAGAATTGAAAAAGATACAATGGGTGAAGTAAGAGTACCAAACGATAAATATTGGGGTGCTCAAACACAAAGATCATTGGAAAATTTTGAGATAGGCAATGAAAAAATGCCTCGTGAAGTAGTGTATGGTTTTGCAAATCTCAAAAAAGCTTGCGCTTTGGTCAATCATGATCTAGGAAGACTAGATGAGTCTAAAACCAACGCTATCGTAAAAGCTTGTGAAAGCGTATTAAGCGGCGAGCTTGATAATGAGTTTCCTTTGGTAGTTTGGCAGACCGGATCTGGTACGCAATCAAACATGAATATCAATGAAGTAGTAGCCAATAAAGCTATAGAGATCCTTGGCGGTGATTTTACAAAAGATAAACTGATCCATCCAAATGATGATGTAAATAAAGGCCAAAGCTCAAACGATACATATCCAACTGCAATGCGTATAGCTGAAGTAGTAGCGGTCACAGATGATCTTTTCCCTGCCGTCGATCAGCTTAGAGCTACTTTGGATGCAAAATCTAAAGCATTTGAAAATATAGTTAAAATCGGAAGAACACACTTGCAAGATGCCACACCTCTTACATTAGGGCAAGAGCTTGGCGGTTATGTAGCAATGCTTGATACAAACACTAAGCAGCTTAATGATGCATTGGCATACTGCAAAGAGCTAGCTATCGGCGGAACTGCTGTTGGAACAGGACTTAATTCTCATCCTGAATTTTCTGAGCGCGTATCTGCATCACTAAATAGCTTTATGGATAAAAATTATGGTTTTGTATCGCAACCAAACAAATTTCATGCTCTCACCGGCCATGATGCGGAGGTTGTACTAAGTGGAGCACTTAAAGCACTTGCAGCCAACCTTATGAAGATAGCAAATGATATCAGATGGCTCGCAAGCGGACCTAGATGCGGAATTGGCGAGATCACAATCCCCGAAAATGAGCCTGGAAGTTCTATTATGCCGGGTAAAGTTAATCCTACCCAGGCAGAAGCTATGACCATGGTGGCTGTTCAAGTAATGGGTAACGATGCAACCGTTGGTATCGCAGCAAGCCAGGGGAACTTTGAACTTAATGTATTTAAACCTGTGATCGCTTATAATATCTTGCAGTCAACTAAATTATTAGCCGATGCAATGAGAAGCTTTGATAAAAATTGTGCAGTCGGAATTGAGCCTGTACAAGAAAGAATTGAGAGCTATTTACACAATTCGCTTATGCTTGTAACTGCTCTCAATCCTTATATTGGATATGAAAATGCAGCAAAAATCGCTAAAACTGCTCATAAAAACGGTACTACTCTAAAAGAAGAAGCAATAGCTCTTGGGCTTTTGAGTGCTGAAGATTTTGACAAGTATGTAAAGCCTGAAGAGATGATAGCTGCCAAAGCATAAATCATCAGTTGCTGCTTTATAGCAGCCGGCATCTATTTTGATGCCAAAAAGTGTGTAGATATGTACCATCTGCAACAAAAATAAACTCACATTCAACACATTTTATTTAAAATATTCCCATAAAGTTCTATAATTTATACATTCAATCAAGAAGGAGTCCTAGTGAATATACACGAATATCAAGCGAAACAGATTTTCGCAAAATATGGTGTGCCTACACCTAGAGGAATTATAGCAAACACGCCTGATGAGGCGGTTGCAAATGCAAAAGAGCTTGGCGGCAATATATGGGTCGTAAAAGCTCAGATACATGCCGGCGGCAGAGGATTAGGCGGTGGTGTTAAGCTGGCCCGTTCTTTAGATGAAGTTAAAACTTTAGCAGATGAAATTCTAGGGATGACTCTTGTTACGCACCAAACCGGACCAGAGGGGAAATTGGTCCAAAAAGTTTACATTGAAGAGGGTGCTGATATCAAAGATGAACTATACCTTGGTGTGGTTTTGGATAGAGCAAAAGAGATGCCGGTTATTATGGCAAGTACAGAAGGAGGTATGGCTATAGAAGATGTAGCGCATGATACTCCTGAAAAAATCATCAAAGTCGCCGTTGACCCTGCTATCGGTTTTCAAGGCTTTCATGGAAGGGAATTAGTATTTGGACTTGGTATCACTGATAAAGCTGAGCAAGCCAAACTTATCTCTTTTGCATCAAAACTTTTCAAAGTTTATATGGAAAACGATGCTGAGATGATAGAGATCAATCCTCTTATTAAAACAGGCAGCGGGGATTTCTTGGCTCTTGACGGAAAAATGGGATTTGATGATTCTGCACTATATAGACATCCTGAGATTGAAGCTATGCGTGATATTAGCGAAGAAGATGCAGATGAGAGAGAAGCCGGAGAGTATGGACTTAGCTATGTATCACTTGACGGTGAGATTGGTTGTATGGTAAATGGTGCAGGTCTTGCTATGGGTACTATGGATACTATCAACTACATGGGCGGAACACCTGCAAACTTCCTTGATGTGGGCGGAAAAGCTAATGCACAAACTGTTGCAAAAGGATTTGAGATAATTCTTAAAAATCCAAACGTAAAAGCAATTTTTGTAAATATTTTTGGCGGGATTGTAAGATGTGATAGAATTGCGAACGGTATCTTGGAAGCTACTAAAATGGTTGATGTTCATGTGCCGGTAATTGTTAGACTTGATGGTACAAATGCTGCTGAAGCTGCTGAAATTTTAAGAAATGCGAATATAGCAAACGTTATCGCTGCAACTGACCTTGCAGACGGTGCAGCAAAAGCAGTTAAAGCAGCAAAAGGAGAGAATTAATGAGTATTTTGGTCAATAAAGATACAAAAGTTATCGTACAAGGCTTCACAGGAAGCGAAGGTACGTTTCATGCTGAACAATGTTTGGCATATGGTACAAAAATAGTAGGTGGTGTTACACCGAATAAAGGCGGAGAGACGCATCTTGGTAAGCCTGTGTTTAATACCGTTAAAGATGCAGTTGCTGCAACAGGCGCTACTGTATCTATGGTATTCGTTCCGCCTGCATTTGTTGCTGACGCTGTCATGGAAGCAGCAGATGCCGGTATTGAACTAGCAGTTATTATCACAGAAGGTGCTCCTGTTCGTGATATGCAAATGGCAAAAGCTTATGCTACGAAGAAAAATATGAAAACAATCGGGCCAAACTGCCCTGGTATCATTACGGCTGAAGAGTGTAAGATCGGTATCATGCCTGGTAACATTTTCAAAAAAGGAAATGTCGGCCTTATTTCAAAATCAGGTACTCTTACATATGAAGGTGCAAACCAAGTGTGCAAAGAAGGTTTTGGTATTACAACGGCAGTTGGGATAGGAGGGGATCCTATCATCGGCCTTAGCTATAAACAATTATTGCCTCTTTTTGAAGCTGATCCTGAAACTGAAGCTATCGTGATGATCGGTGAGATCGGCGGTGATCTAGAAATACAAGCTGCTGCTTTTATTAAAGAAAATATCACTAAACCGGTTGTTGCTTTCATAGCAGGCCAAACTGCACCTAAAGGCAAAAGAATGGGTCATGCTGGCGCAATCGTAAGTGGCGGTGCCGGAACTGCTAAAGAAAAAATGGATGCTCTTGAAGCTGCGGGTGTTAAAGTCGTAGTATCACCTGCTGATATCGGTAAAGCCGTCAAAGAAGTTTTATCAAAATAAAAATGGTGGGATAGCAATCCCACCCTGCAAAATATTTCACTATTCACAAATTATGCTATACTTGCCTAAAAACCAAAGGATTTTGTTATGAAGCAAACTTTTGAAGTCATGAACGTAAAATGCAATGGGTGTGCGAATACTCTCAAAACCAAGTTAGCTAAAGATTTTGGCGATATAGAAGTGAATTTAGAGACAATACCTAGACAGATCACGCTTGATGTTGAGCCGGATCAAATTGATGCGTTAAGAAATGCCTTAAAAACGATCGGTTATCCAATGAGCGATGAAAAGCTTAATGGCGTTGAAAATGTTACCACAAAAGCAAAAAGCTTTATTTCATGTGCCGTCGGCAAGATGAACATATAGATTTATAGCTTTTATATGCGTTTTAAACAAGTTTGAAACTATTATGGTGCAACAAAAAGTAACAACTTTTACTTTTATTTCACAATTGTAATAGTTTCAAACTTTCATTATTTAAAAATTGGTTATTCTATTCTCAAGTGAATAGGAATACCATCACTTTGAAAGAGAAGCCCGTCTCTTATCAATAAATTATTTTTTAAAAGGGGAATAGGATGTCTAATATTATGAAAGCTCCTGAAAATACACCAGTCTGGGTAAATACTAAAAGATGTAAAGCATGTGATATTTGTGTTGATGTTTGTCCTGCCGGCGTACTTTCTATGAAGCAAGAACCTACATCGACACTGGGTGCCATGATCAGCGTAATTGCACCAGAATCTTGTATTGGCTGCAGAGAGTGTGAATTATCCTGTCCGGATTTTGCAATATATGTAGCAGAAAAAGCAGAATATAAATTTGCTAAACTTACTGATGCTGCCAAACAAAGAGCAGAGGCAATTGCCAATAATAATTATAGATTACCTGCGGGTTACTAAGGAGAAAGAAGTATGGCATTAAGAGAAATAATTTCGAGTGGAAACGAGCTTGCAGCACATGCTGCAATAGATGCTGGATGTAAGTTTTTTGGTGGTTATCCGATTACTCCGTCTAGTGAAATCATGCATGAATTATCAGATCTTCTTCCGGCAATTGGGGGAACATGTATTCAAATGGAAGATGAGATCGCAGGAGTTGCATGTGCAATAGGCGCATCTATGAGTGGTGTGAGAGCTATGACTGCTACAAGCGGTCCTGGTATTTCGCTTAAAGCAGAGAATCTTGGACTTGCTCAAATGGCAGAAGTGCCGTTAGTGGTAGTTAACGTTATGAGAGGCGGGCCTTCAACAGGCCTTCCTACCCGTGTATCACAAGGTGACGTTGCGCAAGCAAAAAATCCAAGCCACGGTGATTATAAATCTATCACTTTGTGCGCCGGAAATCTGGCTGAATGTTATACGGAAACTATAAGAGCATTTAATCTTGCTGATAGATTCATGCAGCCGGTATTTGTGCTTCTTGATGAAACATTGGGACATATGCATGGTAAAGCTATGCTGCCAAGCGAAGAAGAGGTAAAAGCAGAGATTAAACTCAGAAAAGAGTTTACTGGTGATCCGGCTGATTATCAACCTTACGGTGTAGCTCAAGACGAGCCGGCAGTTCTTAATCCAATGTTCAAAGGATATAGATATCACTTTACGGGACTTCATCACAATGCTACAGGTTTCCCAACAGAAGAGATTGAAACTTGCCGCAAACTAATTGAAAGATTATTCAATAAAGTAGAAGCTCATCAAGAAGAGATAGATTCATATGAAGAGTATATGCTTGATGACGCAGAGCTTTTAATAATTGCTTACGGTTCTGTATCTTTGGCTGCTAAAGAAGCTATAAGACATCTTAGAGCCGCAGGGATCAAGGCAGGACTATTTAGACCGATCACTTTATGGCCAAGTCCGGCAAAAAGAATCAAACACTGGACTGATAAGATCGAAAAAGTATTGTGTGTTGAACTTAATATCGGCCAATACAGAGATGAGATCCAAAGAGCATCAGGCAGATTGGATATTGACGGGTTATTTAAAGTTAACGGTAGAGCACTTTCTCCTTATGAAATCGTTGAAAAAGTGAAAGGAATGTAATCATGGCATTTAATTATGATAATTATTTAAGAGTAGATAAAATGCCAACACTATGGTGTTGGGGTTGTGGTGACGGTGTTATCCTAAAGGCATTTGTGAGAGCAATAGATGAGCTTGGCTATAATAAAGACGATATGTGCATAGTATCTGGCATAGGATGTTCAGGAAGATTCTCTTCATATATCGATTGTAACACAGTGCATACTACTCACGGTAGAACAATAGCATTTGCAACAGGTATTAAACTTGCAAATCCTGATAAAAAAGTTTTTTGTGTAGCAGGTGATGGTGATGCACTAGCTATCGGAGGTAACCATACAATTCA
Organism: uncultured Sulfurovum sp.; assembly: GCA_964527805.1. Classification (GTDB taxonomy): domain Bacteria; phylum Campylobacterota; class Campylobacteria; order Campylobacterales; family Sulfurovaceae; genus BN30871. The sequence continues at coordinate 92,054 of CAZGNT010000003.1, forward strand.
TGGATGCAGAAGAAATATAGATATCAATTTCATTCTTATCAATAACTTTATTTACGGCTTGACCAATTCCCAAACAAGTCCTACTACTCCGCAAGGTATGTGGACTGTTACAATGCAAAAAGGAAATATTGATCCTACGTTTGATGCTTGCAGGCTTGCTATTGCTGCTGGTGCATCATTTGTTGGAAGAGAATGTGTTACAGATCCTAAAAAAATAGAAAAACTATTTATAAAAGGATTTGAGCATAAAGGTTTCAGTTTCTTTGATATTTTCTCAAATTGTCACATCAATCTAGGCAGAAAAAACAAAATGGCTAATGCTATGGAAAATCTCGATTGGATCGATAGCAGAACAGTATCTAAAACTAAATTCGACAAAATGAGCGAAGAAGAAAGAGAAGGCCTTTTCCCTACTGGCATATTATATCATGACGAAAATGCTTTAGAATATTGTGAAATGTATGAGCAAGTTAGACTGGCGCAACAAGGTAAACGTAAGCCTATTACAGCAGCAGACTTTGCTAAAAAAGCATAAGGAGAGAAGAATATGGCTAGAACATTAATGAGATTTACAGGTGTTGGCGGACAAGGTGTACTTTTGGCTGGTGAGATTTTTGCAGAAGCTAAAATCAAAGCCGGCGGTTACGGGTTAAAAACAGCTACATATACTTCACAAGTGCGCGGAGGCCCAACTGTTGTTGATATTACATTAGATGATGAAGAGATTTTTTACCCTTATGCAAATGATGGCGAAATCGATTTTATGCTTTCTGTTGCCCAAGTAAGTTTTGATCTTTTTAAAAACGGTGTATCACAAGGCGGCACTATAGTAGTAGAACCAAACTTGGTAAAACCTACAGATGAAGATCGTAAAAAATGGAATATCATTGAGATTCCTATTATTACTATAGCAAAAGAAGAAGTTGGTAATGTAATTACACAATCGGTTGTGGCTCTTGCTATTGCAAATACTCTAATGAATGCTATTGATAGACAAATACTTATAGACACAATGCTTAGTAAAGTGCCTGAAAAAGTACATGCACTTAATTTAAAAGCGTTTGATCTTGGTGAAAAATACGCCAAAGAAGCTATCAGTAAATAAATTTTATATTTTTAATAACTTCTGCAAACTTATAGCTCCTGCGGGCTATAAGTGCCCTTCTTTACATTTTTTAACTATTATTTTTTATTTTTTCTCTCATTATCCTAAGAAATTTAATATTTTATTTTGGTACAATACCGCCACTAAGCCAAAAAGGATATATAGTCATGAAACGCTTCAAAAAAATACTGATAGCAAATAGGGGAGAAGTTGCTCTTAGGATTATTAGAGCTTGTAAAGAACTTGGAATCAAAAGTGTTGTTATTTACTCCAATGTTGATAAATATGGTGTGTGGGTTACAAAAGCCGACGAAGCTCATCTGATCGATGGTGATCCGATCCAAGCATATCTAAATTATGATCGTATTATAGACGTTGCGAAAGAAATAGGTGTGGATGCTATACATCCAGGATACGGATTTTTGAGTGAAAGTGCCGAATTTGCACAAGCTTGTGTAGATAATAATATCACTTTTATTGGACCAAAACCTGAACATATATCACTTTTTGGTGATAAAATGGCTTCAAAAACAGCCATGAAAGAGCTTGGAGTGCCTGTTATAGAAGGTACTGAAGATCCGATTACGGATATAGAAGAAGCCAAAAAAATTGCGATCGAAATAGGTTTTCCGGTTATAATCAAAGCTGCTTTTGGTGGTGGCGGCCGTGGTATGCGTATAGTAAAAAAAGAAGAAGATTTTGAAGAAATGTTTTTAGCAGCTTCAAAAGAAGCAGAAAAGTTTTTTGGTAAAGGTGATGCATTTATTGAGAAATATATAGAAAATCCAAGACATATTGAAGTCCAAATTATGGCGGATAAATATGGAAACGTAGTTCACTTAGGTGATAGAGATTGCTCTATTCAAAGACGTCACCAAAAAGTTATTGAAATTGCTCCAAGTCCGAGATTATCGATGGATGTACGAAGAGAGCTCTATAGAGTTTCTGAAAAATCAATGTTTAGACTAGGGTATGAAAGTGTGGGGACACTTGAGTTTTTGGTTGATGCTCATGATAATTTTTATTTTATGGAGATGAATACCAGAGTACAAGTAGAGCATCCGGTAACTGAAATTATTACCGGAATTGATATTATTCAAAGAATGATACAAATCGCAATGGGTGATGGATTAAAATTTTTGCAAGAAGAGATCCATTTTAAAGGATATGCAATAGAATTTAGGATAAATGCAGAGGATCCTAGAAAAGGTTTTATTCCAAGTCCGGGAAAAATTGAAACCCACCTTGCTCCGGGAGGCCCAGGTGTCAGATTGGACTCAATAGCATACAAAGATTATGTGATACCGCCAAATTATGACTCAATGATCGGTAAATTGATCGTCTGGGCACTAGACTGGGAAACATTAGTAAATAGAACCAGAAGAGCATTAGAAGAGTTTATCATTGCGGGCATACCGACAAATATCCCTCTCCATAGAGAAATTGTTTGCGATGAAGATTTCATTAACGCCACATTCGACACTACATTTTTAGATAAAAAACTTCCTCAAATGTGTGAAAATATGGTATTTGATATAGATTACAAAGAAGATGAGTTCCATAAATCAGATAATGAAAATGACAGAATCGCTGCTATAATAGGAGCCTTGACTTATATGAGAAAGGCTTAAAAATAAAGCTTAAGCCCTTTAATTTACATACTAATATGAAATAATATTAGTATGCCATTGTAAGATAATCTGCTATTTTATCAAGCTCTTCTGGAGATACATTTCCTTTTTGCGACGGCATAAGTCCGAATCTATCGAGCTGTTGCGGCATGCACAAGGCTTTTTCTTTTGACGGATTAAGAGTATAGTCTTTAATAAAAGCAATTGCTGCTTTTTTATCATAACCAAATGCCATATTTACATGACGCATTACGCCTTGCATCGGAGGAGCTATTAATGAATTCATGGCTTCTGGCGTGGACGGCCTGGTTGCCGTGTGGCATGCAGTACATTTGTTTTCAAATAATATTTTGCCCTCATCTATATTTCCCCCGTACGACAAAGTTAAAAATAACATTGCCGAACTTGTATAAAATATTTTTTTCATAAAAATCCTTTTAAATAAGATTGCTGTTTTACATTAATAATAATACTTATATTTATATTAACAATTATTAATCAACGAATCGATAAATTACGAAAAAAGTGATATTTATGCTATAATTCCATCCAAGGTGCGATAGGTAGTTGCTATCGATTTATCGGTAGAGGAAAGTCCGAGCTACAAGTGAGACAAGACTCCACCTAACGGGTGGCCAGAGTAATCTGAGGGCAAGTGCAACAGAGAGTAGACTACCGCTGCGGCGGAAAAGGTGAAAGGGTGGGGTAAGAGCCCACCAGTGTCTATGGTAACATGGATAGCTAGGTAAACCCTGTCTGTAGCAAGAAGTATATGGTATAAGTCTCACAATCGCCAAGCTTGCTTGGCAAAATACTTCGCTTGAGCCGTGTGGTGACATACGGCCTAGATAAATAACTACCCACGACAGAACTCGGCTTATCGTCGCGCCTTTTTTCTCTTTTTATGATACAATCCAAAAAAATATTTTATTATACGGAAACCCAATGAAGCAAAGTGCTTGTGGATTAGATTGCTATGACGGATGTAGTGTTGTTTTTGAAAGCAGCAAGGTGCTCGGTGATAGATTTCACCCGGTAACCAAAGGTTCACTTTGTGCGAATGTCAATGTCAATATAAATAAAGCGCCGCGAATAACAACTCCAATGATAAACGGCAAAGCGGTAAGCATGAATGAAGCTTTGACATATGCAGAAAGCGTAATAAACGACAAAACCCTGCTTTGGAGAGGCAGCGGCAATGTCGGAGCAATGCAAGAGATCACAAACTTGCTTATAGAAAAAGTCGGCGGATGCCTAACGAAGGGAAGTTTGTGCGACGGAGCAGGAGATGTCGGCATAACTGAAGGCCGAGGAATAAATCTGACATTGCCACTAGAACAAATTGAAAAAAGTGAAGTTGTAGTAGTTTGGGGCAGGGATGTAACAGTCACCAATAGACATATACTGCCATTCATTGAAGGTAAAAAAATAATTGTTATAGATCCAGTCAAAACAAAGATAGCCAAAAAAGCCGACCTCCATGTCCAGCTGGCTCCAAGAAGCGATCTGTATCTAGCTATACTGCTAGCTAGATTTGTTTTTTTGGAAGAGCTGCACGACAAAGAGTGGCTTGAAAAAAATGCAAGTGAATATGAAGAGTATTATGACTTTGTAAGAACATTTCGTATCAAGGCTCTTTTAGCGCTCATTGATACGGATCTTGATACGATAGGAGAAATACTTTCGCTTATTAAGGGCAGAAAAGTTGTATTTTTAGTCGGTGCCGGAGTGCAAAGATATAGTATAGGAGATCAGGTTCTTAGAGCCATAGATTCTTTAGCTGCACTGCTTGGGCTTTTTGGCAAAGAGGGGTGCGGGGTTAGCTATCTTGGAGATTCAAAACTTGGTTTTGATGATCCGTTTAGGGTACACACAAAAAAAGTATTAAAAGCGGATACTCCCTTTGAACAATTTGAAAGTGTTATTATCCAAGGCGGAAATCCATGCGAATCAATGCCGGATACAAATAAAGTCATAAGCAGACTAAAAAAAGTAAAAAATATTATTTATTTTGGATTGTATGAAAATGAGACATCAAAATTAGCCCATGTGGTCATTCCTGCAAAGAATTTTTTTGAAAAAGACGATGTTAGGCTGAGCTATGGGCATAGTTACGTATCTAAAATCAATAAGTTAAAAGAGTGTGATTTTGGAATAAGCGAATACGAATTTGTCAAGTCTATATTTAATATCAAAAAATATGATGGACTTGAAAACGAAGAGTATTATATAGATCATTGGCTAAAGCAATGCGAAATAAAAGAAGATATTCTCATATCAAAAGCATATAGGGAATTACCTTATAGCAATGGTTTTGGCCAAGATGGCGGCGATGAGTTTGTATTTTTGGATGACTATGATGACGATTTTATAGAACAAAAAAAATTAAGAAGGCCAAGAGGGTATCAAAGGTTGTCTTGTGATGAGAGCTCTTTTTGGTTGATAAATAGCAAATCAAACAATTCTATCAATACTCAATTTGAACAAGACAATAGAGTGGTGGTTCATCCCGATTTGAATTTTTGCGACAATGAAGAGGTGTTGGTAAGTTCAGATTATGGTGAAGTTGCACTCAGAGTAAAGAATAGTACGGATATCAGAAATGATTGTGTCAAGATAACCGCAAATACAATAGGAATAAATAGATTAACTCCTCCAACTATATCAAATGAAGGAGACAGTGCTTGCTTTGGAGAAGTAAAGGTGAGACTATCAAAACTGGTGCTATAATTAGACAAAAAATTACACAAAGAGAATCATAATGACATTAGAAGAAATAGACAAACAGTTCGTACTGCAAACATACGGACGAAATTATACTAATTTCACTCATGGTACAGGTTCGACGCTTTATGATGAAAATGGTAAAGATTATATAGATTTTGCCAGCGGTATAGGGGTCAATTCAGTAGGACACGGAAACGAGAAACTAGTCAATGCAATTTGCGATCAAGCTAGCAATATCATTCATATATCAAACCTGCAAGTTATAGAGCCTCAAGCCAAATTGGCACAAAAAATTTCAAGACTTTATGGGCAAGAGGTGGCAACATTTTTCGCCAATTCCGGTGCAGAAGCCAATGAAGGTGCTATTAAGTTGGCACGCAAATACGGTGAAGTCAAATTTGATAGTAAAAAATATAAAATTATAACTTTGGAAAATTCATTTCATGGAAGAACTTTAGCCACAGTAAAAGCTACAGGCCAAGACAGCTTTCATCCTTCATGTTTTGCTCCTTATATAGAGGGCTTTGTGCGTGTTGCTAGCGTTCATGATGCTGTTGATGCTATTGATGATGCCACCGTAGCGGTTATGCTTGAACTTGTGCAAGGCGAGGGCGGAGTGGAAGCTTTTTCAAAAGAAGAGATACAATATCTAGCAAGTGCGCTAAAAGAAAAAAATGTATTGCTTATAGTAGATGAAGTGCAAACAGGAATATATCGCACCGGAGAGTTTTTGGCTTCGCAAGTTTATGGTATTACTCCTGATATCATTACACTCGCAAAAGGCTTAGGAGGAGGTGTACCGATCGGTGCAGTAGTAACCCCTCATAAAGATATATTTAGTGCCGGCGATCACGGCAGTACCTTTGGCGGCAATTATCTAAGTACATCAGCGGGGTTGGCTGTTTTGGATATTTTGGAAGATCTTAAAAACTCAAACAAATTGACACAAACTATAGAATATTTTAGTGCTAAACTAGAAAGTATCGCAGCTGCATATCCTCAATTTTTTGAAAAAAGCTCTGGCATAGGACTTATGCGAGGACTTCGGGCAAAAAATGCAGATATCCAGAGCAAGATTATCAAACAAAGTATGGCTGAAGGGCTTATTGTATTAAAAGCAGGTCGAAATACGGTTCGATTCCTTCCGAGCTTGACTATTGCAAAGAATGAAATAGATGAAGGCTTTGTGAGATTTGAAAAAGCATTGGGTTTGATCGCTTAATGAACTTTAGCTCATATATGACAGATTGGCTTTATGGAGATAGTGGATATTATACCAATTTTAAAGCCATAGGAAAAAGCGGAGATTTTTATACTGCTGTGAGCACAAGTGCTTTTTTTGGTGCAAGTATCGCTAATTATCTTGTAAAATTATTAGATGAAGATAGCAGCAAAGCAAATGGATGGCTAGTAGAGATCGGAGCCCATCAAGGTTACCTGCTTTGCGATATGATACAATGGATATATACCGTGCGTCCAAAGCTGCTTCAAACTATGCAGTTTGGTATAGTAGAAAAGCATCCAAAAATTCGCAAGGCACAGTCGTCTTACATTAATGAAAGATTTGGCAACGAAGTAAAAGTACATCATTTTTCTTCCGTTTGCGAACTAAAAGCAAATTATGCATTTGTAGTCTCAAACGAGATCTTTGATGCATTTCCTTGTGAATTGCTAAAAGACGGCAAAATAGCAAAAGTAAATGATCATAACATCTCTTGGCATGAAGCACCCTTGCAAATGTTAGAGTGGGCAGACAAGCATCGGCTTAGAGTCGGTGAGGTTGCAGTCGGATATGAGGATTTTGCCAAAGAAGTTGCCTCTTTGCCAAGGTGCGATTTTGTTTCTTTTGATTATGGCGAAGAGTACGTGAGAAATGATTTTTCTATACGTATATATGAAGAGCATCAGACTTTTCCGCTCTTTGATGAAAAAGTAAATTTGAAAAAATCTTTTAAAAAAGCAGATATTACATATGATGTAAATTTCGCTCATGTCATAGAATCTTTTGAAGCTGCAGGATTTTACAAAAAACATTACGAGACACAAGCTAGGGCGCTGGTTAGATTTGGCATTATTGATATGCTCGGAGAGTTTGCAAAGCAAACAACCCAAGAGAGATATGCTAGGGAAGCAGATAGGATAAAAACTCTTTTAGCTCCCACTATGATGGGCGATAGATTTAAGATGGTGCATTTAGTAAAATAATTAAGCCAGTTTTCTGCCGGCAAAATAATTTATCTTCCACTCTTCATTTTCTTTTGAAAAATGAAGCTGTTTTTTTTGGCCATCTTCTAGGTAATGAACACTTTTTCTATCTATGCCATTTTCTTCAGCAGCAACAATCTCTATTTTTGGTGATAATTGTCTAGCCGCCAAATCTTTTGATAGCATAGATTCTACTTGTTCCAAAGATGAAGTATCTTCTTTTATCTTATCTAATAATTCCTTGAAAGCCGCATTTCTTATCGCTAGACTTAATCCGAAAGATTCAAGTGTTATGAGATAAGATGATTGCGTCATGATTTTACTAAGTTTTGTCAAATCACCGCTGTATAGCAGCTTGTAATATGACAAAACAAGATCACAAGGCTTGATATCTTTGTATATCAAGAAAGTCTTCTGATCGCAGTTTGGAATGCCTCAAGGTGATTGTAGCTTCCTTCTTCAAGGTTGCTATATACATTAACAACATCTGTTGGCATACCCACTGAGGCTTCTTGCAAGTCTTTAATGTCTGTAATTTCAATTAATTCGCCTATTTTTACGGCATTTAATTGTGATTTTTTGCCTTCATATATACAAGTATTATAAAGTTCTTGAAGTGGTGGCAATATAAATTGACCCACTACGCTTTCATCTATTCCTGTGATATTTACGCCATATTTGACACACAAATTTCTAGCTGCATCCATGTGTCTTTGTTCTGAAAGCTGAATATTGGCAAAAGTATTTTCTGACGGATATATTTTACCGAGCGTTATATATACATCTCTGGCTACCTTCTCTTCTTGATAAATAAAAAGCAAATGGTCTTTTTGATCACTCGTTAAAGTGGCAGTACTGCCTGAACCGCCTTTTTTGGCAGCTTCTCCAGAAGATACTAAACCGACAACACCCGCACTAACAACTAAAAGTTTTGAGATAAAATCTCTACGATCTTGATTTTGATTGTTCAACATTACTTGCCTCATTAAATAAAATATAATGATTATAACATAACAAAAATTAACTATAACAAAAAATTTTAGATATTTTAAGAAATAAAGTGTTTTTTTATTATTTTTTTAGGAGAATTAAATAAATAAAATCAATTACTTGTACTCCAGGATTGCAATTTCAAAGATATTATGTTATATTAAAATAAAAATAGGTTTCAAAATGAAAAAAAGATTGATAATTTTACTTTTACCGTTCTTGGCATTTGGAGATAATGTTAATGGCTGGACGTCTTTGCATGAAGCTATTTATGCAAATAATACAAAAAAAATAGATATAGAGATAAACAAGCGCCAAAATATAGAAAAACCTTCTCGTGCCGGAATAGCACCATTACATCTTGCCGTGAAGATGAGGCAAATGAGCACTGTTGAAAAACTGTTAAATAAAGGTGCTGATATTGATGTTCAGGACAATAACGGCCTAACGCCGCTGCATTATGCTATAGGACAAAGACAGACAAAAATTGCAAGGTTTCTTATAACCAAAAAAGCCGACATGGATATACCAAATAAATACGGCATGACATCTCTTCATCAAGCAGCATTTGGAGGTGATACGGATATGATACAATATATGATAGATAATGGAGCTGCTGTTGATATGAAAAATAAAGAAGGAGCTACGCCTTGCCAATTGGCTTATGCGAAAAAAAATATAGGTGCGACTTCGTTGCTGCAACACTATAGCAAACTGCCGTGCGGGATGAAAAATTTGCCAAAAAAGGAGTAAAAAATGAATGAAATAGTCACATCATTGGCTAGAAATGCCATCATGGCTGCCTTGGGACTCGAGAGCAGCTTCGACCTTAATGATGCTCTGAAAAAATATCCCGAGCTCGGACAAAAAGGTGCATCATTTGTCACTTTAAATACTACTCCTTCTATGCAGCTTAGAGGTTGTATAGGGTCCATCCAAGCTTATCGTCCTTTATATGAAGATATTATACTCAATGCCAAATCGGCAGCTTTGCATGATCCGAGATTTATGCCGCTTACTTCTCAAGAGCTTAATAATATCAAGGTAGAAGTTTCCATCCTCTCTGAGCCAAGAGAGGTTTTGTATAAAGATATCGATGATCTAAAAACCAAAATAACTCCGTTTGAAGACGGTGTTGTTATGCGATATGGCTCTCGCGGAGCGACATATTTGCCTCAAGTATGGGAGCAATTGCCTGATTTTGATCTCTTTTTCGGTAATTTGTGCCTCAAGGCAAATCTAGATCAAAATTGCCTATCAAAACATCCAGAAATACTCACTTATCAAGTCAAAAAATACGAAGAAGAATGATATCGGCATTTTTCATATGATTTTCACGCTCTTTGTGATATAGTAAAAATAAAAATAGGATTTTAAAAATGACGATAATCGTAAATGGAGAATCCAAAGAAATAGTGCACGGTACAACTATAACCAAACTCATAGATTCTCTTGGGGTAAAGGTACAAGTTATGGCAGCAGCAGTGAATATGGAAATAGTAAAAAAAGACAAATGGGACACTCATCAGCTAAACGAAAATGACAAAGTAGAGTTGTTGCACTTTGTAGGCGGTGGATGATATTTTCTGCTATCCTCGCGACGATTTTCTGTAACTAATCACCAGCAACTAACAACTAAGCATTACTCACTAATGACCACAACAGCTATAGCAAATCCTCCGTCATGGCTGATGGATAACGAACTGTTGGCATGTGGGAATTTGAGAGCTGCTTTTTGACTTAGCGTAAAATATGGAGCGCCTTTGGAGTTTTTGGATATAAGGATATCATGAAAGGCAAGCTCTCCGCCTATACCGCAGCCAAATGCTTTGCTGATAGCCTCTTTGGCAGCCCAAAATCCTGCTATAGAAGCAGATTTTTTGGCGAGTTTTATCTCGTCTTCGCTCAAAAATCTTTCCTTGAAGCTGTCCCCGAATTTTTCGAGAGCTTTTTCTATCCTGCTGATGGCTATGATGTCTGTTCCTATTTTCATAAATGTAAGTTTATCATAAATCTATTCAAACATCCACTCAACAACTTTTGCGACGTCTTCTGCTATAAAACACTTTATAGCCGATTCTTCCAGAGGTTTTGCAGGGATGATGGCTTTATTAAAGCCTTGAGTTTGCATCTCTTTTAACCTCAAAGATAGATTACTCACGTCTCGTATCTCGCCTGTCAGGCTTACTTCTCCTAAAAATACAGTTTTAGAGCTAAGCTCCCGGTTGCGGTAACTGCTCAAAATGGCAGCAATGACAGCTAGATCGGCACTTGGTTCGTTTATCTTGATACCGCCGCTGACATTGATGTAGACATCATAAGTACCCAAGGGCAGGTCAAGTTTCTTTTCTAAAAGAGCCAGGAGCATAGATAGGCGGTTGTTGTCAAAGCCTGTAGAGCTTCGTCTAGCCCCGCCGTAGCTCTCAGCGACAAGTGCTTGTATCTCTACAACTATCGGTCGGCTGCCTTCTAGTAAAATGGTAAGGGCAGAGCCTGCTTGGAGCTTGGATTTGTTGTAGAACTTGCTTCCTATGGTCTTGGCATCATTTAAGCCGTTTTTATTCATCTCAAATATACCGACCTCGTTTGTAGAACCAAAACGATTTTTAAATCCTCTGAGGAGCCTGAGTTCGCTATTGCTGTCTCCTTCAAAATAAAGCACAGTATCTACCATATGCTCCAATACCCTAGGGCCGGCAATGGAGCCGTCTTTTGTGATGTGGCCGATGATAAATATAGGTATATCATGACTCTTTGCTATACGCATAAGCTCAAATGTCACGCTTCTCACTTGTGCTACGGATCCAGGAGAGGAGGGCAATTCATCACTGTAGAGTGTCTGGATAGAGTCTATGACTATGAAGCCATACTCTTTTTGGATAATTTCACTTAGTATGTTTGATAAGTTTATCTCACTAAGCAAAAACAGGTTTGGACTGTTTGCATCAAGCCTATCGGCTCTTAGTTTTATCTGTCCTAGAGACTCTTCGCCCGACACATACAGCACGTCTTTTTTGTTTTTGGCAATATTGCCTGCTATTTTGAGAAGCAGGGTGGATTTGCCGATCCCTGGACTTCCGCCGATCAGGGTTAGTGAGCCTTGTACGATGCCACCGCCAAGGACAAGGTCAAGCTCGCTGCTCCCGCTTGCAAATCTATGAAACTCATCTTGGACTATGTCTGTGATCGGCATAGCTTTTGTACTATATGATGATGAGCTTGATATCTCTTTGAGTATTTCGATCTGAGCAGAGCTAAGCTCCATCATGGAGTCCCATGTACCGCAGTTTGTGCATTTGCCGATCCATCTTGGGCTTTGAAATCCGCATGATTGACATTCAAATAGAGTTTTTTTCTTTGCCATAATTTTGCCTCGTTAAATAATAAGCAAGTATAGCATGTAAGACGATATGGTATTAAAAATATTGCAAATTGTTATATTTTGTGATTTGACTTAAGAGAGAAGTGAAGCTTTTAAAGATATTCTGTAGAATAGAGCTTTACGAGGAGCCTCTAACCTCTTATTATAGCCCTGTAAGTATCCAGCTTCGTTGTGCTACAATATGCAATTATAATAAAAAAAGACTAAATTTTTTATTAAAGGATAAAAAATGGTTGAAAGAATTTTGGGGATAGACCTGGGTATCAGTTCACTTGGCTGGGCTGTTGTAGAGTATGACAAACAAGATGACAAAAATAATAAAATTGTGGAGTGTGGGGTAAGACTTTTTACTGCTGCTGAAACCCCGAAAAAAAAAGAGTCTCCAAATAAAGCAAGACGAGACGCAAGGGGAATCAGGAGAGTTATTAAACGTCGTCGTGCAAGAATGAACGAGATAAAGAATTTACTAATATCTCAAGGTTTGCTTTCAAAGAATGATTTAGATATAGACAATGGAATGTTTAATTCCGCTAAAAATAGAGTTGATGTATGGCAGTTGAGATCTGATGCTTTAAAAAGAATTCTTGATAATAATGAACTTTCAAGAGTGTTAATTCATATAGCAAAACATAGAGGATTTAAATTTATTGGAGATGAGGAAAGCGATGAAGAGAGCGGTAAAGTTAAAAAAGCTGGAGCAGAATTAAGAAATAAATTTCAAAATGCGGGATATAAAACAGTTGGTGAATGGATTTGGCAAGAACGAGGCGAACACGGAAAGAAGCGGAATAAGAGCGGCGATTATGAGATCTCTATTCCGCGTGATTTTTTAGTTCAAGAGATTGATACTATTTTTGAAACACAAAAAATATTGGGAAGCACGATAGCGACTGAAGAGTTAAAAAATTCATATAAAAATATTGCATTTTTTGTTAGGCCGATGCAAGGTATAGAGCATATGGTTGGAAACTGTACTTATTTTGTGAATGAAAAAAGAGCTCCTAAATGTTCTATAAGCGCAGAAAGATTTGTTGCCATCGGTAAATTTTTCAGTACGGTAGTTATTGATAATTTTGGCAATGAACAAAAAATTGTAGAACTCAAAGATATTGGCGAGCTTATGGATTTTGCCACGACAAAAGAAAAGTTAGAATATAAGCATTTGCGAAAAATTTTAGGATTAAATGAAAATCAAATATTTAAGGGCATAACATATAAAAGCAAACCAAAAAAATCTAAAAATAATAATGAAAATAGTGTTGAAGAGTGGGAATTTGACAAAACTGAGGCAGAGAAAAAACAATGGATAAGCTTAAAGGGACACGCAAGGCTAAAGGATGCCCTTTTAGATGACTTTGATACATTTATATCTGATATTGATAAAGCAGATGAAGTTGTAAAGATACTGACATATTATAAAGATCAAATGCAAAAAAAAAATAAATTGTCAAAAATTATAGATAATGATCTAGTCGAGAAGCTATCTTTTATATCTTTTCAAGATTTTAATAATCTCTCCATACAAGCCATAAGAACTATATATAACTTAATGAGAGAAAATACGATTAGATATGATGAGGCATTGAGATATGCACTTGAAAATGGTTTATTGCCAAAGCCAACAAACGAAAAAAGCGAACTTTTGCCTCCATTAAAAGACACAGATATTGCCATACTCAACCCAACGGTTATTAGAGCATTTGCAGAGTTTCGCAAAGTTGCCAATGCCCTTGTGCGCAAATATGGCTCATTTGACAAAATCCATTTTGAACTTGCAAGAGAAGTAAATACAAAAGATCAAATAAAAAGAATAAAAGATAGCCAATATAAAAATGAAAAAGAACGCAAAGCGGTTGCTGAGTGGCTGGATGAAAATTTTGGTGGACAAACTATTGCTCCAAATAAAAAAAATATTCTCAAAAAAAGATTATATGATGATCAAGACGGTAGATGTGCTTATACAGGCGAGCCGATAAAGCTGGAGAGACTTTTTGACGATGGTTATTGCGAAATAGACCATATATTGCCTCGCAGTAGAAGTGCCGATGATAGTTATGCAAACAAAGTTCTTTGTTTGGCAAGCGCAAATCAAAATAAAACCAATCAAACGCCATTTGAGTGGCTTGGCAGAGATGAGCAGGTTTGGCAAAAATTCAAACAAAGGATTGATACAAGTATAAACCGTGCCAAGCTCGGCAATACCAAGGTCGCCAGGCTTTTAAAAGAGAATTTTGATGAAAATTCCCAAAAGGAGTTTCTGACAAGAAACCTAAATGATACGAGATATATGGCAAAAGCCATTAAAACTTACTGTGAAAGTTATTGGAAATTAGCCCATGATGATGATAGACTGAGAGTGCAAGTAAGGAGCGGAAAGCTTACAAGCGAGCTTAGGGGTAGATGGATAGAAGGATTTATGAAAGATAGAAGTTTGCACTATCATCATGCCATAGATGCTATCGTGATCGCTTTTTCTACCCAAAGTATGGTTCAAAAACTCTCTAATTTTTATAATCAAAAAGAGATAAGACACTCAAAAGAAAAATTGGTATTTAATCCACCAATGGAGAATTTTAGAAATGCTGTCGAATCTGCAATTGTTTTAGACAAAAAAGAGATACTTAAAAATTCAAAAGAGGTCAATAGGCTTTTGATAAGCCGTCCACCGCGCGCAAGTGTGACGGGTGCAGCGCACAAAGAGACAATACAAAGTCCAAAAACCTATAAAGGAAAAGGTGTAAGCATCAATCACGGCAAAGGAATGTGTGACAATGGCGATATGCCGCGTGTAGATGTCTTCACAAAAGATGGCAAATACTACCTTGTTCCAATATATGTCGCAGATTTTGCCAAAGATGAATTACCGAATAGAGCGATTGTACAGGGCAAAGGAAAAGAGTGGATAGATATGAATGAAAGTTATGAGTTTCTTTTTTCATTAGCCAAAGATGATTTAACAATGTTGCATCAAAAGGGGAAAGAACCTTTGGTTGGTTTTTTTGCTGGCGCAGATAGTGCTACAGGTAACATTTCAATAAAGTCAATAGATTCACAAGAAATTTTCAAAAGTCTTGGACCAAAAACAGCAATAGCCTTCAAAAAATACACCATTGATCCATTAGGCTACTACCATGAAATCAAAAGCGAAAAACGACTCGGAACAATCCCACAAGAAGCCAAAAGAAACGGCGTGCTTGAGAGACGAAAGAAAAAGAGGAGCGAGAAAAGACTAGTCAAATGAAGTGAGTTGATATGAGTTGGAAAACTATCATCATCTCAAACCCTTGCAGGCTAAGCTCAAGGGACAATAATCTAATTCTACAAAGAAAAGATCAAGAAGATGTCCGGATACCCATTAGCGACCTTGCATCTTTGATCATTGAAACTACTCAATGCACACTAACATCATCGCTTTTAACGAAACTCTCAAGCGAGAGCGTAGTCGTATATGTATGCGACGAAACCCACACTCCAAATGGACTACTCATGCCGTTTGGAACACACTCAAGACATAGCAAGACCGTTAGGCATCAAGTAGCTTGGAGTGAGCCTTTCAAGAAGCGAATATGGCAATCGATCATCAAAGCAAAGATATACAATCAAGCAAAAGTACTTGAGCTCGCAGGCGCAGATAAGAGTGCAATGCAGTTAAGGGCTGTCGCCTCAGCTGTGACGAGCGGCGATGTAGGAAACCGTGAAGCACGGGCAGCTTGTATCTACTGGAGAGGACTTTTTGAGGATTTTATGAGAGGCGGGCTGTGTAAAAGAAATAGTGCGCTCAATTACGGCTATGCGATCATGAGAGGAGCAGTAGCTAGAAGTATAAGTGCGAGTGGATTTATACCTGCGCTTGGTATATTTCATGATAATCAACTAAATGCTTTTAATCTAGCAGATGACATCATAGAGCCGTTTCGCCCATTTGTGGATATGCTGATTTGGAATCTTTTTAGAGAGGAAAAAGAGCCTGATATGTTGACAAAAGACGATAAAACAGAAATAGTTTCGCTTCTTTATAGTTGGTGTTTTATCGGAGGCAGGAATGAAACTATTATCAATGCGTGCGAGGTAGTATCAGGTTCTTTGATGTCTTGTTCTTTTACAAAAGAAGCCAAAGGATTGCTTTTGCCAAGCTGGAGTGAAAAATGAATAGCAGTTATGAGGTGAGATTTATGAGGTTGATGGTATTTTTCGATTTGCCCACGGCTACCAAAAAAGATAGAAAAGAGTATTCACTCTTTCGTAAGTTTCTGATAAAGAATGGTTTTATGATGATGCAGTTTTCTGTATATGTGCGCATATGCAAAGGTGTGGATATGGTACAAAAATATGAAAAATATGTAGAAAATAATTTACCCAAAAAAGGCAACATCAGGACTTTGACGGTCACAAATTCACAATATGAGAGGATGAATATACTTTTGGGCAATGAAAAAATAGAAGAAAAAATCGGTTCAAAACAGTTATTGTTGTTCTAAATTTGATTGTTTTTTTTCTTAAAAAATTGCCTCTAAAGCCCAGCTGATGGGCGATAGTTGGAAACGTATTATAGCAAAACGAAGCTGGATAGGGGGCTATAACTACAGTTGGTGAAGATATTTATATATCACGATTATAGCAAAACGAAGCTGGATAGGGGGCTATAACCTTACAAAAAATGTAATCATTAAAGCCTGCATTATAGCAAAACGAAGCTGGATAGGGGGCTATAACTGAGTTTTATTTACTTAATAAAAAAATTAAATTATAGCAAAACGAAGCTGGATAGGGGGCTATAACGCTTTGCTTCGGCAATAAAATATCTATTTTATTATAGCAAAACGAAGCTGGATAGGGGGCTATAACAAAAATGAAAGTACAAATTCTTGCTAGTGAATTATAGCAAAACGAAGCTGGATAGGGGGCTATAACTGACATGAAATATGAAGTTCATGAAATCGGATTATAGCAAAACGAAGCTGGATAGGGGGCTATAACTGCAAAAGAGTTACTTAATAAACAAGAATTATTATAGCAAAACGAAGCTGGATAGGGGGCTATAACTATTAAAAAATGGATTAAACAATTAGTCTTATTATAGCAAAACGAAGCTGGATAGGGGGCTATAACAAAAGAATTGCAGATATCAAGAACTGATGTATTATAGCAAAACGAAGCTGGATAGGGGGCTATAACTGCTAAAAATAAATATGCTACTAAACATATATTATAGCAAAACGAAGCTGGATAGGGGGCTATAACATTTTTTACAGATTTAAAAGATAATTTATTATTATAGCAAAACGAAGCTGGATAGGGGGCTATAACGTAAAAACCGGTGTGATAAAAAAGCGTTTTATTATAGCAAAACGAAGCTGGATAGGGGGCTATAACAGTAATTTCTTTTTCATATTGTGCTAAAGTATTATAGCAAAACGAAGCTGGATAGGGGGCTATAACAGGGTATAATGAAACATCAGAGCTTACAAGATTATAGCAAAACGAAGCTGGATAGGGGGCTATAACTGTATATTTTTTTGTTATCATTTGAGCGTTGATTATAGCAAAACGAAGCTGGATAGGGGGCTATAACTTGGCTAGTCGGAACGGCTTATACTATTCCATTATAGCAAAACGAAGCTGGATAGGGGGCTATAACTGAGAGTTTAAGTTATATTGATTCATTGATATTATAGCAAAACGAAGCTGGATAGGGGGCTATAACATTATTGACGGCAACACAATGGAAGTACAAATTATAGCAAAACGAAGCTGGATAGGGGGCTATAACTCATCTGTATGGAGATGCATCAGGAAGGGCATTATAGCAAAACGAAGCTGGATAGGGGGCTATAACGAACCCTTGGGAGGGTATAACCAATCCCGCATTATAGCAAAACGAAGCTGGATAGGGGGCTATAACTTGGCTTTGGGCGGATATGTTAGCTAGTTTATTATAGCAAAACGAAGCTGGATAGGGGGCTATAACGTATATATCTTATGTGTTAAACGGCTTAGAATTATAGCAAAACGAAGCTGGATAGGGGGCTATAACCGGCGAGGCTTTTTCAAAAAACTTTATTGAATTATAGCAAAACGAAGCTGGATAGGGGGCTATAACAAAAATGAAAGGAATACTATTTGCCATAATATTATAGCAAAACGAAGCTGGATAGGGGGCTATAACTTTTTAGCATTTACTTTGTTTTTACCGCTTATTATAGCAAAACGAAGCTGGATAGGTGTGGGCAACAAAGCGGATACTTGTTATCCGTTTTGTTGCCCACATTTTTATAATAAAGGGAGTGTTGTTTGAGTAGATCTTTCTACTTTTTGATATAAATTGCTTGTAAGTTTTCTTTGATTGGTTGCGGAAGCAGGATTT
>CAZGNT010000003.1:110482-113180 GCA_964527805.1 uncultured Sulfurovum sp.
ACCTGCGACCTTTGGGTTATGAGCCCAACGAGCTGACCGGACTGCTCTATTCCGCGATAAAAAAGTATTTCGATTTCAAATTGTAGTTATTAGAAAAAGTATAAGTCTAGATTTGGTTGCGGGAGCCAGATTTGAACTGACGACCTTTGGGTTATGAGCCCAACGAGCTACCGGACTGCTCTATCCCGCGGTAAAATATTTACGATCTTTGTGGATGGGGTAAAGGGATTCGAACCCCTGAATGACTGGACCAAAACCAGTTGCCTTACCGCTTGGCTATACCCCAACAATTAACTAAAAGCTCATTGCTAATGTGGATGGCATTATAGCCCAAAACTAATAAAATGTCAATACCTTTTTGTGAACTTTTTTAAAAATATTAAAAATTGAAGCGAGAAAAGGTATAATGATAACTATGAATTACCTATAATTAAATAGAATAAGAGGAATATATAAATGAGAGAATCTATCAAGAGGGTAGAAGATGCAATAAATGCCATCAAGCACGGAAAAATGGTCGTCATGATGGATGACGAAGACCGTGAAAACGAAGGGGATTTGGTATATGCTGCAACTTTTAGTACTCCTGAGCTCGTAAACTTTATGGCCAAAGAAGCCAGAGGGCTTATCTGCGCTCCTTTAACTGCAGATATAGCTTCACATCTAGAATTATTGCCTATGGTGCGAAACAATGATTCCAATCACGAAACGGCATTTACCGTGTCTATAGATCTGGCAAGTGCAAGTACAGGTATCTCTGCACTGGAGAGAAGTGACTGCATACAAAGATTGGTCCATCCGATGGCAAATAAAAATGATTTTGTGCGTCCCGGACATATATTTCCGCTTATTGCAAAAGACGGCGGTGTATTGGTACGTACAGGACATACAGAGGGTTCTGTGGATCTTTGCAAACTCTCAGGTGTTGCGCCTGTCGCTGTTATTTGTGAAGTGATCAAAGATGACGGTACTATGGCGCGCAAAGATGACCTTGAAATATTTGCAAAAAAACACAATTTGCCTATCATATATATATCAGATATAGTAGAGTATCGTCTAGCCAATGAGCAATTAGTGCATCGCATTGCAGAAGAAGAAGCACAGATCAACGGAACAAAAGTAACATTGATACATTATGAGGATCATTTGGGCAGAAAACATAAAGTAGTGCAATTTTATAAGATCCATACACTTTCAAATGTTAAATTTCATAATATAGGACTGGACAGTGATCTTTTGTTATCTCCAAAGCGCTTTGAAGTATTGATGCATGGGATCGATTATCTCAAAGCCAATGGCGGGGTACTTGTATTTTTGGATGCCAAGACGATATCTCACGAACAAGCAAAAGAGTTTGGCGTGGGTGCTCAGATCCTAAAAGATCTCGGCATTTCTCAAATTCGTCTCTTGACGACAAATGCTGACACTGAATTTGTAGGTTTGAGCGGTTTTGGACTCGATGTCGTGCAAAAAGTTATATTGACGTAAATTAGAAAATGTTCAAAAACAAAACAATTACTTCTACATATATATGGGGATTAATTGTAATGTTTTTATTGGTTTTGCTGTTTGTGGTACTTTTGATCTATGAAGAATATAATGATTTTGATAGAGAAGCAAAAGTATTGCGCAGCAACTATATCACTACACTGCAACATGAACAAAACATTAGTATTAATAAAAACATAGACATCGAAGCTGAAATAGCCCAAAGAAAACAAGCTCTAAAAACAAGATTGATAAAACTAATGATGGAGATTTTATCTCTAGGTGTTATCATATTTGGTTTTGCACTTATCTGGGCTTGGATAGTGCATTATATTATTACAAAACAAGTAAGTACTTTTCAAGATTTCTTTGCCAGGGCTGCCAAAGAGCATATTCTGATCGATGAAAACGAGATGATGCTTAGCGAATTTAAAAGCATGGTCGGCAATGTCAATAGCATGGTCGATGAGATCCACAGACGCAAAAACAAACTCAGAGACATAAATGTATTGTTGGAGAAAAAAGTAAAGCAAAAAACAAAAGACCTATCCGAAAAAAATATATTGCTAGAACAGGCCAAAAGTTACAGCGAATCTCTAGTAAAAGCCCAAGACAGTTTTATCAAACATTCTATTCATGAGATCAATACACCTTTGGCGGTTATTTTGATGCATTTAGATATATATAAAATGAAATATGACGAAAATGACTATATATCAAAGGTGGAAGCAGCTACAAAAATGATAGCTACTATATATGATGACTTGACATATATGGTAAAAAGAGATCGCATGGAGTATAAAAAAGAGTGGCTGGATATGAGCGATTTTTTATATCAGCGTATCGATTTTTTCAGCGAGATAGCAAAAGCAAATAATCATGTAATTTGGTCAAATATTCAAAATGGCGTGATGATATATTTTAATCCGCTTGAATTGCAGCGGCTTATTGATAACAACTTGTCAAACGCTATCAAATATGCCAAAAAAGAGAGCGGTATAAAGGTGGTACTATATCAAGATCAAGAAAATATCGTTCTTGAATTTATAACAGTTTCACAAAAAAAGATAGAAGACGTAGAAAAGATCTTTTATCCTTTTCATCGCGAGGAAAGCAGCCAATTGGGGCTGGGCCTTGGCTTGGAGATCGTTCGTCTGATCTGCGATAAAGAGTCTATCAAGATAGTAGTAGATTCAACAGACATTGCCAC
>CAZGNT010000004.1:0-76332 GCA_964527805.1 uncultured Sulfurovum sp.
AGAAATATAACAAAGATATAGAACTCGTCACTTCCATGGAAGCAGTAACGGTATATACCAATCATAGAGTAGATGCGGCTAGGCTAAAAGAGATTGATGCCGAGTATGATGCTACGTTGCTAGCTTTTGGTACAAGATTATCCAAAAAAGTAGGTGCTGAAAACGAAAAGCCTGATATGGAAGGCTATTGGGGTGCGATATCTATGCTTGACAAGGTCAACTTGTGGCATAAATATCGTATAGGAAGCCCGGCACATGAAGATCTCAAAGATAAAGTAGTAGTTTGTGTAGGCGGCGGATTTACATCTATGGACGTAGTACGTTGTTCTATCCGTGAAGGTGCAAAAAAAGTTGTTATGCTTTATCGCCGCGATGAAAAAACTATCATCAATAATACTACATACGAAGAGTATCATGAGGCAGTAGAAGAGGGAGTGGAGTTTATATTTCACTCCGCAGTTGAGAGAATATACGATGAAAACGGAAAAATAACCAAATTGCTTGTTAATCGTTTTGAGTTGGTACCTGATCCAAATGGCGGAAGAGCACAATTAGTTAAAATTGAAGGCGGTGATTTTGAATTGGAATGTGATTATTTAATCCCTGCGGTTTCTCAAGCAGCTGATCTGCAGCTATTGCCTGCCGAATGGGAGCTTGCCTTGACTTCTTGGGGCACACTTCTTACTAACGGCAAAGATTATATGACCTCGCGTGAAGGGCTTTTCGCGGCAGGAGACTGTGAATATGGCCCAATGACAATAGTCAATGCGGTTGGACAAGCAAAACGAGCGGCTTCGGTTATGGTTAGATATCTTGATGCCGGAAAAATTAGTTTGAGCGATGATGAGATCATGGAAGACCATCTAAAAGCACTCAAGGTATATAACAAAAAAGAGAAAGTCACAGGATGGATGCCGGGAATTGCTAGAGAAAATAGTGAAAAACTCGGTGTTGAAGAAAGAAAATATAATAACAAAGAAGTAAATTTAGGTTTCACGGGCGAAGAAGCGATCAAAGAAGCCGAGCGCTGTATGCGGTGCTATTATATCTCGATGGTGGCGGTGTAATGATGGATATTAGAGAAAATAGATCACAAAAAATCAGCGTTACAATTGACGGTAAGGTTTGTGAGGCTACAACAGACGATACAATTTTGAGAATTGCAAGAAAAAATGGCATATACATACCTACTATGTGCTATCTGTCAAAAGTAGAACCTATAGCATCATGCCGTATGTGTGTAGTAGAAGTCGAAGGTGTAGAAGGCGCTATTCTTTCATGTCAAGCCAGAGCGACAGACGGAGCAGTGATAACGACAAAAAGTAATCATCTTCATAAGCAACGACAAAACATTATGAAGCTTTACAATGTAAATCATCCTCTTGAGTGCGGAGTTTGCGATAAAAGCGGAGAGTGTGACCTCCAAAATAAAACACTTGAATTTGGCGTAAATGCTCAAAGCTTTACAGCTAAAGACATGTTAAGACCTGTTGAAAACTGGGGATTTGTCTCTTATGATCCTGCACTCTGCATCATGTGTGAAAAGTGTGTCAGGGTTGCTAATGAAATCACAGGAAATGAAGCCTTGCAAATCAGTACAGGTGGATACAAATCAACCATTGTGAATGTAAAAAAAGATTTTAATGACGCGTCTTTGGGTGAATCAGCTGCCGTGTGTCCTGTAGGGGCATTGGTAAGTACTGATTTTAAATATAGATCAAATTCATGGGAATTAGATAAAATACCTGCAACTTGTGCACATTGCAGCAGTGGATGTTCGCTTTATTATGAAGTCAAAAATGACAAAATTTATAGAGTTACTAATGATTTCGAGTTTAGATCATTATGCGGTGCCGGAAGGTTTGGTTTTGATTTTGCCAATGAAAATGCAAGCAAAGATAGCAAAGTATTTACAAATGCTATAAGTGCATTTAAAGAGGCTGATACTATTAGATTTTCTGCAATCATCAGCAATGAAGAAGCTCTCATCCTTCAAAAGCTAAAAGAGAAATATGATTATCGATTGGTTTGTGATGAAGCAAATGGTTATCAACAATTTCTAAAAGCTTTCGGAAGTGTAAGCGGTGAAAGCTTATATAGCGCCAACTTGGAAAGTTTGAGTAACTCAAAAGGCATCATCGTACTCGGAAGCCGCATAAATGATGATAATCCAATGGTTAAATACCATATTAACATGGCAAGTAAAAGAAATCGTGCCAGAGTAGTATATATGCATCCAATTGAAGATAGCAATATTAGCAATATCGTTACCCAATTTATCAAATACGAAGTGGGAAGTGAAGAAGGGGCAGCAGCTCTTTTGGCAAATACTTTACTCCAAGACAAAGAGTTGCCAAGCAGTCTTAGAGATTATTTGAATGATTTGGATATAGGAAATATCAGTGCTGAGAGCAATATAGGCGAAGAGGAGCTGGCTGCACTTGTTAAGTCTTTAGATAAAAAAGCCGGATTTACACTTGTGGTCGGAAGCGATCTGTACAACCATCCAAGAGCTGTTCAAATAGCAAAACTTATAGGTGCTATACAAAAATATAGCGATTTTGATGTACTTTTGACCCCGCCTGCTACAAATGCTCTGGGTGTTTCACTTATTTGTGAGTTGGATGATAAGGCAGGAGATTATACGATAGGATATAATGCGGTTGGTGATTTTGTATTGAGCTGTTTGGGCGGCGGCGATCTGGATATGCCAGCGCTTAATCAACAAGAAGGTACATTGACCACTATAGACAAAAGAGTTGTACCTACAAATGTGGCATTGTCATACAATGGATATGTGCTAAATGACATCGCAAATGCATTGGGCTTAGAAGCTGTATATACGATTGATTATACATCTATACTGCCTACTAAAGCAGGCTTCAAAGCTATAGCTTTTGATGAATTACCTTTTGGTTTTGATGTCTCAGGAGTAGAGCATCGCGGTTATCTTTTGGGCTCCAAATCTGTTAAAATAGCAGAAGCATTTGAAGAGTTGGAAGAAATTCCTACATATGATGGCGCTATTGTATACAGATGCAATGAAGCGGGCCAATTTAATATGCTGACAAATTGCACAGAAGCATTGAAGCAAGACGAGGTTTATCTCAAAGGTTCGGCACAATTTGCAACTGTTGCGAAAATTACCGATGGGGATGAGATAGAATATATGGTTGACGGTATTAGATATAAACGCAGATTCAAACTTGACTCATCATTAAAAGGCACCATAGCCCTACATCCAAACTATGATATGGAATTAAGTAGCACTTTGGTATCTTCTTATAGATTTAGTCATTTAGCTTTGGAGCAATAAAATGGGTGATATGATGAATGATAATAAAATAACACTAAAAATCGATGGGAAAACTTGCCAAGCGCAAGAGGGGGAATATATTCTCAACGTAGCAAGAGCAAACGGTATATTTATACCTGCTATTTGTTATCTGACTAGATGTTCACCAACGCTTGCATGTCGTATATGTTTAGTAGAAGCTGATGGCAAAAGGGTGTATTCATGTAATACAAAAGCAAAAGACGGTATGGAAGTAACTGTCAGTAACCAAGAGATTCTTGAAGAACGCCGAGCTATCATGGAAGTTTATGATGTTAACCATCCATTGCAATGCGGTGTATGCGATCAAAGCGGATCTTGTGAGTTGCAAAACTATACACTTGAGCTCGGAGTAGATTCGCAATCATATACTATAGCAGATACAGCCAGAGAAACAGCAAATTGGAGCAGTGTATTGCATTATGATCCGGCTTTGTGTATCGTATGCGAAAGATGTGTAACAGTATGTAAAGATATGATGGGAGATAACGCGCTTGGCACAACTCCTAGAGGCGGAAGCGAACTAAACAAAGAGCTAAAAGATACAATGCCAAAAGATGCTTATGCTATGTGGAACAAGCTTCAAAAATCCGTTATTGCCCCTAGCAATGATACAGGATCAACCAATTGTAGTGATTGCGGAGAGTGTATCGCCGTATGCCCGACAGGCGCATTGGTAAGTAGAGATTTTGAATATACAAGTAATGCTTGGGAGCTTAAAAGAACTCCTGCAACTTGCGCTCATTGCAGCAGCGGGTGTCAAATATATTATGAAACAAAGCCTGCCTCTATTTCTGATCGAAGCGAAAAGATTTATAGAGTTACTAATGAATGGAATTATGTATCATTATGCGGAGCCGGAAGATTCGGCTATGATTTTGAAAATCGTACAGCCGTTAAAAATGAAGAAGCTTTCACAAATGCTATAGAAGCATTTAAAGCAGCTAAAGCAATCAGATTTAATTCAGTTATTACCAATGAAGAAGCTTTAATGCTGCAAACTTTGAAAGAAAAACTTGGAGTAAAACTCATTAACCCTGATGCAAAAGCTTTTCAAGGATTTTTAAATAGCTATAGCGCAGCTAGCGGTAAAACTCTTTGGAATGGGGATTACAAAGAGATGATGAAGAACAGTGATTTTATAATCAGTGTCGGTTCTGCTTTGCGTCATGATAACCCTAATGTCAGATATGTTTTTAATAATATCCAAAAGATGAACAAAGGTGCAGGGCTTTATTTCCACCCGGTAGGTGATAGTTTGATTGCCGGCTTGGGCAAAAATGTAGCTTGTATAGAACACAAAATGAACCGTGAAGAGGCTGTCCTATATTGGATACTCGATAGATTCGCAAACAAAGATAAATTACCTGCAGAAATTAGTGAGTATTTGGCTAGTTTCCATACTAAAACTACCAAAACGGTCAGCGAAACAGTAATGGAAGATGTGAAAGAGACCGTTGTCGACGAAGAAACCGGAGAGAGCAAAGAGGTTGTTAAAAAAGTACCTAAAACTATTCAAAAAGAGATAGAAGTCGATAAGAGTGGATTGCTTGAAGCATTTGATGCCCCGACTGATTTTGAAGATCAAGTAGAGAAGTTCTTGGCAAAAAAAGAGAACTTTGCTTTGGTGGTAGGAGAGGATATGTATTTCCATCCGCAAGCAGATAACTTAGCAAACTTAGTAGCGTTAATCGAAAGTGCTACAGAGTTTAAAGTCTCAATAGTGCCGCCAAAAACAAATTCACTCGGTGTTGCTCTTATCTGTGATCTTGATGATGATGCTAGCGGGTATACTATAGGATACAATGAAGCAGGGGATTTCAGATTGAGTGCTTTAGGTGATGGAGATCTGGATATGCCTGCACTTAATCAGCAAGAAGGCACACTAACTAATATGCATAAAAAAGTAGTACCGACCAATGCCGCATTATCTTATGGCGGATATGAGCTTAATGATATCATGAATGCACTTGGGTTGGGCGAGAGATTGACTGTAGATTGGACTAAAGAGCTTCCTGCTAAAAAAGGTTTCAAAGCTGTGGAATTTGATTCATTGCCAAATAGATATACAAATGATGGTGTTGAGCATAGAGGATATATGTTAGAGAATCAAAAAACAAAGATCACTGTTTCTGTGCCTGACAAAATGATTGCAAATGATATGAGCGGAGATATTGCGTATAGATGTAATCCGCAACGCCAATTCAATGAATTTACAGCCAAAGCACATCAGATCTTTGAGCCGTTTGCGCTATATGTAAGCCCTGCAAAAGCTGAGACTCTAGGCCAGAAAGCAGCTCTTGATATTAATGGAAAAGAATTTGTGTTGGATGTTGTGATTGACGAGAAAATGAGTGGAGAGATAGTCAAATTGCCGGACTTCAAACACTCTAGCGAGATTTATGCCTTTTTTGGCAAAAATCGATTTAAACCAATAACTCTAAGGAAGGTATAAAAAATGGATGCATTAGTTATAGGAACTATCATCAAGGTAGTTTTAGTATTGCTTGTAGTTTCAGCACTTGCTGGCTTTGGTACATATATCGAAAGAAAGGTATTGGCATTTATGCAAAGACGATTAGGGCCTGCTCATGTTGGTCCTTTTGGATTATTGCAAATTGCAGCTGACGGTATTAAGCTTTTTACAAAAGAGGATATCATCCCTCAACACGCCAATAAATTTATCTTCAGTTTAGCCCCAGTTATCACTGCTGCTACTGCATTTATAGCATTATCGGCTGTTCCATTGTTTCCGACATTTGTTATTCCAGAGTCATTGCCTCTTATTGGTGGGGCAATAGTGCCATCAATTATAGCTGATGTCAATATCGGTATTTTGTTTGTACTTGGCATGATGGCAGCCGGACTTTATGGACCATTGCTAGCAGGTATGGCGCAAGCGAATAAATGGGGGATCTTGGGGTCTGCTAGAACAGCAGTGCAATTTTTAAGTTATGAGGTCGTAACAGGCCTTTCTGTACTTGCTCCGATAATGGTAGTTGGTTCATTGTCATTGTTAGATTTTAATAATGCACAAACAGGAGGTGTGGGTTCTTGGTTGATTTGGCAGCAGCCAATTGCATTCATACTGTTTTTAATAGCCGGTTTTGCAGAGACCAATAGAACACCGTTTGACTTATTGGAGCATGAAGCAGAGATTGTCTCAGGGTATGTTACAGAGTATAGCGGTCTTAGATGGGGTATGTTCTTTATCGGAGAGTATGCCAATATGTTTACTATCAGTCTTATAGCTGCAATTGTATTTTGCGGAGGATATGGAGATCTTGGTTTTATCCCTGGCTGGCTGGCTCTTCTTTTAAAAGTTACGTTCTTTTTCTTTTTGATGTTATGGGTAAGAGCTTCTTGGCCGCACATTAGACCGGATCAATTGATGTGGCTATGCTGGAAAGTCTTGATGCCGCTTGCCGTGATAAATATTGTTATTACCGGCATTGTGGTCATGATATAGAGTGAGGAGAGAATTATGCATGAAGAAATAATACACACAGACAATACGCCAAAAGAGAAGCAAAATTATGTAATGCTCGAACTTGGCAATACTCCGGCTTACGGCTGGCCTGCGTTTAAACAAGTAGCAAAACGTGCAGTAAACGGAGAGCTTCTTGTGGGACTTTGGATAACATTAAAAGAAATGGTCAAAACACTCTTTATGGGCGGTAAACATACCACAATGTATCCATTTGAAAAAATGCCTATTTCGCCAAGATATCGTGCAATACACAATATGCTTAGACTTTTAGAGAGTGGACATTATAGATGTATCGGATGCGGGCTTTGCGAGAAGATTTGTATCTCAAACTGTATCGCCATGGAAACAAGATATGATGAAAATCAACGCAAAGAAGTAAGTGAGTATACTATTAATTTTGGTAGATGCATCTATTGCGGATATTGTGCTGAAGTATGTCCTGAGCTTGCTATTGTTCATGGGGGACGTTATGAGACAGCAAGTGAACAAAGAGCAAGCTTTTCGCTGTTTGATGATATGCTTACTCCGATTGATATGTTAAAGCAACAACAAGAGTTTGCAGGTTTTGGTTCGGTTACACCAAATGCTGATGCAGCCATCAAAAAAACGCCGTTAGCGTATTAAGGAGTCTATTTATGTTTGAACAAATTGCATTTTATCTTTTCTCAATTTTGACAATTGGACTTTTCTTGGTGACAGTGTTTAGCAATAATATTTTATATGCTATGACATCTTTGGCTTCAGGTATGGTACTTATCGCCGGCTTTTTCTTTTTGAATGGAGCTGATTTTTTAGGCGTGGTACAATTAATAGTTTATGTGGGTGCCGTTATGGCTCTTTATGCTTTTGGTATGATGTTTTTCAATGTTACTAAAACAATAAAGGAAAATAACACATCTAATGTCTTGGTGTTTGTACTGGGTGTTTCAATCGCTTTGCTTATGGTATTAATGTTTGCAGCTCCAATTAGCCCGGAGGTTATTTTTGTTTCAGCAGCTCCTGAGCCAAATGCAACAAACCCTGAAGCTGTAGGCCTCGTATTGTTTACAAAATATTTGGTACCTTTTGAGGTAGCTGCAGTAATGTTGCTTATTGCTATGATAGGCGGTATTATCTTGGCAGGCAAGAAAATGGATCAAAGTCTTACCAAGACAGACGATGAAAATATCATACAGAAGGATATAAAATGATAGGACTCAATCATTATCTTATAGTGGCTGGATTGCTCTTTGCGATCGGTCTTATCGGAGTTATTCGTAGAAGAAATTTACTTATGTTATTTTTTGCTACAGAGATCATGCTAAATGCAGCCAACGTTGCTTTTGCGGCAATATCTCATTATTACAATGATCTATCGGGCCAAATGTTTGCTTTTTTCATAGTAGCAATAGCTGCAAGTGAAGTTGCGATAGGTTTGGGATTATTGATATTGTTATACAAAAAACAAGGTACGCTTGATCTTGATGATCTTGCAACGATGAAAGGATAATCATGGAAAGTTTAGTTTATATTGCCCTTTTTGCACCGCTGGTAAGTTCACTCTTTGCCGGGCTATTTGCTATGAGTCCTAGACAGACTTTTGTCGGCGTTGTTTCATCATTGTTATTGTTTGTATCATTTGCCTCTTCGGTTTTATTGGGGTATTATATAGCTACAACAGGAGCAAGTGTTCATGTGACTATGATGGATTGGATCAGTGTTGCCGATCTTCATATTCCTTTTGGATTTATGGCTGATCAAGTAAGTGTTACTATGATGGTGGTAGTCACATTGGTATCGACTGTGGTTCATATCTATTCTATCGGTTATATGGATCATGATAAGAGCTTTAACCGCTTCTTTTCATATCTTTCAGCATTCGTTTTCTCGATGCTTGTGCTTGTAATGAGCGATAACTTTGCCGGACTTTTCATTGGTTGGGAAGGTGTTGGTGTGTGTTCATGGCTGCTAATCGGATTTTGGTATCATAAACCTGATGTCAGTAGAGAAGAAAATCCGTCTATCTCTCCGTCTTGGGCAGCAAATGAAGCATTTATTATGAACCGTATAGCTGATCTTGGTATGCTTGTAGGTTTATTTATCATATTTTGGAATACCGGAAGTTTGCAATATGATGTCGTATTTTCACAAATACCTAATCTTGCGCCTGCAGTATTAACTGCAGCTGCTATAGCATTATTCATAGGTGCAATGGGTAAATCGGCTCAATTTCCGCTCCATACTTGGTTGACTGATGCAATGGAAGGTCCTACTCCTGTGTCCGCACTTATCCATGCGGCTACCATGGTAACTGCAGGTGTGTTTTTGGTTATTAGAGCCAATCCTATTTTTTCTGTTACTCCTGAAGTAAGTTATTTTATTGCAGCACTTGGTACATTTGTAGCATTTTTTGCTGCATCTATGGCATTGGTCAATCGCGACTTGAAGCGTATAATCGCTTTTTCAACATTGTCACAATTAGGTTATATGTTTGCAGCCGCAGGACTTGGAGCATATTGGATAGCACTTTTCCATTTAGCAGCACACGCATTCTTTAAAGCTTTACTATTTTTGGGAGCTGGTAACGTTATGCATGCTATGCATGGAGAGCTTGATATTTTCAAGATGGGCGGACTTAGAAAGAAAATGGGATGGACATACGCATATATGGGCCTTGCTTCTTTAGCACTTGCAGGTATACCTCCATTGGCCGGATTCTTTTCAAAAGATGCGATCATTGAGACGGCGTTTAACGAAGGTACACTTATATTGTGGGCAATGCTTGTGATCACTGCCGGTATGACCGCATTTTATAGCTTTAGACAAGTGTTCTTAACATTCTGGGGTGATGAACGATATAAAGAATTTGGTATTCATCCTCATGAAATGTATGGTTTTGTTCTTATCGCTATGTCTCCGCTTGCCATATTGGCTGTTATTGCCGGATTCTTTAGAGATTGGTTTAATGCTTTTATTATTCATTTGTTGCCAAATTATGAAATGAGCGAACATACTCATCACTTAGCATTGATCTTGGGTGCCATTGTATTAGTGGTTGCAGTGTCAGGTATTATTTTGGCCTACATAAAATATGCCGGAGGATTAAAAAGAAGTGAAAAAACCGAAAACGGGTTTATTTACAAGCTTCTTGCAAATCAATATTATATCCCTAAAATTTATGAGGCTTTGATCACTAAACCGTATGCAGAGATCTCTAAGCTTATGTGGACAAAAGTAGACATGCGTATAGTAGATGCAACTGTTGACGGTATTGCTAAGACTATATACAAGAGCGGAGATGGTTCACGCAAGATGCAAACCGGGAATTTATCAAACTATCTAAATTGGATGGCTGGCGGAGCCTTGGTATTGTTGTTTATAACCGTCGCATCTTATGTGATAGGGTAAGGAGAGAGGATGAGTTTTATTTTAAGTATATTGATATTTTTCCCGCTAATTGCAGGAATGTTGGGATTTATAGTCGATAAGGGGAGCGCTAGAGTTTATGGTATCAGTATAGCAGCCATAGAATTTATTTTGTCATTGTGGCTATGGATGAATTTTGATACCAATAGTGCAGCTATACAATTTATAGAGTTTATGCCTATAGTGAAAGATTTTGGTATCAATTACTATGTTGGCGTCGATGGTATAAGTTTGTTTTTGGTAGTTATGACTACGCTAATGACCCTAATCGGTATGATTAGCATGACTGTTAAAAATGAGATCAAGAACATGGTTGTAACTATTCTATTCTTGGAAATGACCATGGTCGGTGTTTTCCTTGCTCTTGATGCTATTGTTTTTTATCTCTTCTGGGAACTTTCGCTTGTACCAATGCTATATATTATTGGCGCATGGGGTGGGCCTCTTAGGGTTTATGCGTCGATCAAGTTTTTCTTATATACATTTTCAGGTTCGCTTATAATGTTAGTCGGTATGCTGTTTGTAGCATATAAGTTTCATGAAATCACCGGTGTATGGAGTTTTGCTATTACTGATTGGTATGCGCTGAAATTTGATCTAAATTACCAGTTTTGGCTATTTTTAGCCTTTTTTGTTGGGTTTGCCATCAAAGTACCTATGTTTCCGTTTCATACATGGTTACCATATGCGCATGGCCAAGCCCCAACAATAGGTTCGGTCATCCTAGCAGCAGTATTGTTAAAAATGGGAACATATGGTTTTGTTAGATTTTCACTTCCTATGTTTCCTGATGCATCCGTGATGATGATCTTGCCTATAGCAATTATCTCTATTATTATGATCATCTATACTGCGATGGTTGCATACGCACAAGAAGACATGAAGCAAGTTATCGCTTATTCTTCTGTATCGCATATGGGTATTATCATGCTTGGTATTTTTGCTATGAATTCCCAAGGTATCAGCGGTTCTATATTTCAAATGCTATCGCACGGCATAGTATCGGGCGCTCTGTTTATGCTTGTTGGTGTGATCTATGATAGAACACACACTAAAATTATGAGCAATTTCGGTGGTTTGGCTACTATTATGCCAAAGTATGCTCTTGTATTTGGGATTATGCTGATGGCATCCGTTGGACTCCCTTTGACTATAGGATTTGTAGGTGAATTTTTGGTTCTTATAGGATTTTATAAAGTTTCTCCTGCATTGACCATACTAGCAGGAACTTCTATTATTGTTGGTGCGATCTATATGTTGGCTCTTTACAAAAAAAGCTTTTTTGGCGCAGTCACAAACGAAGAAAACAAAAAGCTTAAAGATCTAGATGGAAGAGAGATTTTCTCGTTTATACCTTTGGTTGCCATCGTAATTTGGCTTGGAGTTTATCCAAAACCTGTATTGACTCCGATTGACAATAGTGTTCAAGCGATGTTGTCATTTATGAAAGAAAAGGCCATTACGCCGGAAGCAAAAAATATGATTGTAGCAACACAAACTGCTAAGGAGGCAAAATAATGGTTACGCCAATTCAAGTTACGGTGCAAGAGTTAAACCTTCCACTATTGGCACCTATGCTAATTGCAATTGCTGGGGGATTAGGGATATTAGTGATCGATCTATTTAAGTCAAATCTAGATAAATCACTTTATGTAATGTTGAGCATGATCGTTTTATTTGCTGATTTGTTGGCCGTAGCAGGGATTGCTCCAAATCGAGGCTTTTTTGATCTGATGCTTGTCGATGGGGTGTCAATTGTATCTCAACTCTTGGTTATTGTAGCGTCTATGCTTTTTATACCTTTGGCATTGACATCTAAGCGGTTTCATGAGTTTTCATACCCTGAGTTTTTTGCGCTATTTTTATTTATGGTAGCAGGTTTTCAATTTATGGTATCTACTGACAATCTTATATTGATCTTTGTCGGTATTGAGACTGCATCATTGGCTCTTTATACTCTTATTGCAATGCACAATAGAACTAATTCTTTTGAAGCAGCAATTAAATATTTTACAATGGGTGCATTGGCGGCCGGTTTTTATGCAATGGGATCGGCTGTAATTTATGCTACTACAGGTAGTATAGAGCTTTGGCAAATCAAAGAAGCTTTAAGTATTAGTTCAAGTACTGGCAGCATGGTTCTTGCAGTAACAGGCGGAGCTGTATTGCTTTTGGTTGCTTTTGCATTTAAGTTATCTTTGTTTCCATTTCATACATGGGCTCCTGATGTATACGAAGGAGCAAGTGCGCCACTAGCAGGATATATGTCTATAGTACCAAAAGTTGCTGCATTTGCAGTAGCTCTTAGAATATTTAATATTTATATAGATCTAGGAGTAGAGTCTGTTCGTACTATTATTTTGGTTTTAGCGGTAGTTACTATGACATTGGCCAATATGATGGCATTGGTTCAAGAAGATGTCAAAAGAATGCTAGCTTATTCATCTATATCCCATGCAGGTTTTGTAATGGCAGCATTAGCACTTGGAACTACAAAGGGAAATGCTGGTGTATTTATCTATTATGCTTTGTTTATGTTTACCAACCTAGGCGCATTTACTATGCTATGGATATCTCGTCATAAAAAATTAATGTATTCTGACAGATATGACCATCCGTATGAAAAGTTTGCCGGACTTATCAAAATAATGCCTATGGGTGCAGTTGTGATGGCGCTGTTTATGCTTTCTTTGGCTGGTGTCCCTCCATTTTCGGTCTTTTGGGGTAAATTATTTATCATGAGCGCAGCTGTAGATGCAGGATATATTAAATTAGCTATTATTATGGGATTAAATAGTGCAATTGCTGCATATTATTACCTCAAGCTTGTTGTGTATATGTTCCTTAAAGAACCGGTTTTCAATACAGACACAATATATTATAATATATCCAAACCTCTAATGGTTATAGTAGGTATCGCCCTGGTTGTTACCGTTACATCAGTATTTTTCTTTGATGTACTGCTTACATATATTTATGCAATGGTAAGCGCTAGCGGTTATTAAACAGTAAGCAGTTATTAGTGTAAGTGTTATCCTGAACTTGTTTCAGGATAAAATGAATTAGACTCTGAATTAAATTTAGGGTAATAAACCTTATGCTTCAGAATTAATATAAACAATTTGAAAAAATTTTCTCAAAATCTTCTATTTCGTCACTTTTTATCATTGTTTTATTGCTAAACTGCGTACGGTTAAATGTAGTTTGTCTTTTGGCTAATTGAGCAGTGTGGGTTGATATTTGTTCTATCAATTCATCTTTTGTAAGTTTACCGTCCAAAAATTCCAATGTCTCTTTGATTCCGATAGATTTCATAGGATTTGGATTTCTTGTATATTTTGCTTCAAGCATTTTAACTTCATCTATAAGCCCATTTTTTATCATTTTTATGGTTCTTTGTTTTATTTTATTTCTCAACATATCTCTATCAGTTTGAATCTCATAAATAGGTAATAGGGTCGTAATAATTGGTTTCGGCGGATTGTCATTAAAGTATTTGCTTGGGATGGCATCTGTCTGCAAATAAAGCTCCATAGCCTTTTCTATTCTATATTTATCGTTTGGTTTTATTTTTGCCATATATAGAGTATCAATGGAGTTTAGATACTCATAAGCTTGCGCTAGATCTTTTAGCCTTTCTTGTGCTTCAAGTTTAGTATTTTCGCTGATCTTTGGCATAGGACTCATGCCTGATAAAAGCATTTTTAGATAAAAACTGCTTCCGCCGACTATGATAAGCGGAGTATTATCCATTATTGCTTGATTATAAACTTGCTTATATAGTTCTATAAACATGACTACATCAAATGGTTCATTTGGCTTAAGCATATCTATGCCAAAATGTTCTATTCCGTTTCTCTCAGCAATAGTCGGTTTGGCAGATGCGATATCTATATCTTTATATATTGATAGGGAATCAAGCGAAAGTATCACGCCGCCTATATTTTTTGCAATTTGCACAGCAAGTGCACTTTTGCCTGAAGCCGTTGGGCCGATAAGAGCTAGTTGGGTAGGGATTGTTTTCATATATGTAATGATAGCATAATTTAGTGATTAGTTTTTGGTCGTTAGTTATTGGTTGATAATATTTATGAGTGCTGATATGCACACTCGGCACTTTAATATTTGCTGTTAAAAATAGAGATAGTAAAACCAATGGCTAATTCGTAACCATTTGGTAATCAATTTTATGTATATTTTCGCCATCTTTAACAAAACAAGGGAGAAAAAGATGAAAAAAGTATTGCTTTCAACAGCGGCAATGTTTGCGTTGAGTGTAACTGCAAACGCAGATACAAATAGCGAAATAAAAGCACTTAAAGCTCAAATGGCTCAAATGGCTCAAAAAATAGAGGCTCTTGAAGCCGCAAGAGCAGAAAATTCAGATGCTCCAACTGCAGATGATGTGGCAGGCATTGAAGCTAAAATGTCAGCTTTGACAAATGATATCAAAAAAAATACAGTTATCAAATCAAAGGCACCCGTAATTGAATTTAGCGGAACGCACTATCTTGGTTTTGTAAACACGGACGATAATGTAGCAGATGAAACAACAAATAAGTTTGAAACAAGAAGAAACTACTTTCAAGCAAAAGCATTCTTCAAAGAAAATCCAAAAGACTACCTAAGAATTACTCTTGATACATTCCAAAATACTGGTGAAACGACGGGTGCAGATTCAGATAGCTGGGAAGTAAGATTGAAATATGCCTATCTTTATCTTGATAATATCTTGCCGTACACAGGAGTAGAGCTTGGACAAGTGCATAGACCTTGGATTGACTATGAAGAACATAACTCATGGTATTATAGATCAGTCTCAAAAGTATTTGTAGAAGACAAAGGCCATGGTCCTGATTTTACAAACTCAGCCGACCTCGGATTTAACTTCAAGACAAAAACGCCGTATTTATCAAGCGAACTAGGACTATTTAACGGTGCAGGATATCACTATATAGAAGATGGAGAGGGCTTAAGCGGCGAATGGAGACTCACTGGGCATATCCTTGGAACAGGTGAAGAGAAAGCAAACAAAGACCTTCAATACGCAAACGTATCTTTCTTTGGCCAGCTGAACAGCGATTTTGCCAAAAAAGGAGATCCTGTGTCTAAAGACTTTAATTGGTACGGATTTCACGCAGTGTATAACCAACCTGAATTCTTGATAGCAGCCCAATATATTGAGACTCAAGATGCGGCAGTAAAACAAGATGGTAATGGATATAGTTTTAACGGTGAACTCAGACTTATCCCTGGATTTGACCTGATCGGTATGTACAATAAATACGATTTTGCAAGCGGAATAGACAGAGAAGGTTGGTTAGCAGGTGTTGTATATCCTTACAACAAAAATGTCAAATTCATAGCAAACTACCTAAGTGAAGAAGAAACAAATGCAGCTAAAGTTAAAACAGTTGACAAAGATTCAATCATGTTGACTGCTGAAGTTAACTGGTAAATATCTTTTTAAACTCCATTTCTATCCTCCTTAAATCTTAGATGCCATTGGCGTCTAAGCACTTAATCCTCTTTTTGGCTACAATACGGTAACATTTTAGTAATAATTTTTTTGTACAATCTACGTTATCAATTTTTGGAGGTACAAGTGTTTTCCCGCGACAATCTATTTTTCGGCGGTATTTTTGCTGTAACGTTTATATCGTTTATATTTTGGGGTTTTGATTATTTAGCTAATTATCATCTGATATTTTTGCTTGCGGCATTGTTTGGTATCTTTATGGCATTCAATATAGGCGGTAACGATGTGGCCAACTCTTTTGGAACCAGCGTAGGAGCAAAAACACTTACAGTAAAACAAGCTCTCGTAATTGCAGCTGTATTTGAGCTAAGCGGTGCCATGCTAGCAGGGGCTGAAGTAACAGATACTATCAAAAAAGGCATAGTTGATGTTTCCGGGATGATCTTTGATCCTATGCTGCTTGTATTTGTCATGATGGCTTCTTTGCTCTCTTCGGCTCTGTGGCTTTTATTTGCTACCATTAAAGGTTTGCCGGTATCTACTACCCATGCTATCGTAGGTGGGATACTCGGCGGCGGTATAGCGCTTGGATATAGTACTATGGCTGAAGGCAGCGGAGTATTTGGTTTGATTCAATGGGATCAAATAGTAACAATTGTGATCAGTTGGGTTATCTCTCCTATTCTCGGCGGTATGGCATCATATGGTATATATTGGTATCTCAAAAAGTATATCTTAGATTATAATGAGAAATTAGAAGCCAAAATAGTAGATCTAAAAACACAAAAAAAAGGATTTAATGAGGCTAGTGCCACCGAAGAGCAAAAAGTTGAGCATGAAAAGTTAGTTGAAAAACTTTCACTTATGCAGAAAAAAACTACCGCTTTTTACGCTCTGCGTACGCATGCACCGATAGTAGCTGCATTTGCCGTAGTTACTATAGGCGGTACGCTTTTATTTAAAGGCCTAAAGCACACAGCTATCAAATTTAATGGTATAGAAACGGTATTCTTATTGGCAACTTTTGCAGCACTGGCATACGGTATAACTTATGCCATAGTCAAAGAGATGCACCGTGATACCCCGCATAAAGCTACCATGAGGTTATTTAGTATGCTTCAAGTGCTTACCGCATCGTCTTTCGCATTCAGCCATGGCGCGAATGATATAGCAAACGCTATCGGGCCGTTTGCTGCTATAATTGACATGCTATCTACGGGGAATATTAGTGAAAAAGCATCTGTTCCATTGCCTGTTATGATCACATTTGGCGTTGCGTTAGTAGCGGGTCTTTGGTTTTTAGGGCAAGAAGTTATCAAAACCATAGGCCACCGTATAACCGAGATCTTTCCTGTGACAGGATTTGCGGCCGAGCTAGGCGCAACCTTGATTATACTGATAGCTACAAAAATGGGGCTTCCGGTATCATCAACTCATATTCTTGTAGGAGCAGTCATAGGTATAGGTATGCTTAATCGCAATGCCAACTGGAAACTTATGAAACCTATAGCGCTTTCTTGGATTATTACCTTGCCTGCTGCTACAATTCTTGCTAGTATATTCTTTTTTATTCTCAAAGCCGCTTTTGGTTATTGATACATAATACGCTCTATGCGTATTATGACACAATATCGTACAAATCTATCTTCGATAAATTTCTTTTAAAATCTTTGTAAAATCCCGCCTTGTAACCTTGATCCTTAATATTCACCTGTATAAATAAAATTAGATACGATGTTGTAAATTTGCTATTTGGCAAGCTCTGTCTCTTTGATTTGGCAATAAATGTACAGTTTGACAATGAACTTTGTAATCAAAATGTTATCAATTTTTTCTACTATTCGTCACAATATAAAACAAAAAAGGACGACAGATGAAAAAGAATCTTCTAGTAACTTCATTGGCTGCATTGGTAGTTTCAACCGGTTTGCTTAATGCTGCAGATATCAAAGGCAGCGGTGCATCATTCCCGTTTAGCGTATACCAAGGCTGGATCAAAGCATACAATCAAGCTACCGGCATTAAAGTTGACTATGTTAAAAAAGGCAGCTCAGCGGGAGTCAAAGATATAAAAGCAAAAAGTGTAGATTTTGCAGGAACGGATGAAGCTTTGTCAAGAGGTGAACTTGCAAGTGCCGGCCTATATCAAATACCAAGTGTAATAGGCGCGATAACTATGAGTTATAATATTCCGGAAGTCAAAAATCTAAAATTAAGCAGAGAGGCTCTTGCAGCAATCGCACTTGGCAAAGTTGCTTATTGGGATGATGCCATCATTGCATCTGCAAATCCTAGCGTAGCTCTTCCTCATCAAAAAGTGACATTTGTACATAGAGCAGACGGCAGCGGTACGACATTTAACTTTACTTACCATCTAAGTTTGATATCTCCTGAGTGGAGAGGCGCATACGGTGCAGATAAGTCTATCAATTGGCCAGGTAAACAACATGTCGGAGGCAAAACAAATACAGGTGTTGCAGCTCTTATTAAACAAACTCCATATTCGATTGGTTATGTTGATTACGCAGATGCCAAAAGCAATAATCTTGCGATGGCTGCCGTGCAAAATGCAGCCGGAGAATTTATAGCTCCGTCTGTTGCGTCGTTTAAAGTTGCTGCTTCAAAGGCAAACTTAAATCCTGCAAAAGATTTCTATGCTGTTATCACGAACCCAAAAGGCAATGGCGCATATCCAATGGTTGCAGCTACTTTTATCTTGATACCAAAAGATTCTCCTAACAACAAAGAAGTTGCTAAATTTTTTGAATGGTCACTTGCAAAAGGCGATGCAGTGGCAGCAAACTTAGGTTTCGTTCCTTTAACTCCTGATTTGACTGCTAAAATCAATGGCTATCTTAATTCAAAAGGACTATAAAATACATCTACTTGCCCTAGTTGGGCAAGTAAAACTTAGATTTTTATAAAGTGCATACACTGTGCATTTTTGAAACTCTATAATGTCGGAAATCCTAATGGAAAAAATTTTTAAAAATATCTCTTTGGCAAGTGCAGCATTGGTGTTTGTTCTGCTTGCCGGTATATTTATAAGTCTTTATAATAGCTCAAAACCGGCTATTAATGAGTATGGCCTGAAGTTTATAACAGATCCTTCTTGGGGTGTTGAAGTACCTATCAAAAAAAGTCAACAAGAAGTTTCAAGCACACAAGAAGAGACTATGGATACAGCAGAGGATGATGAGGTTCCTGATTTCGTCAAGAGACATGATGCATCCAATGAGGCTGAAACAAAAATAGTTTATGGCGGGTTGATACCGATTGTAGGATCCGTTCTCTCGACTCTTATAGCTATGGTATTTGCTTTGCCGATAGCTATGGGAATAGCAATCTATTTGGCAGAAATAGCTCCTGCAAATATAGCAGGTCCAGTTGGCGTAGCAATAGAGCTTTTGGCAGCAATTCCGAGTATTATCTTTGGGATGTGGGGTATGTTCTATTTTGCTCCTTTGATTCAAGAATATTTTGGAGGCTATCAAGTGTCCCTTCTAACAGCAGGGCTTGTTTTGGGCATTATGATACTGCCTTTTATGGCAGCAATTACTAGAGACAGTATGAAAACTACGCCTGATGTCTTAAAAGAGTCTGCATATGCAATGGGAGCAACTAAATTTGAAGTGATCAAAGATGTTATTTTTCCATATTCCAAAGCAGGAATAATAGGATCAGTGATCTTGGCACTCGGAAGGGCTTTAGGAGAGACAATGGCAGTCGCATTTTTGATAGGTTCTGTATTTGTAATGCCTAAAAATATAACAGACCCTACTATTTCTATTACGGTTGCAATGGCAAATAATTTTGGCGAAGCATCAGGTTTGACGCTCAGTTCGCTTTTTTATCTATCATTAATTTTATTTGTTCTGAGCTTTGGCATTATCTCTTTTGCTAAATTTTACTTTTTAAGAAAGGCTCACTAATGAGATTGGCAATAAATAAAATTATACTTTTTTTATCCACATTTTCTGCAATGCTCGGTTTGGCATTTTTGGGATGGATACTTTTTACGCTCATAGGAAAAGGGATAACTTCATTTCATTTTTCACTATTTTTAAATGATTTGGTAAACGGCGGGCTTAGAAATCTAATTATAGGACAATTTATCATGGCTGGAATTGCATCAGCCATAGCTATTCCTATAGGAATGCTTGCGGGGATTTATCTTCAAGAGTACGGCCGAGGCAGGCATGTAAGAGTGCTTAGAGATTTGAGTGATATTATGATGAGCGCGCCTTCTATTGTCATAGGAGCTTTTGTATACGCTATTATTGTTATGCCCACAGGAGGCACGAGCGGGCTTGCCGGGAGTGTCTCTTTGGCTATTATGATGATACCCATTATAATCAATACTACGGACAATATGCTCTCTCTTGTTCCAAAGGAGCTTAGAGAAGCCGGTATTGCCTTAGGAGCGAGCAAATATAGAGTTATTTTAGATATTATCATTAAAGCAGCCAAAGTAGGGATAGTAACCGGCTTGCTATTATCGTTTGCCAGAATCATAGGAGAAACTGCCCCGCTTCTTTTTACCAGTGAGACAAGCAACTATTTTACTTTAGACTTAAGTGAGTCATTCCCTTCTTTGACTGTAAGTATATATGATCTAGCAAACGACCCTCAAGAAAAAAGCCGTGATCTTGCATGGGCAGCTTCTTTTATATTGACCAGTTTGGTTTTAACCATTAATCTGATGGGTAGATTTTTATCAAATACGAAAAAAGGAAAATAACAGTGTCTATAGTTATGAAAATCGAAGATTTTAGCTTCACTTATGCAAATGCATCGAGTAAGGCTTTGAAAAATATTAATATGAATATCAAAAAAAACCATATAACTGCACTTATAGGCCCAAGTGGCTGTGGTAAGTCAACGCTTTTGAGGTCATTAAATAGGATACACGACCTTTACCCTGGAAATAAGTATGAAGGCAAGTTGTCTCTATTGAATGAACAAACCAAAACCATGGAAAATATTTTAGATATTAAAAAAGAGAATGAGTTTATATCGCTTAGACAGAAAGTGGGCATGATATTTCAAAAACCAACCCCGTTTCCTATGAGCATATTTGATAATGTAGCATACGGGCTTAGAATAGCAGGTATTAAAAACAAATCCGACCTGGAAGGCAGAGTAGAAGCTGCGCTTAAAGGCAGTGCGCTTTTTGGAGAAGTTAAAGACAGGATGAAAGATAGCGCAATGGGTCTTAGCGGAGGACAGCAGCAAAGACTCTGTATAGCAAGGGCTGTTGCATTGAAACCTGAAATTCTATTGTTTGATGAACCTACAAGCGCTCTTGATCCAATTTCAACTGCAGCAATAGAAGAGCTTATATTGGAGCTTAAAAAAGATATAAGCATTGCAATCGTTACTCATAATATGCAGCAAGCCAGCCGCATTAGCGATTATACTGCATTCATGTATCTTGGCGATTTGATAGAATTCGGAGATACTGAACAGATATTTTTAAATCCTAAAGTAAAACAGACAGAAGATTATATCACAGGGAGGTTTGGTTGATATGTTGACAAAATACGAAGACAAATTAAATAGCATCAATAAAATGATGGTAATAATAGGTAGTAAGATCGTAAATGCAAACGAGGTCATACTTGACGGTTTGCAAAAAGGCGATTATTCGCACTTCAAAGAAGCCAAAGAGACTCTTGCCGGCATCAAGGATGAAGTGCGCAATATAGATCAAGAGATAATTGTAACATTGGCGCTATTTGGCCCTGAAGCAAAAGATCTCAAAAATGTTATTTCATATCTCAAAATGACCAATGAGTATGTCAGAGCTGCATCGAATACCAAAAGTTTTCTTAAAAATTTTCCGATCAAAACAGACGGAGAGTTGCATCTAGGCGGTATTATGCAAAATATTATTTTGTTGCAAAAAGCAAATGT
Source organism: uncultured Sulfurovum sp. (assembly GCA_964527805.1). Classification (GTDB taxonomy): domain Bacteria; phylum Campylobacterota; class Campylobacteria; order Campylobacterales; family Sulfurovaceae; genus BN30871. The sequence continues at coordinate 21,625 of CAZGNT010000004.1, forward strand.
TGCGGCATTAAAATATGCTATTTCGATACTTTCAATCGAAGATAAAGATGTTATACAAGATCTATGTATCAAAGCAAATATGGAAGAGAGTAAAACGGACGATATATACTCGCTTGTAGAAAAGGATCTTTTTGTTGAAATGCTCAATGCAAAAGAACTTTCGCAAGAATATTTCCAAGCACTATCTTTGATTAGAAAAATTGAAAAAACCGCAGATCGTGCGGCATGCATGGCAAATTTACAATACGACAGTTGTCACGCCGATTAATCTTATCTTAGAGAGGTTTACAATGAAAAAGAACAGATCAAACGAAATCGAAATTGTTGTCATTGATGACGAGCAAGATGTGCTTGAGCTCATAGAGTATATCTTAACAAAAGAAGGGTATAAAGCTACAGGTTTTTTGTCCACAGATTACGTAGAGCAATTTTTAGAAGAAGAAAATCCGGCATTTCTCATAGTTGATAGAAATCTTCCTGGGATGGAAGGAAGTCAATTTGTGTCTTATTTGCGTTCCAAGGGGTATGAGTTGCCGGTCATCTTTTTGACAGCAAAGGATGGAGATAAGGATATCTTGGATGGATTTGAAGCCGGAGGCGATGATTATATGACCAAGCCTTTTAAACCGCAAGAATTGGTTGCTCGCATTAAAGCGCTGCTAAAACGAAGCGGAATTATCCAATATAATAAATTGCGTTATAGGGACATGGTTCTTGATTGTCAAAAACAAGAGTTAAATGTTGATAATTCGCAAGTTTCATTGACAAATTTAGAGTTTAAATTGTTGACAACATTTATTAAAAATTCTCATCAAACACTCAGCCGTGATTTTTTACGAGATGAGGTATGGGAGGATGATGGCGGTTTTAATGATAAGACCATAAACGTAGCTCTCAATCGTCTCAAGAAAAAAATAGACCCATTGGATAGAAAGCATTATTTTACTCCCGTATGGGGCGTAGGATATAAACTTTCATAAATATTGTTATCAAAATGTTTCTTTTCTAGCTTATGATATGGCATATCTCAAATAGGGAATACTATGCAAGTACAGATAGAAAATTATATGCTTCATCATTATCCGAAACTCTCGATCGTTCCGGAAAAATTACAGCAATTATTATTTAGTTCTTTAAGGGCTTTTTTTCATGAAACACAGATCAATACATTTATTGAAGCCAATGCAAATAAAGAAGTTTTTGGATTTATTGAGGCTATATTGGATCATTTTAATGTAAATATAGGCCTTCGCAAACAAGAACTCGACCATATCCCTCCATTTGGCAAAGTAGTGATTATTGCAAATCATCCTCTTGGCGCATTGGATGCATTGGCTCTCATTTATTTACTCAAAGATATACGTAAAGATATCAAAATAGTGGCAAATTCATTTTTAAATCAATTCGATCAACTAAAAGATATCTTAATACCTGTTGACAATATGCACAACAAAACAGACAAAAATTCACTTAAAAAAATCTATGATGCATTAGACGAAGGGCAAGCAGTTATTATATTTCCATCAGGCGAAGTGAGCCGAGCTAGAGTCGATGGGATCAAAGATACTGTATGGAAAAGCGGTTTTTTAAAGATCGCTTCAAAAACAAGAGCCCCTATATTGCCTATATACATCAAAGCTAAAAATTCTAAAACTTTTTATATGCTCTCGTGGCTCAATCGTTCTTTTGCAACCGCAACATTACCGCATGAGATGTTTAAATCATACAAGAAAACTATAGATTTCAAGATAGGAAAATCAATATCTTATGATTCTTATAATTTAAGTGGCTTATCTTCAAAACAGAGCGTAAAATTGCTACGTAAACATTTTTATCGCATAGCAAAAGGCGGTAAAGAGATTTTTCTTACACAAAACATTATAGCAACCCCGGAAGCAAGGAGCGAACTAAAAAAAGCTTTAAAGAATGCAATTATGCTAGGTAAGACTTTTGATGATAAACATATATTGCTTTATTCAAGCAAGATGGAAGACTGTGTATTAAATGAGATAGGCAGGCTAAGAGAACTTAGCTTTCGTTTCGTAGGCGAGGGCAGCGGCAAAAAAAGAGACATAGATAGTTTTGATATGTATTATAAACATTTAATAGTATGGGATGATGACGCACTAGAGATAGCTGGAGCATACAGAATAGGCATCGGCAGTGATATATTGGAATTATACGGCACAAAAGGTTTTTATACATCAAAACTTTTTGATTTTGATAATAAATTTGATCCTTATATTTCTCAAGGCATTGAACTTGGACGAAGTTTTGTGCAACCGAAATATTGGAATAGCAGGGCGCTCGATTATTTATGGCAAGGGATAGGAGCATTTATAAAAATGCAACCACAAATTCGTTATCTTTTTGGAGCTGTTAGTTTGAGCGACACATTCAGTAATGAAGCAAAAGGTATGATGATAGAGTTTTACAGACATTATTTTGGTACCGACGAATCGCTAGTTAGACATAAATATCCATATAAAATATCACTTGAAACAAAAAAGAGATGTAAAGCAATCTTTGTTTACAATGATTACAAAAAAGATTTGCAAACACTCAAAGAAAAGTTAGGAATGATGAGCTATGCTATACCTACGCTTTATAAACAATACAGCGAAGTGTGTGAAGACGGCGGGGTGAAGTTTTTTGATTTTGGATATGACAAAGATTTTGGCAATTGTGTTGACGGTTTTATAGTGACAGATTTGACACTGTTAAAGGAAAGCAAACGCAAAAGATATGTCGGTTAGCCGTTAGTGAAAGCAAATGATATTTTTTTTCTTGTATAATACTATGTATGCAGAAAGAAAAGATAGAAATTCTTATTATCGAAGATGAAGAGGACATATTGGAGCTTGTAGAGTATTTGCTCAACAAAGAAGGGTATAAGACTACAGGTTTTTTATCTGCCGAACACGTAATGCAATTTTTGGACGAAGAGAATCCATCGCTGCTCATCGTAGATCGTAATCTTCCAAATATAGAAGGCAGTCAGTTTGTTTCTCATCTAAGAGAGCAAGGATATACAATTCCTGTGATATTTTTGACTGCCAGGGATTCTCAAAGTGATATAGAAGATGGGTTTGAAAGCGGTGGCGATGATTATATCACCAAGCCATTTCATCCAAAAGAGTTCATTCTTAGAGTAAATGCTCTTTTAAGAAGAAGCGGCGCATTGATATCAAATGATATTGTCAAATATAAAGAGATCACTTTAAATTGTAGTAAAAAAATAGTTTCTATTGGAAATAATGATATTACTTTGACACAATTTGAAAATGACCTGCTCTATTTTTTGATACAAAATGCAGGTAAAAATCTAGACAGAGAAGTTTTGCACAATGCATTGTGGCAAGGTAAAATAGAAAGTAGCAATTATAATGCTATGAATGTTGCGATCAATCGTCTCAAAAAAAAGATAGACCCGGAAAGCAAACTGGGATATTTTCATGCAGTATGGGGCGTTGGATATAAATTTGAATAGGAGGGATATGTGGAATTCAATGAATTTTTAGAACAATTTAATAAAGATGAGGCATACCAAAGAGAAGTATTTAAAAAATACTCATATGCAGTGCAAGAAGATTCATTGGAGCCTTTGCAAGTCGAGCTTATTAAGTTGCAAGATCATCTGGAAAAACATCAAAAAAAAATGATCGTCCTTATAGAGGGAAGAGATGCCTCAGGCAAAGGCGGAGCAATTCGCAGGATCACTAGGTATATGAACGAAAAGCATTATCGGGTAGTCGCTCTTGGAAAACCTTCTGATGTGCAAAAAACACAATGGTATTTTCAAAGATATGTGGAACAATTTCCGCACGGCGGAGAGATGGTGCTTTTTGATAGAAGCTGGTATAACCGTGCAATGGTTGAGCCTGTTTTTGGATTTTGCACCAAAGAACAATACAAAACTTTTATAAAAAGTGTTCCGCAATTTGAGGCTGATCTAGTAGATCATGGATTCTATTTTGTAAAGATATATTTCTCTGTTACCAAAGAAGAGCAGCATGCTAGGTTTTTAGAAAGAGAGTATAATCCTTTAAAACAGTGGAAATTAAGTGAAATTGATGTGCAGATGCAAGAAAAATGGGATGAATTTACCCTTATGAAATATGAAATGCTAAAGCGCACTCATACCATCAAAACTCCTTGGACGGTTATACGCAGTGTAGATAAATTTAAAGCTAGATTAAATGCTATTAAAACAATATTAAATCATGTGCCGTATGAAGGGCGCAATAGTGAACTGGATTTTAGTGTAGATCCTGAAATCGTACATAACGGACACCGAGAAATAGAAATTATGGAAGCTGATCTGCGCAGTCAGGGTAAATTTATCGGATAAAATCCGCCTCACTAAAAAGTACTGTGAGACGGATCAAAACAAGGAAGGAGTAAAAAGACTTGTATGCAGTACTCTTGCAACAATGTAAGTATAACTCTAAATGGTAAATCAATATACAATAAAATAAAGAAAATAGTTAATGTATGATAAACAATTTTTATGTGGCATAGATGAATCAGGCAGAGGACCATTGGCTGGGCCTCTTGTGATTGCCGGAGTGGTACTGTGCGGAACGGTCAAAGGCATCATGGATTCCAAGAAGCTTTCAGAAAAAAAAAGAGAAGAGATTTATATTCAAATTATCCAAAATTCACGATATCACATAGCTATCTTTGATGCCAGACAGGTCGATGATATGGGTATATCTGAATGTTTAAGGCAAGGACTTTTGGAGATTATAGACCATTTGCCCGAATATGATTATCTTTTTGACGGAAATTGCACATTTGGTGTGCAGGGTATAACAACTATGATAAAAGCGGATGAAAAAATTCTCGAAGTAAGTGCAGCTAGTATATTAGCCAAAGTTACAAGAGATAGAATGATGATAGAGTTGGCTGTGCGGCATCCACAGTATGGATTTGATAAACATAAAGGTTATGGCACAAAAGCACACGTAGATGCAATTTGTACCCATGGCAGATGCGATGCTCATCGTAAGAGCTTTAAACTGAAAGGGATTGATATCTAGATTGTGATCTAGTTATCAAAAGATTTGTTCTTTACTGTTTTTTTAATGAGAATATAATATTGTTTCATGGATCCTTGCTTTTGCAAGCATGATATTTTTTAGCATATGCTTTATTTATAGATCTTTTCTATGTGCTCCATGCGGCTGCCCATATTAAGCAATACCATATCTGCAAGCACCAAAGCCATCATAGCTTCACACACTATGCTTCCTCTGATGGCAACACATGGGTCATGTCTGCCTTTGAGTGAACATAGAGTCTCATTCCCATCTTTGGTGATAGTGTGCTGTTCTTGAAATATTGACGGTGTTGGCTTGAAGTGGGTAGTTACCGTTATATCGTCACCGTTGCTAATTCCGCCCAAAATACCTCCGGCTTTGTTACTATTGAAGCCTTGTGAGCTTATAGGATCATTGTTTTGTGAGCCTTTAAGAGTCGCACTTTTTGCCCCTTCGCCGATTTCTACAGCTTTGGCTGCATTTATGCCCATCATTGCTTCAGCTAATGCACCGTCTAATTTATAGTACATTGGCTCTCCTAAGCCCACAGGGACACCGGTAGCGATGGTAAGTACGCTGCCTCCTATGGAGTCATGCTCATCTCTTGCGGATGTGACAGCTTCGATTTGCAGATCTTCATAATTCTTATCAAGTGCATGTATGGGGCTTGATTTGGCATATTCAAAATCATTTATAATGCCTTTTATATTTCCGATAGCTTTAATGCCGCTTTGGATATTGATGCCGATCGTGCTAAGCATCAATTTTGCTATTGCGCCTGCTGCAACTCTAGCAGCAGTCTCTCTGGCACTGCTTCGTCCGCCACCCCTGTAATCTCTTATACCGTATTTGTTCCAATAAGTAAAATCGGCATGTCCTGGACGGAAAAGATCTTTTACCGAGTCATAATCTTTACTTTTTTGATCTTCATTATATATGACCATAGCAATTGGAGTGCCTGTGCTTTTACCTTCAAAAACTCCCGATAATATAGATACTTTATCGCCTTCTTTGCGTTTTGTCTCCAGGTTGCTCTTGCCCGGTTTTCTGCGGTCCAATTCGCTCTGAATAAATGCTTCATCAATTGCTAATCCAGCCGGAACCCCATCTACTATACAACCTAAAGCCACACCATGAGACTCACCAAAAGTGGTCATTGTGAATTTTTTGCCAAAAGTATTCATATCATTTGCCTTGTAGTAATATATCCAAGGCACTCTTGGCAGCTTTTTGCTGAGCCTCTTTTTTGCTTTTTCCTTGTGCTGTGGCTATCTCTTTGCCATTTAGAGTAAGGGATATTTCAAACTCTTTTTTATGGTCAGGCCCAAATGCACGTACAAGCTCATAATCAGGTGTTACACCATATTTAGCTTGAGTCAACTCTTGAAGAGCTGTTTTATAATCTTTTGAGAGAGTTTGAAGATCAATGGTTGGATAGCATTCTTCCAATAGTTTTATAACTATTTTTCTAGCAGTTTCAAGCCCGCCTTCTATATAGATAGCGCCGATTATAGCTTCAAATGCATTGGACAATAAAGAAGGTTTGGTTCTTCCTTCATTGTTTTCTTCAGCAAGTGATAGATATATATATTTTCCTAAATTTAATATTTTTGCCAAAAGTGCAAATCCGCTTTCATTGACAAGTGACGCTCTGATTTTTGACAGTGTGCCTTCGTCTGAATCTTTGAATTTGTTATATAGATATTCACCTACGATGAGGTCAAGTACCGCATCTCCTAAAAACTCAAGCCGCTCATTATTATAAGGCTTTTTAAAACTTCTGTGAGTTAAAGCCTCAATAATCAATTGCTTGTCATTAAAAACATACCCCAATTGGCGTTCTAATTGACTATAGTTATCCATTATTGCTCCTTAATTTGGCTTTTATTATAGCATATTATGGGTTATAGTGTCCATGCCCTGCATTGTAGTATTTTGATATACTGGTGCCAAAGTCATCTTTGTAATCTTTATGCTCTTTTGCGTATTTTTCTGCACTGCTTACGCCACCAAAGTGAGATGCTATCAGCATAGATTTGGCAAATGACGGATTACCAAGATCAAAGCCTTTTTGCGAAAGTCTTTTTGTATTTATTCTAAGCATTTTATCCATTGCTTTGTCTTGAAGTTCATTACTATTTAAAAAAGCTTGTTTTCCGCCTTCGATATTCCAATTATTTGGATCGTCTAGAAACTTTGTGAGATTATATCCATCTCTCCACATGACTTTGGCTACTCTAGTTTTAGTTTTTTTGGTATAAGTCAAAGCTCTATAGTTTTCTAATTTCAAAAATCCAATGTCAACTAAGCTCATAGCACCAAATTGATATTTACCTAAAAAACCGTTGCGATTAACTACAGTATGTTTATTGGATGACTCCATCATAGAAATTATACTTTTGACTTCGTTGTAAACACTTTCATTTGCATTAGCCAATGCTGCACCAAAGATCAATATATACAAAAATCTCATAACATTACCTATTGCACTAATTCTATTTTGGCATAAAATACACCCTTGCCGACTACGCCAAGCTCTTTTGCGGCAGCATGAGAGATATCAAGTACCCTATGTTTTACAAATGGGCCTCTGTCGGTTACTTTAACAATGACACTTTTGTCTGTTTTTGTCTCTGTAACCCTAAGAAGAGTACCGAAAGGAAGAGTTTTATGTGCAGCAGTTTTTTGTGAGCCGTCAAATCTCTCTCCGCTAGCAGTACGGCTGCCGTTAAACTTTGAACCGTACCAACTACATTGGCCGGATGCTATTTGTTTGTACTGTTTTGATCTGTTATTGTCAATATTTGTTACGTTGACATCGCTTGGCATGGCTATTGCGCCTGTAATTGTTAAGCATACTGACAATATTTGCAAATTAAATTTTGTTTTCATAGTTATTCCTTAAATTTCATAGCTTCTGCTTTTGCCATTTGGTCACAAAGCTCATTCTCAATATGTCCGTTATGTCCGCGTACCCATTGAGCGCTAATAGTATGTGGAGCAGAGGCATCTATGTATATTTTCCACAAATCGACATTTTTGACTTTAGCAAAATTTTTAGATATCCATCCTTGTAACCATTTATTGATAGCATTGACAACATAACTGCTATCAGAAATTATAATCACATTGCAAGGCTCTTTTATAAGTTTAAGTCCTTCGATAACTCCCATAAGTTCCATTCGATTGTTTGTAGTATGTGCTTCACCGCCACTGAACTGTTTACGGTGGCCTTGAAACTCAAGTATCCCGCCATATCCGCCAGGTCCCGGATTGCCTAGGCTTGAACCATCAGAATAGAGGGTTATCGTTTTGCGTTGTTGCTTTTGCAATTTGTTCCTCCACTTTTATTGAGTTGATAGCTTTACAATTTGGACATCTTTTAAAACTGACAGGAAATGTATGTCTGCAATTATTGCAAATATATGAAAAATATAATTCGCCTTTATCGTACCCATATTTTTTGGCAATAGCAAGCATATCAAGACTAAAGATGCCGCAAGTTTGCGATAAAGTATCTTCAATACCTTTAATATAATATAATACCTTTAGAGATTCGTAAGTGTTTATAATATTCATATCCAGCTTTGCGTTATCCAAGAACCATAATATATCCAAAATATCTTCTATTCTATTTTCATCAAAAATATTCCAAGCTTTTGTATGGTCATTACGAAAAATCTGTTCCATTATCGGACGATAAAGCGATGGATAGAGTTTGTACAATTGTACTAATTTATCGCTCTTATCTTCTTTGGATATTTTTTTATCGGCTATAAGTGTCTCTAATTCCAAAAAAGCTTCTAGGCTAGTTGTATCTTCACCCATGGTTTTAAGAGGCAACAATGTTTCTTTGGCTTTTTTGAAATCATGCATTAGTTCATATATTATCTCTAAAGAATATAATATATTTGAATTTCTCGGTGTTTTTGATAATATATCCAAGTAAATAGTTTTTGCTCTTTCTAAAAATCCGGCATGAAAGTATGTGTTGCCCAGATGTTCCATAAGTTCAAGCTGCGGCAGCTCTTCGTTGATGTTTTTGATAAGATAGAGATATATCTCTATAGCTTTTTGATACTCTCCATTGCGTTCGAATGCTTTGGCCAAGGTTGACAACGGGGTGAGCATATGTTCTTCGTATACTAAATCTTTTGTATTTATATTACATTCGCTGCTTTCAAATTTTTCTAAAAAATTCAATAATGAATTATGTTCTTTTTGTTTTGAATATACTTCCCAAATGTAAACCGTTACAGCGATGATGAAACCCAAAGCTACAATAAGCAAGATACTAAATAGCGGATCATTGTATTTTGGTAAAATATGTTCCATTTTGGCTATACCCTTTTTGGCTGTATCTGCTAAGATTATACCAAATTTGCTATAATGACGAGATGATAGATACAGCTTCGATAGAAACGCTTAAAAATACCATTGATATTGTTGATGTGATAGGCAATTATATAGAGCTCAAAAAAGCAGGGGCAAATTATAAGGCTTGCTGTCCGTTTCATGGCGAAAAAACAGCATCGTTTGTGGTTAGTCCAAGCAAGCAGATATACCATTGCTTTGGGTGCGGGGTAGGCGGAGACAGCATCAAATTTGTGATGGAACTAGAAAAACTTACATATCCTGAAGCAGTGGAAAAGTTAGCCTCTATGTTTAATGTTTCTCTTAGATATAGTGAGGGCAAGGGTGACTACAGTGAAGCAAAAAGAGTGCTTGAAGCGATGCAGACATGGTATGTCAAAAATCTAAGTCATGCAAATAATGCTTTATCGTATCTCCATGATCGCGGGATCAATCAAAATTCTATAGAGGCATTCGGAGTAGGTTTTGTTCCAGCAGGAAACGAAGTGATGAATTTTTTGCATTCTACACTCATTCCTCTTGGCACTGCAGAAGAAGCCGGTATCATAGCCACAGGAGAAGATGGCAGGTATGCGAGGCTGGTTGAAAGGATCACATTTCCTATATACTCTCCAAGCGGCGGATTGGTAGGATTCGGCGGACGAACTATTTCAAACCATCCGGCTAAGTATATCAATTCTCCACAGACGAAATTGTTTAATAAATCCCGTTTATTATATGGTTATCATCAGGCAAAAGAGCATATTTATGCGTCAAGAAAAATTATCATTTGCGAAGGCTACCTTGATGTCATAATGCTTCATCAAGGAGGCTTCAAAGAAGCAGTAGCCACACTTGGTACGGCACTTACGAGTGAGCATTTACCGCTATTACGGAAGGGTGATCCGAAGATCATATTGGCATATGATGGGGATAAGGCCGGAATCGCTGCTGCGTTAAAAGCCGCTCAAATGCTCTCCCTTGCAGGATTTGACGGAGGGGTAGTGCTTTTTCCAAATGGTCAGGACCCCGCTGATTTGATAGCAAAAGGTGAAGTAGAATTAGCAGCAAAATTGCTTAGAGAATATAAGCCGTTAATCGAGTTTGTCATAGAGAAACTCAGCAGCGGATACGACCTGTCCAACCCGAAAGAAAAAGAGAGTGCATTTGGAGCGATTCGTTCATATTTAGCAGGCCTTAGTGATATTTTACAAGAGTCATATATATCATTTGCCGCATCAACACTTGGCGTGTCTACCACACTATTTGGCAAAGGTAAAAATACCCAAAAATATACACCGACTGTCTCCAAGCAAACCAAATATGATATAGAGCAGCTCAGCTTGCTAAAAACTCTATTAGAGAATCCGAGAATGATAGACGATGTATTGGATATCGTTCATCCTGCGATGTTTGGAGTATATGAGGAATATTTTCAAGCTATTATCATTGGAGATAGCGAGCATCAACTTGTACGTCAGCTCTCACTTAATGAGCATGCCAAAGTGATGAGTGAAGCTGACTTGAAAAAAGCTTTGAGAAATTTTCTGATCAAATATTATGAAGATAAACTAAAAAGTATAACAACAGATACTAGCATTTCATTTGGAAGAAAAGCGCTTTTGATCAGAGCGATTAAAACAGAGATCATACCAAAGTTGGAAAGAGGAGAGATGGTAGACCATGAGAGCATTGGCATTATTTAGTGGGGGTTTAGACAGTATGCTGGCGGCAAAAACAGTCGCCGATATGGGCATAGAGGTTATAGCCTTGCATATCAAGATAGGTTTTGGCGGCAAGAAGGATGTGGACGATATTCTAAGACAAAGAGCATTGATGGCCGGAGCTTCATTTAAAGCCATAGATGTGAGAGAAGAGTATATTCAAAAGATTTTGTTTAATCCGGTCTATGGATATGGTAAAAATTTCAATCCTTGTATAGATTGTCATGGGTATATGTTTCGTATTGCCAAGGAACTTATGGGTGAACTTGATGCATCTTTTATTATCACCGGTGAAGTGCTGGGACAGCGTCCTATGAGTCAGCGAAGTGATGCTATGAAACTTGTAAGCCGTTTGGCAAATGATGAGAGTGAAAAACTTATACTCAGGCCGCTCTCTGCCAAGCTTATGGAACCTACTAGACCCGAACTAGAAGGATGGGTAGATAGAGAAAAACTGCTTGATATATCCGGCAGAAGCAGAGATAGACAGATTGCCATAGCTGCAGAGCATGGATGGGAAGAATATGAAAGCCCGGGAGGGGGGTGTTTGCTAACCGATATCCATTATAGCCAGCGCATCAGGGAGCACATCTCGCATGATAGTTTTGATGTGGAGGATATTGAGATACTTAAATTCGGACGACATTTTAGGCTTCCTGGGGAGGCTAAACTGATAGTTGGGAGAGATGAAGCAGATAATGAAGCCCTCAAAGGGATCAATAGCAGCAAATATATCCCATTTACACTGCCGGTGATTGGCCCGTTCTCGCTTATTAGTGTATCTGCCCTATCATCAGATAAGGAATTAGCAGCACGGATAGCCATCACTTATGCTAAAAGTAATAAAGATCAATTATATGATGTAACTATCGGTGGTGAAGTTTACTCTGTTGCACCATTTGCTTCCAAACAAGATACACATCGTTATTTTTTCAATGCCTAAGCTTATTTTAGGTTTTGATAGTATAAAATTTCAATTCCTAAGCAGAGGGGCATTAGCTCAGCTGGGAGAGCGCTTCGCTGGCAGCGAAGAGGTCAGCGGTTCGAGCCCGCTATGCTCCACCATTAACCACTTTATACACCTCCAAGCAAACCCATTTAACCCCCTAAAATACGGACTTTAAAGACTTTTACACTCTAAGCCACTCTAACTCAATTTAATACAATCTAAGCTTTTTGTAGTACATAAAATAGTACACTTATAAAATATGAAAAAAATAGCGAGGATTATGTACTACTTATGAATAAAACTACCTTTAGCACGGACAAAGAACTTAAAGCTCTCAAGGCAAAAGATAAAGAGTACATCATGACAGATAGTCTAACTAAAGGTTTGCAATTAATTATCAGGGTAGATGGTGGCAAGCAATGGGCTTTTAGATATTCTAGCCCTATCTTAAAAGATAAAAATGGCAAATCCAAGCAAAGAAGAACCGGATTTGGCACATATCCTGCAATTTCACTAGAAATGGCACGAAATAGAGCATTTGAGCTAAAAAAGGAGGTAAGTGCAGGCATTGACCCTCTTGACACAAAACAAGAGCTTAAAGAGCAAAAAGAGCTTGATGTTAAATCGCAATTTCATAATGTAGTTTATGGATGGCTAGAAGATGTATTGGCTTCTAGAAATACAGACACTACAATACATAAAGCCAAAAGAGCATTTGAGAGAGATCTGTTTCCATTTTTTTGCGAATATGACGATAGTCACAATATCATTTCTTCAAAGCCGATAGGAGATATCCATCATTCAGAGATATTAAATGCACTTAAGACTAAATCACTGAATGCCAAAGAAACAGCAAAAAGACTTTTGGCGTCATGCAACCGGCTTTGGGTATATGCTATTTCTCATGGATATTGTGAACAAAATATTATAGCAAACATCTCAAGAGACTCATTGCCTCAAGTCAAAGCCAAACATTATGCAAAAATTACTGATGAAAAAATACTAGGCAATCTCTTGAGAGATTCTGATAAATACAAAGGAAATCCGGTAACAAGATGTTCTTTAAAATTGTTACCATACACAATGTTAAGAGCAGAAAATATAACAACTCTTAGATGGGAGATGATAGATTTTAAAAACAAAACTCTAACTATACCAAGAAGAGAGATGAAACAAAAAGATGAAAATCTAGGTGATTTTGTTTTGCCATTGGTTGATAGTGCCATTGAAGTACTTAGAGAGATAGAGCCTTTTACATCTTGGTCTCCATGGGTATTTCATGGAGTAAGAAATATACACAAACATTTAAATCCGGCTAGTATAAATAAGGCATTAGTAACTATGGGTTATGATGATGAACTTGCCGGCACAAAACAAACCATACATAGTTTTAGAGGCACATATAGAAGCCTGGTTGAAACTTATGCCCATGAACACAAAGCCACTTTTGAAGTTAAAGAGAGTATTTTGGATCATCATGAAAAAAGTGCAGTTGTTAGAGCCTATACTCACAAAGCCAATTATACTGAACAAGCTAGAGAATTACTTGAGTGGTGGGAAGGGTTTTTGGGGAAGGTCAAGACTCTGTAAAACTTTTGAATATGAAAATTTAACTTTATAAAGTTTCATATTTTACACCTATAATTATTTCAAGTCTTTCAGTATCTAACTGCTACTCACAAAAACAAATATTAACTAGAGGTATGTAAAATGCATAAAAAGCATGTTTTTGTAAATAACATTTGAAGCGTGTGAGATATTGAACTAAATTCCAAGAGTTTTAATGGAATGGGTTTTTCAGGGTTGACTAGATATAATCAAATCTAATAAAATTAAGGATTGTTTTAAATGGCTTCATTGAGTTGGATAGGTAAAAAAGATATAAAAAACCACCATAATCATGTTGAATACCGGACAATTAAATGTGTTGAGAATATTGGTGATTCTGATACCGGTAACTTGATTGTTAAGGGCGATAATTTACTAGCATTAAAGGCTTTGTTGCCTTTCTATGCCGGAAAAATAAAGACAATCTATATAGATCCTCCTTACAATACCGGAAATACAAAGTGGATTTATAATGACGCTGTAGACTCTCCTATTATGCGAAGATGGCTTAAAAAGACAGTTGATAAAGAGGATCTTACTCGAACTGATAAGTGGTTGTGTATGATTTATCCAAGATTAAAACTGCTACACCAATTTTTGAGAGAAGATGGTGTTATTTTTATTTCAATTGACGACGCTGAACTTCATACAATGAAATTTCTTTGTCATGAAATTTTTGGCGCGAAGAACTGGATTGAAACATTCATTTGGAACACAGATGGAAATATAGATAATCAGCGTAAAATTAAGAACAATCACGAGTATGTTTTAGCTTATGCAAAAGATATTAGTCTTTTTAAGTCACCTAATTTAATTGACCCAAATATTGAAGATGAGAGTAAACTCTTTAATGAATACATTGAGAATACAATTATTAAAAATGGTGTCAAAAATCCTCCTAGTGATCTTGTGCTACCAGTTGGCTTTCCTTGTGATTTTAAAGAAGGTGTAATTGAAGTTAAAGAGAATGGTTTTCCGATAATGTCTAATAAGATTATAGTTGAAGATTACAAGATAGCTAACGAGGTTACTCTAAATAGTGGTTGGAGTTCTAATAAACTATGTAAAGACTATATTGTAGGCGGATATAAGCCTGTTATTGACACTAAAGGTCAAGAGAGTATATTTAAGCTAAAGAAAACTGGTGCATTATATGTTTACAAAAAACGACATGAAGAGCAAAGTCATGTATTGTCAGTTCTGAAAAATATGGGATCCACCCAGCAGATGAATAGTTTTTTAGAAAAACTTGACTTGAGCTTTGACTACCCAAAACCTTTGGGATTAATTAAATATCTATTATCTATGAATGACGATCCTGAAGCGATTGTCCTAGATTCCTTTGCTGGAACTGGAACAACTGCGAATGCTGTTCTTGAAATGAATAAAGATGGTGGTAATCGAAAATTCATTTTAATTGAAATGTTGGATTATGCTCACACTATTACAGCCGAAAGAAACAGAAAGATCATAGAGGGTTATTCATACAAAGACAAAAAAGGTAAGACTTATCAGGTTAAAGGCTTGGGCGGTGGATTTCAATATTGCGAGTTAGATGAGCCTTTATTGGATGAATATGGTCTATTAAGCGAACATATCTCTTTTGAAATGTTGGCAAAGCATTTATATTTTACAGAGTTTGGAACTGCTCTCAAAGAAAATACGATCTCTAAAGAAGAAAGCTATGTTGGAAGATTTAAAAATACTGAGTTATTTATGTATTTCGATGACAATTTTGGTTTATCAGATTTAGATGAACTACTTAAAAAACCTGCTGATCAATATATTGTGTTTACGGACACTTGGACTATTTCGGATGAAATACTTTCAGCAAATAATATCTTGGTAAAACGCTTGCCATTTGAAATTAAGGGGATATAAATGTTGCTAAAAAACTATCAAAAAGAAGCCCTCGCTTCATTATCTCACTTTGTAAAAAGTTATTCGGAAACTGGTGATATTGAGCAATCATTTAAAAGCACTCGTGAAGCATTTGAACTTCCTAAAATCCCTTATGCTGAATATACAGGCTTAAATGTTCCAAGTGTATGTTTTAGGGTTCCTACCGGTGGAGGTAAAACATTACTTGCTGCTCACAGTCTTCCAATTTTAATTCACGATTTATTAGAGGTGGAAAGCTCACTTGTTTTTTGGTTGGCACCTTCTGACCCAATTGTTTCTCAAACAATTTCTGCATTAAAAGATCCTACCCATCCATATCGAGTTTTGTTAGATAAATCATTTCCGGATAGAACAATTAATGTTATGTCGATTGAAGAAGCGTATCAAAAGGCTTTTGATATAACTACTGAAGTTCCTATTATTATTGCTACTATTCAAACATTTAGTGTTGAAGAAGAAGAGAAAAGACGATTCTCTCGTGAGAATAGTGCTTATCAAGATTTTTTTGTAGGGACCGATATTGTTCCTAGTCTTTCTGAAGCAGTGAAGCATTCAAATCCAATCATTATTATGGATGAAGCCCATAACGCAAAAACTGACTTGCGTGTTAATAAGCTCATCGAGTTGAATCCTTCATTTATGCTTGAATTGACTGCCACTCCTCAGCTTACGCACAAAGAAGCTGAAGGAAGTTATGCAAATAATGTCCTCTATACAGTGAGTGCAAGTCAATTGAAAGCTGAGGATATGATCAAGCTGCCGATCGTCTTAGAAACTATTGATCAGTGGCAGTTAGCCATTAAAGACGCAATTGAGCAACGCGAAGCACTTGAAAATCTTTGTAAACTTGAAGAACTTGAAAGTAAGCAATATATTCGTCCAATCATCTTGTTTAAAGCTGAGTCAAAACGCGGGAAACACCCGATTACTTACGAAATGATCTTAGAAACTCTTGTGAGTGATTATAACATTGATCGTGAAGAGATAGCAGTTCACACTTCAGGACACGAAGATTTAAAAGGTAAAGATCTTATGAGTCGAGATTGTAAGATCAAATATGTAATTTCAATTGACGCTTTGAAAGAAGGTTGGGACGCTCCTTTTGCTTATATTCTTGCAAGTGTTGGAGATATGAATTCATCTACTGCTGTAGAACAAATTTTAGGTCGTGTTTTGCGTATGCCGTACGCTAAGAAAAAAAGTTACGATGATCTTGAAAAAGCTTACGCCTTTATTACTTCAAATAGAACAGCCGAAGTTATTAAAAGCTTGAAAGATACTCTTGTTCAAAATGGGTTTGAAAGGCTTGAAGCTGATATACACATTTCTATTTCATCGAATAGTAATCCTATGGTTGACAATATTCTTCCAGGGTTTACGGAAACCGTTTCAACTACAAAACCTATAGAGACGTTGGATATGGCTATGTTAAGTCTGGAAGCAAAGGAAATGATCAATTACAACAAAGATCATAAGAAAGTTTCAATAGTATCGAGACCTGCACCAAGAATGGTTACTAAAATCAAAACTGAGTTGATAAACTCTGTTACGACTCAAGAAGAGAAAGACGAGATTGAGAGCTTGTTTAAGCAAATTGAGACTCATACGATTAGCAATAACTTCTCTCCATTGAGTTTGCCGATTTTACTCGCTAAAAGCTCTAAAGGAGTCTTTGCCTTTGATAAGAGTGTTCTCCTTCAAGAGATAAGCTGGAGTGATCAAGAAATAGCTGCCAATGCGATTTTAACTGAAGCTGAATTCGATATCAGATTCAAGAAAGAACTGAATGAGATTGATATATCCGATAAAGCAACAATTGAAAGCCGAAAACTCAATGAAATAAAGAATAATCTGTTTACATTAAACGGTGAAATATTGAAGCTCAATGAAGCTGATATTACTCAGCTGATTTTACGAAGAATAAAGTCACAAAACCTACAAACATTGAAAGCGAGACAACTTCAAAGGTTCGTATTGCTCGTAGTTGTTTACTTAGTAAAAAACAGAGGATTAACAACAATTGATTTAAAAGCAAATTTGAACCTATTGATCAATTCTATTTTTGACAAAATCAAGAATCTTGAAGAAACTGTTATCAAAAAACGCTATAACTCATTATTTGAGGATGAGGATTTCTTTCAAGTTGATCCGGCAAGAGTATTCACTTTTGACCCAGACAATTATCCGGTAACCTCGCCATATACCGGAGAAAAAACATTTAGCAAGCATTACTACAAAATCATTGATAAAATGGACGGAGAAGAAGAGACTTTCTCAAAATACTTGGATGATTTAGAAGAAGTCGAATTTTGGGTAAGGAATATTGATAGAGCCCCAAAACATTCCTTCTGGTTGCAAACTGCTACTGACAGATTTTATCCTGACTTCATTGTCAAGTTGAGAAGCGGCAGTGTGCTTGTTATAGAGTATAAGGGTAAGCAATATAAAGGCTCTGACGACGTTAAAGAGAAAGAAGCTCTCGGATTAGCTTGGGCTCATTTGGTTGATAATGCCGGCTTTGCCATGGTTTATAAAGAAGACTATAAAGTTCAGATTGAGAAATTAATCAAAGATCTTATGTAGGGTGCTACTATGGCTAATCAAAGTTGTATCTGGTCAATTATATCTGTAGCTGCTGGCATTGGAACTGCAGCATTTGGAATTGGCTAGAAAATAGGTTTGCCGGGTTGATAAAAAAGATATTTTAATCCAATAAGTGCATGGTGTTAACAAAATATAATATGTGTTTGAGTTTAATGAAAAGTATATAAAATATCATATGAGAAAAAAACATATTCCCATATCAAGATCAGAAAATATGAGACGAATAAAATCGAAAGATACTTCTATTGAAACTATGCTTCGAAAAGAGCTTTGGAGGAAAGGCTATCGTTATAGAAAGAATTGTGCTGATATTTACGGAAAGCCTGATATTTGTTTTAAAGGTAAAAAAATAGCTGTTTTTTGTGACAGTGAATTTTGGCACGGGAAGAATCTATTGGAAGGCAAATATATACCAAAAACCAATACTGATTTTTGGGTCAAAAAAATAAAAAGAAATATAGAAAGAGACAGTGAAGTAAATAATTTCCTTGAGAAAAAAGGATGGACCGTTTTGAGATTTTGGGAAGAAGACATAAGAACAAACATTTTTAATTGCGTGGAAACAATAGAAAAAAGTTTTCAAAATATAAAACCATGAACAACCTATTTTTTATAGATTGCACTATTTTGACAAATAATGGAGAAGTAAACACAAGAGACATAAATTAAAAATGTCTTTTTATTTTATTTGTCAATTAAAAGGTTGTATTTAAATTTGTTAAATTTTACAAATGTCACGGTATAATAATTAATAACTTCCGAACTTGAACGAGAGTAATACCAAATTTATTGTGAAGAATCAAAAAGGTATTGTAAATGGAGCAAACTTTAAAAATAAGACCAGAGGCAAGGTTGATTAAATCGATTGGAAAAGATTTAATCAAAGACTATTATTCAGCCGTTACAGAACTTGTAAAAAATGCTTATGATGCTGATTCCGAAAAGGTGGATGTGACGCTTAGCCTTGCAAAAGCAAAAATATATGACAGTAAAGAAGAAGAATTTTTAAAATTTACCATACAAGATTATGGCGAAGGTATGTCACTTGAAACTATTCAAAAAGCATGGATGGTTCCTGCAACATCATATAAATTATATAAAGAAGAATCCACTGAAAAGCACAGACCATTACAAGGAAGAAAAGGTATTGGCAGATATGCTTCGGCGATTTTAGGCGATTTTTTAAGAATTGAAACAACCGATATAGCCGGGTATACTACAATTATTGAGGTAGATTGGAAAAAATTTGACAGTGAACACTCTGAAATAATATATTTAGATGAAATAAATATTGAATACGAATATGAAAAAACAGATTTACCACACGGAACAAAAATAGAGATATATTCAAAAAGTGAGAAAATATATGACGAAAAAAAGGAACAATGGTTTAAAAAAATTAATTGGAGCAAAAAAGATAAAGACTCTCTATTAAAAGAATTACGAAATCTTTTATCGCCCCTTGTAAAAGACACTCAAGAAGACAAATTCAATATTATATTAAAGTATAAAGATCTTGGAGAATTTGGATTTGAGGATGAAGAAATTGAAATAGAACCATTTCCTCTTGTGCAGCTCTATGATTATAGAATTAGTGGTACGGTTAGTGCAAGTGGAGAAATTAATCTTTATTACGAAAATCAAAATTTTAAAGAGTCTAATGAAGAAATAAATTTTATAATAAATTCTAGCAACAAAGCAGAGCTTTGTGGTGATCTTTCTATAGATCTTAGAGTTTTCGATTTAGAACCAGAAGCCATTCAAAGTCTTATTAACAGAGGGCTTAAGGATCCAGACACTGGAGAATATTTGGGTAAAAGAGAAACTCGGACTCTACTTAATGAATATGTCGGCATAGGTATATATAGAAATTTATTTAGAATAAGACCATATGGCGATAGTAACTATGATTGGCTTGGATTAAACCAAAAAAGAGTTAATAATCCTACTGTTAAGTTAAGTACAAATCAAATTATTGGTTTTATCGGAATTCAGCCAGAAGAACAATCTCGTTTGATTGAAAAAAGCGCACGAGAAGGTTTAAAAGAAAATGAAAATTATGAAAAACTAAAAGAAATAATTTCTCAAATAATCTCAGAAATTGAATCAAGAAGATATGTCTTCAGAAAAAATACCAAAAGAGGACGAAAAGCAGAAAACAATATTAAAGAAGCTATAAAAAATCTTTTTAATTTTGATAATGTTTCTTATAAAATTCGACATTTACTTGAAAAAAATGGGTTGGATAATACACTTATTGTGAGTGTTGAAGAAACCTTGAAAAATGAAGAAAAAAGTAAAGAAGAAGAATTAAAGAAAATACAAGATACTTTAGTTATGTATGAAGCTCATGCTGCGCTTGGTAGATTGGTACAATTGGTGATACATGAAGGAAGAAAGCCTTTACAATTTATTGGTAGTAATCTCGATGATCTAAAAAGTGATCTAATTTATTTTACAAATAATTACGATGATGTAAAAGTTAAAAATGATATTTTAGGTTTTGTAGAAAAAAATAAAGCCCATCTCCAAACAATATCAAAATTATTTTCAAATTTAGATCCTTTGACAGCAAAAAGACTATCTAGAAAAAAAGACCTAAATGTATGTGAAAATATTAAAAACAATTTTGATTTTTTTAAAAATCAATTGGAAGAAGCGAATATTAAAGTGCACATTAATTGTGAAGATGGCATAGAATATTATGGTCGAGAAGAAGACTTTTTCATTGTTTATACAAATCTAATTGAAAATTCAATTTATTGGTTAAAATCGATTGAACAAAAAGAAAAAGATATTTTTGTTCGTGTTGAAATTATTAATGAGAAGATAGTAATTGATTTTAAAGATAATGGACCAGGCATAAATGATAAATTTGTAAATGAAATTTTTGATGCTGGTTTTAGTACAAAACCTGATGGCGGAACAGGGATAGGGCTTACTTTGGTTGGTCAAGCAATTACTAGAAGTAATGGAACTATAGAATGTATAAAAAGTGATATTGGGGTTCACTTTAAAATTACACTAAATGGAGAAGAAAAACGTGAGCGAGATTAAGTTATTAATTGTCGATGACAATAAAGCTGTGCTTGAATCTTTTAAAGATAGTGCAGATAGATTTAATAGAGATAATGATGATAAATTCAAACTCTACACAGCTGAAAACCTTGAACAAGCAACCAATTACATTAAGTATTATAAATTAGACACTGCAATTATTGACTTAAACTTAGACGATAGTAGAGGACTAAGTAATGCTGATGGAAATGTGGCTGTTCATGATTTAGTTAGTTTTTTTAGGATACCAATTTTTATTCTCACTGGCGAACCAGAAAAATTAAAGCAAGAATATAGAAGCAAAAAAAATATTCAATGCTTTACGCGAGGTAATTTAACCAATGCTGAACTTCTATTAAAAATTCGAGATGAGTTTTTATTGAAAACAATACAATACTTTTCAAGAGAAGGATACTTAGAAAAAAAGATAAATAAGTTTTATTGGGAAAACTTACAGGAAACAATTGACTCATGGAAAGATGTTGCCGAACATCATCCTAGTGAAATAAATAAAATTTTATCAAGACATACTGTGGCATCTTTAAATGAAGAATTATATGTTGATGGTAACATTGGCTCATTTGATCATTATCATCCGGGAGAGATGTATATTATTCCTCCGATAAAACAACACTACCATACTGGTGATATTATTTCAAAAAATGATGAATTCTTCATTATTCTAAATCCCGCTTGTGATATTGTTAATAAAATTAATTTAGATTATTATGTTTTAGTTAGAGTTATTGATTTCTCTTCTCTCAAAAAATTACAAGAAAAAATAAAAAAAGAAGCTAGTCCTGATGCATATTTTTATGATAAATTAAATAAAGATGGGAAGAATTGTTATACCGACTGTAAAGCGAATAAAAAAGATAGATTCCACTTTTTAGCAAAATTCGATAAGCTTAATGAACAATTGATAGATTTCCAGCAAATAATGAATGTGACAGAAGAAGAAATTACACAATATACTAGAATTGCATCAATATCTTCAGCATTTTTAAAAGATATTATTGCCAGATTCTCTTTATACTACGCTAGACAAGGGCAGCCCAACCTCTTATAAAATCTCTTTAATCTTTTTAGCTATCTGTTCTGCCATTTTTGGTGGAACAGCATTTCCTATTTGTCTAAAAATGGCAGTTCTGGGACCTTCAAAATAAAAATCATCTGGGAAACTTTGAAGTCTTGCAGCCTCTCTAATTGATAATGACCTTAATTGATTTATGTCTGGGTGAATGTAATAATGTCCATCCATTGCCATATGGGCGAGTATCGTATGCGATGCCTTGTTGTCTGCCTTTATCACATTAAATCTGTTTGTAAAAGATGTGGTGTTTTTATGTGTGATTAATTCTGGTCTTCTGCTTGCCAATTCTCGATAACACAATCTTTCTTTTTTAGTATTCCAAGCTGTAATAGCTTCTTTATAGATTTCTATATCTCGATCATTATGTGGTCTGGTTTCATGCTGAGTTAAAATATTGAATTTTTTATTCCGGATGCCTGATTGTGTTAAGTACTTATTTGGATCTAGCACGTATTTATCTTGACCTTCAATGATTTTACCTGGCGCAGTGACTGGTAAATCACTTAATACATCGTTGACAGTAAAATTTTTGTTTTCAATTTTCTCAAATTTAGGATATATGTATTCTCCATTTTTTTTCTTTTTCCAACCAACAATAATGATTCGTCTTCTATCTTGCAAGACACCATAATCTGATGCAATCAATTCTTCTAGCTCTATATGATAACCTGCATCATTAATTGCTTGTTTTAGATCTTCAAAATATTTTCCATTTCCGGCACTTTTCAAGCCAGGAACATTTTCAAAAATAAACATTTTAGGATTAAAGGTCGTCAGAAATCTCACATAATACTTGTATAAAAAATTTCTTGGATCGCATGCCACAGCTTCTTTCATTCGAGCTCTGCCGATAATTGAATATGCTTGACAAGGTGGGCCACCTATTATCAAATCAACATTTTTTAGCTTTTTAGCTTTAAGATTTTTTCTAACAGTTTTCGTAATTTCATCAAAAGTGTCATCAGAAATCATGGTGTTGATGACGTCGTTAGAAGAAGTGACTCCTCCGACATTCCATAGTTCTTCAGTGGTTATTTTCTTTAATAAATAATCGTTATATAGATGTAGTTTATTCTCTTTCTTTAAATTCCAATAAGCAGTTCTTGTTTTTAATGTTTTACAAGCATAAGCATCGGCTTCTACATGGCCAACAAATGTAGAGTTAACTCTAAAAAAGCCTTCTGATAAACCGCCGGCTCCAGAAAAAAGATCCAATACAACCAATTTTGTGCCTACTTTATTTTTTATACAATTATAACGAGTCAACCTGTTATAATCCTTATGGTACTAAATAATTTTTGGTTTTCCAAAATTGGTTTTTATAAGATTTAAATTCTATTATTTTTTTATATATCTTTTTAAACCATTTATGAACTGTAAAATGACAACCAACAATTGCAGCCACACTCTCTTGTGTCACTTTTTCACTGCCTTTTTTTGATTTCTAATATCCATATTTTAACTATTTGCAGTGTAGTGTAATTTTATTGTATCGTACGATACAAAACTCTCTACTTATGGAGCTTACTTTTTAAGTGCTTGGGAAATCTCTTTGCCTAATGCCAAATATTTTGGATTCAGTTCAAATTTTTCATTTTCTTTGGTGTTTGAGTTTTCTATCTGTGTAGCAGTAGAAAACTCTTTTGGATTTTTTGATATTTGTGAATCAGGCTTTTTGTTTGAATTTAAATTAGAAGTATTACCGAATTCATTTTTGAAATGATACCAGAATGTCTTATAGCTCATTTGCCAATTTTTTTCTTTTTTCAACACTTCAAATAATTCTGTTAATTTTTTATACCCTTGATTTTCATGCATATCTCTTATAAGCGGTAAATTTGAATAAAACTCTCTAGTAGGGCTAATTTTGGTCATTTAAACTCCATATTATTAGAATATCTTAGAATATAATAGATAAACTTAGAAAGTATTGAAATATTTAGAAATAAAATAAATTTTCTAATTTATTCTCAATTTTTCTAATAAAATCTTATAAATTGCAACGCAATTTAAAGGCAGGAAGGGTAAAAGCTATACCGTCAAGTAAACTTGTGGTATATTTTTACATCCTGAAACTTATTCGCACCTACGGTGCTCAATGGGAGTGTTTGGAAAAAGATCAAAGAAAAAGCATGGAGAAAGAAAATTATGAGAGGAATTATAAAGTTAATTAGCCCGAACCAAGATATGATTGGTGTTGAAACTGAAAATGGACATTTTTCAATTTTAGAACTTATAGGAGGGTATGCGCCCGAAGTGGGTGATATCGTTACAGGAGAATTGGAGAGTCTTGGAGGTGAAGAAGTATTGAATAGGACACAAAATGAAGAATGGGATGTGTTTATTCAAGATATTTATGCAAGTAAACAATCAGCTTGGGCATTAATTTCTAAACATTAATCGACATATAGAATTTAATTTTTAAAAAGAAAGTTTAAATGATCTGCTTGACAGTATCGATGAGAGTTGGAAAAATGTCAAAAGGGAGAATAAAATGACCTACGAAGAAAACAAGAAAATATGTGAACAATTCCCTCCGGAGATAATGTACGAGGGATTGAGAGAATTAGTTGCGACCGTTAATGCAAATATGAGAAATGTTGTTGAGCCAGGAGACGAAGAAGCTGCCAATGATGAAGCAAGGGTGCATGAAATTGCTAACAGCGTAGTTAACAGCATGAGTCCAAAAGAGATAGACTATCCATTTTATTATACAGAACTCCAATACATACACGATAAATATAAAAAACTAGCAAAAGAAAGAGAAGATCTTATTGAACGGGGGCTTCTATGAAAGAAGATATCTTAAAATTTTCACCAGGTGAACTCGAAGTAAAACTTGAAGCTGGTTTTGAGAGGCTTGAGGAGTTTGAAATACCCGAGAAATATAAAAGTATGATCAATACCGGTAAAATGCAAAAGAAATATGGTGATAATTATCCAATACCTGAATATATTACGCCGACAGATAATGAGGTAATATAACTACATAATAACGGCATTATGTGGAGAAAAATACGGCATTATGTGGAAACTGCATAATTTTTATACCATATAAAGGTGGACAAAACTACGGAGATATGTGGACAAAACTACGGTGAAAAATTATTTAGATCTCTGCTATAATTCAGATAGGATCATTTCATCTAGGCAAGATTTTAGCTGATATGGCTATAAGTATTGAAAACAAAATCAAAGAATACTATCATGAAACACAAAATACCAAATACAAATTTGACGCTTAGTGAAGCGGAGATCCAGGCTGTAGTTGATTATGCCTTTAGTAGAAGCATGGGCAAAGCTTCTACTAAAGGTTCAAATGAATCCAAAAAATCAGCGTTGGTATCTTCATATAATCCTAATACTGACGGGATGTTTGAATTACCACAAGACAAAAGCATTTTCATAAACTACGGTAATCATAATGACCAGGCATGATGCATAAATTTATACGAAGGAGTTAAAATGACCTACGAAGAAAACAAGAAAATATGTGAACAATTCCCTCCGGAGATAATGTACGAGGGATTGAGAGAATTAGTTGCAACCGTTAATGCAACTATGACAAGAGTTGTTGAGCCAGGAGACGAAGAAGCGACCAATGATGAAGCAAAGGTGCATGAGATAGCTTATACTATAGTTCATAGTATGCTGCCAAAAGAAATAGATTATCCTACCGTATATACAGAACTGCAAGCGATACACGATAAATATAAAAATAGACCTACCAATGAAGAATGGAAAAAACTAGAGAAAGAGAGAAAAGAGATTATCAAAAGAGGACAATATGAAATTACAGAAGCCGACATGATTATGGATAGAAGACCTACTCTTAAAAATACAATCTCCAATACAAAAGAGCCATACATCAACACCGGCAATATCAAGAAAAAAATAGGAAACGCAAAAATTATTTTGAAACCAAACGAAGGATATTATAGAGAAGATGCCGAGAATACCGAATGAAGTTTGAGTTATATGTTGAGAAGACTACGGCTATATGTGTACTAAACTACGGAGATATGTGTACTAAACTACGGCATTATGTGGAGAAAAATACGGCATTATGTGGAAACTGAATAATTTTTATACCATATAAAGGTATAATGGCCATATTGGGATTTACACTTTTATATCTAAAGGTGGACTAAACTACGGCTTATTTAAGTATATGTGGACAAAACTACGGCTATATGTGGACAAAACTACGGTGAAAAATTATTTAGATCTCTGCTATAATTCAGATAGTTAATTTTATACGGCAGCTTTACAATACGTGCCTAAGAACTTTCAAGCAAGGAGAAAATATGAAAATCTTGTATAAATATTTGATATTAAAGCCTGCAATGGTGATTTTTAATCTATTTAAAAAGCTATTGCAATTTATATTTGTGCTTGGCCTTGGACTTGGCAGTATTTTTGTTGTTTTGGTTCTTTGGGTTTTAGCGATTAAAGCCATTGCACATTTTAGCACCGGTTGGGCAATATTTTTTGTTTTTATTTCTATTGTTAGTTTCTTAGTTTGGACAAATAAAGATAATAGTTATTCGAGTTCATTAAACTCAAATGATAATAATAAACAAAAAGAACATGAAGAACAAAGACGAAAACGAGAAAATGAATATGGTGCAACACATGATGGCTTTGGAAGACCAAATAATAATCTTGCTCATTGAGATTTATTATGTGTAAGACTTTATAGCTTCTATGATTTTGTCATAAGTTGCTTCAATGGACTTCCATTGTAATCTATCAAAAACTATCGAGTTATCCATGCCTGCAATAGCACCTAATAATTTTATTTTTTCTTGATAATCAAGTGATGGATGATATTTGTAAATGGCAAACATCAGTCCATGAATTATGCCAATTTTACGATACTCATCCGAGATAATTGCTTTATCTTGTTTTGATATATATAAAAAATCGCTCGAAATATTGAGAATAATAAAATTACTTGTATTCTGGTCAAAATTGTTGATAAACCCAATTTTATGCTGGAGAGTATATTTTTCATGTTCACTTTGTGTATCAAACTTGGTATTTATTATAAAGCCTGGCAAGGCATCACGAAGCTGAAATACTTTTTGAAACTCAATATCTGAATTTGTAGAATTATCTTTAATGCAATCTATGTACACCAAAAAACGATAATAAAAATCGGTGAAAAAATCAAACTCATTTGAGTGCTTGAGTTGATTGCCTACAAAATCAAGATAATCCATTTTTGAGCCTTGCAATATCCATTTAAACTCTTCAATCATTTCAAATTTGGAGATTTTCCCTGTATTAATAAATTCATTTAAGTCTTGCAAAGAAAAATAATTTTCTAACAAATCAATAATTCTTCTATTTTGCTTTTTCCATTTATAAAAACCGCTTACAGAACAACCTAATATATCAGAAAATATCTCATCTTTTTTCAAAAATAACTACCTTATTTATAATTAATATGCAAAATTATAACAAATTAATACCCATTTTACAGAATTTATTTAAAATTACTTGACATTACTACCTATATTATAGTATAGTTTGAACAATTATAAAATAAACTACCTATATTATAGTAAAGGAAGCAAATGACAGAATATATCTATCAAAAAGAATTAGCAAATGGTGTGCCTGGATTGCCAAAAATACCAAAAGATGTTCAAGCAAATGCAAGAAAAAATGGTTGGTTAGAATTTATAAAAATAGGCCGACATATAGTCTACCGCCGAGCGAACGTGGAGAGGTATTTAGAAAATTTGGAAAATAACAATATCAGAAAAGCTAAAACATCACAAGAGGATAATTAGATGGCAGTTGAACTTATAGCTAAATGTTTCAAAACACCATACCCACCGGCACCAAAAATTGTACTTATAGCGCTTTGTGATTTTTCAAATGATAAAGGTATGTGCTTTCCATCTTTGAGAACACTTTGTCAAAGCTGCACTATAAGTTGCTCGAACATCAATTACATACTGAATACTTTTGTCGTGATCAAATTGATACATAGAGAAAAGAGAAAAAGAGAAAATGGCAGCAATACCTCAAGTCTTATTTATATCAATGTAAAAAAGCTTGATATAGTCGCAAATTCTGAAGATAAAAAGAAGTTTTTAGAAGAATATCTCACGGCTTACAGACAAGAAACTCAACCGAAAAAACCAACCATTGGACAAGCCAAAAACCAATCATTGGATAAGGGGCAAAACCAATCATTGGATAAGCTTATCCAATCTATTGGACAACTTGAACCGTCAATTAACCATCAAGAAGAAATATCTAAAGATATCTCTTCTCTTAGTAGCAGAGAAGATTTTAAAAAATTTCGAGAAAGAATACTCAAATTATACAAAGGTCTTGATCTAGTCAAAGGTGCAAAAGGCTTTTTACCGGAAGTGATAATTTCTGTCTCTCAAGCTGGATATCTACACAATCAATACAACAACAAAGATTTGGATCGTGATGATGCGATAATTATTTGGAATTGGCTCTATGAAAACCAAAATCAACTTTTGGCATTGCCTACGCCAGCAGAATTGGCAAAAACTATATCAAAGGCTATGTGATGAAAATCAATAGCTTTAATTCAGTTTTTAAATTTGATGAAGCCCACTTTGTGAGTTTCACAAAATCTAAAAAATCTAAAAAGAAAGGAAAAAAACAATGAAACGAAATAAAAGAATTTTTATCAGTTTTATAGCGGCTTCTGCATTAACCCTTTCAACGGCTAATGCAGGTAGCGTAGGTGGCTTCGCCGGGGCGACAGAGTTCACACAGATTGCGAATAATTCCCAGCTGGCGGCCCAATATGGAAAACAGCTTCAGCAGTACGCAACCCAAATTCAACAGTATCAAACAGCGGTGCAGCAATTCACTAACCAGGTGCAAAGCTATAAGCTTATGCTTCAGAATATAGGTACTCTGCCTTCAAGCCAGTGGTCTCAATTCACCCAAAGCGTAAATAAAATGCGTCAGATCATGGATAATACTGCCGGAATGACTTACACGGCAGCAAACTATGATCAAATGTTTAAACAGATGTATCCAGGATATCAAAAACTCCTCGACAGCGGTAATGTGGATCCGACTAGCGTGTATAAAAGTTTGAGTAAACAAACCAATTCAACGGTTAATGACGCGTTAAAACAATTAAATCTATCTCAAGCAGATCTTGAAAATGATCAAAGCACCATGAGAGAGCTTCAAAATGTAAGCCAATCTGCCCAAGGACAGCTCGGAGCGATCCAGGCAGCAAATGAGATTGCATTACACCAAACCAACACCCTCAAAAAGCTACGCCAAACAATGATGATGCAAGCAAATATGCAAGCTCAAGCAATGGCGGCAAATCAAGCAAAAGAGGATGCCGCAAGAGCAGATTTTGACAACTTCAATCGTAGAAAAGTCAATATCAATATAAATGATAGTCAAAACGCAGGCGGCCGCCAATGGTGAATATAAAAATTATTACATATATTTTAGCGGTGGTTATTATAAGCCTTTTTGCATATTTGACAATAGGTTCATTTAACGACTTTGATAGAGATGCGGCTGAAAGAGATTTTGGAGGCATTACTCACAGAAAAGTCAATATAGATATAAATGAATCCTTACCGGCAGGCGGCCGCCAATGGTAAAAAAAATACTGATCGTCTTTGGACTAATTTTCTTTTTTTCAACCGCTTCTTTTGCGGCACAAGAAAAAAATATACCAACACAAGTGCAAGAAAAGTTTGAACAAAAAGTTCAAACTTTTTATCCAAAAATACAAACCGTTTCGAGGAATTTATTATTATCACTAGCAGTAATTCAGCTGGTACTTTCAGTTGGTTTTATGGCAATGAGACAAGAATTGGAAATAGGTGCTATATTTGCACAATTGGTGAAAACCATTTTGATTGTAGGTTTCTTTTTGTTCGTATTAGAATCGCCACAGTACTTAAAGTCAATATACCAAGGCTTTGATAAGTTAGGGATACAAGCTGGAAATGTTAGTTTCGACCAAATCATCAATCGTATATATGATATGTGGGATAAGATTTTTAGTAAAGCTTCCGTGTGGCAACCTGGTTCCACGCTTGCCTATGTTATAGTCGGAGCTATTGCCAGTGCAGCATTGATCTTTCTTATCGGACAGGCTCTTATGATTTATGCTTTTACGATTTTCAGCATTTATATTGGTATGTTTTGGATCGCTTTTGGATCATTTGATCAAACTCGTCCTTGGGCGATTCATGCAATTACCAATGTTATTCGTTGGAGTGCTAAATGGATGGTGATATTAATCTTGATGTCTATTACATTTTCACTTGTGGATGATGCTTTAGCTCATGGTGCAGATGATACGGGATCAATTATAACTCTTTTGATCGTATCTTTAATGATGGTTTCAATCAGTAGCGGTTTGTCCTCTTTTGTTGATAGTTACTTCTCTGGAATGGGTGGCGGTGACAACAATAGAGGTATGCAAATGTTATCAGCAGCCGGCGGTGCAGCTATAGGTGCTGTTACGGGTACGGCAGCAGGCAAAACTATAGCAAATGACTCGGTAAAAGCAGCAAGAGCATCAAGTCCTGATGGGAGTGCCGGCTTTAAAGATTATGCCAAAGCAGCAGGCAAAATGGCCCACTCTGCTTTTAGCGGCAGCTATGATGGAGGTCAAAAAGGGATGTTTGGTGCTTTAGCTCAACCGCCAGGATTTGGGAAAACCGATACTGGATCTTCAAGCAGCAGCATGAGAGCTGGTTCATCAAGTACAAAAGAGGTGCCACTTGGTACAGATAGCGGTTTCGGAGGCGTTGACGGCACCATCGGCAATGCAATGACAGAACCAAAGCCTAATCCAAACGTGGTTAGTTAATTAAAAGGAGTAAAAAAATGGAAAAACAAAATATGATCAAGAATTTTTTGATGGCTATGTTATTGAGCGTCCTTACACTAGGATCAATAGCTTATTTTTCGATAGAAAATAGCGAACTTAAAGTGGCGTTATTAGAGTGTCAACAATCTAAACAAGATATTAAAACCGATAGTGCATCAAAAAATAGAAGAGGCGATTTTGATTATAAAAGAGCAAATGACGGCTCTGATAAATTGACATACTAGGAGTTGAATATGAAAAAAATTGCATTGATCTCTTCGGATATGCTTTCTATTGCAGATCGCATGGAGGGGCTGGAAGACGTAACCGAAGCATTTCATGCGTTGGTATCGAATAGCTCGAGTGAAGAAATTTTGAGAATTTCACCTCTCGTTTCTTCACTTGTAGAAAAAATACAAGCGATAAAAGATGAGTTTTTGGGATTTATTGAAAAAGCAGAGGCAAAAGAATGAGTTTTACAATTGAAGAAGCAAATAGAATCACGGCTCAATTCATCCAGGCAAAGCAGGAATTTAAAGAATTGATCATGCTTATGGCCGGTGGCACAGATGAAGATGGCTCAAAAACTCCAGGCTTGATCACACAACTTGAAGACTTGTATGAAAAATTGAATCCTGCAAGTATAAATTTTGTGAACAATCAAGCCAGAAAGGTTGCGGAAGAGAGTGGGAAAAACATTGATCTAATGCTGCAAAACCAACAAAAAACTTTAGAAGATATGACGATCAGATATCAAAACATTCTCAAGGAACATGAAAATGCTTTGGATAAAAAAATATCAACAATTGACCAGCAAGCAAAAGATAGCGTAAAGCTCTATGCAAACAATTTGGTAAATGATCTATCAAACAAAGTGGCCGTTTCTGTGGCTAATGTTACAGATCAAATTGATGATATTAAAAATATCAAGGATTACGTAAATATGAAATATATTTATGTCGGCACTGGATCCATATTGGCTCTAATGATTGGTATGTTGATAGGTATCTATATAAGCTAGAGGTACCACTCCAAAAGGAGTGGTGTAAAAATACATCGGTGTCATTCTCGTAAAATGACGTTAAATTATATCACAACAAAAGGGAAAAAATGAAAATAATGGTTATCAACACAAAAGGCGGCGCAAGTAAAAGCACTTTCGCATTTCAGGTTTTAGGAACATACTTTTTGCAAAAAGGCGAAGATGGTGAACTAATAGAGCTGGATGACGAGAATAAAGACAGTAATATATTTGAAGAATCAGAGATAAAAACTTCAACTGCATTAGTTGGGCAAAACAGAGACGATGTTTCTCAAACTCTTAAAGAAGTTTTTGAAAAAGAAGGAAATCTTATATTTGATATTGGTGGTAATAAAACAACAACTTTGGTTCTTGAGGCTTTGCAAAGAACTAGACTTTATCACCTGGTAGATCTTTTTTTAATACCGATGAGTGGTGGATCGCAGGACTATATAAACGCAAAAAGAACTTATGAAATACTGGAAAAATTCAATAAGCCTATTTTGTTTGGATTATCAAGGGTAAGAAGAATAGACAGAATCAGAATTCAATATCAAGAGTTTTTTAGAGATTTTCCAAAATACCCATATATGGTATTGATAGATCATGATGCAATAGATCTAAGCCGAAAACTCAAAAAGAGTGTTTTTGAAATAAGTAAAGAAACTATTGCCGGTAATAACATAAAGCAGCTTGATAAGGTTATTGGTGAAAAAATGTCTGCCGGAGAGCGCGAAGAAGCGTATGATCTTGTTAATGTACAAAATATACTAGAAGACAGCATAGAGTATGAAAAAAACATACTTCAACCTTGCTATAAACAACTTGATGAAGTACTTGGTAAATAAAAATGTCTGACAAGCGATTACGCAGCAAAATCATCATGGTAAGAGTTAGTCCTGCCGAACATGAAGAAATAGGCAAAAAAGCCTTATTTTGTGGCAAGAAAGTACCATCATACATGCGTTCGCTTGCACATGATTATCCAATTCAAAGCAAAGTTGACCAATTGGCACTATCCGAACTTATAAAAATTCGTGCGGACTTGGGCAGGCTTGGAGGCTTGCTCAAAATGTGGCTTACCAATAATGACAAAAACAAGACAAATGCCTCGCTTGGAGGTCGTAGCTATTTTTCCATAGATCATCTTGTAGATGAACTTGAAAAAAAGCAAAATGAAATACTTGAAATTGCAAGAAAGGTAATGAGATGATCGTTAAAATAACACCCTCTAAAGGTGCAGGAGCGTCTTTCGGCGGATTGGCCGATTATTTGTTGGATAAACTTGGTATACATAAGGACAAAGTAGAAGATATCGAGTTTTCTAATTGTGATTTTGATGATATTGAAACCAATATCGAGTTTATCGAGCAAATACAATCTCTAAATTACTCTAAAAGCGATAAAACACTTCACTTGATAGTTTCATTCCAGGAAGACGAAAAACCACCGAGGGAGACACTTAGAGATATCGAAAAAGAGCTGCTTAAATCTATAGGCATGGAACACCATCATAGATTAAGCGTAACTCACACAAATACAAACAACTATCATTTGCATATTGCGGTAAGCAGAATAGATCAGGAGACATACAAACGAATAGATCCTTTTCAATCAAAACGGAAGCTTGATAAAAAGATGATTGAACTGGAGGAAAAGTACAATCTTAAAAAAGACAATCATATACCAAACTGGCAGCAGCAAGATACAGAAAAGAACATAAATTCAAAAGCGGCCGACATTCAATCTCACACCGGCAAAACAAATCTCACAGAATGGATCCGGGAGAATGTTTTAACGGAGCTAAAAGCCGTTTTAAGCGACAAAAACTCTAACCTTGAGCATTTGCATACAATGCTTGCAAAATACAACCTGGAGCTAAAAGAGAGAGGCAATGGCCTAGTTATCAAAGATAAAAACCGAAACCTATTTTGCAAAGCGAGCGATATCGATCGTAACCTATCAAAGAACAATTTAGCAAAACTATACGGCAGCTTTGCGGCCATGGATATAGATATCAAGCCAACCATACAGTTTGGTACACCTAAAAATGATTACTGGGATAGATACAAAGCTCAAATGGATCTGCAATACAAAACAAAGAAAGAGAAGCTTGATATCCTAAAAGATGGGTACAACCAAAATAAATCGACCATACAAACAAAATGGAGACAAAGGATTGAAACTCTCAAGTCAGATAAAAGAATGAACAAGAGGATCAAAAAAGAGGCATATCAAAAGATATTTGAAAACCAAAAAAAAGAGCTTAGGGAGCTTTTTGAGAATTATACTATCTCAAAATCTCACATAAACAAAGAAAACAGCCAAATAACATATAAAGACTATCTCATAAGCGAATCTCTAAAAGGAGATGATAAAGCCCTTGAGATACTAAGAAAACAAAAACCGCCTAAGCCAAAAGAAGATGAAAATACTATTGGATCAAAAATAGATCATAGACTTTTTGTCTCCAGTAAGCCGGTTATTACAAAACTCGGCTTTGTTGTCTATAAGCTAGACAAACAAAACGATCAATCCAAGATCATTGATAAGGGCAATCACCTCAAGGTATCCAATGCAAGCGATGAAGCACTGCTTAGAGCTTTGGAGATGGCAAAACTCAAGTACGGCAACACTCTTGATATAACCGGCGATAATGCCTTTAAAACAAAGGTTATATCTCTGGTGCAAAAACACAACATTGATATTAATTTCAAGGAGAAAACTATGCAAGAGATTTTAAGACCGGCAATACAAGACAATGCGAAAGAGAAATCACAAAATAATAATCAAACTAAATTAGGAGGAATGGAACTATGAGAGAAGCAGCAGCAGAAATGACAAAGAAATTTTATAGAGCAAAAGAGGCAGCAGTCTATTTGGGTGTAGGAGTAAGCACAATATGGCTATGGAAAAAACAAGGTAAAATCGTGGCTAAGAAAATTGGCTCGAACATCACAGTATTTGATAAAGAGGTACTTGATAGACTTTATGCAGAAGCCAAATAAATATGTGCTATAATTATTCCAATATTTATCGTGATATCATTTTTAAAAAATATCAAGTAGTACATAAAATAGTACATATAAAAAAATCAAGCTTTCTTAAAAGCCGTAAAATAGGGCTTTAAGCCTTTTTTATAGATAGAGCTATGCCCACCATTCTACAATCTAACACAATTCAATAAACATCATTTAACCCCCTAAAATACAAGCTTTAAGCCTTTTTATAGTTTAAGGTGATTTGATACTATTTAACAAAATCCACAACTTTTAGGGATAACTTAATATATTTTTTTTAGTTACTATTGCTTAAGCTGTTTACCTTCGTTAAATATATATTGGGTAAACTTGTAAAAAATAAATAACAAATAGGCAATAGCATGAAAAGTTGGTTTTCTAAATTAAATAAATGGGTAAAAAGAGTTATTTGGTTATTTCTCTTGGTAGCTATAGGCTTTGTGGTTAAATATTTATTTTTTCCCGCAAAAGAAGAAAATACAAATGTAACTGCCATTGTGACTAAAATGGATTTAGAAGATACCGTATTGGCTACCGGCGTAACAAATGCATATAAACAAGTAAACGTTGGTGCGCAAGTATCAGGACAGATCGAATCTCTAAATGTTGAGATAGGGCAAAACGTCAAAAAAGGAGACGTTTTAGCTCTTATTGATGCACAAACCCAAAGAAACAATTTGCAAAGCGCAGAAGCAGAACTAGTAAGCAATGAAGCTGCCTTAGTCAGCCATGAAGCCACACTCCAAAAAGCCAAATTGGAATTTGATCGACAAGCTATGATGATAAAGAGCGGAGCTACATCCAAGGCAGAATATGATAGTGCTAAAGCTTCATTAGCCCTAGCAAAGGCAAACATAGCTACAGCTAAAGCTAATATCAAACGCTCCAAACTGGCTATAGAAACTGCAAAAGTTTCATTGGGATATACCAAGGTTTTAGCCCCAATGGATGGAGTAGTAGTTTCTGTAGCAGTAGAAGAGGGGCAAACGGTCAATGCTAATCAAACCACTCCGACCATACTTGTTCTTGCCCAATTAGATAAAATGACTATTAAAGCAGAGATCTCAGAAGGAGATGTATTTAGGTTAAAAGAAGGAATGGAAGTTGATTTTACTATTTTAGGCGATAGTACACATCATTACAAGACTAAACTTCGTTCGGTAGATCCTGCCCCTACTGCCTTAGTAGACAATAGCAATATAGATGTCAATACTTTAACTGATGCTATATATTACTATGGCATGATGGATGTTGACAACAATGACAGAAGGCTTAAAATAGGAATGACAACTCAGATGACAATTTTTGTAAATAAAGTTAATAATGTATTGGCTATCCCATCAGCAGCCCTTGGAGCCAAGAACAAAAAAGGCGAATATGAAGTAAGAATATTAGACAAAGACAATAAGATAGATCAAAGATGGGTGCGTATAGGAGTAAATAACAATATTAATGCAGAGGTAATCTCGGGATTAAAAGAGAACGAACAAGTCATAGTATCTCAAGGCACATCTACAATAAGTGATACAACACAGGCTAGAGCACAAGCTAGAATGAGTAGAATGGGAGCCCATTAAAGATGTCGCCTATTTTGGAAGTCAAAAATCTTTATCGCAAATTTCCTTCTGGGGATGATGAGGTAACTATACTAAGAGATATTAATCTTACCATTGAAGCCGGTGAGTTGGTAGCCATAATGGGGCAATCCGGTTCGGGCAAAACAACTTTGATGAATATATTGGGATGCTTGGACCGTCCTAGCAGCGGAAGCTACAAAGTGCACGGCAAAGCTACAGATGAGATGGACCCAGATGAACTTGCCGAACTTCGTAGAGAGCATTTCGGATTTATATTTCAACGTTATCATCTACTGGGCGACTTGGATGCCTTGGGCAATGTAGAAGTGCCTAGCATCTACGCCAATTACATATTTGAAGAGAGAGTCCAAAAAGCTAGTAAGCTACTTACTAGATTAGGGCTTGGCGATAGGATGCATCACAGGCCAAATCAACTCTCAGGCGGACAGCAGCAAAGAGTAAGTATCGCCAGAGCACTTATGAACGGCGGAGAAATAATTCTTGCCGATGAGCCGACGGGAGCTTTGGATAGCCGTAGTGGTCA
This sequence comes from uncultured Sulfurovum sp., assembly GCA_964527805.1. GTDB lineage: Bacteria > Campylobacterota > Campylobacteria > Campylobacterales > Sulfurovaceae > BN30871. The sequence continues at coordinate 58,973 of CAZGNT010000004.1, forward strand.
AGAAGTCATAGAGATACTCCAAGAGCTTCATGCAGACGGCCATACCGTAATTATAGTAACACACGATATGAATATAGCTAATACGGCCCATAGAATTATAGAGATAAAAGATGGGGAGATCATTTCAGATAAACGTATCATAAAAGAAGAATTGCAAGCAAAGGTTATTACCAAAAATGAAACAACCAGCAAGCATCCTTGGCAAGGAACGATAGATAGATTCAGTGAAGCTTTTGGGATGGCATTTAAATCCATGCTTGCTCATCGAATGCGCACATTTTTAACGATGCTGGGTATTATTATCGGTATAGCATCGGTGGTATCGGTAATTGCATTAGGAGAGGGCTCACGCCAAAAGATTCTCAAAGATATAAGCAATATGGGTACAAATACCATCAATATCTATCCCGGTAAAGGTTTTGGCGATCGTGATGCCAGAAAGATACACACACTCACGGTAGCAGATGCTGAAATTTTAAAAAAACAAGATTTTATAGATAGTGTTACCCCAAGTGTCAATGATAGTGTAACGGTAAGATATAGAAATATCTCTGTTGACGCCCAGATCAAAGGGGTAGGAGAAGATTTTTTCCAAGTAAGAGGTATAGAGGTAGATAAGGGTATGATGTTTGACAGTAAGCTTGTCGGAGAATATGCTCAAGTGGCCGTCATAGACCCGAATGCACAAAAAGAGTTATTCGGACAAGATGTCAATCCTGTAGGTCAAACTATTATGCTTGGAAGCGTGCCCGTGCGTATCATAGGACTTAGTAAAAAATTATCAAGTGCATTTATGGGAGCTGACAGTATAAATATTTGGGTGCCATATACTACAGTAATGAGCAGGATGATGGGACAATCACATCTTAATGGCATAACTGTAAGGGTGTCTGACGATGTCACAAGTACAGCTGCAGAAGAGGGTATCGGTAAAATTTTAGAGCAACGTCACAGAACAAAAGATTTCTATATGGCAAATCTAGATAGCATCCGTCAAACCATAGAGAGTACTACGGCAACGATGAGGTTGCTTATATCCATGATCGCTGCAATCGCACTTGTAGTTGGAGGTATCGGAGTAATGAATATTATGCTGGTATCTGTAACCGAACGCACAAGTGAAATCGGTGTTCGTATGGCAGTTGGAGCCAGACAGAGTGATATCATGCAGCAATTTCTGATAGAATCAGTAGTAGTTTGTCTTTTTGGAGGAGTCCTTGGAATTGGATTGGCGCTTTTGATAGGAGAAATATTTGGGCAAATGAGTAGTATGTTTAGTATGATCTTTTCAGTCGGTTCTATTATTTTCGCATTTATTTGTTCGACTCTTATAGGTGTAATTTTTGGCTTTATACCGGCCAAGAATGCAGCAAAACTAGACCCTGTAGTGGCACTTAGTAGAGAATAGGAGTTAATATGAATCAAATTTATATATATAAAAAACCGTTACATTATACGATATTATCTGCAAGTATGGCATTTTTGCTGCTGAGTGGTTGTGCATCAAAGAATATCGATATCCCCAAAAATACTTCCATTACTAATATTCAAAATGATAGAAAATGGTGGGAGAGTTTTGGGCAAAAAGATCTAAATCTTTTAGTAGAACAAGCTTTAAATCAAAATACTTCGCTTCTCATAGCAAGTTACAAATTAGAACAAGCAAAATTAAATGTGGATCTTGCTGCAAACAACATGCTTCCGATCTTTTCAGGTTCACTCCAAGCTTCAAGCTCAAGACCTTTAGATAAAAGTGGTGCTTCAACAATAAATGCCGGAGCAAATCTGGCAGTAGGGTATGAGTTGGATCTGAGGGGTAAATTATCTGCAACTAAAAATATAAAAGAACTTGAAGCCTTAGCTACAGAGCAAGATCTGCAGGCAAGCAAACTTTTTGTAGAAGGTGAAGTCGCCAAGTTGTATTGGCAATTGGCATATTTGAGTGAAAACGTATATCTCTCCAAACAAAACATAGACTCTTCTGCAAAAATAGTCGATCTGATACGTACAAGATATAAAGCAGGAGCAGCATCCAAGCTTGATCTCTTGATAGCAGAACGCTCACTAGCTAGTCAAAAAGCATCTTATGAAAAGCTGCTCCAATCTCGCACTGAAGCCATGCATGCTTTAGCGATTATTTTGGACATTGAACCGACAAAATATACTGATAAAATACCACAACGATTTACATTAGATACGTTGTCCAATATTCCTGCTAATATACCCGCAGATACTTTATCCAACAGACCTGACATCCATGCAGCCCAGATGCGTTTGCAAGAAGCGGGATTAGGTATCGATGTGGCTAAATCCAGCTTTTATCCATCTTTTAATTTAACAGGCAACATAGGTACAAGTTCAAATGCTTTAGCGGAGATACTTCGCAATCCTGTGGGTGTTTTGGGATTAAATATACTGTTGCCTTTTTTAAATTGGAATGAAAACAGCATAAATCTCAAAATCTCAAAAGTAGCTTATGAGCAGGCTAAAGTTGAATTTCGCCAAAAGCTCTATAGTGCTTTAAAAGAAGTTGAAGATACATTATCGGCAAATGAACGATATGCATTAGAAGGCGCAGAATTAAAGCAAGCGTATTTGCAAGCAGAAGAAGCACAGAAACTTTACGAGATAAGATATCGGGCAGGGGCTTCTAGTCTGAAAGATTGGTTAGATGCCGGGGAGACTGCCAGAAATGCACAGTTGTCATATGTTGACAATCTGTATAGACAATATGTCAATAGAGTTAATCTTTATTTGGCCCTTGGCGGATAATGTATTAATAATAATGTTTCTAGCTTTAATTGCTAGAAACATTAAACAAAAAGGGAGTAATTGAATTATTTATTAAAATGATGTGCTTATAGTACCAACAACGTGGTCTTCATCGTTATATCCGGATAAGCTGTCGGCATTAAAATCAGTATATGCTAAACTAACTGTAAATTTTCCTATCGGATATGACAGTTTTACGCTGTAGTTGCTGCCAACATCTTCATAATCTCCATAAGTTGCTCCTAATGATATTTCATAAGGAAGAGCATAACTTGCACCAAGTTCATAGTAGTCTAATTTTTTTACACCAGATGGAGCATCTGCGCCGAAATAATATTTTCCTGATAATCCAAGATCGCCAATGCTTTTGCTTAGCCCCGCATATACTTCTCCAAAATTAAGTGCTGAAGAGTTATGCGGATATGCATATTCTATATATCCTAGATCATACTCGATTCCTGCGATTTCGCCTTTATATCCACCATAAAGATCAAGTTCCATTGATTCATCCGAAACTGAACCAAATTCTACATTTGAGCCCCATACCCCAGCATAAAAACCTTTATACCCAAGATCAATTCCTCCTTGAATCGCCGGTGAATTATCTGTTTGGCTGATACCCCTCCATACATAATTGCTAGTCAGTGCCATATTGGCTGAATATGTAAAATCAGAAGCAGGTGCGCTAGCCGCTTCTGCTGCAGATATGTCACCGTCCGCATATAGAGCACTGCTCATTGCCATGATAGCTATTAAACTCAGTTTTTTTACTTTCATCTTTTCTCCTAATTAATGTGATGTAGCAAAGTATAACAACATATTGAACATAAAATAACAATAAATATGATTAAATTTTAGGCAACTATGATGAGTTAGCATAATTTTGAAAAAATATTATAAAAGCAAAAGATATGCCAAAACAAGTTTGGCATAATTGTCAAGGGAGTATAAAATGTGACATCCAAAAGGATGTCAAAGTGTTAATTATTTAACGATAGGTTGAGGAGTTTTTTGTGTACTGGCAGGAAGTACAGGATAGGTAACAGCAGGTTTTCTGCCGGTGAGTGATTTGAGGAATGTTTCAATTTTAGCTGCATCTTCATCGCTAATTTGTGTATTCAATTGTACTCTGCCCATCTCTTGGATAGCTTCTTTCAGAGTCCATACTTTACCATTGTGATAATATGGAGCTGTCTCCTCTATATTTCTAAGAGTTGGAGTTTTTACCATTTTATTTGCATTGCCTGTGAAGTCGCCCACATCTTTATATTTATAGATTCCTTGTGCATCAAAGCTTTGCATGTCACCGCCAAGAGCAATACCGGTATGACAAGCAGTACAGCCTTTGTCGGCAAATAGTTTCAAGCCTTCTTTTTCCTCAGCGGTAAGTGCATTGCTATCACCATTTAAAAAGTCATCAAATCTAGAAGGGGTAACCAATGTTCTCTCAAACAGTCCTATAGTTCTAGCGATCAGTTCAAAAGTGATCTTGACATCATCTCCATAAGCCTTTTTAAATTCTTCCACATAGGCAGGAATTGAAATTACTCTTTGTTCGATTAGCGTTTTAGAAGAAGCCATCTCAGGACTTGCTTGCATCGGTCCTTCGGCTTGGTCTTCTAGGTGAGGGCTTCTTCCATCCCAGAATTGTGATTTATTGAAAACAGAATTATAAACCGTCGGAGAATTTAAGTGATGAGGATTGGCAGTCCATTTATCTCCAATTGCAGCTTCTACGCCATCCACGCCACCAAGCGCAAGGTTATGACAGGTGTTGCAGCTGATCAAACTACTTTGTGATAATCTAGGATCAAAGTATAGTTTTTTACCCAGTTCTATCTTGGCTTCAGAAAAAGTATTGTTCGCATCTTCTGTGAGTTTTCTTAGTTCTTCGGAATCTGTAGGTATAGGCTTAAGACCCATTGCTAAAACTCTTTTTGCTAGCTCATCTGTTGGCGCAGCAGCTGCAGTTTTTGCAGGTTCAGCGGCAGCACTTACATTACTATCAGATGATTTTTCTTTACATCCGGCTAGAATAAGTAAAGAAACCAATCCGGCAGACAAAACAATTGATTTGATTTTCATTGCGTTTCCTTTTATAATATGATGTTATATTATACAGATATAAAACTTTGAAAGCAATAAATTTTATCACAATAAGATTCTTTTGTATTGATAATTTTTATTATAAAGTTTTTATATAAAGATATAGACCAATGAGATTGATTATTTATTTCGCAATAATAAAAAATGATTTATTTTTTTGAATGTAAAGTGATGCAAAAAAATATGATTATTTATATATACAGGTTAATCCTGTATATCGTGTTATTAATTATTGTGCAGCCGTAATAAGCGCAGCAAAATTTGCTGCATTAAGTGACGCGCTGCCGACTAATACACCATCTACGTTTTTGATCAAAGAGATCTCTTTGATATTATCTATATTAACACTTCCGCCATACAAAAGCGGTTTTGCACTTAATGCTCTTAATGCTTGGTGCGTTGTGGCTATTTCATGGTTTGTTGCACTTTTACCCGTACCTATTGCCCAAATAGGTTCATAAGCAATTATTAATTTGTCATAATTTATATCAATGCCGTTAAATTGTTCTGCAATGTAATCAAATACGGCATCATTGCCTTGCTCTCTTACTTCAAGCGGTTCGCCTATGCAATAGATAATTTCAAAATTTTGTGATTTATAAAATTCAAATTTTTTTGATATATCTTCCGCGGACTCTTTTAACAGTTGTCTTCGTTCGCTATGGCCAATCAAAATCGTTTTGATTCCAAACTCTTCTAATTGTTCTAATCCTATTTCTCCGGTATATGCGCCGTTGATTGCCGGGTATGCATTTTGCGCACCAATAGTTATTTTCCCACAATGTGAAAACAATGCAGTTGATGGAGGAAATATATAAAACTTGTCATTTTGGTTATCTGAAATTTGCTGCTCTAATTGCTCACAATATGCCAAAGTCGAAGCTCTGGTGTGATTTGTTTTAAAATTTGCAGCAAAGATCATTGAAGTACCGATATGCCGGGAAGTATTTTACCTTCTATTAGTTCCAAACTTGCTCCTCCACCGGTGCTTACAAAGCTCATTTCTTCTATATCCCCGGCTCTTGCTGTCACATCAGCCGTATCTCCTCCGCCTACAATGGTAGTAGCATGACTTTGGGCGATATTGTGGGACATTAAGATGCTTCCTTTTGAGAATTTGTCTATCTCATAAACACCCATTGGCCCGTTCCATATGATAGTTTGCGCATCATGCAAAGCTTCTCTAAAAAGTCTGCTGCTAGCAGGCCCGATATCCAGCCCAATCCATTCTTTTGGTATCTCTTGTGATGGAAGGTATTTTGTCATTGCTTCGCTGCTAAAACTATCTGCTACTACCAGGTCAACGGGCAAGTAAAACTTTACGCCTCTTGTTTTTGCTCTTGCCATTATCTTTTTGGCATCTTCAATTAGATCATCTTCTACTATTGATTTGCCGATCTCAAATCCTTGAGCTTTGAGAAATGTAAATGCCATTCCTCCACCTATTACGATCTTGTCGACTTTTTCTACAAGATTTATGAGAGCTTGAAGTTTGCCTGATACTTTGCTTCCGCCAACAACAGCTACAAATGGACGGGTTGGGTTTTCTATCACCTTGCTAAAGAAATTGATCTCTTTGTTCATCAAAAAGCCTATACCTCTATTTTCCGGTGTAAATTGTTGTGCAAGAGCATATATGGAAGCATGCTTGCGGTGACAAGCTCCAAAAGCATCATTTATATAGACATCAGCTAATGATGCCAACTCTTTAGCAAAATTTTCATCATTGCTTGTCTCCCCAGCTTCATATCTCAGATTTTCAAGTATGAGTATCTCTCCGGCTTTCAAATTGGCTGCTTTGTTTTTGGCATCAGGCCCTATGACATCATCTGCAATTTTAACTTCGCCATTTAGTTTGAGAAGTTTGCGGAGTCTTAATTTTACCGGTTTTAATGAATACTTCTCTTCATACTTGCCAGGTTCAGGTCTCTCGTAATGCGAAGCCAAGATAACTTTGCAATCCCTATCTAGACAATATCTGATAGTAGGCAATGCCTCTCTGATACGTCTATCATCTGTGATATTGCCCTCATCATCTTTAGGCACATTAAAATCACATCTTATAAAAACTCTTTTACCGTCTATATTTATATCTTTAATCGTTTTTGGCATATATAATTCTCTATTTTTTACTTACTAGTATTGCTAAATCAACCAAGCGGCAAGAGTACCCCCACTCATTATCGTACCAAGAGAGAACTTTTACCATATTATCACCGATTACTTGTATGGTATCCATTGCTACGACCGTGCTGGTCTCTTCTCCTATAAAATCGGTTGAAACTCTATATTCATTGTCAATACCCAAGATCCCTTTATGGGTAGTTTTGCTTGCTGTTTCAAAAGCTTGCTTGATATCATCAAGTGTAACATTTTTTTCTAAAGTTACGGTCAAATCTACGATCGAAACATCGGCAGTAGGAACTCTTATCGATTGTCCGTTTAGTTTGCCGTTTAGTTTTGGCAATACTTTGCCGATAGCCTTTGCAGCACCTGTTGTAGTAGGCACCAAGTTGGCTGCTCCGGCTCTGCCTTTTCTCATATCTTTTTTGCTTGGTTTATGGTCAAGTATCGGCTGAGAACTTGTATAACTGTGAATCGTTGTCATAAGTCCTTTTTTGATGCCGAAATTATCATCAAGCACTTTTACAAGCGGAGCTAGGCCGTTTGTAGTACAACTTGCGTTGGATATGATACTTTCGCCTTTGTATTCATTTTCATTGGCACCGATAACATAAGTAGCTGTATCATCCTTTGCAGGTGCAGAAAAGATCACTTTTTTAACTCCGTTATCAAGATACGGCTGTACGCTCTCAGTTGTTAAAAATGCACCTGTGCACTCTAGGACGATCTCGGCACCATGGCTTGCAAAATCAAGTTGCGCAGGATCTCTGCTGTCTAATATTTTGGCTTTGGTATTGCCCATATATATATAACCGTCAACAACTTTGACGTCATCTCTTGTACCATGTACACTATCATATTTTAATCCATACTCGATAGTCTCATCAGATCCGCTTACATTTACTGCCACCAACTCTATATCGTCTCTTTTCGATATAATTTTAGCTACACATTTGCCGATTCTTCCCAATCCATTGATTGCGACTTTGACTGCCATACTTTCTCCTAAGCTTATGAATATTATGATAGAATTTCATTATTCTACAATAAATGAGGTTATTTTTTGGTTAAAAAGGACAAAGCCATAGCGGCTGTTTTGGGCGGCAGTTTCGATCCGCCGCACTTAGGACACCAAGAAATAGTACGTGAAGTATTGAAAAAATTTGACATTGACTATCTCTTGATACTTCCTGTGTACCAAAATCCGTTTAAGGCTGCTCCGTTTGCACCATCAACACAGCGTTTGTCATGGTGTAAAAAAGTATTTGATGATGAACGAGTGATTGTAGATTCTTATGAGATAGATAATGAGATCTGCTATACTTATCAAAGTATAGAGCATTTTAGATCTTTGTATGATGTTCGTTATCTCATAATAGGAGCAGATAATCTAGAAAAAATCACTTTATGGCGTAATTTTGAGTGGTTAAATGATACAATCACATGGATAGTAGTTACTAGGGGAGATAACTCCTTGGATACTGCGGCTTTACGCTCATTTAAAGTGCTTCATGTTGATAATGCCGTTAGCTCTACTGCTATAAGAGAGAGCATGGACTTATCAAATGTAGACGAAAAAATAAGAGATGAAGTCGAAAAATACTTTGAGAATTATTAATATAAAACAAGGAAACAAATGACATTAGATGAAAGAATAGACAGAATAGTAAAAGTATTAGATGATAAAAAAGCCGAAGATATAGAGGTATTTAATCTTGATGACGCAGATTATATAGCCAAAAGAGTAGTGATAGCTAATTCTCTTGGCGGCAAGCATACTGGTGCGCTTTTTGATCATCTTAAAAATGAATTAAAGCCTCTGGGTGAAGAGTTTTTAGGCTCAGATGTCAGTGATGAGTGGGTAGTAGCCGATATGGGCGATATACTTGTACACATTATGATACCTCAGTATAGACAACGCTACTCATTGGAAGCTTTTTTAAGTGAACTTACAGCCAAAAAAGCCGAGTAATTGCTGTGTCATGCTGAATTTACTTCAGCATCTTCGTCATTCCGTGCTGCGACACGGAATCAATATAAAAAAGAGTGGATACCGAATCAAGTTCGGTATGACAAGAGCGTGAACGTCATTCCGGCTATAATTTTTCAACTACTTCAATGCCTAGTATTGACAAGCCTTGCTTGATAACCTTTGCTGTCAGATCAGCTAACATTAATCTGCTCATTTTTATTTCATCATTTTCTTTTAGTATCGGGCTTAGTTCATAAAACTGCATAAATATAGTTGCAAGCTCATATAGATAACCGGTCAAATAATTTGGCATGGCATCATCCGCGGTTTTTGTAAGTATATCGTCAAATTCCAAAAGCGCCAAGCCAAGTTTATGCTCTACATCGCTTTGGATATTGATTTCTCCGTCTATCTCTCCATCAAAACGACGCAATATACTTTGAATTCTAGCATAGGCATATTGCATATAAAGAGCCGTATTGCCGTCAAAGCTCAGCATCTTGTCCCAATCAAATATATAATTTGATTCACGATTTACCGACAGATCTGCATATTTCAAAGCTCCGATCCCGACCGCTTTTGCAATGTGTTCTAATGCATCGCTATCTAGCTGTTCTCTGCTTGATATCGTATCTTTGGCTCTAACTATTGCTTCATCAAGCAAATGTATCAATTTTACCGTTCCGCCGTCTCTGGTTTTGAACGGTTTGCCTGATCTGTCCATCATCGTACCAAAAGCTATATGCTCCAAGCTTGTATCAGTTTCTACAAAACCCGCTTCTTTGCTGACCCAAAATACTTGACGAAAATGTTCACTTTGTCTCGCATCTACTACATAGCAGATACGTTTTGCACCAAGTATTTGACTTCTATATTTCAATGCAGCTAAGTCTGTAGTGGCATACAGGTATCCGCCATCACTTTTTTGGACAATGATAGGTACATCACTGTTTGGTAAAAATATACATTTTGCACCATCGCTTATCGTTATAAGCTCTTTTGTTGCAAGGTCATCGATGATTTGCGGAAGCATTTCGTTGTATGAGCTTTCAGCTTTGACGTCATTTTTTGTAAGCTTGATCCCGAGTTTGTCATAAACTTCTTCGCAATGCGCTAGTGAAGTATCTATAAATTTTTGCCACAATTCAAGGCAATGGCTATCTCCGCTTTGGATCTTTACCACATATTCTCTTGCTTTATTTGCAAATGAAGTATCACTATCAAATTTGGCTTTGGCTAATTTATAAAAATGTTCCAGATCTTTTAGTTCTTCATAGGATCTGCCTTCACCTTGGATCTCTTCGAGATATGCTATGAGCATACCAAATTGTGTCCCCCAATCTCCAATATGGTTTTGGCGGATCACGTCATAACCCAAAAATTCAAATAGATTTGCAAGCGTATCGCCTATGATGGTAGAACGAAGATGTCCTACATGCATCTCTTTTGCCATATTTGGCCCGGAGTAGTCTACTACGATTTTTTCATTTTTTTTGTCTCTATGTACGCCTAGGCCATTATCTTTGGATATTGCGTTAACTTCTCTCGAAAGCCAATCGTTGCTTATCCATATATTGACAAAACCGGGTCCCGCTATTTCCACTTTTTCTATAGCATTTGATTTGATATGTTTGCATATGTCAGCAGCAATTTCTCTAGGATTAGTGCCAAGTGATTTGGCTAGACCCATAGCGCCGTTATATTGGAAATCACCAAACTCTTTTCTAGTAGCATTTGTTACGCTCAAGGTTGGTGCATTGATACCGGCATCTTGGAGTGCCGATGAAATGATAGTGTTTATTGTTGTTTTAAGTTTCATAAATGATTCGTATGTAAATAAAGCTAAGCTGCTAGAGCAACATTAGCTATTTTGAGTAGTTTTATCAGTTTTAGTTTCTGATTTGGTCTCTGATTTTTCTGTAGCAGCTATCTCTTTTGTGTCAGCTTTTTTTTCTTCTTCTTCATTGACAGCTTCTTTGAAGTTTTTGATCCCTTGTCCTAACCCCTTTGCTAGTTCAGGTATTTTTTTCGCTCCAAAAAGAAGTACAATTACAGCCAATACTATAAGCCAATGCGTGATACTAAATGATCCCATTTTATTTCCTTTGTGGTAATTCTAGGGGCATTATACCCCATTTTGTCTAATTTTTCCAAGATTTGACTATATTGTCTATCTCGATATAACTTCTTTTAAGTCTAGCGGCATTTGATATAGCTATAAACTCTTTTGTTGCTTGTTCTATAGCGTCATTAATAATAACAAAATCAAACTCTTTAATAGATTCTATCTCTTTTTTTGCATTGGCTACACGCCTTTGTATAATACTATCATCATCAAGCGAACGAAGATTCAGCCTGCGTTCAAGTTCACTAAGTGTAGGCGGTGTTATAAAGATAGAAGTAGTGATATCATCGAGTTTTTCGCGCACAAGCTTATGCCCTTGCACATCTATGTCAAAGATGACCAATTTTCCATCTTTTAAAGCTTCATTCACCGGTCTTAATGATGTGCCGTAATAGTTGTCATGTACTTTTGCATATTCTAAAAAATTGCCTGCTTGTATATCAGCTTCGAATTCTTCTTTGCTAACGAAATAATACTCTCTGCCGTGTATTTCGCCGTTCCTTGGAGCTCTAGTTGTTGTTGATATTGAAAAGTAATAACTGCCTATATATGGCGCGGCGTTATTGATAATAGTGCTTTTGCCGGCACCGCTAGGGCCTGATAATACCAATATAGCCATTAAGACTCTTTAGGGAAACGGATACTAAAATTGATCTCGGCTCCCTTTAGAAGTTTTTTAAGTTTTTTTGGTTTCATCTTGATGAGCGCCATTAATATTCTTTTTTCTTTCGTCTCTTCATTTTTGCCAAACACATAAGATAAATTATCTTCATATATCTGATTATCAGAAGTCAGATCCGGTTTTTCTAAAAGTTCTTTTATCTTATATATGTCATCGCTGTTTAAAATATTATTGTTTATTGATTTAAGTAAGATTGCTTCACTTGATAAGCTAGAATTGATCAAATTAAATAGCTGTGTAGGTAAAAATGGTTTTGAAAGAGTCTGGAATGTATGAGATTCATCGGAGAATTTTTTGATATTGGTCAATAATATCACATTTTTATTTGATATTGTTTGTTCCATATCCGCATTATAGCAACTATCATCTATAATAAACAGATCATAATCTTCATTGATGATATTTATATCTTCTGTTTCTATTATTTTATACTCTGTATCTTTTATGGAGAGTTCAATTAATTTTGAAACAACAGGATTTTTGTTAATAAGTACTATTTTCATATCAATAAATCCTTTATAAATCTTTTGAAAATATTGTAGTATAAATTTGATTAAAAAGAGATGGTACACCCATCAGGATTCGAACCTGAGACCTTCGGTACCGCAAACCGATGCTCTATCCAGCTAAGCTATGGATGCATTATATATTGTAGAAGTGAAATTATATCAAATTTTTCTTAAAGATGGATTTGCTTCATTTCTCGAGATGCTGAACTAAATTCAGCATGACAGGCAATGTGTTATCAGGAACTTCAAAATTAGTCATCCTGAACTTGTTTCAGGATCTAAAAAATATCTTCATATAAATCATTCCAATATGGATTAACTTTTTCTATTAGATTTATCTTCCAGTCTCTATGCCAATTTTTCAGTTGTTTTTCTCTTTCAATTGCATTTTTTATATCATCAAAAACTTCGTAATATACTAAAAATTTTAAATTATAAGTTGATGTGAAACCGGTTACAACACTATTTTTATGTTCATAAGCTCTTTTTGCCAAATCAGAAGTGACACCTATGTAAAGTATTCCATTTGGCTTATTGGTCATTATGTAAATATAACCATTTTTCATTGTATTACTTTTTTGATTTTATTATATTTTGTTAAATATTATGAGATGCTGAACTAAATTCAGCATGACAGGCAATGTGTCATCAGAAACTTCAAAATTAGTCATCCTGAACTTGTTTCAGGATCTATTTTTCTCATTAAATCCATAGGTCCAAACAGCTCTATGGCTTTCGGATTGGAGATAAACGATAAATTGTAAGGATGTTCGAGCTCTATAGCTTCAAATGTGGAGATACTGGGTATTGCTTTGTGCAGCTCTTTGGCAAAATTGCCAAATAATATGAGTTTTACCTTGTTGCTCTCAAGCGATGACAATAGATCCATTATAAAAGGCTGCCAGGCTTTTGCATGATATTTAGAGCTTTTTTTATCTGTAAAAACAAGAGCAGTATTGAGCAGTAATACACCGTTTTTTTCAAAGTTATTTCTCAGTTCTTCAACTGAGTTTATGAGACTTGCCTTATTTATATTTTCTATAGCTTTGGGCGATGTGTCATCAATACTTAAGTCTCCTCTGGCAACCAGAGCCATTTTTATAAAATTTCTTAGGCTTGTTGCACGATTGACCTCTTTGGATAGAGTCCCGCCTGAGCTAAAAATATCTTTTACGCCACCGTCTATAAAGGCATAACCCGTTGCACTCACTTCTCTAGGATAGGGATCTTGTCCAAAAAGCACATATTTGACATCATCTTTTGCTAGAGTTTTAAATGCATTGAGTATATTTTCTTTTTTAGGTATGTAGCTATTATTGTTTTTTAAAAATTCTATATATGAATCATTCAGAGATCCAAGATCGAGATCCCATGATCTATCTACATTAAGTATTGCATTTTTCATTTTAACTCTTTTATCATTATGTCAATCTCGTTCCTATCGTCCTCGATGGGAACGCATAACAAATCCAAAACACCAATATACACTTCCACGCAGAGCATGGGAGTGAGAGAAAGCCTTAAACCAAAACATCGATGGTTATCAGCGCCAAAAACACAAATCCAAGATAGCCGTTGACGGTAAAAAATGCTTTATCAATCTTGGTAAAATCATCATGTACGATATAGTGCTCGTACGAGAGCATCACGGTACTTACCATTACCGCAATTTGCGCGAACAGTCCCAGCTGTGCATCTATGACAAAGATCGTCCAAAACACTATGGCCAATAGATGAAAAAGAGCTGCTAACGCCATCGTTTTTGATGCTCCAAGCTTGGAGGGAATGGAATGAAGCCCGTGAGCTTTGTCAAACTCCATATCTTGGAGAGAATACAATAGGTCAAATCCGGCTACCCAAAACATCACGCCGATTGCTAGATAAACCGACCACAAAGGAATAGTTCCAAGCACCGCTACCGCGCCTGCTATCGGAGCAAGCCCTAGGCTAATTCCAAGGACCAAGTGAGCTAGCGAGCTAAAACGTTTAAATAGCGTATAAGCTCCAAGGACTATCAAAAATGGAATTGATAGTTTTAAAGCCAATGGATTGATGAGAAAACTCACTGCTATGAACAGAAGTGCATTTAAGATGATAAACCCAACCATGCCAGCAGAGCTTATGCGGCCATCTACTGAAGGCCTGCCAATTGTGCGAGGATTTAATATATCAATGTCGCGATCAAGATAGCGATTAACTCCCATAGCAAAGTTTCTAGCGCTCACTGCAGCAAAAATACCAAGTAAGAGCAGTTTCCAGCCAAACCAACCCTCTGCAGCTACCAGCATAGATATAAATATAAAAGGCAATGAAAATACGGAGTGCTGAAACATCACCAGTTCAGAGAAATTATGTAGATATTTCGATATTTTATTCAAATTAATCCTTTTAATGTTTTGTGGATCGTTTTTTTCTTTTGATACTTTTTTATAAAAGTATCGCAAAAAGCGTCACCACTCTCGAATCGCACAAGCTTTTTTATGCACTACTGCAAAAAGCTTGGCTTTCAAGGTCGTTCGGGCGACATTATTTTATAGATTACTTTATTTTGACAATGACACATATCTGTAACCCCCTACAAATGAGGTATTTTTATCTTGCTGTTTAGCGACCAAGCTATGGTCAAAACCAATAGTGATATCACAAAGATATTTGTAAGCAGCCCGCTTATATATAGCAGCCACAATATCCAAAGAAGTATAGCTCCAAGCGGCGTAGGGACTCCTGTGAAGTATTTGGTGACCTCTCCTGCATCACTCATGAGATTAAAGCTCACAAGCCTTCTTAGCCCGCTTATGACATACCATATAAAAAGCAACCCAACAAAAAATTTGATCAAATTGCTATCAAATTCCAAAGCAAAAAATAGAAAAAATGACGGCATGACCACAAACGAGAGAAAATCAGCAAAACTATCCAGCTGCACACCAAATTCAGTGGATAACCCGTATTTGCGAGCTATTTTGCCATCCATTATATCAAATGCTCCTGCTACCCATGCTAGAATTGCGGCTATGGCAAATTGGTCTATGGTAACTAGGTATATAGCTATCATACCGCATGTGATATTGGCAAATGTGATGAGATTGGCTAGATTGAAGTGATAATTTGGTTCTAATAATTTCAATTTTTTCCTTTATTTCGTCATTGTTAGCGAATTTAATTCATAATGACAAAGTTGTTTTTTTATTGTTACTTTTTATAAAGTAACCAAAATCGTCATTCTCGCAATATCGTTTACGGCATATTTCATGCTAACCGCTTTGAAATATTGCCTACTTATAATGATGCTCGGATGACATTATTTTATAATTTTAATCTCGTTCCCATCGTCCTCGATGGGAACGCATACTGGATACAAAATACCAATATACACTCCCACGCCAGAGCATGGGAGCGAGAGACAAAATATTTATAATGACCCATTATTCACAATACAAGCATTAGCAAAAGACTAAAATATGATAACAAAAAAGGGATAAAAATGAGTTAAAAAGAAGGTGAACCAAGGCAAAAGCCTAGGTCCGAAGAAAATCTTTTATGAGAAATTCTTAGAAGTTGTATCTAGCAACAACTCTAACAAGGTTAGCATCATCTGCAACTATGTCAGAATAAACGTAAGCGATAGCTGCGTTTAGGTTGTTAGTGATACTAGTTGAGTAAACAAGGTCAAACTCGTTGAAGTCATCACCATTATCTTGATAAGCGTATACACCAGTTAGGTTACCGCCAAGAATATCAGCACCAGCAGTAACTACAAATTTATCCGCGTCATTATTAAGACCTGGAAGAACTTGGTTAAGAGCAGTTTCTGTGTAAAGAGCAGATGTGCTGCCGCCAACTTGGAACATACCTAAACTTGAATCATTTACATGAGAGTATGCTGCAGATACATTAACTATATCAAGTTTGGCAGCGATTTTAGCACCGAATGCCTCAGTATCTTCTGCAAGAGCGTCACACATTACAGCTCCACCTTGGACACCTATGTTAGCGATACCTGCATTGTATTGTGCATCACCCCAAAGGATGTTAAGATTTTCACCAGCAGCATACTCATTAGAAAAATAATATGAACCAGTCAATGTCAAATCAGCAATAGATTTGTTTTGAGCAGTAAGCATCCAAACACCGTCATTGCCATTTAAATTACTGTAAATATCCATCGCGTTGAATAGTGCACCACCCATATCATTGTGGTTAGCTCTTTTTACCCATGCACCTACAAGAACTGTGTCAGGAAGGTCTGTATTTACAGCAAGTACAGCGTCGAAAGTATTTGCAAATACGTTCCAATCTTCAGAGTATGCAAACGGAGAAAGTGATTTTGGAAGTTCTTGTCTACCAGCTTTTAGGCTAGTATTACCAACGCCGTAAGTTAGGTAAAGTTGAGAAATCCATCCGCCATGAAGCCAGTCAGTTCCAACTGATTGCATAACATTGCTTACTACATCTTGTTCAAGATTTAGTGTCGCAAGACCATTAACTTGAGCACCGAAACCGATACCTGCGATTAGGTCAGAGTTAGTAGCAGTCAATTGAACACCTGCATTCGCACTAGACGCACCTTGGTCAAAAAGATCACCACCACCAAGACCATCTATACCTGCATCATCAGTTTGATAGTAAACTACGCCTTGACCGCTAAATTTCCAGTTAGACTCAACTACTGGAGCCGGTGTAACAACCGCTGGTTCAACCGGAGCGATATCACCGCCCGCCATAATCATAGTAGAAGCTACTATTGAAAGTAACAAAGTTTTTTTCATTCTATACTCCTTTTTTGTTTTGAATGACCACAAGTATAACACAGATTATTTATGAATGTCAAGAAAATTAACGAAAAATTAATAAAAAAATTTAGTATTAGCTGGCAAAGTCCGTGTAATTGGGCTTTATAAGGAGTATATAAGTTTTGTGATTGTTGATAAATCTGTTGATTATTCTCAAAAAGTGGTGGCTCGAGGCGGAATCGAACCGTCGACACGCAGATTTTCAGTCTGCTGCTCTACCGACTGAGCTATCGAGCCACGTTAAAGAGGATAGAATTATAGCGGGTTAATATTAATA
>CAZGNT010000005.1:0-41624 GCA_964527805.1 uncultured Sulfurovum sp.
GGTGCGCACAGTGCGCCGGTCAGTCTGCCTGCCATGCGTCTTCCACTCTCAGGCCCGTATAAAACATTGTAAAGGTACAATTCGCGACCATCGCTCCGTCCATGTCGTGCACATCTACATTATATACTGACGTATTTTTCCCTGCCTTCAGTTCGGAAGCAACCGCTCGGAGCGTGTGCCCCTCCCTGCCGGGACGCAGATAATTAATAACTCCGGAAAGCGTCACTGCAACCCGCCCGTGGGATGCGGCGGCCGAACCTGCGGCAACATCGCACAGCGTAAAAAGTGTACCTCCATGCGCGTTCCCCAGTGGATTCAGAGTTTCCGGGGTCAGATCTAGTTCCGCCACCGCGGTGCCCTCACTGATCTCAAGTACGCGTATGCCAAGGTGCTTATTCAACCCACCTGCCCGTTGACGCAGCTTCAGCAACTCCTTATAATCCATTGTCTTTTTCCTCCTTTTGTCCCGGACAGACTGCCCGTAGAAACACTGCAAAAGTAAAATAAAACACGCCCCAAAGGGCGTGTTTTGATTTGGTGGGAGGTGGTGGATTCGAACCACCGAAGTCATAGACAACAGATTTACAGTCTGCCCCCTTTGGCCACTCGGGAAACCTCCCATATCGAATTTTCATCGCTGCCCCACGGGTTTTGGAGCTGGTGGACGGACTTGAACCCCCGACCTGCTGATTACAAATCAGCTGCTCTACCAACTGAGCTACACCAGCACCAAATAACATTCCTAGTGACTAAAAATGGAACGCAATTATAGGCAAAATAAAATAAAATGTCAAGAGATTTTTGTATTTTTTTGTATTTTTTCGATACAATCATAAAATAAATCATAATATATAGGTAAATCATTGAAATCACCACGAGGTTTTGGCAAAAGGTATTTTACTCTTGCGTCTATATTGGCACACACTGTTTTTGTCAAGCTTCAAAAAAGCAAAGTTCAAATCTCTTCGATTTGTCATGCCTATTTTTCTAATGATCTAGACGAAGAAGAAGACTCTCCGCCATTGAGCCAAATTCAATGTTTATTGTTGCTGCAAAATCCTACATTATGTAATTGTATATTCACAAGAATTGCAAAACAGGCCTTGCTGTCTGCTAAAAAACGCAAAAAATGCAGTTGTCACAATCTCTACTTTAGCTTTCGTCGAAGCGGAACCCACCCTCCATATTATCTTTTTAAAAATCAAAACAAAAAAATATATAAATAAAAAGGATAATTATGTCAAAAAATTTAGTGGTGGGATACCCTAGAATCGGTGAACACAGAGAACTTAAATTTGCCCTTGAAAGCTTTTGGAGCGGCAAAAGCAGCTTCCAAGATGTGGAAGAAGTAGCAAAACACCTAAGAGCAAAAGCTTGGAACACACAAAAAGAAGCAGGTGTTGAGCTTGTAAGCTCAAATGACTTTTCTTATTATGATCAAATGCTAGATACCATGATACTTGTCGGTGCGATCCCAAATAGATTCAAATCCATACAAGACAAAACTGAAAAATACTTTGCAATGGCACGAGGTTACGAGAATGGCGTAGCGATGGCTATGAGAAAATGGTTTAACACGAACTATCATTACATCATACCTGAACTCATTAAAGACGAGGCATTTAAATTAGACAGCACAAAGATTATCAATGAGTATAAAGAAGCAGCAGCTCTTGGCATCAAGACCAAGATAAACCTCATCTCTCCGATCACCTTCTTGGCTCTTAGCGTAACAACTGACGGAAGTGACAAATTTTTGCTTTTTGATAAATTACTAAAAGTTTACGCAGAGCTTTTTAAAGAAATTAGCAAACTAGACGATGAAATTATCGTGCAACTTGATGACCCTATATTTACTACAGACGTTGAACCTAAACTTCTTAGTCTCCTAAAGCCTTGCTATGAAAAATTAAGCAATGCGGCATCAAATATCAAGATCATAGCCACAACTTATTTTGAACATTCGAACGAAGCTACAAAAGTTTTAGTTCATACGCCGATATGGGGCTTGGGGCTTGATTTTGTAGCAGGAGCTAAAAATATAGAATCTCTCCACGAAATAGCATCAAGTGGCAAAGTTTTGGCTGCCGGAGTCATCAATGGAAGAAATGTATGGAAAAACGATATCATAAAAACGAAAGAGTTGCTTGAAACAATATCTGTCATTATTCCAAAAGAGAAACTCATAGTATCTACATCTTGTTCGCTTTTGCATGTGCCTTATGGTTTGGAAAATGAAAATAAACTTGACAATACCATCAAAGATTCTCTGAGCTTTGCCAAAGAAAAACTAAATGAGTTGACTCTGGCTAGCAGTATATTTTTTGGCGCACTTCAAGATGATGATGAATTGTTGCAAAAAAACAAAAACAGTATCGAAAGACTAAAAAAGTCAAAGCTTATACACAACGATTCTGTGCAATCTAGGATGAACAACATCACAAAATGGGTTAGAGATGGTGAGTTTGCCGAGCGCATCGCTCTTCAAAAAGAAAAACTAAGATACCCGGATCTTGCCACTACTACCATAGGTTCTTTTCCGCAAACCCCTGAACTCAGAAAAGCTAGACGAGATTACAAAAATAATGAAATATCAGGAGAGGAGTATGAGGAATTTATAAAAAATTATATCCGCGAAACCATCGCTATTCAAGAGAAAATAGGTCTTGATGTGCTAGTTCATGGGGAGCCTGAGAGAAATGATATGGTTGAATATTTTGGCGAACTGTTGGACGGATTTGCATTCAGCTCAAACGGATGGGTGCAAAGTTACGGCGCCAGATGTGTCAAACCGCCTCTTCTTTATGGTGATGTGAGCCGTGAAGTTCCAATGACTCTGCAATGGATACTATATGCCCAAAGCTTGACAAACAAGATAGTCAAAGGAATGTTAACAGGTCCTGTGACAATGATCAACTGGTCATTTGTAAGAGAAGATATACCTCGCAGCGAAGTAGCTGCCCAAATTGCACTTGCCTTAGCTGACGAAATAGATGATCTGCAAAACAACGGCATCAAAATGATACAAGTTGATGAAGCTGCATTCAAAGAGGGATATCCTTTGAGACATGAAAATAGAGCATCTTATGAAAAATGGGCGGTTGATAGTTTTAAATTATCAGTAAGCAGTGCATACAAAGAGACCCAGATCCACACGCATATGTGCTATAGCGAGTTTAATGACATCATGCACACTATCGAAGAAATGGACGCGGATGTTATTACTATAGAAACTGCCAAAAGCGGCAATAGTTTGCTTAAGATTTTTAAAGAAGTAGGATACACTAAAGAAGTAGGCCCTGGGGTTTATGATATCCACTCTCCGAGAATCCCGTCCGTTGAAGAGATCAAAACTCAGATAGCATTACTTTTGGAAGTATTGCCAAAAGAACAGCTATGGATCAATCCAGATTGCGGCCTTAAGACCAGAAAATGGGAAGAGGTCATTCCTAGCCTAGAGAATATGGTCAAAGCGACGGTATCATTTAGATAATGTCGTCATACCGGACTTGATCCGGTATCCATAGATTCCGTGCCGTTGCATGGGATGACAATATCTTGTCGTTTGGATGACTTTATTCATACTTGAATGCCTTCATCCTTCTTGTGCTATAATCTAATTAAAAAAAGAAAACTTTATGAAAATCCTCCTAGCTCCAAGCGAAACTAAATCAACAGGTGGAACTGTATCTTTTGATCTGTCAAATCTATGGAACAAAGATCTGTATGAAGCCAGATCTAAATTAACACAAATCTATCTGGAAGATTTAAACAATAACATCAAAGCAAAGCAAATGTTCGGGCTCAAAAAACCAAACGAAATTGAATATTATCAAAACATCGGCCTGCATTCTCTTTCAACCAAAGCTGTGCTTAGATATACAGGCGTGGCATTTGATCATTTGGATTACAAGTCGCTAAGCGAGGCGTCGCAAAAATATATAGATGAAACTGTGATGATATTTTCCAATCTTTTTGGTCCCATCTTAGCAGGCGATATGATACCTGAATACCGTCTGGCTCAAGGAGCAAAGACAGGCGATATAGAGGTAGATAAATATTATAACGGCAATAGTAAAAAACTGCTCGATGAGTATCTGGCTAATGAAGAGATATTAGATATTCGTGCCGGATATTATGACAGGTTTTATATACCTTCAAAGCCTTATACAACACTCAAGTTCATAAAAGACGGCAAAGTGGTCAGCCACTGGGCGAAAGCATATCGCGGCAAAGTGCTAAGAGAATGTGCCAAAAATCAGATAGAAAACATGAAAGATTTTATGGCATTGCCGATAGAAGGGCTTAGCCTCATAGAGATGCAAACCCGCAAAAACAAAACGGAGATCATTTATACCATAGGAGAATAGTATGAAACTGCCAAACTATGAGATGTACTATAAAATTTATATCTTTTTATTGATACTCGCGGTAATCTTTGGCATATTGTTTGATACAAAATAAGCAAAATTTCGGCTCTTTTTTGTACAATAGTTCAAACTCTTTAGACGGATATCATTAATGAAAGAAAAACTTTATACATTTTTAAGATCAAGCTCAGCAGGTGGCATCTTGCTTATCATTACAACATTGTTTGCTCTTATTCTTGTAAACTCTCCTTTTTCTGATATATATGGCTACATCCTTCATATCCCAGTGGAAGTACGCGTTGGGGCGATCCATATAGACAAAACTTTGCACCACTGGGTAAGTGAAGGACTTATGGCTATCTTCTTTTTGGCAATCGGACTGGAGATAAAGCGGGAGGTAGTAGAGGGGCATCTCTCTTCATTTGGACAAGTGCTTCTCCCTACCATTGCCGCAATCGGAGGTATAGCAGTTCCGGCTTTGATCTATATTCTATTTAATAACGGTGATCCTGTCGCTATGCGTGGTTGGGCGATCCCTACGGCAACAGATATCGCATTTGCGCTTGGTATTTTATCGCTCCTGCCTCGCGTACCTGTCTCTTTAAAAGTATTTTTGTTGGCGCTTGCGATCATTGATGACCTTGGAGCTATCATCATTATAGCACTCTTTTATACTACGCAGCTCTCCATGCTTTCTATCTATGTCGCATCTGCTGCGCTTATTGTTTTGATACTTTTTAACCGACTTGGATTTGCTAACAAATCACTCTATTTTATGGTAGCAATTGTCCTTTGGGTAAGTGTTTTAAAATCAGGAGTGCATGCAACAATTGCTGGGGTACTCTTTGCATTTACTATTCCTCTAAAAACCTCAGATGTATCCGGTATGACATCTTCCCCTCTTAAAGAGGTTGAACATGGATTGCATCCTTGGATCGTTTTTTTTATTCTTCCAATGTTTGCTTTTGTAAATGCTGGTGTTGATATACGCAATTTATCTATCAATGAGGCTATAGGCAATGTACCTCTAGGTATTGCAATGGGGCTCTTTTTGGGCAAACAGATAGGTGTTTTTGGATTTAGCTGGCTAGCGATCAAACTTAAGATTGCCTCATTGCCGCAAGATGCAAGCTGGTTGATGCTATATGGCGTAAGTGTCTTAACTGGTATTGGGTTTACGATGAGTCTTTTTGTTGACTCATTAGCATTTCCTGACGATAGACTTTTTGCATATGCAGATAAATTAGCGATCTTGCTTGGCACACTATTTTCAGCGATCTTTGGCTATATCATATTAAAATTTGCCATTACAAAAATAAGGACGGATGATGAAAAAAAATCTATTTGAGATGGGTGCCGGCTGGGATGACGGCTGGAGCAGTGACAATAAAACCAAAGAAGCCGATACGCCAAAAGAAACCAAAGCCCCGCAGCAGCACAAACTCCATTTCGCTCGTGAAAAACGAAACAGCAAAGTAGTCACCATAGTTAAACCGTTTTTCTTGGATGAGAGTACCGCAGAAGCACTACTGAAAACTCTCAAAAAATTACTCGCTACGGGCGGCACTATCAAAGAAAACACACTTGAATTTCAAGGCGAGGTAGAGGGCAAACTTAAAGCAGGGCTCATCAAGCTAGGATACGGAATGAAAACGTAATCCGCATTTTCTCCACATTGCTTGCACATTTTTTTATATATACTATAGCAAATAAAAGGAAAAACGATGCAGGCACATATCTCACATAATTCAAGTACACATCACGACCAACATCAAGATCATCGCAAGATGGGACATTTGCATCACATGTATGGGTTAAAAAAACGTTTCATAATCTCTGTTATTGTGACCATTCCTATCTTGCTATTTTCTCATATGATACAAATGTGGTTTGGTTTCACTATAGACTTTCCTTATATGAATCTTCTCGTATTTGCACTCTCCACATTGATCTACTTTTATGGTGGATGGCCGTTTTTGACAATGATGATAGAGGAGATCAAATCAAAAGAACCAGGGATGATGACACTCATTTCTATGGCGATCAGCGTAGCATATTTTTATTCTACAATAGCTCTTTTGATTCGGCCGGAGGAATCATTTTTTTGGGAACTTGCAACACTAATAGACATAATGCTCTTAGGGCACTATATTGAAGCCAAAAGTATATTGGGAGCTTCTGATACGCTTGAAGAATTGGTGCGATTGATCCCAAAAAAAGCAATGCGTTTTACTTCCGAAATGGGATTAGAAGAGGTGGATGTGAGTCAACTTAAGCTTGGTGATGAAATCTTAATACATCCCGGAGAAAATATTCCTGCCGATGGCGAAATACTAAAAGGTGAAGGGATGATAGACGAGGCATTGCTCACTGGAGAATCCAAACCGCTCTATAAAAACCCGAAAAGCTTTGTATTTATGGGCAGTACAAATATTGATGGTTCACTAATTGTGCGCATCACTAAAAGCGGTGAAAGCAGCTATCTTTCGCAAATTATCAATCTTGTAAAAGAACTTCAAACAAGCAGGTCACATACTCAAGATCTTGCAAATCGCGCAGCCAAATGGCTATTTTATATTGCACTGATTATCGGCGTTCTTACTTTGCTAGCTTGGTCTATATTTTCTACATTTGAAAATGCAGTACTGCAAATGGTTACGGTTCTCGTAATTGCATGTCCTCATGCACTTGGATTAGCCGTACCGCTTGTAGTTGCCATCTCAACATCCATAGCAGCCAAAAACGGTATTTTAATACGCAATAGAGAGGCATTTGAGAGATTACACAAAATAGATATTATTTGTTTTGACAAAACAGGGACGATTACAGAAGGCAAACTTGCCGTTAACAAAGTAATCGCTATTAATGACGAAAAAAAATTGCTTTATTTTGCTGCTTCATTGGAACAGCACTCAGAACACAGTATCGCCAAAGCAATCGTAGACTATGCCAAAAACCAAAAGATCGTCCTTGCATCTGTTGATGAATTTAATGCTATGCCCGGGATTGGCGCTAAGGCCAAAATCGATGGCCATACTGTTATGATAGGCGGTGAACAACTTTTGACAAAAGAGTCACTAAGGGTCCCTCAGAAACTACTTCCTTTTGATAGCGATAAAGCAACCAAAGTGTGGATAACTATAGATGGTGTTATCGGCGGTGTCATTCTTTTAACGGATACGATACGCCAAAGCTCTAACAAAGCCATTGAGCTCATTCGATCAAAAGGAATTACCGCTTATATGTTCACGGGAGACAATAATGAAGTAGCAGCCGATATCGCAAAAAAAACAGGCATAGATAATTATGAAGCCGGATTATTGCCTGACATGAAACTACAAAAAATCCAAGCACTCAAAGAAAACGGAAAAATAGTTGCAATGGTTGGCGATGGCATTAATGATGCACCTGCACTTATTGGCGCTGATATCGGTATCGCCATAGGTGCCGGTACGGACATCGCTATAGAAAGCGCTGATATAATCTTGACCAAAAGTGATCTTGTAGATGTCGTAGACGCAATAAATCTTTCACGTCAAACTTACCGCAAAATGCTGCAAAATCTTTGGTGGGCAAGCGGATATAACATCATTGCTATTCCTTTAGCAGCTGGTGTTTTGGCAAAATGGGGAATACTTGTAAATCCGGCCGTGGGTGCTATATTGATGTCTGCAAGCACTATTATAGTAGCTCTTAATGCGCAGCTGTTAAAAAATACAAAACTACAATTAAGAAAACAAACCTAGCGTTGCGGCTATCTCGTCTGCCTTCTTGCAAGCTGACTTAAAATAACAATCCGCGTCATCGCACATGTGGCGGTATTTTATGTAACCTGCAAAAGTCTTGCGTGCTTTTATCATGGCTGTCGGAGTGTTTCGCTTAATATGCTCGAAAGCAACAGCTGCATTTATAAGCCCGCGAGCAAGATTGGCATATTGATGGCCATCTTTTTTCATCTCTAGCCAAAGATGTTCCAATACACTGTGTGCTTCAAAATACTCTTTTTTTTCAAGCAATATCATAAACTTTTGCAAAACATTTTCTATCTTCATAATTTCACTTTTTATTTTATGATACAATATTTTATACCGTTTTGGGGGCATATGATGGAAGAAACAAACAAAAATATTATCAAAGAGCAGATCATTGCAGACATTAAATCGCTCAAGAAACAAATAGAGATGCTCAAAGACAAGGCTGCATTAACAGCCCCTGGCTGTTCTGGATGTGATTTGGAACGATCGGAGGCTTTAATAGAGGCAGAAGTAATGAACAAGATCTTAAACGAGTCAATAGCCAGGCTGGCCAGATTGGAGTATGCGCTAAGTCAGGTGGATTCTCCTGATTTTGGGATTTGTATAGAGTGTGAAAATGATATACCACTTGAAAGACTCAAAATCCGTCCCGAAAGTATCAGGTGTGTGGCATGCGAGAATGCCAAATAAATTAAATATTTTTAAAAAGCTTATTATTATATCATATAAGATAAACTACGGCTAAAAAGGACAATTTTTATCTATGAATAAAATATTTTTTATATTATTATCAGCTGTAATAATGGTATCGGCAAATGAATATCAAGTAGGGCAATCTATAAAACCTATTATATTAAATGACCAATTTGGAGCTACACATAAGATACCCAAGATACCACGCACCGTCATTGTAACATTTGAAAAAGAGCCTTCAGGTATACTTAACGAATATTTATCCAAACAATCAGAGAGATATCTGGAGAAAAATAATGCCATATATATAGCAGATATTAGCCAAATGCCTGCTTTTGTAACCAAATCATTTGCATTGCCAAAAATGAAAGAATACAAATACCAAGTACTACTCATAACAGATGAAAATGAAGGAGCCATGTATCCTTACCAAGAAGGACAAATTACTATTATCAAGATGGAGGATAATCGTATAAAAAGTATAAAATTTACAGACAAATCATCTCAGTTAAACGAAATGATAGAAAAATGATAGTAAAACAAATAAGCCAATTAGATACACATTAAAATAAAAGGAAAAATTATGAAAATAGCAGTACCAGTAATAGACCAAAGTCTAAAAATAGCAAAAAATGCCGGACATACTCCATACTTTGCGATATTTAATATAGGTGGCGGAATGTTCAAGACCATAACGCTTGAGAGCTTAAGAGCAAACCCAAAAATGGCGGGACATGAGGTAAGCGAAGAAGAACACAGCGGAAAGCATGTCTGTGATCACGACGAAAATGACATGGAACATATTAAATCCCATGACCTGATGTCTGAAGCCATAAAAGATTGCGACTATCTCGTCGTAAAATCAGCTTGCAAAAATACAGCCAACTCTATGAAAGAGTTTGGCATCAAGATGAAAAAATATAACGGTGAGAAAACAAACGCCAAAGAGGCACTTGGAGAAATAAGCGCAGAGTTTTAATTTTGTCCATCGCCCTGAATTTATTTCGGGGTCTAAAAAAGAGATTCTGAAACAAGTTCAGAATGACAAAAATTTACAAACTCTCGATATTCCCTACCACTTTACCGACAATACTTACTTCATCGGGAGCCAAAACTTCAGGTGAATAAGCTTTATTATCCGATATAAGCTCTATCATGCCATCTGCCCTGCGGCGGATTCGTTTGATAAAAAGCCCTGCAGTTGTAGAAGCTATAAAAATACCATCTTTATTGATATTTATTTGCTCCCTATCGACAAATACGATAGAGCCGTCATTGAGGGTAGGCTCCATAGATTCACCGTCTATATGTATGGCTTCAAGCTTGGTATTTCCAAAACCGACCATATTTTGAATTATTGTTTTATCAACATTCAAAACTTCATAATCCTCGCCAAACACTTCAGCCCCTCCCCCTGCGCTAGCTCTAATGTCTGCAAAATAACGGATCTGAAAAAATTTATCCGTCTCTTCTTTGAGCATATCAACGGCTTGATCAAAAAAGAGCCAATTGGCACTTATCTTTTTGGATGCACAAAACTCCAAAAGTTCTTTGTACGGTATAGAATTTCGTTTTTTCATCGTAGCAAATGTAGTTTGCGGAATGCCAAGGGCTGTAGCTACATCTTTATCAAAGATCTTATGGTTTTTACTGCCTGAAATCACATCTTTGATCTTTTCAATCACTTCAGATAAATCTATCATCACTTCTCCTTCAAAGAAAATATTCAAATTATAACATACTTTTTTATAAAAATATGGCAATTTGAAATTTTTTTACTATTTTTTTATAAAAATAATACAATTTGAAATATAAGAGATAAAAGGATATAAAATGACTTACTCTAAACGCAACTCAATATTTCAAGAAGCACGAAATGCAGGATGTATCAGCATATCAGATCTGGCACTTTTTATCAAAGCCAAAAGATACCATTATCTGTTTGGCTAATCAAGAAACAAAATAGACACCTCGTCGCCTACTTGTTTACTGGTGTCTGTGGATGATAATTTTATAAGTGCGGTTGGACCAAGCATATTGGTCAAGATGGCACTGCTGCCTAATTTTTTATCTCCAAAATCGCATAGATATCGGTCATGTTCACTTTTGATACGGCAAGCCACGAACTCTGTCTTATTTGTTTTTTTTGTGTAGGATTCTTGGAGTGTAGCTTTGATGGTACGCAAGCCATGATGAGTATCAGTAAACCGCGCTATTAGTGGCAATAGATACAAAAGTGCTGTTACAGTTGAAGAGTAAGCAAATCCCGGTAACCCCAAAATAAATTGATCGCCTTTACGAGCAAGCATAATATGTTGGCCCGGCTTGATATGAACCCCTTGGAATAGCACTTCAAAGCCTATCTCTTTGATAACATCTTTTACAAAATCAAAATCACCTACGCTTACTCCGCCTGTAGTTACGACAATATCGCTGTCTCTAAGAGCTTTTTGCATAGCATGAGTGATAATGGTTTTATTGTCCATGACACATCCAAGCTGCAAAGGAGCTCCTCCGTATTTGGCTACAATTGCTTCTATGGTATAGTGATTACTGCTTCTTATTTGAGCATCGGAAGTCTGTGTTTCACCTATATCCAAAAGTTCGCTTCCTGTGGCAAATATAGCTACTTTTGGTTTGGAATATACTCTAAGCTTATCTATATTTAAACTTGCCATTACTCCAATTTGTACAAAATCTATTTTGGTTCCAGCAGGTATCAACAACTCATCTTTTGCATAGTTTTCTCCGATGCCCCTCACGCTAAACCCTTTGGGTACAGGGGAGGTAATAATGATACCGTCTCCTTGCAATTCTACGTTTTCTATAGGTATGAGCGTATCAGACCCTCTTGGCATAAGTGAGCCTGTAAAAGTCTTGATGCATTTTCCCTTTTCAACAGATTGCACGATATCACTACCTGCTGGATTGATGCCTTCTATAATAAGCTTTTCAATGGCTATATCCTCATGCCGCACGGCATACCCATCCATCGCCGCAGTTGGCTTGGATGGCGAATTCTCAGATGCTTTTATATTCTCTGCCAATACAAACCCTAGTGTTTGCATCAAAGGAAGTTCTATTATATCTGTTTTTTTAGGAGCCAGCTCTTTAATGATCTGTAATGAAGTTTCAAAATCTATAAATGCCAACATTAATCCTTTTTAGACATTAGCCCAGCGCCGCTCATCGGAGTACTTCTATCCTCGGCATATACTCTTTTACCATCAACCATATCATATTTCCAGATAGGAGCATTTGCCTTAAAATCCTCTACAAACTCATCGATCAATACCAATGCTACGCGGCGTTTGGGTGAAAATACCGCTGACATATATGACGATGTATGCACCGGCACATCACCTCTAGAGTGTGCCATCTTGAGAATTGCGCCTTTTTTTTGAGCTTTAGCTTGCCAATCATTAAACCAACTATCTAGTATCGGCTCATATATATCAAAACTTAGTGCCTCTATGCCGCTTTCTTCCCTAACAATTCCTATAAATGGTATAAAAGCACCCCAATTTCGCTCCATACCCTCTTCTAGCCAATCGGCAAAAATGGCTTTAACATCCAATGGCCCAGCATAAATTTCTACCATCATCCGCCACACACAGGAGGAAGCAATGAAACTTTATCCCCATCCCTTAAGACATGATCCAAATCACACACCATGGTGTCATTGACTGCGATAGCCAATTTATCCAACCATGCTGACAAACTGTTATCTGCTTGCAAATACAAAGCAACATCTCTTAAGCTGTTCGCCTCTATACTTATACTTGCTTTAGCTATAGGTCCTAAAAATTCTATTTTTACCAATATATTCTCCTGAAAATTGAGCGGCTAACAAAGAAGGCTCCTCGCCATAAAGAGCCAATCAGATAACTTGATTATAAAAGTTGTTTGATATAATTAGGCTTAAAAAGGATACTTCGGTGCTGTTTGGCTCTATTGATTATCTCAATCTCCTGCCGTTTCAAGTTTTTCTGAAACAACACATCAATAATAATGCGGTACAATCTAATCTCAAAAAGCATCGTAATGTGCCTAGTCTTATAAATAAAGCTTTTCACCAAGGTAGGGTAAATGCCGCTTTTATATCTTCTGTGACATCAAAAGGATGTCGATGCACGGATGCCGGTATAGTAGGAATCGGAAAAGTATATAGTGTACTTCTTTTAAATAAAAAAGAAAGAGCCGATAGCGCCTCGCAGTCATCTAATGCATTGACCAAGGTATTGGGCCTAAAAGGTGAAGTGATGATAGGCGACAGGGCTTTAAAATATTACTTAGACGGCGAGGAATGTACGGATCTATCTGAAGAGTGGCATAAAAAAACAGGGCTGCCGTTTGTATTTGCCAGACTTTGTTATCACAAACATCAAAAGCAAATAATGAAGTTATCCAAGGAATTCACAAAAACAAAAGTTTTCATCCCTCAGTATATACTAAAAAAAGAGGCAAAAAGAAGAGAGATATCCCCAAATGATGCCAGATGGTATCTAAATCATATACATTACAAAATAGACCCTAAAGCCAAACAAGCTCTTAAAAGATTTTTAAAATCTACTAAAGCGTAGCCAATAAGCCGTCTATTCTTTTGACAGTTTCATCTGCTCCCAAAATAGCCATGATCTCATCTAGTCCTGCTCCGGTCATAGAACCAAGAAGAGCCACACGCAAAGGCTGTCCTATTTTGCCGAAGCCTATCTCCTTGGCGTTTACGAGTTTTTCCAATACCGCATGATAATCACACGGCAAATGAAGTGAATCTTGTGAAGCTCTCAATAACACTATAAAATCATTCAAAATGATTTTGGTATCTTCTTTGATAGCTTTTTTATAATCTTTTTCATTATAACTCTCAGGGGCATTCAAAATAAGACTAATTTGCTGAGAGAGTTCTACTAGGGTTTTGCCTCGTTCTTTTGTAGCATCAAGAAGAAGTTCAAGCTTATCGTGCCCTTCTATATGAACTCCAAAATCTTTTAGCATAAGGGCTAGTTTGTCATTTGGAGTATTTTTGATGTAATGGCTATTGAGCCAAAGAAGCTTATCTAGATTATAACTGGATGCGCTTTTATTTATATTTTGAGGGTCAAACAGGCTCTTCATCTCTTCGATGCTAAATATTTCCTGATCTCCGTGGCTCCAACCAAGACGCACTAAGAAATTCAATAAGGCTTCAGGCAAAAATCCGTTCGTTTTATACTCCATGACATCCGTTGCCCCGTCTCTTTTGGATAGTTTTTTACCCTCTTCGTTGTTGATCATCGCCAAGTGACTAAATCTAGGCAGCGCAAATCCTAGAGCATTATAAACGACGATCTGTTTTGGTGTATTATAGAGATGGTCATCGCCTCTTATAACATCAGTTACTCCCATAAGAGCATCATCAATTGCTACTACAAAATTGTATGTTGGAGTTCCGTCACTTCGGGCAATGATGAAATCATCCACTTCGCTAGAAGCTATGCAAATATCTCCCTTAACACCATCTTTGAAACAAATATCTCCGCTAAGCGGGGCTTTGATACGAACGACCGGCTCTACGCCGCTAGGCGGGGTACCTGCAAAGTCACGATATCTGCCATCATATCTTGGCCGCTCTTTGCGTGCCATTTGAGCTTCTCGCAATTCGTCAAGCTCTTCTTTAGCCATGTAGCAATGATACGCTTTGCCTTCATGAAGAAGTTGGTCTATGTATTGCTTGTAGATATCAAATCTTTTTGATTGATAAACTGCCTCGCCGTCATAATCAATCCCTACCCAATCAAATGCTTTGATGATAGCTTTTGTGGCATCTTCGGAGTTTCGAGCCATATCCGTATCTTCTATGCGAAGTAAAAATTTTCCATTGTTGCGTCTAGCCCAAAGCCATGAAAAAAGAGCGGTACGAAGCCCTCCTATGTGTAGATAACCTGTAGGGCTTGGAGCAAAACGAGTAACTATCATTATATACCTTTTTATTTTAATCGCTCTTATGGACAAAGTCCATATTCGCTTACAGTCCTCAGCGGACAGCTCACGGCAGTTAAATGCCTTTTTTGTGGCATTATAGCAAAAAGAGGTTTTATCTTTTATAGATTAGCCAGTTTTTCTAAAAGAGCGTTTATCGCTTAAGGCGGTATATCTTACTATATGGAGAAGATACTACAAGCTCAAATAGACTATGGTCATATTGGCCAAGTAAGAACATTTGCACATATGCCGTATCAAATGTATCGGTATCCATAATTATAAAAGATCCATAAATTTTATTATGTATAGCTACATAGCTGCTATCATTATTTAATAGCCGTTTTTTAACACTATTGCCGTCTATCTCTACAAAAGAGTTCATTGGGTATTGCTGGTTATTAAAGATAAAAATACCATTTTGAACATCTATAATAATTCCGTTATTTAAATAAACCAGCGAACCTTCTTGTTTAATAGAGTTTGCTGTAACCCACTGCATATCGCTCAGATTTTTTCCTGTTGCCAGGTTTATATCTCCAAAAGATGCTATAGTAGGAAATATCTGCATTATTCTAGAAGGCATATAGATATAAATATCTCTGCTCTTTGAAGGTAATGGATAAGCCTTGTCCTCAAGAGCTTTTAATACATCTTCCGGGTTTAATTGTTCTTTTTGTCTGTTTTTAAATATAACATCTATAGAATCCATATATCCTAGCTGCTGATACAATTTACCCTCTTTGGTATCTTTGCCTAAATGGGCATCTTTTAATTTTGAAGCAAACGGAAAATACTCTTCTGCGGCTAAAACAGCCATATTGTAAACAAATTGCTGTGATGGGCTTAACATGATTTTTGATATGACAAAATTATCATGGTGATGTTTGCCGCCATCAATAAGTGTGGAGGTGCCGGTATAATACCAAATAGGATATCCATAGTCCCACCAAGCTAGTGTAATATCTCCGTCTTTGGAAATGCTTCTTAGCTTGTCTAGGTCTGCTACTTCTTGCTTGCTAAATACAGTTGGCATCTGATACTCATATATATGCAAAATATTTGGCAGCAATAATACTATCATGCCAAAAATGGGTACTGCATATTTAGACCATTTATGCGACATATATTCACTAAGCCATACGAGAAAATACGCCGCACCAAGAGCAGCTATAGGAGTGGCATAAACCGTAAAACGAAGACCGCCTATCAAAGCAAACATCCCTATGCCCAAAAGCGGCAAAGCTATCCAAAATGCCCTGTGCCGGCGTATCAAAAGGCCAAACCCTACAATAGAGACCGCAAAACCGTAAATTGATCCACTAATTCGATTTGCCATTGTGATAAAATCTATAGGAGAGGCTTCTTGGACCGTTTGGACCACTCCAAAAAAATGCAATCCTTCCGATACGGCTCCTTTGGCGGTATAGCCTAAAATTTTTCCGATAATTACGCCGTAAATATTGCCAAAATATAAAAACAGCACGAACATAAAAACCGATACTATAATGAGTGATCTTTGAGAAAAAACTTTATAAGAAAAGATCGTATAAATGATGGTTAGAATTGCAAGCTGCACCAAAAAACCATAAGGATATGTATAGGATGTTGTAAGATTGCCAAACGGCAAAAGAGCCACGATAAGTAGAATCATAGCTTTATATGTAAAATGTTCTTTTCGATGAAACCAAAGCTTATACGCTAGATATGTGAGCCCCAAAGCATAAATAACACCCTTGCTAGACGTATATACAAATGAGTAAAAAACCAATACTATTGCAGCATAAAACACCATATTCCATGACGATCTCTCTATGCTTCTAAGCAGGAAATACAATGCCAACAATGGCAACCAAATGGCAAACATATCCGTATCGTAATATCCTGCCATAGTACGGTTATAGTAACTCCAAGCTATCACACCAAGAAGGGCTGACATGAATCCCCAACTTGGGCGACCATATAAAGAACCTATCAATACCAGAGGAATAGCTATCAAACTAGACAAAAATATAGGCATATAAAAGAGTGTTGTTTCTAGAGAAAAAGGCGAAAGCCATGCAAAAAATGCACTAACCAAGATAGTGCCTTGATGCCATATATCCCAAAGCCTAGGATTGTTGGCGTGAGAACCGTCTAGTATATTTTGTACCCCGCTGGCAAAATAGTAGCCATCATTTGTAGTAAGCATAAATTCATTATTCCAAAAGAAACTAGGCTCATTGGAAAATTGATATATCCACACAAAACGCATTAGTACGCCAAAAGCATATGCTAAAAATATCAAACCTATAATCATTGTGGCTGATGTTTCTTGATGATCCATTGCTGCTGGTTTGACTCTATTTTTTTTACTCAATTACTTTCCTTTTTATTTATCTTATGATCAAATTCAGGCACTATTTTTTTTAATATTTGCAGTTTATCTTCTGACTCGACAAGGGTTTGCATATCTAGTTCGAGTTTTTCGATAGGATAATCGGTTCTTTTGGCTACAGTGATAGAATCATAAGGTGTGCCGGCTTGGCTATCATCTATAAGGAGTTCTTCGTATAGCTTCTCTCCGGCTCTTAGTCCTGTAAATACTATATTAATATCTTTTTTTCCGCTAAGCTCTATCATTTTTTTAGCTAAATCAACGATTTTAATAGGCTCACCCATATCAAGTATAAAAATCTCCCCGCCATGCCCTAGGCTGGCAGCTTGAAGTACCAACTCGCAAGCTTCAGGGATTAACATAAAATATCTTGTAATTTCAGGATGGGTAACGGTAATCGGACCGCCTTTTTCAATTTGGGCTTTGAATTTCGGTATCACGCTTCCGCTGCTTCCAAGCACATTGCCGAACCGCACGGCTACTATTTCTGTATTTTTCCTTTTCACATTTTGCACATAAAGCTCACAAATGCGTTTCGTTGCGCCCATTACATTAGTGGGCCTTACTGCTTTATCGGTTGAGATAAGAACAAACTTTTGCGCATCATATTTTATAGACATATCAATAGTATTTTTAGTCCCAATGACATTATTTAATATTGCTTCGTTTATATTCTCTTCGACAAGCGGCACATGTTTATAAGCTGCTGCATGGATAACAATATCCGGTCTATGTGTCTTGAATGTATGTTCTAATAGCTCTAAATTAACTACAGATTGCATGATAAGCGCTATATTGTTGCCATGCAGCTCTTCAGCGATCATATAGAGATTGAACTCGCTATGATCTAATAATACAAGCTTTGCAGCTCCAAATTTTGCACATTGCCTGGCGATCTCGCTTCCTATACTCCCTCCAGCACCCGTGATAAGGATCTTTTTATCTTTGATGAATTTTTCTATGATGGTTTTATCCAAATCTTTTGGATGGCGCGCCAATAGATCTTCTACGGATATATCTTTGAGCTGTGTGGCAAAATCTTTATCTCTTAATATCTCATCAAGAGACGGCAAGATCTTTATGGCCTCAAAATGAGAACCAAGATCTTCATATATCTCCTTGATCCTCTCTTTGCTTGCTGAGGGCATAGCAATAATGAGCAAATCTATTTTGTTGACGCCAAGTTTATGTTCCAGTTTCTCTTTGGATAGGATTTTGATCCCGTCAATTGAACGTCTTTGCAGCTTTTTGTCATCATCGACAAAATAACGCACTTTATAAGCACTGCTATAAAATTCATTGGCTATTTTAAGCCCTGCTTGGCCGGCTCCATAAATAACTACCTCTTTTGTCTTGGCTATACTGCGATTTCTCCATGAATAATAACCATACATGGCCAAACTTATGAAAAATATAAAAACAAACAGCTCTGATAATAAAAATGAAACAGGAATCTTTTTATAAAAAAACGGCATATAAGCAACAAATGCTGATGCATATATGAAGCTTTTAAGTAAAAATGTTTTTTGTGTTACTTTCGACCAAGAGAGTGAATAGTCTTGAAATAATAAAAATGAAGCAAGTATGCGAACACAAATAATGACCCATACAGGTATCCACATGATTGACCATGATTTGTGGGTGATCCAAAAGATCAATCCAAAACTCATCAAAGTGAATACAATGATAGCAACTATATTTAAAATACGCCTATCAATAAATCTCATCTTTTATCCACTTTCATGACCATGCTCGCCTTGCTTTTAACTTATAAATTGTATCACAATAGAGATTACATTTTGGCTCATGGCCCACCATCACACAATAAATGGACGGCAATAAAAAGCTTTATGATTCTTCGAATAAATTTATTTTTTTCTTTTGTCTTTCACCCGAAGACGCTTTCATAACATCATTTTTAATATTATCTAAAAGTGCCGGACCGACGCCCTTGACATCATCAAGTTCTGCTAGATTTTTAAAAGGGCGCGCATCCATGATGGCCTTTGCTTTTGCCTCTCCGATACCTTTTATCTTTATAAGCTCATCTTTTGATGCTTTGTTTATCTCGCTTAAGCTCATAGCAAATGTTATGCCCGTCATGCAAACAACAGCTGCAATATATTTCGCATATCCCATAGTAACCTCTCACATACAAGATCATACTAGTCAAAACAGTATAATCAAAGTATATCAAATAGATATAATTTTATGATGATAAAAGCTTCTTTTGTTGTAATTTTTTTAATTTTTTTGCATGCTGATAACTTTTTTAATTTCCTCCGATATCATCAATACATCATCACGGCTCATTGTTGTACTGCTAGCCAAACACAACCCCTTGCTAAACAACCCTTCGCTTGTACCGTCAACCAATCTCGCGGCATCTTTGAAAAGTGGCTGCATATGCATAGGCTTCCAAAGCGGCCTACTCTCTACATTAATACTCTCTAATGCTTGCATGACTTTTTGATAATCTGTTTTGTCAAACGTGAGTGCGGTCAGCCATCTGTTGCCTCTGCTGCTTGGCAGTTCGGGCATAAAATTTATCTCTTCGATATCACCCAAAAACTCTTTGTACCATTCAAAAATTTGTCTTTTTTTGGCAATTCTCTCTTCTATAACCTCCATCTGACCAACGCCTATAGCGGCTAAGACATTGCTCATACGATAATTATATCCGTACTCTTCGTGTTCGTAATGAATATATGGTTCTTTAGCTTGAGTGCTATAGAATCTTGCTTTATTTATCCACTCTATATTCGAACTTATCAGCATGCCGCCACCGCTTGTAGTAAGTATCTTATTGCCGTTGAAGCTATATATACCAAAATCCCCGAATGTGCCTGTATGTTTGCCGTTAAAAGTAGCGCCGAGAGACTCAGCTGCATCTTCTATGAGATAAATTCCGTGCAATCTACAAATATCGGCAATTTTGGCTATATCGGCACTCATACCATATAGATGTGTCACTATAAGGGCTTTTGGTTTTTTTTCGCACTCGAGAAGATATTTATTAAGAAGTTTAGGCGACAGATTCCAGCTTTCAATATCACTATCGATAAAAACAGGATTAGCCCCTTGGTATATAATAGCATTTATTGAGCCTATGAATGTAAATGTAGATGCGAGCACATCATCTCCTGTTCCTATGCCAAGCACTCTGAGAGCCAAATGAATGGCCGCTGTACCGCTATTGAGAGCCAAAGCGTTTGCGGCACCCGTATAGCTTTTGATGCTATCTTCAAATCTATTCACAAATTCGCCAAGAGGAGCTATATAGTTACTCTCAAACACTTCTTTTATATATCCTAGCTCGCTACCGCTCATATGAGGGGAGCTCAAAAAAATTCTTTTATTCACTCATTTTCTCCTATCTCTTTGCATGGATTTCCATACGCTTTTTTATTGTTTTTGATGTTTTTAACGACCACAGAACCTGCGCCTATTACACAATTTGAACCGATATCGATGCCTTGGATTATATTGGTGCCTATGCCTATATGCGTTAACTCCCCGATACTTACATTTCCGGCTAAAGCTGCATTTGGAGATATATGCACAAAATCTCCTATACTGCACTCATGCTCTATTATACATCCGCTGTTTAGTATAACCCCGTCACCTATTTTTGCATTTGCATTTACAACTGATAAAGGCATTACTACGCTGCCTCTTCCTATAGCAGCACTCGGACTAATGATGCTTCTCGGATGTATAAGTGTTGCTAGCTTGAAGCCCTCTGTTTCTGCTTTTTCACAAAGTTTTTTTCTTATTTTATTATTCCCTACCCCAAGCGCAATTGGAATATGAGTATTTGATGTTATATCTGCAAAAGATTGAAAATCATTATTCCCGTCATCTACAAATATTACCTTATCATATCCGCAAGCGTAGGCAATATCAGCGACTACAAGCCCGTGACCGCTGGCACCATAGATATATATCTGCTTCATTTGTTGCCTTCAAATTTTTCCATTGTTACACTGCTGGCAGAACTTATCCCGCTTCTTTTGAATAATTTTATCATAGTCATCCACAATATCTTCATATCAAAAAGAAAGCTTTGATGCTCTGCATACCAAACATCATACTCAAATTTCTGCTCCCAGCTTATAGCATTGCGTCCATTCACTTGTGCCCAGCCTGTAATGCCAGGCTTTACATCGTGCCTGATTTTTTGCCTCTCATTATACAAGGGAAGATACTCCACAAGCAGAGGTCTAGGGCCCACAAAGCTCATCTCTCCTTTGAGCACATTAAAAAGCTGCGGCAACTCATCAAGACTCGTACTTCGTATAAATTTGCCGATACCGTGTAACCTTTGCAAATCAGGTAAAAGCTCTCCATTTTCATCCGTCTCATTTGTCATTGTACGAAATTTATATATACCGAATATCTTTTCTTTGTATCCGGGCCTGGCTTGCAAAAAAATTACAGGCCTACCCATAGCAGCCAGGATTAATAAACTCACTACGATATAAACCGGCGCAAACAAAATGATAAATATGATAGAAAATACGATATCAAATAGCCTTTTAAGCATCATTAACCTCATCATGAAGAACTTTTTCTAGCTTGTCTGTAAGCACTTTAATACTATAGAATTTCTCGCAATATTCTCTGTTGCGTTTACCCATCTGCGCTCTGTCATTGTGCGGCATAGATACTATATGTTTTATAGTATCTGTCAATGCATCTATATTGTCAGGAGCTATCGTAAATCCTCCATTTGCCTCTTTGATAGGGTTATTTGCCGCATTTGTAGAAAATATAACTACTCTGCCTGCTGCCATATAATCAAAAAGTTTATTTGAGCTGATCCCGTATCTAAACACAGGGCTGTCTTTGAGATTGAAATACAAAATGTCGCTAGCTGCGAGAATGTCCGGTATCTGATTTTTGACCACAGGATCTTCGATGGTTATATTGGTTAATCCTTTTGTTTTTACCATTTCTTTTAGTTTTTGTTTTTCTACACCATCTCCGATGATACGGAAAATGATATTTTTGTCTTCTTTTAGTTTATCTGCGGCTTCTACTAAAATCCCTAGATTGTTCGCTACTCCGATAGCGCCGGTATAACTGATTACAAATGGGCTTGATTTGATTTTTTCTCTATAGGGAACATTACTTAGATCAACTCCATTGCTGATCCATTCAAATTTTTGTGCCGAGGCATAAGCAGATATATACTCATATGCGTATGGCAGATTCGAGATGATCTTATCGGCTTTTCGATATAAAAATCTCTCCAAGATCCCAAGGATTATAATGAACGGATGTCGTTTGGAGATACCCATATCTATAAGCGTCTGAGGCCAAAGATCCCTTACCTCCATGACAAACGGCGTCTTATATTTTTGAGAGAGCCTATAGGCTGCATAAACTGCAAAAAGATGTACAGAGGATCCTATAATAATATCCGGCTTTGACAGGTCAAGCTTTGGCACAATGCTCAAAACTTTATTCATGTAGCTTAGCATATTCTTTACTCTGGCAACTCCATTACCTCTATACGGAGGAGTCTTTATCCAAACCCATTCTATGCCATCAATATACTCGCAAATAT
This sequence comes from uncultured Sulfurovum sp., assembly GCA_964527805.1. Lineage (GTDB taxonomy): Bacteria > Campylobacterota > Campylobacteria > Campylobacterales > Sulfurovaceae > BN30871. The sequence goes on from CAZGNT010000005.1 coordinate 22,729, forward strand.
GCTCCTTCTCTTCATATTCTTTCATTTCTGTATATTTAGAATAGTGAAAACTAGAGGATATGATAGCTACCTTGTGGCCTCTTTTTATAAGCTCTCTCGCAAAATCATAATGTCTTGTTCCTCCGCTCATTTGAGGTGTTAGTGCATGGTGATTGAGTATCCAGATAGTCACTTAATACTCCAATAATGTTTTAATGATATTCTCGCTGGCTTTGCCGCCGCCATACAAGTTTTTAGTTGCTGGTTTATAGTTTCTAGTTTTTGGGTTAAATACTATTGACTTGAAACTAGAAACTATTTTTTCTTTGTCTGCGCCAACCAATACATTTGCACCTATCTCTACAAGCTCTACCCACTCGGTTTCATCTCTAAGTGTAATACACGGTTTTTCGAAAAAATAAGCTTCTTTTTGAAGTCCGCCGCTGTCTGTCATCACAAGCTCGCAATTATCGATGAGCCATACCATCTCTAGATATCCTACCGGATCGATTATGGTCAGATCATCAGTATCCAATTTTAAATTTTCGATTATTTTTTTAGTTCTTGGGTGCAAAGGGAGTATGACTTGTTTGTATTTTGATATTTCATTTAATGCTTCAAAAATAGCTCTAAGCCTAGTCTCATCATCTGTATTTTCAGCCCTATGGATAGTACAAAGGATGAAGGATGAAGGATGAAGGTAGAAGGTAGAAGGCTTTTGTGCTAGGTTTTTATAAAAAATTGCCCCATCTTGCATAACATCACCCACATTGATTATCAGCTGCTGTTTGTTTGTTGACACAACAAATGGAAAACCTTCATTTTTGAGATTTTTCACAGCTGTATCTGTAGGACAAAAAAGTATATCACTTACCCTGTCTGTAAGTATACGATTAACTTCTTCGGGCATCTTCATATTAAAGCTTCTGAGCCCCGCTTCGATATGAGCCAATTTTATATGCAGTTTGCTAGCCACTATCGCTCCGGCTAAAGTAGAATTGGTATCGCCGTACACGACCATCCAATCAGGTTTTTCATTCACAGCTACTTCTTCGATACGCTCTATCATCTGGCCAGTCATGGCGCCGTGCGATTTTCCGCCGATGCCTAGGAAATAATCTGGTTTTGGTATCTGCATCTGGTCAAAAAAAATATCGCTCATATTAGCATCATAGTGCTGTCCGGTATGGACTATAACCTCGGTTATCTCTTTGTGTTTGGCAATCTCACGGCTCACAGACCCTGCCTTTATAAACTGGGGCCTGGCACCTAATATGGTTAGGATTTTCATCTCATTATCTCCTCATATACTTTTATTAACTTCGCTTCTTCTATGCCCCAATTATATTTTTCTATTACGGCCTTTTTGCCGTTTGCACCCATCCCTTGGGCTTCGTCCTGATGTGCTATGATATAATTAATTGCATCGGCGATCTCATCCGGACTTAGTGGATCTACGCATATTCCGCAATTTGCATCCTCAATGATCTCTTGCCATAACGGTATATTTGATGCGATCACAGGAATCCCTGCGGCCATATACTCAAACATCTTCACAGGCAATGCATCTTGATAATTAATTATCGGGTGAAGTGTGACGATTCCGGCTTTTGAACGGCTCAATATGTCTGCTATTTCTTTTCTTCCGACAAAACCTAGCTCATTTACTTTGCTCCATCCGGCGTATTTTTTTACTTCATTTTCCACATCTTTTTCTACAAATTTTCCTGCCAGATTTAATCTGACATTTTTTACATCTTCCATGGCGCGAATCAGTTCTTTGATGCCTCTTATCTTGGCAATTCCGCCGACATAACAAATCTCATCTTTTTTTTGATCCCAACGCGTATCGTTGCCTAGCTCTTCTAGGATAGGAAAATTATTGATATCACAGCTATTGTTATTTATCGCCAAAAATTTATTTCTTATGTACGGCGTAGCTGTTATGATATAGTCAAATTTTGCAAGCGCATACTTCTCGAATATACCGTAAGCCCTTGAGATAGAAGCTCTCAAAAATGCATTTAAATATGGTGCATTTCTTAACTGTTTTGGCGTATCTTCATGGGCATCAAATATCACTTTTTTACCAATTTTTTTAAGCTTTAGCCCGACAGGGATCAATTCCGGGTCATGCATGTGATATATATCGCTGTTTAATTTAGCGGCCTTTCGGAAAACTTTTTGCGCCGTGTTTGTCATGCGCGATATCCGCCCACCGCTTTTAGCGCCGATATCAAAAATATGTACTCCGTTTTTTAGCTCATCGCCTTTGCCGTCTGCAACTATGAGGCTAACTTGATAGTTTTCGTTTTTGGCTAACGAACTGCACTCTTTGACAAATATTCTAGTATCATATCTGGCATGAACCGATGTTAGATGCGTGATCTTAATTTTCATATGCTTTTATCCAATTTTGTATATTATTGCCCCAGCTTGAAAGCGAATTTATGATCTGTATATTTTGCATAGTTTTTTCTTTATTTAAATTGCTCAATACTTCTGTTAGTTTATCTGCCAACATCGATGCAAAATCTATCTTGTGATAATAAACTCCAAGCTCATCAAAAAGTTCATATGGCAACCAACTGCCGGTTATCACTATGTTATTCGCGTACAAAAACTCTTGCATGCTCCCCGAAAAGCTATCGGTTTGCAGGATATTTATCATCACATCCGAGCACAATTTTATATATGCATTATCATCACCGTACAAAAAATCCTCTAGCACTTTATAGTCCAAGCTTGTTTCTTGCAATAATTTTTTTATCTTCTCTTTATGGGGTTTATCTCCGTATGTCATGGGAAATATAAACTGAATTTTATCCAATATCTTATTATCCAGCATTAAAATGTTCTCTATAATTTTTTCGTGCTGCTGGCCTTTTGTGGCATTGTAACCGCAGGTGACTATTGTTTTTTCCAAGCTATAACCCAAATGTTCTTTCATGGACTGTCTGTCTTTTGCTCTGTTTTTATCTATAAAATCCAATGTTTTGAGCCCAAACCTGCAAACCGCACTTTTATCTTCAAAATCTTTATAATAATCCAAAAAACTCTGTTTTGTAATAGGGTTGGTAAAGGTTATAACATCTGCTTTTTGGAATAGAATTTTTTGTATCTTTCTGGTTCCTGCTTTTGCACGATAGAAATCGCTTCCGTATACAGAAACTATCAATTTTTGTTTTATCAAAAACGGCAAAATAGAAGCATAAACGGCTCTTGCCGTATGGACGTTTACCGTATCAAAAGAGTTAGAGCGAAGAAATTTGACTATATAGTACATTCTATAGATCATATGGATTTTTGGCAATTTGCGATATCTGTCAAAGAGCTGTGCATAGCTTTCATCAACAACATCCGCATCTTTATAAAGCTTTAAAGTTTCAAAATCAAGCAAGTAGATATCTATCCTTTTTACGGCAAGTTCGTCTTGAAGCTCATTGGCAAAAACGCTTTTATGGTTGCCTATTATTAATGCTTTCATCTCACCGCCCTAACCATCCAGATCATATTGTAAATTAGCACCAAGCAATTTGCCATACTAAACAAAAAAAGCGCAAGATATATATCATAATAATGCCCTCCGATCAATAGTGCAAAAGCCGTCAAACACAACTGGATTATGCTCACAAAAAAAGCTTTTTTCTGCATTCCAACAAGACTAGGTATAAAAGATATGGCCGAAACTAATATATTTAAAAATATCCAAGGAAAAAGTATCTGTGTATATACCCCGGCCTCTCTCCAATTTTCTCCAAAAACAAATGCAAAAATACTCGGAGCAAATATTACTATAACAGTCAAAGGCAAGATTATCTTTTTTGCCAAAGATTTTAAAAAGCGTATCGTAAAACCGTAACTGTCTTCTTGGGAGTTGTATAACTCACTGACTTTTTGGCTATAAACTTTTGCGCTTGCATTTGAAAGTATTCCAAGAGGAGCAAAAATGATCCGTGTTGCCAAAGAATAAAATCCGACTATTCCCATGCCAAAAAGGGTTGAAAATGCAAAAGTAGGCAAGTTTGAAGAGAGATTATTGAACATTGCATGCGGTGCTTGATATTTTGGGAAATCTATATATTTTTTTGCCTGAACTGCCATTTGGTTTTTTGAAATATTTTGTAAAAGTTTTTTGTTATTTAAAATAGCTTTGGCTAGTCTCATATTAGAAAATACACTTGAGAGTATCTGTCCGCTTACTAGTCCGGCAGGTCCGCTTTTAACGCTACCTATGATTATCTGAGAAGCAGCCAATATGATTGACTTGATTACAGTCGCTTTTGTGATATTTGAATAATGTTTTTTGCGGTTATTCCAGTATGTCAGCAGATTGAACAGTCCTACAAAAAATACGGTCATAGGAACAAACCAAAGCCATAAATCGATCGCTGCATTACTAAATAAATTTGCAATCTCTTCGTGAAATATGGATATGATCAAAAACACTATCAATGATATGGCAATATTAATTATAAGCCCCAAGGAGAGTATATTAATAGCATCTTCATCATGTTTTGGTACTAGCAACGCTTGCTCATATCTGGCACTTGAGACAACGCTGATAAATCCGACAATAGCTACGAACAGGGCAAACACACCTAAATCTGCGGGCGTGTAGAGTCGAGTTAATATGGGGCTAACGGCAATAGGAATTGCTTGCGCGATAGTACTCCCGGTCATAAGAGTGAGGACATTTTGGCGAAATTCGTTTTTTGATTTACCTATCATCCATTTGTCCTACTAATCCTTCAGCTTGAACTCTAGAGCCTTCTATGTTTAAATGGTCATCATCTGTATATAATATTTTACCATTTTTTGATGCATAACAAGATTTTGCATCGCAAAAACTGTTTTTTGGATCAATTATGTGAACATTTGGATATTTCTTTGAGATTGAAAGAATAGTAGCATTATATGATTCCATACGTTTTTCATAAGAATCCAGCGATACACTGCATTTCTTTGGAGTAAATATGCCAAAAGGCCTTTGTATGCATTCTTTTGGAGAGAATCCAAGCTCAGGATTTTCCAATACAAAATAGAACTCGATATTATTCTCCCTAAAAAAGCTAAACAGATCTTCTATATTTTCATAAAATTTTTCTTGATATTTTTGCTTAGACATTTTGGTATCGAAGCCAAGATGGGCGATACTACCTTCGTTGTCAATATCTCCAAAGCCATGTCTTGTGATGTATTTCACACCTCTGGATATGAAAATTACCTTTTGAGGATGAAGTTTTGAGATCAATCTATAGATTTCCGCACTTTTGCGGTGACACGCTTCTCTTTCTTTTTCGCTTCTGCCTAATGGATTATTTATAAACAGCGGGCATGAACTGTTTGCCAAAAGCATAGTTTCATAGCCTCTTTTAGCCAATTCTTCGCTCAATCCTTCATAGCCGGTATATGCGTGCGAATCTCCGATTATCAATACAAATTTGCCGCTATTTTGAAAAGTTGTTGCCTTGACATATTCTTGTGATGCGTCATATCCCATTACGCTATGAAAAAGCATCTCTGCGTTTTTATCTTTTTGTATGCGAGCTTCATTATATGTTTCGGATTTTATAAACGGTCTTTGCGGCAAACCGCTTGAAGCATATTGTCCTAACAACCAAAATGCTACTGCAAGGATAAACAATATCAATGCAAATATATAGTTGGTCTGTTTTCTAGCTTTTATCTCTACAAAAATATAAGTAAGATATGCCGAAAATATAGAGGCTATGGCTATCCAAACTCCGTTTACCGGTACATTTATGCCAAAAATATGAGCATATGCTATAAATACATAATGCCACAAATAAAGCGGGAAGCTGACAAGTCCCAAAAACACCAATGGCTTTATCGAGAAAAATTTTTGATCTTTATGCGATATAAGTAATGCTATTATCAAACCTGTAGAAATACCTATAAATAGTGTTTTGAAAACATTAAAAGAGTTATTTTCATATCCTAAACCTATGGCTGCTGTAAATAATAGATAAATTGCAAATCTAAACCGGTACAGCTTGCTTGAAATATCATATCTGTCAGTGATCGCAAATACAACACCGCCAAGACAAAGCTCCCAAAACCTCGACAGCGAATGATAAAAAGGATCTATAGAAGCAAATTGCGGCAATATCAAAAAAGATAGAAATATTACCGGCAATGCAATAATCAGCTTTAGTCTCAATTTATATAAAGTCAATATCAAGATCGGCCAAAACAGATAAAACTGTTCTTCTATAGAAAGCGACCAAAAATGAAGCAGCGGTTTTAGAGTGCTTGCTTCATCCCAATATCCAGCCTCGCCCATAAGTCTGAAATTTTGATAAAAAAGAGAAGAGGACTGAATGTGACGTCCAAGAGCCGCTAGCTCACTCGGAAATAAAAATAAGTAACCCATCAAAAATATACTAGCCAAAACTATGAGCATAGCAGGGAAAATTCGTCTGATCCTATTGCGATAAAATTCTGCGAAACTAAATGAGTTTGATTTTAATTTGGTATATATTATTTGCGTAATGAGAAAACCCGAAAGCACAAAAAATATATCTACCCCCGCATATCCGAAAGAAAATTGCGCAGGAAAGAGATGAAACAGTAGCACCAGCAGGATGGCTATGCCGCGAAGGCCGTCTATAGCCCTATTATAAGCAAGCGAATGGTTTACAATAGGTAAAAAATTCAATTATAGGTTCTTTTCTATATAGTCAATCTCTTCGTCACTCAAGTACGGATTCATAGGCAGGCTCATGATCTCATTTGCGATTATTTCGCAAACGGGGAAATCTCCTTGTTTGTAGCCAAGATATGCAAAACACTCTTGCAGATGCAAAGGCTGCGGATAATGCACAGCTGTTGGGATCCCGACACTAGAAAGTTTTTCTTGCAGATTTTGTCTCTCTTTTGCCCTGATGGAATATTGCGCATATGCGCTCGTTCTGTCATCTTTTATGGCTGGCAAAATGAATGTTTTGTTTTTTAGCGCTTCATTATATTTGCCTGCTACTTCTTGACGCAAAGCCAGATCTGCTTTATAATACTTCAGCTTTACATTAAGTACTGCAGCCTGAATCGTATCGAGTCTTCCGCCCATACCTATGTATTTATGATAATATCTTTTGGTTTGTCCGTGAACTCTTAGGCTTTTTATCTTGTCTGCAAGCTCATCATCGTTTGTAAATATGGCTCCGCCGTCACCATAACACCCCAAAGGCTTAGCAGGGAAGAAGCTCGTACAAGAGATATCGCCTAAATTGCTGTCGCTTTTGCCCTTATATGTACTTCCAAAACTCTGAGCACCATCTATGATAACCTTCAAATTATGTTTTACGGCGATTGTCATGATCTCATCCATATCTGCCGGTTGGCCATACAGACTCACAGGAATTATAGCTTTTGTTTTTGGTGTGATTTTTTCTTCTACCTTTGCAGGGTCAATATTATAAGTTATCTCATCTATGTCTACAAAAACAGGCTTTGCACCCAAAAATGCTATGGTTTCAGCAGTGGCGATAAATGTGAACGGCGTTGTAATGATCTCATCACCCGGCTTTATATCCAAAGCCATCATTGCCAAAAGCAGGGCATCTGTTCCGCTGCTGCAGCTTATAGCATGCTTGGCTCCGGTAAAATTTTGGAGAGAAAGCTCTAGCTCGCTTATCTCATCGCCCATGATAAAATTGCATTTTCTTGCCACTGTTAATATAGCTTCTTCTATTTCATCTTTGTAGAGATTGTGTTGATATTGCAGGTTTGCAAAATCTATTTTCATTTGTTTATCCTATCGCTATTAAATTATCATTTTCCAATCTATATCTGCTGCCGTCAAAGTTGTCTTCAGCACAGCCGTTCTCATCAAATTTCAAAGTGTTACCGGCACGACTCACCCATCCTATCTGGCTGGCAGGCACGCCTGCTACGAGTGCGTATGGCTTTACATCGCGATTTACCACGGCTCCGCTGCCTATAAGCGCATATTCCCCTATAGTAACCCCGCAAACAATTGTCGCATTTGCTCCGACGCTCGAGCCTTTTTTAAGAAGTGTAGGCTTAAATTCATCGCGTCTTACTATAAAAGCTCTCGGGTTTGTAACATTTGTAAATACACACGAAGGCCCCAAAAATACATCATCCTCGCATTCTACGCCTTCGTACACCGAGACATTGTTTTGTACTTTTACGCCGTTGCCGATCTTGACTTTTGGACCCACTACGCAATTTTGCCCAAAAGAACAATTTGAGCCTATATCGCTCCCGCTTAAAATATGTGAAAAATGCCATATTTTGGTGTTTGAACCAATACTTACATTTTCGTCTATAATAGCCGTCTCATGTGCATAATAATCATCTTTTATATCAAGCTTGGATGCTGTTTTTTTTCTATTTTTCCACTTGTCGGGAGATAGATATTTGCCTTCCATTAAAGTACCCTGCTACAAAACGGATGATAATCTCCGCTTAATCCCAATGCCGGCAATTTTCTGATCTCTGATACAATATTGATAGAATTTCTAGCCTCTTGCAACCCAAATCCGCCGCCTTCAAGTATATGCTTATAGCTTGTAGTATGAAGATCTGTAAAGCCCTCGCTAAATTCAAACTCTTCGCCGTCAACCGTTATACTTCTGTAAGTCGTTTTGCCGCTTACTTTAACATCTTCTGGAATATAATCATAATTTACCGACAAAAACCATCTCACTCGGGCATTTTTGAGTTTCATATACCCTGCATTTACATCGCTTTGTTTGATATGTGCAGCATTTTCTTCTATCGAGCCAAATATCCAAGAAAGCATATCAAAAAAATGCACTCCTATGTTGCTGGCTATACCGCCGCTTTTAGACTCATCGCCCTTCCAAGATGCAAAATACCATTTGCCTCTGCTGGTAAGATATGTCAAGTCTATATCGTAGATCTTATCCGGATCGGATTCAAGTTCTTTTGCGATCTTCTCTTTTAATGCGATGATAGAATCATGAAGTCTAAGCTGCAAAATATTATAAACTTTTTTGCCGGTCTCTTGTTCTATTTTTTGAAGCATATCTATATCATTTGGATTTAGCACCAAAGGCTTTTCGCATATAGCATGAGTGCCGTTTCTGAGCGCAAAACCAATATGGCTGGCATGCAGATAGTTTGGGCTTGTAATGGCTACGTATTCTATCTTTTGGTTACCGTTTCTATGCCACTGGTCTACAAAATTCTCGAACCTCTCAAATTCTGTGAAAAAATCAGCTTGCGGAAAATGACTGTCCATAATACCGATACCGTCGTATTTGTCAAGTGCTACTACGAGGTTATTGCCTGTCTCTTTGATGGCCTTCATATGTCTAGGGGCTATGTACCCGGCGGCTCCTATAAGTGCAAAATTTTTCATCTTTTTATATGTTCTCCAATACTATTTCTAAAAACTAACAGCCAAAAAACAAAAACCAATCAAAGTCTCCATGTAGGATTTTCAACGATCCCTTTGACGTCCATCACTATCGGAGTGCCTCTTGACATGCTATTGTATTGTCCTGTAGTCACTTCTTTGAATTTATCATGTCCTACTGCGACAATTATAGCATCGTATTTATGTGACGCCAGCGGCAGCTCATCCAAAAAATTTAGATGCTTTGTTTCTCTATCGCTTCTATCGACCCAGTAATCATATACATCTACTCTGCACTCATAATCTTCGAGCTCTTTGATGATATCAAGCACTTTTGAGTTTCTCATATCCGGGCAGTTTTCTTTGAATGTAGCACCCATCACAAGAACATTTGCACCTTTGAGCTTTTTGTCTTCTTTTATCATTTGCTTGATGGTTTTATCGGCGATCAGCTTGCTCATTCCATTGTTTATCTGTCTAGCGCCAAGGATTAAGTTTGGCATATAGCCTAGACTTTGGGCTTTGTGCGTAAGATAATACGGATCTACGCCTATGCAATGGCCGCCGACAAGTCCTGGGAATAGTTTGATAAAGTTCCACTTCGTAGCTGCAGCTTCTATGACATCGTGTGTATTGATGCCCATAAGGTCAAATATCATTGCTAGTTCATTGATAAGTGCGATATTTACATCCCTTTGCGTATTTTCTATGACCTTTGCTGCTTCGGCTACCTTGATAGTAGGAGCCAAATGCGTGCCTGCTGTTATGATAGATCTATAAAGGTCATCCACTTTTTTGGCAATTTCAGGGGTGCTTCCGCTCGTAATTTTCAGTATCTTTGTAACTGTATGTTCTTTGTCGCCCGGATTGATCCGTTCAGGAGAGTATCCGCAAAAGAAACCTTCGTTAAATTTAAGCCCGCTGCCTTCTTCTAAAAGAGGCACGCAAACCTCTTCTGTAACTCCCGGATAAACAGTGCTTTCGTATATCACTATATCGCCCTCTTTTAGCACTTTTGCCACACTTTGGGTGGACTTGATAATAGGAGTAAGGTCTGGCTCATTGCTGACATCGATAGGTGTCGGCACTGTAACTATGTATACATTGCTATCTTTGACATCTTCAAGGTTTGTTGTATAAACCATGCCGTTACCAATGCTCTCTTTGACCTGTTCGCTTGTAAGCTCTAATGTTCTGTCAAATCCGCTTAAAAGCTCGTCGATCCGTTCGCGATTGATATCAAAACCGACAACCGGATATTTTTCACTAAAAGCATGAGCTAAAGGCAACCCAACGTATCCTAGACCTATGATAGCAATTTTAATAGACATGCCAAAAATCCTTGTAACAAAATATAACTAATATTATATCCAATCAAGTTTATTAGCACGCTATCTAATATGATAATATTATTGCCTTCATGCTATAATATTAAACAATTGAATATCAAGGATACAAATGGGACTTAAATCAGATAGTTGGATACGAGAAAAATCCCTAAACGAAGAGATGATAAAACCATTTTGCGAAGCATTAGTCGGGCACGGCGTTGTTAGCTATGGTCTTAGCAGTTATGGATATGACATAAGAGTAAGCGATGAATTCAAGATCTTTACAAATATAAACGCACAAGTCGTCGATCCAAAAGATTTTGATGATGCAAATGTAGTTGATTTTAAAGGCGATGTTTGCATAGTGCCTCCAAACTCTTTTGCTCTGGCACGTACTGTCGAATATTTCAAAATGCCTCACGACACACTCGCGATCTGTTTAGGCAAAAGCACATATGCCAGATGCGGGATCATTGTCAACGTCACGCCGTTTGAACCGGGTTTTGAAGGCCATATCACGATAGAGATATCAAATACTACCCCATTGCCCGCAAAAATATATGCAAATGAAGGCATAGCCCAAGTGTTATTTTTACAAGGGGATGAGACTTGCGAGACTACATACAAAGACAGAAAAGGCAAATACCAGCATCAAACCGGCATTACATTGCCTAGGATTTTGAAAGACTAATTTCTCTCCAGCCAGCGGCACAACATATACAGTGCAAATATATGATGTTTGAATCCGCCGCTTGGCGCTTTGGAAAGTATGAATTCTAAAGCTTCATCATTGAATATTTTTCTTTCTCTTTGAACCCGCCCAATAAGCTCCAATTCATTTTCTTCCAACAGCCATTCCATATACGGATAGCTAAATCCTCTCTTTTTTCGCTCTACGATATCATGCGGCATATATTCATATGCGACTTGCTTTATCAATGCTTTTGAAATATCCCCGAAACGCACATTAGGATCTATGCTAAAAGCTAGTTTCAATACCGACGGATCCAAAAACGGGCTCCTTGCTTCGATACCGCAGCCCATACTGATTCTATCCAGCTTGGTCAAAAAGAGATCTCCAAGCTTGACCTTCATATCGCAAAAGCTGTACCAATCGATCATGTTTTTTCTACCGCTTTGCTCAAACTCTGTCCAATAAGACTCTAGGTATTGCAGAGAAGTATCATCTTTAACATTTTGTTTTAAAAGCCTGTTTTGCTGCAGATCCGTAAAAAGTTCTGCTGTTGAGCGAAACAATAACGAACCGCCAAAGATCCTTTTGTACCATTCCCACTCTTTATTCGGTGAATAATGGGATCTCAAGAATCCCTGCAGCCAATTTTTATATTTGAGCTGCGAGGCTTGTTCTATATCATGATACTCTTTGTATGTTTTGTAGCCCAAGAAAAGCTCATCGCTCCCGTCTCCTGTGAGCACCACTCTCTTGCCGCATTCTTTGACGTTTTTTAGTAAAACAAACAGCGGTATGCTTGCCGGATCCCCCAACGGCTGATCCAAGATATTCTCTACTTTGTTTAATGCATCAAAAAACTTTTCTTTTGTCATAATAGTCTCATGATGATTGGATCCTATATGTTTGGCTACTTTGCTCGCATATCCCCTTTCATCATAGGAAGCAAATCTCTCTTCATAGCCTATGCAAAATGTATCGACTTTATTATTTATCGAAGCCATAGCGGCCACCAAGGATGAGTCGATACCCCCTGAAAGCAATGCTCCCCATAGTATATGATTTTCCGGAATTCTTTTTGATACAGCCTCCATAAGTGCATCTTTTACGACACTAACGGCATCTTTGGAGTTTGTATATATGATTTTATTATTTAATGGCGAAAAATGGGATTTTGTTGTTATCTTGCCATTCTCAAATGTCATAAACGACCCAGCCGGTAATGAAAAAATATTATTGTAAAAAGTATTTGGCGCAAGCGTTGTTTGGAAACTCAGATATGGCAAAATCGCTTTTTTGTCCGCCTTCAAACCGTTTCTTATCGCTTTTATCTCGCTTGCAAACCAAAGAGTGCCGTTTTGCAATGAATAAAAAATCGGTTTTTTGCCCGCATTGTCGCGAAAAAGCTTGAGCTTGCTGCCATCATAAATGGATATTGCATACATTCCGTTAATATATTCAACGAAACTATCTCCCCAAAATTTATAAGATTCCAAGATGACCTTTGCTTCTGACGGCTCACTAATTCCAAGTTTTAATGCCAACTCTTTGTAATTATATATTTCTCCGTTAAAAACTACAATATAATTATTATCTGCAAAAGGCTGGTCTATTTCGCGGCCAAATGATGTTATGGCAAGACGATGAATACCGAAAAAATATTTTTTATTTGCATTAAATGCATAATCATCTTCTCCTCTATGGGCTAAAGCAATAAAATTGTCCATTGCCGCAGTCTCGTCATAGCTGCCTATTATGCCGAAAATAGCACACATAAACCAACTCCTTCATATGTCAAATTGACATTAATTATATTCTTTTGTTTTCTTTTGTGTTACAATACCACAAAAATATTCACAGAGCACCTATTATTATGAAAAATTTGATTATCGTAGAATCTCCGGCCAAAGCCCGAACCATCGGAGGCTTTTTAGGTAAAGATTATAAAGTTGTTGCATCAAAAGGTCACATACGTGATCTTCCAAAACATAACTTCGGTATTACCATCGATGAAAAGAGCGGTGATTTTATCCCTCAGTATGCTATTCCAAAAGAAGCAGCAGCTACAGTTAAAGAACTTAAATCTCTCGCCAAAGAAGCTGAAAATATATTTATTGCAACGGATGAAGATAGAGAAGGAGAAGCTATAGGCTATCATATAGCAATGGCTATCGGCAAAAATCCATCTGTCTTGCCTCGCATTGTATTTCACGAAATTACAAAGCAAGCTATCAATCATGCTCTTGAAAATCCGCGTAAAATGGATATGCTTAGCGTAGATGCGCAGCAAACAAGACGTTTGCTAGACAGAATGGTAGGATATAAACTCTCTCCGCTTTTGGCAAGCAAAATTCAAAGAGGATTAAGTGCCGGACGTGTACAAAGTGCCGCCCTTAAGCTCGTTGTAGATAAAGAGCGTGAAATTAATGCTTTTGAAAGCCAAGAATACTGGAGCATAGAAGGTATTTTTGAAAAAGAGATAGACTCTATGCTTATTGCTTATCGCGGAGAAAAGATAGACAAACTTACAATTGGAAATGAAGACCAAGCAAAAGAGATAGAAAGCGCTGCTAAAAACGATGCATTTATAGTAGCTGATATAGAAACCAAATCCAAAAAAAGCAAAACTCCTCCTCCGTTTATGACATCTACTTTGCAACAAAGCGCTTCAACTCAGCTTGGTTTTTCTCCAAAAAAAACCATGACAATAGCCCAAAAACTTTATGAAGGTGTTAAAACAGACAAAGGCATAGCCGGCGTGATCACCTATATGAGAACTGACAGCCTCAATTTGGCAAGTGAAGCTGTGGAATCAGCTAGAGATTATATACAAACGAATTTTGGCGATAAATATCTGCCAAGCAAACCGAAAGTATATACTACAAAATCAAAAGGAGCTCAAGAAGCCCACGAAGCAATTCGTCCAACCATGGTAGATTTTGATCCCGCCAAAGCCAGTGCCTATCTGGCAGCGGATGAACTTAAATTGTATCGTCTTATATATAATCGTTTTTTAGCATCTCAAATGAATGAAGCTATTATCGAATCGCAAACTATTATTTTTAAAGGCAAAGATACTACATTTAAAGCAAATGGCAAACGACTTATATTTGATGGATTTTACAAAGTTACAGGATATAATGAAAAAGATAAATTATTGCCTCCTTTGGTTTTAAATTCTCCTGCCGAACTTACTGACATCAAAACAACTCAACACTTTACAGAGCCCCCTGCTAGATACAATGAAGCAAGCCTGATTAAAATGCTTGAATCTCTTGGAATAGGCCGTCCGAGCACATATGCACCAACCATAACCATACTAGACACTAGAAAATACATAGAGATAAAAGAAAAGCGAATATATCCTACCGAAATTGCATTTTTAGTTACCGCTATGCTAGAAGAGCACTTCCCTGAAATCGTTGATAGTAATTTTACGGCAAATATGGAAGAAAAGCTTGACCTTGTCGCTAATGGAGAACAAGATTGGCAAAAAATGCTAAAAGAATTTTACGGTACATTTTTACTCAAATTAGCAGAGGGCAAAAAAAATATAGCCAGCCTCAAGACCGCCACGCCGACAGGTGAAATTTGTCCTGAATGCGGCGGTGAACTATTGCTTAGAAAAGGCAGATTTGGCGAGTTTGTAGCATGTAGCAATTTTCCAAAATGCAAATATACAAAAAATGTCAAAGAAACTGCTTTACAAGAAGAGACAAAAACACCTGAGGAAGCCACCAATGAAATTTGTGACAAATGCGGCTCGCCGATGGTTATCAAAGATAGTAAACGCGGTAAATTTTTGGCCTGTTCAGCATACCCTAAATGCAAAAATGCAAAACCTCTCACTCCTCCGAAAGAGCTTAGCATACCATGTCCGGAATGTGGCGGCAAGCTGCACGAAAGACAGGGAAAAAGAGGAACCTTTTACGGATGCAGCAATTATCCAAAATGTAAATTCATTGCAAACTTTAAACCTGTTGAGCGCCATTGCAGCGAGTGTGGATACCTTATGGGCAAAAAAACCCTAAAAACAAAAGAGCTATTTGAGTGTTTCAAGTGTAAGCACAAAGAGGAGGCTTAATGTCAAAAGAAATTTTTTTATGCGCTATCAATAATATTCTTAGCGGCACCTGTGGTGAAGATTGTGCATTTTGTACCCAAAGCGTACGCTATCATGCCAACATTCAACGATACAATTATAAACCATTGGAACAGATCATCAAAGAAGCCAAGCTAGCAAAAGAAGCGGGTGCCCTGGGTTATTGTTTGGTTACCGCGGGCAAAGGGTTGGATGATAAAAAAACAGAATATATTGCCAATGCGGCCAAAGCCATAAAAAAAGAAATTGATGGCTTGCACCTTATTGGATGCAATGGCATTGCAAACATTGAACAGCTTCGATATTTAAAAGAGAGTGGACTAGATAGCTACAATCACAATCTAGAAACATCGCCATTATATTATCAGAAAATTTGCACGACTCATAGCTGGGAAGAGAGATACGAGACTTGTCAAAATGTAAAATCGGTTGGTCTTTCGCTTTGTACCGGCGGAATTTTTGGCATGGGCGAAAGCGATGTTGATAGGGCAGATCTTATAACTGCTATACTATCTCTTCAACCAGACGCTGTGCCTCTTAATTTTTATCATCCAAATCCTGCCCTTCCTATAAAATCAAGGAATATAACCCAAGATGAAGCCGTAAAAATTATATCTCAAATGCATCAAGGCTTACAAAAAGATAATATCTTAATGGTGGCAGGAGGAAGAGAACTACTCTTTGGTGGAAATGAAAAAATGATGTTTGATGCTGGCGCAAATGCTATTGTACTAGGCAATTACCTTACCACACAAGGGGATGAGCCGCAAAGTGATATAGAGATGCTTGATAAATTGGGATTTAAAATAGCTAGCAGCTGTCATAATTAATTGTTTTTTGGCTCGAGCTGCTTGAGCAAAAAATACTCTTTTTGCAACTCCTGATTTTTATTTTTAGTGTCAGAAATCTCTTTGCTTAACTCTTGTTTTTCTTGTTTCAAATGCCAAAGCGCCAATATGGAATTTTCACCAAACAATATTACGCCCAAATAGACCCCTATAAAAACGATCAATCCAAAGGCTATAATTATTTTTTTAATTCCTATATCGCGTAATGTATCATAATCAAAATAATCATTAATAGCCATAGAGATTATTTAAATAATGCGCTTCCTAAATATTCACTATTTTCAAGCTCGCCCTCGATTTCCAATAGTCTATTATATTTAGCTATTCTATCGCTTCTTGCAGTCGATCCTGTCTTGATCTCGCCCGTATTTAGTGCCACTGCAAAATCAGCTATGAAAGCGTCTTCGCTCTCACCTGAACGATGACTCATAACACAATTATATCCATTTCTTTGAGCAAGTCTTACTGTTTGCATAGTCTCGCTCACTGTACCTATTTGATTTGGCTTGATAAGAATTGAATTACCGATACCTTTTTCTATCCCCTGAGCCAATATTTTAGCATTTGTTACAAAAAGGTCATCTCCTACCAACTGTACTTTGTTTCCGAGTCTCTCAGTCAATATTTTCCAGCCATCCCAATCGTCTTCGCTTAAACCGTCTTCAATTGATACGATCGGATATTTATCACATAGCATTGCATAATAATCTACCAATTCGGCACTTGTCAGTTTTCTATCTTCTGAATGCAAATGATAGATGCCTTTTTCAGTTTCAAGTTCACTGCTAGCTACATCAAGGGCTATTGCTATTTGTTCACCTGGAACATATCCTGCTTTTTTGATAGCTTCTATGATTACAGCTATCGGCTCTTCATTATTTTTTAGATTCGGTGCAAATCCGCCCTCATCGCCCACTGCAGTACTTTCGCCCATATCATTGATAATTTTTTTAAGATGATGGTAAACTTCAGCACTAGCTCTAAGTCCCTCTGAGAATTTATCAAAACCTATAGGCATTATCATATATTCTTGAAAATCTACAGAGTTGTTTGCGTGTGCTCCGCCATTAATAATATTGAGCATAGGCACAGGCATAACCATAGCATTTGCGCCGCCAAGATAACGATATAGAGGTATTTTAAGATATTTTGCTGCCGCTCTAGCTACTGCCATAGAAACACCAAGCACAGCATTTGCGCCCAAGTTGCCATAGTTGTCAGTGCCGTCCAATTCTTTTAATAAAGCATCGATCCCTGCTTGGTCGAGCGGGCTAAGTCCGATCAGTGCTTCTGCTATAGTTACATTGATATTTTCACAAGCTTTAAGCACGCCTTTGCCCATATATCTTGTCCCGCCATCTCTAAGTTCTAAAGCTTCTCTTTTGCCAGTACTTGCACCGCTTGGCACAATTGCGTTTGCCATAGTGCCGTCACTTAGAAATATTGTAGCTCTAACCGTCGGATTGCCCCTACTATCCATGACCTCATCTGCTCTAATATCATCAATATAAATCATAATTTTCCTCTTTACATATAATGTTGATATTTTAGCAAATTTTATCTAAGAAGATAGGGTCACTCTTCTATGCCTATCTCGCTTTCGCCCATAGAGAGCATATCACTCACCCCTAAAGCATCCCGTATCTTGCCTTCTATCTCTTCTCGCAAGGATGTATTATCTTTTAGGGTTTGCTTTGCTCCTTCTTTGCCTTGTCCAAGCTTATGTTCCCCATAACTAAACCATGCTCCTGCTTTATCTACAATGTCAAGTTTTACGCCGTAATCTATCAGTTCACCCTCTTTGCTGATACCCTCGCCAAACATAATATCAAACTCTGCTTGTCTAAATGGAGGTGCTACTTTGTTTTTGACCACTTTTGCTTTGACGCGGTTTCCTATCTGCGACTCTCCTTGCTTAAGTGTAGCAATACGTCTCACATCGATTCTAACAGATGCATAGAATTTAAGAGCATTTCCGCCTGTTGTGGTTTCCGGTGAACCATATCCCATAGTGCCTATTTTCATACGGATCTGATTGATAAATATAACCGTGGTATTTGTCTTGTGAAGTATTGCTGTTAATTTTCTAAGAGCTTGGCTCATTAGTCTAGCTTGAAGCCCTACATGCGTATCGCCCATATCGCCTTCTATCTCACTTTTTGGAGTAAGAGCGGCAACCGAATCCACAACTATGAGGCTAACTGCGCCGCTTCTTGCCAGGGTCTCAAGTATATCAAGAGCCTGCTCTCCAAAATCCGGCTGAGAAACAAGTAAATTATCCACATCAACACCCAAATTTTTGGCATACAGCACATCTAGAGCATGTTCTGCATCTATAAAAGCACAAACATCACCGTTTTTTTGCGCTGAAGCAATAACTTGCAAAGACAACGTGGTCTTTCCTGAAGATTCAGGCCCATATATCTCTATGACCCTTCCTTGTGGCACACCGCCAATGACTAGGGCTATAAAAAGCCCCAAAGAACCGGAGCAGATAGAAGCAATCGGCTAAATAAATTTAACTCCAATGCGCATAAAAGAGCACCACATTGCAGACTGTGAACCAGTGCCCGCT
>CAZGNT010000005.1:41634-73033 GCA_964527805.1 uncultured Sulfurovum sp.
TGCTGATAGAAGCAATCGGCTCAATCTCTTTATCGCCAAGGCGCATTAAAGTGCCTTTACCAAAGGTTTTATCGATCTGCTTGATAGCCATCTCTAGTGCTTTTGCTTTTTGCGCATCCATTGCCATGCTCATCCTTTTATCCTTTATGTTGAAATTCTAACACCATTTTAATCTCTTTTGGATGAGTGACAAAAAAATATGTCAAATTGTCATGTTTTTTCTTTTTTCCGAAATTCTCCAATTTAACCCATTTTCGCTAAAATAACGTATATTTTTACGGAGCCGTATATGAACATTACCCTAGCCCACTCTCCTGATGCAGATGATATATTTATGTACTATGCCATAGCTTTTGGCTGGGTGGATACATTTGATTATAATATCACAAATGAAGCGCTTGATATAGAGACATTAAATGTAGAAGCACTTAAAGGCACCTACGATGTGAGTGCCATCAGTTTTGCTCTCTATCCACACATCAAAGACGAATATGCGCTTTTACGAACCGCTGTAAGCTTTGGAGAAGGATACGGCCCAAAACTTATTCGTAAAAAAGGAGTTAAGCTAAAACGCAACTTTCGCGTAGCGCTCTCAGGAGCAAATACCACCAATGCTATGCTGTTTCGCATATACTATCCGGAAGCTAGAATAGTATATAAAAATTTTTTAGAAATTGAAAATGCCGTACTTAGCGGTGAAGTAGATGCAGGGGTGTTGATCCATGAATCGATTCTCTCTTATGATGAAAGCCTGGAAGTAGAAAAAGAGATGTGGGATATATGGATAGAACTTAGTGGGGGCGGTTTGCCTTTGCCTCTTGGAGGAATGGCGCTTCGTAGATCTTTGCCCCTTAATCGCGCTATAGAAATAGAAAATATACTTATTGACGGCGTAAAAGTAGCAAACGAGAGAAAAGCCGAGCTTTCAAAAAAACTTGAAGACGAGAAGCTGGTCAGGATTGACGGCAAAATGCTTGAAAAGTATCTGGATATGTACGCCTCAGATGAATCTGTCACGCTTTCGCCGCTACAAATCAAAGCACTTGATAAACTTTATGAGATCGGATACAAACATGGTTTTTATAATGAACCTCTCGTTACTACACAATACTTGATACCTCAAGAATACGCAACGCTTAGGCAACAATAGTGTTGTATAAAACCATAAATTTTAGCAAATTTACGAGTATCCGCATAGGACAAGAGGAAGAGATATTGGTACTGGAAAAAGGGGATGAGATTCCAAAAGACCGATATCTCATTGGACATGGCAATAATCTGCTTATTTCCCCAACACCGCCGCCGCTTATGATGCTTGGCAAAGATTTTGATTTTATTGCTTTAGACGGAGATGTGCTTACTATAGGTGCAGCTACGCCTACGGGTAAAATTCTCTCTTTTGCCAAAAAACATGATATTACCGGATTTGAATTCGTATCAAAGCTCCCAGGCTCATTAGGCGGGATGCTAGCCATGAATGCCGGAGTCAAAGAGTATGAGATCTTCAATATTTTAGACAGCGTCTGCATAGACGGTATATGGAGGAAAAAAGAAGAAATCGAACACGGATACCGTTTTGCTAAGCTTGGCGGAGTTGTGACTGAAGCTAGATTTCGCATAAAGCACGGATTTGACACCAAACTATTGGAATCCCTAATATTATTGCGTGCCAATCAGCCCAAAGAACCGAGTGCAGGTTCGTTATTTAAAAATCCAAAAGGAGACCATGCAGGCAGACTCATAGAAGCAGTCGGACTCAAGGGCAAACAGATAGGCGGCATGGCTTGGAGCGAAGTGCATGCAAATTTCTTGGTAAATAAAGGAGATGGCATCTTCAAAGATGCCATAGAGCTTATAACCCTTGCAAAACAAAAAGTGCAAGATCAATTTGGCATAATATTACAAGAAGAGGTTAAGATTCTTTAATTATTTTTTGATACTATAGTCCTCTTGTGTCAAGCAACGAACACAACGGATATAGTTTGACTGCTTAGAATCTCTTGCATATCTATATCCATCTACACTATAGACAACATAATATTTACTTTTTACAGCAGGCGTAGATGTCCAAAAATCAGCTCCGCGGTTGTTTTGGAACACATTTGTTTTGGCTGAAACGGCCATCATTTCATCCGACGTAGGCAATCTCCAATCAGTATAGCCCCCCATATTTAATGATTCACAGTAATTTGTGGCATGTGACAAACTTCCGGCTTTGCAAGCCGACACATCCTTTTTATATGCACCATCACTACGATCATCGTATACTCCATCTTGCCACATGAGGCCGGCTTCTTTATCCACATAAACACTATCATTTTTACAACCGCCGGAGCAATCATCTATACCTATATAAGGTTCATAAGAAGGTGCGATATCTCCGCCTGCATTAGCAAGGATAGAAAACAATATTCCAATTTTAATATATTTCATCATCGTAAAATCTCCTCTTTGGTATCTTAAGCATATATTTCTACCTTGACTCCCGGAGTGACTGCGCTCCACAAGAAATCAATTGCTTTATTTGGTATGGCTATACACCCTTCGGTCCAATCGCGTTGCAGTGTATATTTGTCGCCGCGTCCGTTAGCATTCCATTTGGGCTGCCCATGGATAGTAACATAGCCTCCTGGCTTAACGCCTTTGGCTTTTGCCCTAGCCATATCCTGTGCATCCGGATAAGATATTAGCATCGATCTATACAGCCTTGGGTCACATTTTTTGCTTACTATGCAATAGCTGCCCTCCGGCGTTTTATAATCTCCTTCTGATATCTTATGCCCTTTTAAGCCATTTTTACCCAAAGATATTTTATATTTTTGTATCATTTTATCTTGCCTATACAGATACATGGTCTTTTTAGATTTGTAAACAACGATCCTGTCTATCTTCATAGCCGGAATGACATCTGTGCCGGTCTGCAGTTGTTTGCGGCATTCTTTTAGATCATAAGATGTTTTATCGTATGCAATATGTTTTTTTGAACATCCCGCTAGCATCATAGCCAAAACAAACAATACAACCGCAAATTTTAAGTTCATTGATGCTCCCTCCGAATACGTCAATCATCATCCCTGCATGCCAAAAGCTTATGCTTCTCTTTTTTGTAACTATTTTTATTTTTTAGTTTTTGCAAACGATTAAGATTGCTCATCTCTGTCTCTCTAAGCTCGTTTAATATTATATCATTAAATTGTTCAACGTTTTTGGTTTTCTCGTGCAGGCTTAAAATATACTCTTTAAGTTTTTGATTATACTCGCCTTCTAAACGAATAGCTTCTTTTTCATGCAGTTTTTTAACCATAGATTCAAGTTTAATAGAAAAAGAGTTGGAGCCGGTATTGGTATCGCGAAGCATTTTAAATATATTTTTTGATATTTTTTCTAATTCTGCAATGTATTTTTGACGATTATATTTGTCGATCTGTTTCTGGGTAAATCTAGCCAAATGCATGCCTTTACTTTATCTATATAGTAATTATATAGCAAGAAATGCTAAAAGTTGGTAAAAAGGAGGTTGATAATATCATCTGCTGCCAACAAGACAGCAGAGGAAGCGTTAATTTATTTGAGAAAAGAATTTTTGATTAATTAGAAGCTGCTGCCGCGGCTGCTGCAATTGCCTCTTCATAATTTGGCTCATCCGTGATTTCAGGAACCAATTGTTTATAAGCTACCTTGCCGTCTTTTCCTACGACAAAGATACATCTAGCCATTACTCCTGCGAGCGGCCCGCTAGCAATTAGCACACCGTAAGCTTCAGCGAAATCTTTATTTCTAAAGTCACTTCCGACTGTTAGGTTTTCTACGCCTTCTGTAGAACAAAATCTCTTAGCTGCAAACGGCAGGTCCATAGATACTACAGTCACTTCAAGACCGTCAATAGCAGCTGCTTGGTGATTAAATTTTGTTGCTTCCATTGCGCAAACCGGAGTGTCTAAACTTGGAACTGCTACTATAAGCTGGGCTTTATCCTTAGCGCCACCTACTGTTACCTCTGAAAGGTCTGCAGATTTTACTACTACAACTTCCGGGGCAGTGTCGCCTACCTTTATTTCGTGTCCTGCCAATTCGCAAGGATTGCCTTTTAGTGTTACTGTTGCCATATATTATCCTTTATTTTAATCTTATAAAAGTATTATGACTTAAATAGGATAAAAATACTCTTAATTTAAAATTTTTATTTAAAAAAATTTCAAATCTATTTTTATCTAAGAATTATGCTCTAAAACAGTTCGTTTTTAAGTCTATCCAAAACCCGTTTGATTGCAGCATCTTCGTCGTTTTTGAAATCACTTTGTGCTTTATATATACACTTATCGCCTTGAAATATATTGATGCGTACATAACCATTAAAATCCGCTCCTATACTTTTTGCTTCTATACTATTGCATTTGACAGTACGATAAATTTCTCCCTGGGCACGGTAGGGACAATTGCTGGAAATCTTATCTTTCATTGCTTCTTTGAAATTACCTGACAAGATAATATCATTTTTTATATCTACTTTTATACAAGGCAATGGTAAAGATACATTCACATCGTCACAAAATCCACTATATACAGGATTACGACTTTCGCATCCTGCAAGGAGAAACAGACAGATACAAGCTGCCCCAAATATATTACGCAATAAGACCTTTCGCCCAACTTTCCATTGCATCATTTGCTGTAGGATTTGGAGCTTCCATAAAGCCTATAAAAAAACTATCTTTGAATTCAGCCACGCCAATAGATCTTGGTCTAATACTCATAACATGAGGCTTTGGCAACTCTTTTCCAAAGCAAAATATTATATTTTTTGCATCCAAAATTTCTGGTGCAATAGATCCATCGCTAAGGCTTTTAGTATGGCTATAATGATCAAAAGTAGCGATGTAAGCAGCTACCGGGTGTGCTTCGATTTTAGATTTAAAATATTCTATGATTTCATCTACTGATTTATATTTTGTTTCATTTTTTGAGATTTCCAACTCAAAGATCGGGTATTTTTCCATAAGTATAGTTTGTTTCATTTTAATTTCCTTTAGCAAATATTTTTAAGTAGTGATTTTAGCTGGTTGATGGTAAAGTTTTGATTATAATAATTATTAGTTTAGCTGTATTATGTTAATTTAATAGACTTGAGTGGCTAAAAAATTATTTCAAATCTTAAAGCTTTTGGTGCTAGCTTTTATCTTGTACTTGCTACACTTTCTGTGAGAAAAAGGCGGTAAAGAAAAATCACTTTCTTTATATAATGATGTAGTCTGGGTTTGCTAATCCACCGTTTTAAATTATATTGGTGCGTTGATAAACGCACCATACGGTTCTCCCGGCCTTCGGTTTCGAACTCTATGGTTCTCCCAGCCTTCGGCGGTCTCTACGAGACATCGCCTTCGGTTTCGAACCTACAAACGACAAGCAGTTGTCGTTTGTTACGGTTCTCACATCCCAGGGATTCTTGGGATTCTATCTAATTTTGAGTTTTTACAATACCAACCCCATCCTTTTTTCATCCAATGCCCGATTATAGGAAGCGGAATCATTTTGGCACTTGTGTTGCTTCTATACACAAACGCTGCACCGTTTCCTGTATCCATCATGCATAAGATATTTAGGTGATCAATATAGCTTTTTTTATCATCTGGATTTGTTATATTGTGAGCTATATTTTTTGCCATAACTTCTGCTACATGTCCTTGTTTTGCTTTCCAATCATTATCACCAAGCAGCATGGCGCTATCGCCTACAGCATAAACTCCGCTCATGCCTTCAACTTCATTAAACTCATTTGTAACAACAAAACCGGTTTCACTAAGAGGCAGATCAGAAGCCGTCAAAACAGGATGTCCTGTTCCGGCAGATATAAACATGGTCATATCGGATTCTAGCCTGCTTCCATCCTCAAAAACTATGCCGCCGCTCTCAAAACGAACTATTTTGCTTCCAATTTTTGTCTTGATATTCGTCATGCCGAACATCTTATCCATCATAACAAGAGCTTTTTCTCCCATTTTTTCGCCAGGCTTTGCCATGGGAGCAAAAAATGTAAGTTCAAATTTGTCTCTCATGCCTATTTTTTTAAGATAATTATGAACATTAAAAAGTACTTCAAATGCAGGCCCGCCACGCACAGCAGATTTGTCTTTTGGATTACCTCCAAAACCGAATGTCAATTTCCCGCCGCCTTTTACAATAAGTTCTTGAAGTTTTATATATAGCTCATCTGCCTCTTCAGGTTTTCCGCAAATTGATAGAGTGTTTTCTATGCCCTCTAGTTTCATTTTGCCCTGACCAAGAGCAATGACTAATTTATCAAATCCATCCAATACTGTTCCGCTTTGCAGTGTTGCTTTTTTTTCTTTTGCCTCGACTTTGATTACGCTATCAATTATTAGACCAAACCCATGTTTGGCAGCTAGATCTTCAAGAGGAATGCTTACGTCTTTTCTTGTTGCTTCCCCTGTAGGTATCCAAATCGATGTAGGGTAAATATAAAAATAATCTCTATCACTCACTAGCGTAACATTATGTCCATTTTTTCTCAGATAAATTGCGGCTTCTATGCCTGCAAACCCGCCACCGAGTACTAATATTTTTTTCATAGTTTTTCCTTTCATTTATAAATAATCATTTAAAATTGTTAAAAATATACTATAACATTAATTTTAATGCTATAGTATAAGTTTAAATATATTGCGCGGAAGTAGTATTCTCATGCCGACAAAGCGGCATGAGAATGAATTCGAAGAAATTATTTTTTGATCAAATCGCTTCTAGGGAAAACAAATACACTATCTCTCTCTACTACAATATTTGCTTTATCATCTACTGCATATGCTCTGATCTTCACAGGGATCGGCACATCTTTTCTTGCATCATTGGCAAGCATTTCATGTGTTTCAAGCACTACTACGCTCTTTTTCTTTTTACCGGCACCTATTTTAAACGGTTCTTCCGGACGAACGATTTTGATCTTGTCGTTGCCGACTATGTCAAAATAATATGTATGTGCTTTGCTGTCAGTATTTGTAAACAAGAAAATATAATCATTTTCAACTCCTCCATTATCCAACACCTTATATAATCTTGTTGTTTTATTTACATTTAAAAGCATATTTTCTTTTTTGCTTCCCATTGTAAATAGTGCAATCAAAATTAAAACAAGTGCAACAAAATATCCGATTGTTTTGGCTCTAACATAACTTGTTTTGCCTTCTTGCGCAATAGTCTCTTTTTCACTTGACCATCTAACAAGACTTGGTTTGCCCAAAGCCCCCATTACTTTTGTACAGGCATCCACACACTCTAGACAGTTGATACATTCAAGCTGCATTCCTTTGCGTATATCAATATGCGTAGGACATACGGTTACACAACTTTCACAAGTAGTACATTCTGCATTAGGTTCAACTGCCAAAAGTTCTTTTTGTTTGGTATAAAGCTTGTGACGCTCCGGTCCGCTGCCCTCATAGATCTCCCCGCCTCTATGTGGATCATATATAGCCATAACGGTATCTTTATCATACAATACTGACTGTACACGGCTATAAGGACAGATATATACACAAAAATCTTCTTTTATAAATATAACATCAGCTATCAAAAACAGCGCCAATCCAGCTAGAAAGCCGATAAGTACCATGTGTTCGCTTGGATTTGTAAGATATGCAAAGAAGTCTTCAGGCGGCACAAAATACCATAAAAAGTTGGCTGCTGCAATAAATGCCAATGCAGACCAAATCAAAATTGCCACCACTCTTTTAAGCTGATTTTCGGCCTTGCTCATGTCCGGCTTTTGTTGCTTATTGGAAATTCTTTTTCTAAGTCCAAGCAGTTTTGTCTCTATCAGATCTCTATAAATTACGCGAAAGATTGTTTGAGGACAAAACCATCCACACCAAGCCCTTCCGCCAATAGCTGTAAGCGCAAAAATACCCAAAAAAAGCAGCATAAGTATGAACGGCATAAGATAAAGCTCTTGCATATCAAATGCTACACCGGCAAGATGTAATTTTTTCTGATCAAAATTTAACAAAAATATGTGGTTACCATTAATGGTGATCCAAGGCATACCAAACCCAACTATCGTAACAACGACATAGGCCCAATATCTCTTAATACTATATGGTATCCACGACTTTAGATATTCCTTGCCTTTAACCTTCGGTTGCGCGGCATCATTTGTAGTTGTTGACATTTCACTTCCCCTTTGTATTGTGATTTATATTTTCAAATGGACAAATAATCAGTTTATCATGGATTTGCTTAGAAACTTGCGTTTTGTCTATAGACACAAAAGAGCCATTAATAATTTCTTTAATGCCCCTTGAGTCTATATAATCCTTCAATGAAGTCCTGCTAACCTGCAAGTCTCTAGCTATTGCACTTACACTTTGACCGTTTTTGAGCATATTCACGATTTGAGTGTAACTAACATCAAATTTAGAATATGATTTGCTTCCTTTTGGTCTGCCAATATATCTAGATTGAGCCTTTTGAGCTTCTCTTAGATCATTTAGCAGAGGAAGGATATCTCCAAGCGGTGTTTGTTCATTTATATGCATACCTAAAGATGCCACATATAGAGTAACATCTCGACTCAAAAAACAAGTAATGATTTTTACAGCTTCATCTGCAAAATTACTTAACGATGAAAGTGTTGACACTATAATAATGTCGTTTTTTTTGAGTCCATGCACAAATTTTTCAAACTCTTCTCTTGTTTCAACAAAACGATGTTTGGCTGAATACTCGATAACCTCTTTGTCTATTTGTATCATTTGTGTTAATGCAAAAGTGAAAATAATTTTTTGCTGCTCAGACAAAAGCAGTGATTGCGGTGCTTGTCTCAGATATGCATATATCATCTATTCTCCCTTTTAAACATTGAAACCATTTTACTCTATCTGATGATAAAAGTCAATAAAAAAATGAATATTTTCGTCAAAAATATCTTTTTTTCGTCATTTTATACTTTTTGCTTTTGTATGTTACAATACCAAAAAGAACTATTTCAAAGGAAATAAGCGTGAATCTTACACATTTAGACGAGCACAATAAGCCCAAAATGGTGGATGTCTCAGACAAAGAAGCCACAACAAGGATAGCAACCGCTAGCGGTCTTATCACTGTAAGCCAAGAAGCTTTTGATGCCGTAATAAACAATAGCGCAAAAAAGGGCCCGGTACTTCAAACGGCGGTCATAGCGGCTATCGGTGGGGCTAAACGCACAAGCGATCTTATTCCTATGTGTCATCCGCTTATGCTCACATCAGTTAAAACCGACATAGAAGAGCTACCAAGCCTGCCTGGGTTTAAACTAAGCGTCACGGCAAAACTCCAAGGGCAAACAGGAGTAGAGATGGAAGCGCTTACAGGTGTAAGTGTTGGACTACTTACAATATATGATATGCTAAAAGCAATTGATAAATCTATGGTGATCAGCCAAATCCAATTAGAAGAGAAAACAGGAGGAAAAAGCGGTGATTTTAGACGATAATACGCCACAAAAACCACAAATAGAATACCCGACCCAATGGGGATTTAAGATTATCGGCAGAAGCAAAGAAGAGCTTTTAGCTTGTATCAAAGAAATTATGGGCGACAAAGAACACCTATGCTCTTGCGGCAATATTTCGAGCGGCGGCAAATTTCACAGCTATAATGCCAGCTGCGAAGTAGCTACCAAAGAAGAGAGGGATAGAATTTTTAAAGCATTCCAAGACCATCCTTCTGTCAAAATAGTTATTTGACCTATGGTAGAAACACTAAAATCCATAGCACTTCAAGCAGGAGAGATCGTCAAAGAAGGATTTACGGCACACAAAGATATTTCTCATAAAGGCGTAGTGGATCTTGTAACCCAATATGATGTACAAACCGAACAGTTTCTAATGCAGGAACTCAAAAAACATTTCAGTGGCTATATGCTTGTAGGTGAAGAGAGTCATGATGATACAATTGTCTCATCTGGCAAAGCTATATATATTGACCCCATTGACGGAACGACAAATTTCATACATGGGTTACCTCATCTTGCTATTTCCATGGGCATATGGGAAGACTCCGTCCCAATCGCAGGAATCGTATATAATCCTATACTTAATGAAATGTTTTGGGCGCAAAGAGGCAAAGGAGCGTATTGCAATGGGATAAAATTGTCTGTCAGTTCACAAGATAATTTGCAGCAAGCATTGATAGGCACCGGTTTCCCATATGCCAAGGTCAATAAGGGCATAGAGTATGAATGGGTCATCAAATGTATGACCGATCTGCTTCCAAATATTCAAGATATCAGAAGATATGGCGCAGCGGCACTGGATCTTTGCTATCTTGCACAAGGTAAATTGGATGCATTTTATGAGATAGACCTAAAACCTTGGGATGTTGCAGCAGGCATCATTATATTACAAGAAGCCGGAGGGAAAGTTAGTGATTCATCTAGTGAGCCATATCATATAGGCTCCAAAAGCATAGTGGCATCCAACGGACTTGTGCACGATGAATTGACAAAATATCTGTATCCTATCTAGCAGATTCTTTGGCAAACCAGATCTGATGGATTAAAAACCATCCGACAGCAACATCTATCATGACATCTGCGAAATTAAATACTGCGAAATCAAAACCGCAATGCCATGCGACGTAATCCACTACGCCACCATGGATAAATCTATCTATTAAATTTCCGCAAGCCGCACCTATGAGCAATCCTGCCGGCATGGCATATTGTTTTAGATATCCTTCTTTAAAGATAAAAAACCCGAGCAATACTATCAACAAAACTTGTATCCACTTGAGCCAATCTCCTAAAAAATCCAACATAGAAAATGCTACACCGCGATTATAATGAAGCTCCAACGAGATACAAGTACTTTCCCAACCAAAGCCGCCTACAAATACGGATTTGATATATTGGTCTACAAAAAATACTACAAAAGCCGCCGCAACAAAAATTATCAATTCTCGCTTCAAGCAAGTGCCTTTGTAAAAAATGCCTGCGCTTCATCCATCATCGCTTCTAATGCTTTTTTATCTTTGCCTTCTAGTAGCAGACGAATTTTATTTTCTGTGCCCGAATAACGAAACAAGTGCCTCATATGTGCTTTTTCTATTTTGTCGCATAATACATCAAACCCTTCAAGGGATGAAAGTTCTTTTTTATTTGATATAGCCAAATTAACTAGTTTTTGCGGATAAGACTCATATGGGTTAAACGCTTCGCTTGCTTTAAGCCCGCTTTGCACCAAATAAGCCAATGCCTGAAGAGCGGAAGAGAGCCCATCTCCGGTTTTGGCATAATCACTAAATATAATATGGCCGCTTTGCTCTCCTCCAAAATTAATGCCTTTTTCCTGCATCATCTCTACTACGTGCTTGTCTCCGACCGCGCTTCGATAAAGTGCAAGCTTATGATCTGCTAGATATTCTTCTAGTCCTTGATTGCTCATTACTGTAGCCACTATTCCGTCACCTTTGAGCGTGCCCTCTGATTGCAAATGAATAGCCAAAACACCCATAAGCTTATCTCCGTCAATAACATCGCCTTTTTCATCAACCATCACAAGTCTATCTGCATCTCCATCAAGCGCTATCCCTACATCAGCACGATATTCCACAACCGCTTTGGCCAGATATTCCGGATGCATAGCACCGCAATTTTCATTTATATTAAAACCATTTGGTTCATTGCCAAGAACTATCAGATCAGCACCAAGCTCTTCTAAGATCGTAGGGCCCGCCAAATATCCGGCTCCGTTGGCGCAATCAATGACCACCCTTTTGCCTGCCAGCGTCAAATGTTTTGGAAAAGAGTTTTTGATGTGCACTATATAGCGGCCTATTACATCATCTATTCTTTTGGATTTGCCAATAGATTTTTCCACTGCTTGCGCCGAAGATACCAATTCTGCATCATGAAATATTTTTTCAATAGCTGCTTCTTTTTCTTTGTCTAGCTTATTTCCTTCGCAATCAAAAAATTTAATTCCATTGTCATAAAAAGGATTATGGCTTGCCGATATCATAATTCCTGCGTCACATCTCATATCTTCAGTCAAAAAGGCGACAGCAGGAGTAGGCATAGGCCCTATTTGTACCACATCAAATCCTACAGCTGTCAATCCTGAAACAAGAGCATTTTCAACCATATAGCCGCTTCTTCGCGTATCTTTTCCGACCAAGATCCTGTTTGTTTTGGAAATAGGCTTAAAATATATCCCTGTTGCCATTGCCAATTTCATAACATCAAAAGCATTAATTTTTTTACCTGCTTTGCCACGTACCCCGTCTGTTCCAAAAAGCGACACTCTGAATCCTTTTAATATATTCTGTTATATAATTTGGCAATAATTGTAGCCAAAATTTTGATTAAAACGCTTTATTCTAGCCTAAAAACACAGGTTTAATCAATATTTAATATTGCTTTGGATAAAATTCGCGAACTTACTATGTAACTATAGTTACCCATACCAAAAGATTAACATTAAGGAAAATGACATGGCACACCATAAGTCAGCAAAAAAAAGAATTTTGCAAACTGCAGTGAAAACTGAAAGAAACAGATACTATAGAACAAGAATCAAAAACATTACAAAAGCGGTTCTTGAGGCAGTAGCAGCGGCGGATAAAACAGCTGCAACAGAAGCTTTTAAAGTAGCAAACCAACAAATTCACTCTATGGTAAGCAAAGGTTTCATCAAAAAACCAACTGCTTCTAGAAAAATCAGCCGTCTCCATAAAATGGTCAACGCTATCGAAGCTGCGTAAGCAGTTTCGCCCAACTTCACAACTTTCATCCAAAGCATATATATATGTTTCAAGACAAACTTATTCCATTTATAGACAGATACAACGAAATTAGCACGCTTTTAAGCTCTCCTGATATCGGCAATGACATTAAACGCATGACGGACCTTAGCAAAGAGCAATCTTCTATAGCCGCTTTGGTAGAAAAAGCCAAACACTATCTAGAAACATTGCAAGCCATCAATGATAACAAAGAACTGATCTTTGATCCAGAACTTGGCGAACTTGCCAAAGAAGAACTTCCGATGCTCGAAGAGACCCTGTCTTCCTTAGAAGAAGAGATCAAGATCCTCATGATCCCAAAAGATAAAAACGATGACAAAGATATATTTGTCGAGCTTCGTGCCGGTGCCGGCGGGGATGAGAGTGCACTATTTGTAGCTGATGTGTTTAAAATGTATATGCGTTACGCCGAACAGATGAAATGGAAAGTTGAACTTGTCAGCAGCAGCGAAGGCACTGCTGGCGGATATAAAGAACTTATTTTTCAGATCAAAGGAAACGGTGTTTACTCCAAACTCAAATATGAAGCAGGCACGCACAGGGTACAAAGAGTGCCCGATACCGAAACGCAAGGCCGTGTACACACTTCAGCTATAACCGTAGCTGTCATTCCTGAAGTAGATGACGTTGAAGTAGATATCAAGCCAAATGAGATCAAGATGGATGTTTACCGATCTAGCGGATGCGGAGGACAATCGGTTAATACGACAGATTCTGCTGTAAGGCTTACGCATATTCCTACAGGTATAGTTGTGGCCATCCAAGATGAAAAATCACAGCACAAAAACCGCGATAAAGCTATGAAGGTATTAAAAGCCAGAGTTTACGAGCAAGAGATGCAAAAGCAGCTAGACGAAACATCTGCAGCGCGCAAACTTCAAGTCGGCTCAGGAGATCGTTCTGAAAAAATTCGCACATACAATTATCCGCAAAACCGTATAACCGATCACCGTATAGGGCTTACAATATATGCTCTTGACGATGTTATGGAAAACGGCAATCTAAAGCTTATAATCGACCCTCTTATAGCTCATGCCCAGGCTGAGGCTATCACTGCTGCAGGATTGTAATAAATACTCATATTATTTGTTCTCGCCTCGGTAGAGATGAGAACAAGCCAAACAATCGATATATAATTAGCAACTTGATATTCTTTAAACCTAAATTATATAATCACCAAACTAGAATATGTAATTGCTTAAGCCTATCTATCTTTCGTAATTTTACTTCTAGCATCGTCATCACGCTACTTTTCTTGTATTCTTGAAGTTTTGATTATTCGCTTTTTTGTTATTGCCATTTCTATCAAGAACTAATATCCCGCCATTACTCTTCACCCAGCCGGTACCATCAAGATCTAGAACGAGAGGCGAGATGTGGGAACTGTCAGTGCTTTTGGAGTCATTAAACAAGTCGTTGATGTCTGATGACATATCGTCTAGTGAACTATCGAGCCAATCACTGCTTTCTTTTAGCATATTATTAAGTGTGTCTAGTTTTTGAGACAGATCATCTTTTATTTCAGTAGGGTCATAGTTATGTTCATCGGCATAATCTAATGCTGCGAGACCTACACCTATACCTATTGTAATACCTAATGACAATGTACCTCCGGTTGCTAAAGCAAGTAATCCGGTAGTACTAACACCGATTGCAGCAATATCTTTTATGACATCAATATAGTCATTTTTTGTTGCTGTGCCGTTGTCTATCTTGTCTATCAAATCGCCCAAACTTGTTACTAATCCAGCATTTGAAGCAAGAAATTGACTATAATACTTTTGTGGACCTAGTATCATCCCCAAAAGCTGCAATCTTTCAACTAATTCTTTGGCATTTTGTATGTTGCTATTTTCTGTTTCCATTTTCTTTATCCACTATTATTAAAACATTATTTCTAAAATAATTCCAATACCAATTAGTATTACACCTATTTTGCCAAGCATCCTGTTTTGAATAAAAACTCTTGTACTTAGATTATGAGAATCCCATAAATTAAGTTTTCCTTCACTTTTTCTTTTTTCTTCAAGCTCTTGAATAATAGTTTCAGTACTTTTTTTTGTAACATACTTATCATCTGTTCTCATATGAATTTCTATATATATCTGTAATAGGATTAAACTAACACCTAAAATTACTAAAATAAATGGTTTCATTCTCTCTCCTTGTTCTTAAAATTTAACTTCAATAATTATACATAATGATTATCTAATTTTATTTATATTTTTTTAATATCAAGCTGCTTTGCTTATATCCCTCCAAACCCTGACATTGCAAAAGTTTGTATCATTGGCATCAATCTTGCCATCACTATTTGTATCTTCTGCCGTCAAAGCTTCAAAACCGTTTTGGGCATTTGCTCCATCCACTTGTGTATATACGCCAAACAACTCACTTCCGTCATCAATAGTTCCATTGCCATTTCTATCAAGAACCAATATCCCGTCATCGCTCTTCACCCAGCCGGTACCATTTTTGATACCATCTCCGTCATGGTCAAATACCACATGAGTTTCGGCTGAAATACCGAATGTCTCTATCCCGTCACCATCAAAATCTAGAACGAGAGGCGAGATATGGGAACTGTCAGTGCTTTTGGAGTCATTGAACAAATCATTGATATTTGGCGACATGCCATCTAGTGAGCTATTGAGCAAATCACCGCTTTCTTTTAGCATATCATTAAGCGTATCTAGTTTTTGAGACAGATCATCTTTTATTTCAGTAGGGTCATAGTTATGTTCATCGGCATAATCTAATGCTGCGAGGCCTAAACCAATTGCTAAAAGGGGACCTTCTCCAATAGCTAAGATTCCAGCTATTACGGTCAATTCCATAACCCCCATAGCCACACCGCCCAAACTTGTCAACGCATGTACATAATCATGTTCACCGGCAGTGCCGTCATGCATCTTATCAACCAACACCCCTATGCTTGTTAATACAGCTGGATTGGCTGAAAGAAAATCTACATATACACCAGCAGATTTTGGTATAATTAATCCAATATTTGTTAAATATCCTGCTATTTGATCCGCTTTTTCAATATTTGTTTGATTGTTATCCTTGTGTTTCCTCTTATTTAATAATGAGTAAAATAATGCCAATAATTACAATAGCTGCACCGATTTTGAAATGGAACGGCCCAATCCAAGAAAATATTCTTTTGTTACTGAGACGCCAAAGTTCTTTGGTTGTCAATTCTTCTGGCTTCTCATTTGTTTTTTTTTCTATTATTTCAAAAGCCTCTATGATGTATTCACTACCATCAATTACCCATTGGTATTTCCATTTACTCCAAAAACCAAATAACACAATAAAGCATCCAATGACAATCAACTTTCCTCCGTCTGGATAGCCAAAAATATATGCAATAGATGCAAAGATACTAAAAAATATTAATTTTTTAATCAAATCAATTTTTTGTAATTTTGTCTCTAATGTCGATGATGTTAAATGCATATTGATCTGACATTTGATATTTATATATCCCTTGCCAGCGCGAACATGTCAGAATGGCTGCTTACAAAATCTTCACATCTTTTACAGACGGTCTCGTTTCCTTTTTGAGGGAAACTTACTCTGCACTCGCTGCATACGGCAAAATGATGTTCTATAAGCAGTTCCGCGCGGTTAAATGCCAATGTCACAACATCTAGCTCATTATCGCTGCTAATAGCTTTTGGCTTGCATACATCATCGCATATGCCACAAGCTATACAACGAAGCGGTTGAAATAAGATCTTTGTCTTATCGCTGCTATACAGCAATGCTTTTGTCGGACAAAACTGTATACAATCCCCACAATTATCACATGAAATAAAATCTATCTTTTTATGGGCAATAAACGACAATTTTTCTTTTATAGGCTCTGGCGGCAATTCCTCTATGGCAAGCTTAAGTGAATTTTGTAAAACAACCCTGGATTTTGGCAATGTCTCTTTAGGATCAAAAACTTCATCAAACGACTCTTCATTACGCAAAGTGTTGACATCTTTTACAAAAGAGAATAGAGCCTCTCTCCTGGATAATTTATTTTGCTCTTTGCTTATGGCGATGGACGGTTTTCCCACCGCTTGCAAAAATCTATTTGCTTCATTTATGTGTTCTGTTATGATTTTTTCAGTCTGTGTGCCTGGATTCATATCACACTCAGCACAAAGTGACATATCGCAGCCTACACTGTTATGGCGCAAACCAAGAGAGATAAGATTTTCACTATTGAATATACTAAGACAAGTATTGTTGTTTTTGCATGAAAGTGTAATATCTTTTTTTATGCCGGTTTGCAATACAAAAACTGCCGGGTCAAAATCCGGATAAACAAATGTCTCAGTTGGACATGCTCCAATGCATGCCATGCAGCCTATGCATTTTGTACTCTCAAGCGATATCCTTCTAGACGTTGACAATCCTATAGCTTCTGTCGGACACGAATCTATGCAATTTGAACACTCATTGCTGACATGCTCTATGCGCAAGCAACGAAGCGGCTCTATCTTGATGGTATTTGCAGGACTAAGCAAGCTCATTATCTTCCTCTACGCAAAGATTACTATAGTCATCCAGCATAAAATCGATACAAAAATCACATAGATCTTTATAAAACGGATTATCGCTCATCTCTTTAATTGCCAGTAAATATTGTGGAACCCATGCTAGCAGGTGTTCTCGATAAAATTTTATTTGCGCGGTTGTGTCTCGTTGCAATATAAGATTTTGCATAAATCCAAACTCAATAGCTATATGGTCAGGCACATGCAAAGAAGACGCAGCAAGATTAAGATCATATCCGTGATTTACATAAAATTGCATGACCGGATTTTGCAATCCTACCAAGATCTCGTTTTTGGCATCCATTGCTGCAGACTCAATGGGATGGTTGTTCATAACAAACAAAGAATGAAATGCGACATTAAGCTCTTCTAAAAGTTCTTCTTCATTTGCGCTTTGCAAATAAGATGTTGCTTCATCGCCGATAGTATTAAGCAATTCCACATTGCCTTGCAGCTCATTAAGTAGTTTTTTGTCTATATGAGAGCTAAATACCCGTGATAAAAAAGCATATATATAAGCTCTGATCTTATTGTCCACGACAACTCCTGTATAAATTTGCTGTAGCATACCCCAAAATAGTTTAATCTATCCAAAAAATCGCTAACAATACACAACAATCTTGTGCATTGTTAGTAATTTTACCTCCCCGTATCGGGGGAAGAAAATAGAGTTACAGACAACCCTTAAAGAAAGACTTTGTTGGCGGTGGCGGAGCTTCAAACGCTGTAGCAACTATGCTTTTGTTGCCATCGCCAAAATCTCCTTTTATGGTAACTTGATCACGGTTAATAGCCGTTTCAAGCAATTCCGGCACTTCATGTCCAAGCTTGGCTATATCAAGTTCATAATATTTCAAATCATCATGTACATAAAGCACAAGTTCCATTTTTTCTTTATCGCCAAATTCCCATTTTTGATTGCATTCGCCTTCTCCGCATACGATACTCTCCATGCGGCAATCAGCGAACATACCTTGCTCGGCACACCATTTGGTGGTCAAAAAGCCTTGTTTTTCAACTGTAAAATTTGCCTCAGCAGAAGCATTGTGCTCCTTGCTCTCTTTTTTACTACACCCTGTTAACATTAATGCGGCAAGGGCTATTCCTAAAACTAATTTTTTCATTTTGCTACCTCCGCTTTTAGGGTTTTAAGATATGCAACGGCATCATTAATACTTTTATCATCGCTCATCATCGGTGGCATCGTAGATGTTCTTTTGCCTGTTTTTGCATCTACGTTGTACCATGCAAAGCCTTTGTGGGCATTTCTATTATATCCGGCTACAACAACTGCATTTGGATCTTTGATCGATTCAGCAAGATAAGCATTGGTTGAATATCCGCCTATATTTTTTAAACTTGGTGCCATAAAAGGTGAGGCTGCTTGTTTTGAAGGACTCAAAGTATGACAACTCGCACACATTGCTTCTACTTGGGCTTGTCCTGCTTTTGCATCTCCTGTTGGTTTAGAGGTCAACTCTTTTACCAGTGCATCACCGCCTGCTTTGCCTTGAAGTTTCACAGCAAGCCAGGTAGACAAGCTTTTAACACCGCCACGGTTATATTTAGCACCATCCCAGATAGCAAACGATACGGGCAATGCACCGTATTTGCTTAGATCTGCCGCGCTGTCTTTAAGCTGTTTTGCTACTACGCCGGTCCATCTTTTGCTTGCAGCATCATATGTCATTTTCATTCCAAACTTGTCACTGCCGTCTTTCAGCTCTGTCATAGAGCGAAATCCTTCTGATACGAATGAACGAGTATATGCTTGTTTGCCAAGCTTGTTCACTTTATCATGATAATTTTTCAGATCATCGCCAAAAGCATGTGTATTATGAGGACTTACTTGATGTTCTACATCGCCATTGCCGTTTGGCTCATAATGTACGCTTGTGGCTTTGGTCAAATGCACAAGCACCGGTCTTCCTTCGCTGCCCATACCGATATATGGCAATTTTTTCGGATCACTAAAGCTAACTGGTACTTGCATTGCAAAACCATCCGGATATACGTCTGATACATTGCCACTTTGTACGCTTTGAGTAGGATCGCTCCAGCTTATTTTCAATGCAACCGCTGAATTATTATATACGGCAGACACTTGAGCTATGATAGCCTTATTGTCTTTATTTGCCGCATTTGCTTTTGCATCGTTTAGTTTGATAGTAGTCTGCGGATAAAGGACCACATCTGCTGTTTTTGCATTTCTCCAAACGCTATCGGATGGAGAGATGTTTGCTACATTTATATTTGATACCCTTTGGGCATTTATAAGGTTCTCTGCGGTCGCAGAAGCCGGGGCTTTAGCATATGTAGCCGTTGCTGCGCCAGCTATGATCAATAATTTTATTATAGTTTTCATGCGTGTGCCTTGAAATGAATTTCTTTGGTAAATTTACCTTTTGCATAACGGCTGTCAATCGGCGCCAATGGATTTGCGCCTTTAGCTTTTGCTACATCTTGATAATAATTAGCATCAAGTCTGAACATATCTTCGTGATGGTAAGCTATAAGAAGATCCATCAATTCGCTTTCACCTGTTTTTGCTCTTTTGTCTTTTTCTGCTTTTATGGTTTTAATGGCCGCATGCACATCTTTGCCAAACAAGGTTTCAAGCTCTTTCATTGGCACCCTTTGGCTTCCTTCTATTATTTTGCCTTGAGCATCAAATTTTGCCGGGGCTTCTGTAGGAGGAATATAATAAACATTCGGTTGTGTACCATAATCGCTTCTTAGAGGCAATGCGACTTTGTACTTGTGTACCAATTTATGAACTTGTCCTTCTTCATCATCAAGGAAGCCGACAAATCTGATTCTGCCTACGCATTGCTGTGCACATGCAGGCGGCAAGCCTTGCTCAATTCTAGGAAAGCACAAGATACATTTTTCACTCTTAGATATTTTAGAGTTAAAATATATTTTTTTATAAGGACATCCTGCTATACAATAGCGATATCCTTGGCATCTGTCCAAATCCACAAGCACTACGCCGTCTTCATCTCTTTTGAATATCGCATCTCTTGGGCATGCGCTAAGACATCCCGGATTTGTACAAT
The DNA here is from genome assembly GCA_964527805.1 of uncultured Sulfurovum sp. Taxonomy (GTDB): domain Bacteria; phylum Campylobacterota; class Campylobacteria; order Campylobacterales; family Sulfurovaceae; genus BN30871. The sequence goes on from CAZGNT010000005.1 coordinate 62,045, forward strand.
GGTTACAAATTCTAGGCAGATAAAAGAAGTAGTTGTCGCTTGGGAAATTCCCGGCTCCTTCATCTTCATCCCAGTTTGGACCCCATGTAGGAGTGCTGTCTGCATGAAAAGCAGCTGTCGGATTGTTTTCACGGAAATTAAATGTAGCTATCTCATCATAGCTAAAATCCCAAGGCACACCGTAATCAGCTTCGATATTCGGGATTACTCCTTCTTTGAGATCACCTGCCGCGTCAAATCCGCCGCCAAGCTCCATCCATTTTTTTGGATATCCGTCTCCAGGATAAGTTTCAACATTATTCCAGTACATATACTCACGGCCGTTTCTGTTGGTCCACTGGGTCTTACATGCAACTGTACAAGTTTGGCAGCCTATACATTTATTTAGATCCATAACCATTGCTAATTGTCTTTTTGACATCAATCTTCTCCTTACGCTTTCTCTATATTCACTGCGCCGTCATACGCATATTGGTTTCCGTCCCAAAGACCGCCAAATTTCAAATGTCCCCATCCGTCGGCCATCTCGAGGAGATTTAGTGAAGTTGGTACACACTCATTGTGTCCTTTGTTATATCTATACATATATGGTTCCCAACCATGCTCCATTACCAAACCATCAGGCGGGCATGAGCTAGAAACTTTTGCCATAACATAAAATTCTCCAAGCGTATTCGAGACTTTAAGCATATCGCCGTCTTTTATGCCTTTTATTTTTGCCACTTCACGATTTATGTGGCCATATGGCACGCCGCCTCTTTGAAGTCTTTGCAAGATTCTGCTCGCTTTATAGTTAGAGTGAATAGACCATCTAGCATGCGGTGTCATAAGTACAAACGGATATTTTTTAGGATCTATCGGTCTGATACCTTCCATTGCTGTATTTGTATGTGCACCCATTTTAATATACAGATCATGATCTACATAGAAAGTTTGTCTGCCCGATAGCGTCTCAAATCTTTCAAATTTATATAGCATATTTTCGAAAGTATTATATGGTCTATCTGAATACAAAGGCGACATTTTGCCGGCTTTTTCATTTAGCTGCAAGAATCCGCCTGCTTTGTACATTTTTTCTGCAGTCCAGCCTTCATATTGATCACATTTTTCTAATGCTGCATCAACTGCCATTTTGTCTGTTCCCAAATACGGTTCCATAGCAGCTTCTGACTCTTCGTCTGTATTTGTAAACTCTTTATATACTATTGACAAATCGTGATAGCCAGGTTTGGCATATCTTTTATCATCTTTTACTTTTGCTTTTGAGATATTTTCCGGCTTATTGGCTATCTCTTCTAGTTTTTTAGCGATAAGTGCCATCATGCTCCACTCATCCATAGCTTCGCCTACCGGCTTCATATTTGCTACAGGCTGAGCCAAATTGGTAAATCTATGATAGCCCGGGCTGGTTCTTAGGTCCCAAACCTCATAGTGTGATTTTGCCGGCAAAAGCAGATCGGAATAAACTGCTGTTTCACTCATGCGATAATCCGCATAAGCAAAGTATGAGATTTTCTTAAAGAATGCTTCACGATAATCAGCGCCTTTGTTTCTTCTAAACTTGGAGTCTGCTACTACTAGACAAACTTCAGGCTCCCACCATGGTTTAGCCACATTTCCGTGTTTGCTGTCATTATTAGCCTTGCCCAGCTTTCCTTTTTCAAGCATCGCGGAAATGATCTGCATATACTCTTTTTTACCCATACCGTTTTGTGCTCTTTTGACATCTTCATCAGAGAAATATTTATCAAACGTCTTCATCCCGTCGCCAAATACAAACTCTCCGACAAACCCCGAACCAAATCTGGCTGCATACTTACCGCCAAACCCTGCTAGCACATCAAGGCCTGAGAGTTTAAATTCATTTTCTGTATTTAGTCCGCCGTACGGCCCAAGACGTCCTGTAAGGCCGCAAATAGAAGAGATATTCCATACACTCATCAATCCATTGAAATATTTATTCAGTGAAAATCCGGTAGTAATTGACACTACTTTTGGAAGTGCAATATCACGTGCTAGCATTTTTACGGTATCTGGATGAACTCCTGTAAGTTTTTGCGTCTCTTCAGGCGAGAATTTCTCTATATTTTCTTTGAGCATTTCAAATACGGTAGTCACTTCTACTTCATCGCCATTCAATAGTTCTACATCCCATTCTCCTTCAAGTTCAGGATCTATGCCCAGTTCTGCTATACGAATAGATTTATGCGCACTTCCTTCGGTTCCCGGCATAAGAGCTATTTCGTCTGTATTTTTGTTCATGACATAAAACTCTTCATGATACTTTTCTGCATCTTCCGGGTTTTTTGCTTTTTCTACATCACTGCGTCTAAGAAGTTTTTTTGTATCTTTAATAACCAAAAATGGAAGATCCGTAAAGATTTTCATAAATTCAGGTTTGTACAACTTCTCTTTTAATATCTCGTGTATTACAGAAGCAGCCAAAATATTATCAGCGCCTGCTTTTACCGGTATCCAAACATCAGCTGATTTGGCAGATGCATTAAACTCAGGAGTAATTACTATGACCTTGGCTCCATTATATTTTCCTTCCCATACGAAGTGAGCATCAGGAATTCTTGAAACCGACGGGTTACCTCCCCAAAAGATCGCTGTATCTGCATTGTACATAAAGTCATAAGTACAACCGACATTTCCTTCGCCATATGCTACAGCAGCACCAGAGAACATATCCCCAAGATAAGAAGACGGGTAAATACGGCTAGATCCTAGCATCGTAGAAAATCTTAGAGGACCGCCGCGTCTACCTTCTGTGAGCAATCCTGTTCCAGCGTGCACCATTAATTTATCCGGCCCCTTGGCTGGATCGGTCATTACATCCCAAATTTTTTGTGCTACTTCATTAGCTGCTTCATCCCAGCTAATTCTTTGCCACTTGCCTTCTCCTCGTTGCCCGACTCTTCTCATTGGATAAAGAATTCTATCTTTTTCATACATGATTTGAGAGTGTTGTACGCCTTTGTTGCATCCTCTTGGGTTGAAATCAGGTATTTTAGGGTTGATCGATGGGTATCTTGCTGATTGGTTTTCTCGAGTAACTACACCATTGTGCGACCATATCTCCCACGCGCAGTTCCCTTGACAGTTTACACAGTGATAGGCAAAACCGGTATCTTCTGTGTTTCCGCGGATAAATCCAAACTCGTTGCGATACATATTTTCTGTATAAGTAGTATTTGGATACCCCTCTTTGCCGTTTTCGACTTTCATGACGTCGGTTTTAGCAAAAAGAGCACCTTGCGACGCAACCATAGCCGCAGTTACACCGGAAAATTTCAAAAAATTTCGTCTTTTTTCATTTGTCATTATTTTTGTCATTTATAATTCCTCTTATCTTCTGATTGGTAAATTCATATCGTTACCCCATGTATCCCAACTGCCGGTAAATACTTTTACGTTTTGATACCCTAGGTTGCGAAGCGCAGAAATGATGTGAGATCCTCTTCCGGCACCAACTTGGCAATAAGCATATATTGTTTGGTCTTTTCTGACCCCTGCTTTGTCAAATACTTTTTGCATATCTGTATTAGGCTTGAACGATCTTGTTTTTTCTTCGTCTGTAATGTTTTTCCACTCAATAAATTTTGCTCCCGGTATATGTCCGCCCCTAGCAACATTATCCATTTTTTTCTCACCGATAATTTCTTCCATGCTCCTAGTGTCTATTACGGCAAATTTACTTTTGTTACCATTTTTCATGATATCATCAACTGCTTTTTTCACTTCATGTTTATCTGCGATGTATTTTGTATTAATAGCTTTTTGGTCGATCACATAATTGCTAGGCGTATGCTTTGGTTCTTCTCCAGGTTGTATGGCAAGTTTTGGCATAAGCGCTTCCATTTGAGATGTCAAAGATTTCTCTGTAGCCTCCAGTTTTGCTACTTCGGCATCCTTGTTAGCTTTTTTGGCCTCTTTTATTTGATCTTTAATTGCTTTTTTCTCTTTTTTCAATGCATCATGTTTTTGTTGATATGGATCTACTTGTTTAATTCCGTCAAAGCCGCCGTTTAAAAGTTTTACATTTTTATGTCCAAAGCTTTCAAAAAAACTATATACTCCAGTCGCATTTGGCCCGCGGTAATTGTCATACGCAATAATCGTTTGATCATTTCTTATGCCCTTGCTTCTTATATATTCTTGTGCTTCTTTTGGGCAATTATAAAGTGGTGCGCAATGCATATTCCCCATTATGTCTGAATGATGCAAATGGTGTGCATACATCTCTACTGAACCTTTAATATGGTTATTAGTGTAGATATCAGGATCATCTCCCGAAACAAAAATAACATCTTTATTGCCAATAAGTTTTAGTGCTTCTGTTGGCTCAATAAGCTGTATAGGTGCACCATAGAGTGAACTTACAGCAAGTACACTGCTCATCAAAACAACGCTTGCAACTCTCTTCATAAATTCTCCTTATAACTTTTCTAACTGTCTATAATAGTATCACTCCGATAACCAATAATAGTGTTATGTATTTATCATTATAAGAAGATATGCTTAAATAAAATTAAAAAAAAATTATAATTATAAAATACGCTTTACTTATATGAAAATACGTGTTTTTATATTTTTTTTATCAAAACGTCTCATCATTTTAAATCATTTTCTTGATAAAAGCACATATAGATACTTTTTAATTTATATAAACGAATATATTTTGTTATATTTTAACCTCTTTTAGCCCAAATATGCTATATTCATACAAAATTGTTATAAAAAGGCAACTATTATGAATTACGAAGAAGCTGTAGAGGCATTATCCCAAGGAGAATTACCTATCCATGCTGTAAGAGAGATATTTGACACTTTCAAAGATAATAATGAAATTATAGGTATGGTAGCCATGAATATATCTCGCAAATGCAGCGTATACGACAAAGAACAGGGCAAAAGTGACGAAATGACAGCTCTTTTGAGGGACTTAAGCAGCGTATCTGATATGGGAAGCAGATGGGCGGTAGCAAAAAATCATTTTACACCCGTAGATATATTAGAAAAATTAGCAAATGATGATATCAATTTGGTTAGAGCCTTGGTGGCCACCAACCCAAATACCCCATCATCTATTCTAAATAAATTATTTTCTGATGAGAAGATAGTCAGAGACGGATTATCCGGCAATCCAAATACTCCAGTGAAACTACTTAACGTATTAGCCAATGATAGCGACAAAATGGTACGTCTTAGAGTAGCAGAAAATCCATCTACACCTAAAGAAGTTTTATTATCTATGATAGACGACGAGGATGTCAATGTTTCCAAGGCTGCCGAGATCAAATTAGGGATGAGACAATGAAACCAAAATTCAAAGACAGACAAAGCGAATATGAGACACTTGAAAAACAACTACTCTCCTTATTTCATAGCGGCATCTATATATCTTCATATGATATCGTGCAGCTTGGCAAAGCCATAGGCTATGATCTGCCGCTCAAAGAGAGGAATATTCTACTCTCCAAGCTGCTGGGTGATGCCAAAAAAGACAATAAAACAAAAGATCTTTTTGCTGCCATATCTGTATTTATCAAACATAGAGCGATGCAATACACAGAGCTTGGCAACAATCATCCGCATGCACGTCCAATAATTTCAGCATGGCTTCAAAAAGCCAAGGCTACCGATCTGCTCATAAAGCGAGAAATGGTAAACCATGAATAAAAGATTTATAGAAAAAAGGCTCGGAGTCGTCATCTATCCCGGCTTAGGCAAAGATATAGTCTCGCTTAAAACAATTCAAAAAATCGAACCAAAGGGCGAGAGTGTACGGATCGAACTAACCATTGCAAATGAATCGGTTTTTGAATCTATCGAATCCCAGATACATGATGTATTGAAAAATGATTTTAAATCAATTGATATTGCATTTTTGGCAAATAAAAAACCGTCACTTAATTATGGCAATACCAACAAACCAAACAATCGTGCTGCTTATGCTAAAAATATCATAGCGGTAACTAGCGGCAAAGGAGGGGTGGGCAAGAGTACTGTCAGCGTAAACCTTTCGGTTGCACTAGCCCAACTTGGATACAAAGTAGGGCTTTTGGATGCTGATGTTTATGGGCCCAATACTCCTAGAATGATAGGCGTTAATGAAGAAAAGCTTCAATGGAACGATGAGGACAAAATGATACCAAGCGAGAATTATGGGATCAAGCTCATGAGCGTTGGGCTTACTACCCCAAAAAGCGACACACCGCTTGTTTGGAGAAGCTCAGTCGCAGTTTCTGCACTCATTCAATTTTTAGAAGATGTCGCTTGGGGAGAGCTTGACTTTTTAGTTATAGATATGCCTCCGGGCACCGGGGATATACAACTGACTATGGCTCAAGAATTGCCTATTTCTACAAGTGTGATAGTCACAACACCGCAAGCCATCTCAACTGATGATGTAAGCCGCGCTGTTATGATGTTCAAAGACATAGGGGTGCCTATTGGCGGGATCGTAGAAAATATGAGCTACTTCATAGCTCCTGATACCAAAGCTAGATATGATATTTTTGGCTCAGGCGGTGGAGAAATGATATCATCCAAATACAACGTGCCGTTACTCGGCAAGATCCCGTTAACAATGGCGATCAGAGAAACCTCAGATGCCGGTAAACCTGCCGTTGTGACAGATGACAGTATCCAAAAAGGCTATTATCAAGAGATCACGAGAAATCTTTTGGCGCAAATGGGCATTTTGTAATTACAAAATACGAATTTATATTGCATTTTATGGATCCCCGCATACACAGGGACGACAAAATATATAATAAATCAATGTCATTGTATGCATCCTTGAAAGCAGCACGAATTCAAGCGCAGTCGCAGAATTAGTGCGTCGCGATTTGCTTACGATGACGATTTTCTTTTGTTACTTTTCTTTATAAAAAGAAAAGTTAAGAATGGCATATTTATTTGTTGCTTATCTAAAAAGTGATAGGAAAGATAGATAATAAAACTAAATATATAAAGACTACAAACTCATCTCAACATCCCATCGGATACTCAGACAAATCATATTCTCCCGCCCGCAGGCGAAAGAATATAGTAATTAGAAATCTTTAAAAAGAGTGGCTAGCCACTAGAGCCGTCTGCTGAAGACCTAATTTGGAGCTTAGCTCCAAATTTGAGAACCAACAAATGGTAAATTAGAATCTATATCTTACGTAAAATCTTAGATCACTTGCTTTATCAACGACCATGCCGCCCATATGCATCATATTTGCCTCCTCCATAGTCATAGGAGTACCGTCCATACCAAAGAAGTTGTTGCTTCCTGAGTAGTCATAGTCTAGGTAAGTATATCTGAGTTGCGCACTAAGAGCTTGTGTTATAGGATATGTATAGTACGCTTCCCACGCGTCACCTCTAACCGCTAGTTTAGATCCAGCCATGGTGTCTTCGCCATAGTCAAACGGTCTCCAGTATTTGCTTCCGTGGTTAAACTCTAATCCAAGATCCCCGCCAAGTACCGGTACTTGAGCTCCGAGCCAATAAGAAGTTCCTGTTTTACTATCTGAAGAACCTAGCATATTATACGGCATCATATCTGCATCAAGACCGCCTTTTGGATTCGTTCTGCTCATGGCAAAAGATCCAAACAGTTTAGTTTCAGATAGTATGCCATCATCACCTATACCGTCGACAAGTACAGAAATTGCAGCTCCGTCAATATCTCCGGCTTGACTCATTTTACCAATTGCGCCATCCGCGTTCATATCCATGCCGGACATGGCTTCCATCATATTTACCCCATTATATCCAGGCAGGTCAAATGCTCTAAATGCTGTAGTTTTGACTATGAATTGTCCGTCATCATATGGCACAAAGATAAACCCGGCCAGCATGATATCATCGATATCATTTTCATCGTCTGTATAATTAGTGCTTCCGCCAAACATAGGAGTAGCATTTGTTGAGCCTTGGCCTAGACAAAGCTTAAATGACATTCCTGGAACACCTGTAACATTGCCCAGATTTGCGCTCGCACTTGCCCCGTCAAACTCGACATTGATGATATGCCCAAGAGGTGATTGAGCTTCATCGTCGTCTCTAAGATTTGCCAAGAAACCGTTTGTTGACGGCCTTCTACCAAAGCTCACGGTCCATGGTATCTCAGCTTCGCCCATCTTGTCTGCCATATATAGCCAGTAAGCTTGTCTGACTTTCAAGTCATTGCCGGTCAATGATTCATTTGTTATCCAATCAAATGTATCCATTCCCCAACCGCGCGGCATAGCTCCAGTACCATTACCGCCAAAATCAGCGCCGAATGCTTTATTGTAAGACAATTGTCCTTTAAAGATATTGTTAGCATCAGGTGCGTAAGCCATGTTTAGCCACAATCTATTTGTCAATAACGAATCGTTGGATTTTTTACTGCCATCAGCCATTTTATAGTTGAGGCTATCCACTGCTGTTCTCAAATCCACACCCCATTTGATGTTATCATTAGCATCGTGTTCTTTGATCTCATTTACTTTTTGCGTAAGTTTTGCTATCGCAGAACTAGAATCGCCGCTATCTGCTTTTGCGCCTTTCATGGCAGCAACTTCCGCTTTTAAAGCTGCTATCTCCGCTTTCATTGCGGCTAAATCACTATTACTAGCACCAAATGCCATTGTTGTCATTACTGCCAAAGACAGCGTTATACTCTTCTTCATTGTTTTCTTCCCTTTTTAAACTAGTATAAATATACATTACCATGGTAAAGGAAATAATCTTAAATAAGAATGAAAAATATATGAATATTAATATTTTAGTATTTGGAAGTATTAAAAATAATTATGGACAAAATTTATACAAAGAAAATTGATGATTAGAATCAAGCAAATAGATTGTTTTAGTAGGGAGGGAAGAGGCAACCTTTACGGTTGCCAGAAAGATGAAGATTTGATAAATTAATATCTATATCTAACGTAAAATCTTAGATCACTTGCTTTGTCAACGACCATGCCGCCCATGCCTGCTCCAATAGCTTCATTCATGGTCATTGGGGCACCCTCGCCACCAAAGAAACCATTGCTTCCGCTATAATCATAGTCTATATAAGTATATCTTGCTTGTAGACTAAGTGCTGTTGTAATAGGATAGGTATAGTATGCCTCCCACGCATCTCCACGCACGGCAAGTTTAGATCCTGCCATAGTATCTTCACCGTATGTAAATGATCTCCAATATTTGCTTCCATGGTTGAATTCAACCCCAAAGTCTCCGCCAAGTACCGGCACCTGTGCTCCAAGCCAATAAGAAGTTCCTGTTTTATCATCATTTGAACCAAGCATAGTTTTGCCATCGTCCGGATTTGTTTTGCTCGCTGCAAACGATGCAAACAATTTAGTCTCCGCAAGGATTCCGTCTTCGCCTATGCCATCAATAAGCCCTGATATTGCCAAGCCATCCATATTCCCGACAGTTTGAAAGCCTTGGCTTGGGTCCATTGGGTCTACCATGCCCGGTAAATTGTATGCTCTAAAATAGTTTGTTTTTATACTATATTGGCCGTTATCATATGGCACAAAGATAAATCCGGCCATTGTAATGTCATCTATACTGTTGTCATCGCTATAATTTGCCGGGCCGCCAAACATTGGTGTCGCACTTGTGCTTCCTTGTCCAAGACAAACTTTGAAATTCATTCCAGAGACTCCTGAAACATTTTCAAGATTCACACCTGCACTTGCACCATCAAATTCAACATTTATATTATGCCCAAGCGGTGATTGTGCACTATCATCGTCTCTCAAATTAACCAAGAAACCATTGGTTGACGGACGACGACCAACACTTGCTGTCCAAGGTATGTTTGCTTCTCCTATACTATCACCCATATAGAGCCAATAGGCTTCTTTTACTTTGAGGCCATTGCCACTAAGAGCTTCGTTAGTAACCCAGTCAAACGTATCCATGCCCCAGCCCCTAGAGCCTGCTATTCCGCCAAAATCAGCACCGAATGCTTTATTGTAAGCAAGTTGGCCCTTGAAGATATTATTAGTATCAGGCGCATAAGCCATATTTAGCCATAGTCTAGTACTCATAAGCGCATCATTGGATTTTTTGCTGCCGTCTGCCATTGTATAGTTGAGACTATCTGATGCTGTTCTGATATCCACGCCCCATTTGATATTATCATTAGCATCATGAGCTTTGATCTCATTTACTTTTTGGTTAAGTTTTTTTAGATCGGAACTAGTTTTTTGATTTTCTGTTTTAGCTTCTTTAAGAACTGCAACCTCTTTTTTTAAAGCCTCAATTTCTGCTTTTAGGGCAGCTAAATCACTATTGCCTGCACCAAAAGCCATCGTTGCAGCTACCGCAATAGACACTGATATACTTCTTTTCATACGTCTTCCTTCTAATATAAATAATATATTATTATATTGAAAAAAATTTAAAAAGCGATAATGATAAAAGTTATAAGTTTTTGTAGAAAATATGGAGGGTTTTTACAGATGCATTTGCATCTGTAAAAAATGGCTTAGCAGCTTGGTACGTTACCTGAATCTGAAGCGAACTCATAAGCAAAATCGTAAAGATCATTCGTCCATTTTTCATCATAACCAGCAGCAGCTTTAGGACAGATTTTTTTCACTTCTGCGCCAAATTTACCTGCACCTTTGATAGATTCCCATTGGTCTTGAGTATGTTTAGCTGCAAATTTTGCACCTGTCATTCCGCAAGGAGCTTTAAGCTTTTTAGAATATATTTTTTGACCTTTTGATGCATCAGCTGAAGCTGTAGTAGCAACCAAAGTCAAACCTAGTAATGCAGCAACTGCAAGAGTAGTTAATTTTTTCATTATTGTATCCTTTTTGTATTTTAGACAATCGCATTGTATCATAACAATCGTGAGATTTTCGTGAAGTCTCCAAAAATATCTATTAAATATGCTACAAAATGAAACAAAACAAAGAATTAAAACAAACAATAATAAAAAAGATATGGAAAAATAATAAAGAAGTTATTCTCAATGTGGCA
>CAZGNT010000006.1:0-72486 GCA_964527805.1 uncultured Sulfurovum sp.
ACAGACCTAACAGATATGCATGTATCAGGACATGCTGCCCAAGAAGAACAAAAGCTTATGCTTCGCCTTGTACAACCTAAATTTTTCTTGCCTGTGCATGGCGAATATAACCATATAGCACAACATGCCAAAACAGCTGTTGCATGTGGTGTTGATGAGAGAAATATACTTCTTATGAGTGACGGGGATCAAGTAGAAATTACTCCAAAATATATCAAAAAAGTCAAAACTGTAAAAACCGGCAAAACATACATAGACAACCAAAACAATATAGCTATCGAAAATGATATAGTACTCGATAGACAAAAACTAGCAGAAGACGGCATCATAAACATAGTAGCTCAAGTTTCGCAAGAAGGGCAAAAAATAGTAGGTAAACCGATCATAACAAGTCATGGATTGGTATCTAGCAGAGAGATGAAAAAATTTACCAATGATATAGAAGTTTTGTTAGAAGCCATGCTTGCGTCTATGAAACCGGAAGTCCTAAGAGATCACAAAGCAATAGAAAATGAGATACGAAATGCTGTACGCAAGCATGTTATTAAAATCAAAAAGCGCTATCCTCTTATCATACCGACTATTTTTATAATCTAAAGGATTGCTATGAACTTGCTAGAAATTGCCAAAGACACACTTCTTACAGAAGCTTATGCGCTAGAAAAAGCTTCTCAAATGCTTGATGATGCTTTTGTGCAAACAGTCGAGCTTATCTTGTCAACAAAAGGAAAGCTGGTTATAGCGGGAGTTGGAAAATCAGGACTTGTAGGAGCAAAAATGGCTGCTACATTTGCAAGCACGGGCACGCCTTCGTTTTTTTTGCATCCTACCGAAGCACTGCATGGCGATCTTGGGATGATAGGCTCCGGCGATACTGTACTTGCAATTAGTTATAGCGGTGAGAGCGAAGAGCTTGCCAAGATATTGCCTCATATCAAACGTTTAGATATTCCTCTTATCGGTATGACTGCTTCGAAAGAATCTACACTAGGCAGATATGCCGACTTGGTGATCCCGATCAAAATTCACAAAGAAGCTTGTCCATTGGGAGTTGCTCCGACTACATCCACTACGCTTACAATGGCAATGGGGGATGCATTGGCAGTTGCCCTGATGCATCGCAGAGGTTTCAAGCAAGAAGATTTTGCCTCTTTTCATCCGGGAGGAAGCCTGGGCAAAAGGTTGTTTATCAAAGTCAAAGATATTATGCGCACAAACAACCTGCCTATCGTAAAAGATAATACAACGCTCAAAGACACCATTGTAGTAATGAACGAAGGCAAGCTTGGCACTGTGCTAATAGTAGATAAAAATGAAAAATTAATAGCGCTGTTAAGCGATGGGGACCTAAGAAGAGCATTGGCAAAAGATGATTTCGATTTGACTTTGCCTGCAATAAATTATGCTTCATTGAATCCGAAAAGTCATAAAGATATAGAGCTTTTGGCAAGCGAAGCATTAGCATTGATAGAATCTATGCGTATTCAGCTTTTGCCTATTACAGATAACAATGAGCATATTGTTGGCGTGCTGCATATACACGACTTGGTCAATGCCGGCATAAAAAGCTAAGGAAAAATATGCGAATAAATAAATATATATCTCACCACACAAAATATTCACGAAGAGATGCCGATGAACTTATCAAGGCAGGAGAAGTTAAGCTAGGCCGTCAAATTTTGGATGATTTGAGCTATGAAGTACAGCCTGATGATAATATTTATGTCAAAGGAAGATTGGTCGAAAAACGTACCGAGATCACTGTGATAGTTTATAACAAACCAAAAGGCGTGCTTGTTACCAAAAAAGACGATAGAGGCAGAGCTACTATATATCATAAACTCTCGGGCAAATACAGACACTTTATCCCCGTAGGCAGATTAGACTATGCATCTGAGGGCCTTTTGATACTAACCGACACTCCAAGAGTAGCCGAGATCCTAATGAACAGTTCACTGCCAAGGGTTTATAACATCAAAATAGACAAGCCTTTCACGCAGGAAATGGCCGAAGCTATGAATAACGGCCTCATACTTGATGATGCCAGAGCCGGCGGCCATGAGAAAAGCAATATCACCGATATGTCGTTTGCACCGTTTGAAAGCTACGAGATTCGCTCAGAGAGTCCAAAATCCACAAAACTAAGGGTAACCATCAGCGAAGGCAAAAACAGGGAATTAAGACGTTTTTTTGCACATTTTGACGCTAAAGTCTTAGATCTAAAAAGAGTTGCTTACGGAGAAATAGAATTAAACAATTTGCCTACAAACAAAACCAGGTATTTTACCCGCAAAGAGTATGATGATCTGCATAAATTTATGAAAGCTCAAGCAAAAGAGACAAACAAGAGACCGCCTAGGGAAAAATAATGAATCTTGCCATCAAATATCGTCCGCTATCTCTTGATGATATCGCAGGCCAAGAACATTTGCTTGGGACTGAGGGAGTTTTAAGAAAACTTCTTGATGCCAACGCCATGTCTCATGCATTTTTTTATGGCCCTGCCGGATGCGGAAAAACCTCATTGGCAAGAATTATTGCCAAAATGATGAAAAGTCCTTTTTATGATTTGAATGCAACAACACTCAAAATTGAAGAACTTAGAACTATTTTTAAAAATCATACAAACTCACTTCAAAAACCGCTTATCTTTATAGACGAAGTACATAGGTTAAGTAAAACCCAGCAAGAGGTACTTTTGCCTTTTATGGAGAGGTATGACGGTATAATTCTAGGGGCATCCACTGAAAATCCTTACTATACATTGACTTCTGCAGTACGCTCAAGATCTTATCTATTTGAACTTCATTATATCAATGAAGAACAAATGTTTGCTTTGCTCCAAAAGATAGTACAAAAAGAAAACATACACATAACCGACGAAGCCAAACAATATGCAGTGCATTCAAGTTCCGGGGATGCAAGGGCAATGCTGAATTTGGTTGACAGCGCCTCAAGGATCACCGACCCCATAACGCTTGATTCGCTTAAGTCTCTTCGTCCGTTTGCCCTGCAAAGCGGCAGCAGTGAAGCGGGTACGCATTATGATCTAGCATCTGCTCTTATAAAAAGCATCAGAGGAAGTGACATTGATGCCGGACTATATTATCTTGCAAGACTTATAGAGGGCGGAGAAAATGCCGCTTTTATAGCTAGAAGGCTTGCCATACTCTCCAGCGAAGATATAGGAAATGCAAATCCAAATGCACTCATGCTTGCTAGCAGTGTGCTAAATATTGTAGAGCACATAGGATATCCCGAAGCCAGGATCCCGCTCTCGCAGCTTGTCATATATCTAGCCTCATCTCCAAAATCAAATAGTGCTTATGAGGCTATCAATGATGCTCAAAAATGCGTACAGCAAGGACAAATATATGCAGTGCCCTCTCATATTAAGCCAAACTCCAATGAGTACCTATATCCGCATAATTTTGGCGGCTGGTGCAAACAAAGCTACCTCCAAAGGCCGTTGTCTCTTTATAAAACAAAGCTGATCGGGTTTGAAAAAACACTTAATGAGTGGCATGACAAAATAACTTTCAAAACCAAATAGCCTCCACGGTTGAATCATGTTTTTATGATATAATTTTGATTATTATAATTCAAGAAAGGATATATTTATGACAAAAAAATTAAAAACTTCACTGCTGGCATCGGGCGTTGCTATAGCGTTACTGGGAGGATGTGCTCAGCAGGGCTTGGTTGCTGATGATTCATACAATAGAACAAAAACCGGAGCAGTGGCCGGGGCAATCGGCGGCGCCATCATAGGTGCTACAACGAAAGGACACAACAAGGGACAAAGAGCACTTGTAGGCGCACTAATTGGCGGAGCACTAGGAGCAGGAATAGGATACAGCCTAGATCAACAAGCAAATGCGGTGGCAAATGCTTTGGGTACCGGTGTTAGTAATGACCCATTGGCAGAACTTGATCCCAATAGAGAAATTATAGTAACCAAAACAAATTCGTATGTCAAAATCACATTTCGTGATAGCATGATGTTTGCTGTCAATTCTGCCACTCCAAAAGCATCTGCCCAAAACAAAATAAACAAAGTTGCCAAAGTGCTTGAGCAATATCCTCAAACCATAGTACAGGTAGCAGGATTTACCGATAATACCGGAAGCTATAGCTATAACCAAGGATTGTCAGAAAAAAGAGCCGATAGCGTTGCTCGTGCTTTTGAAAATGCAGGAGCATCTATGGTATCAGCGATCGGATGCTCATATAATGCGCCGATTGCACCGAATACAACAGCGTCAAATAAATCGCTCAATCGTCGCGTAGAAGTATATTTGTATCCAAATGAAAATGTACAAATAAATCCTTGCCAGCAATAAAACCTATTTCTTAAATGAGGCCGATAACTTCATTATCGGTCTTGCTCTTGCGGCTTGATTGTTAGGCTGGCTTGTATCGGTATATGATCTGATCTGGTGTGCCATTCTCGTCCGGATTTTACATGTGCTTCAACTATCTCTAGGCTTCGCACATAAAGTCTATCCAGTTTGAACCATGGAATAAAACTTGGAAATGTACGGCCGGGGATCGAACGCGGTAAGCGTTTTAGTTTTTTATCTCTGTGCTGTATCGTCTCTATAGCATCTTTTAATGTAAGCTCTCCTGTTAAAATACGATGCACATGCAAATTCCAATCATTAAAATCCCCTGCTATTACCAAAGGCACATCGTGGGATACATTATGGCGCACATGTTCTATAAGAGCTTTTGCCTGCCGGATCCTGCTGCCCTTGAAAAGTCCAAAATGCGTACATATCAAATGAATATCTCCGTATTTTGGATGCTCTATAATGGCGTGCAAAACACCTCTTTGTTCAAGTTTATGATCTGAAATATCAATATTTTGCCAACTTTTAATAGGATATTTGGACAATATTGCGTTGCCGTGATGTCCATGCTCATAAAAAGCATTTGCCCCATAAGCTACATAAGGATATATCTCTCCTTGCAATGCACATGTTTGAGAATGCGTATCTTTTGGCAGAGATACCTTGCGGCGTTTTATATTTATATCTTGGACCTCTTGTAAAAATACAATATCAACATCTATTTCTGTCAAGGCCTCTTTGAGCGTATCTATACGACAACCATGAACCATAGAATAGGCCTTATGAATATTATAAGTAGCAACTGTAATCATCTATCTATCCAACCCATCAATAAAAATCTTAAGCAATATCTCATTTGTAATAATTATAGCATTAAGCTGAACAATTTGATATAAAAATATTTTGCTCAAAATTTGTTTTTATGCAGGATAAAGACTGTCAAATCTAAAATATTGTTTATGCACAAAGCAACAATACAATAACTTTGAAAATCAAAACTGATATAAATGATGATATAATTTTTGAACTAGGAGCATATATGTCTTGGATTGCCTTATTAACAATTATACATTATACTATAGTAGCTTATGTTGTATATCGTGCCATGTTGCGCCCTTACCGTGAACCAGCCTCCAGATTGGCATGGGTGGTGGTGGCGATAACCATACCTGTCTTGGGCATCATGCTTTATTTTATGTTTGGCGAAACCAGTATAGGGTTTATTCGTGCAAAAAATATGCAAAAACTCAAAAGTGAAATATTCCAAAACCGCTTTAAAGCAACTATCAATGAACCTATAATTGATACTGTTCCAAAAAAATATCATCATATTTTTCGCATGGGACAATCTATTAACGGCTTTTTGCCGGTAGGTGGCAATAAATATCGTCTGCTGGAAAATTCTGAAGCTATGATAGATTCCTTGGCTGAGGATATCGACCATGCCAAGCACCATGTCCATATATTGTTTTATATCTGGTTCACTGATAAGAGTGGACTAAAAGTCGCAAATGCTCTTATGCGTGCTGCTAGCAGAGGTGTTATATGTCGTGTTTTGGTTGATGCGGTTGGTTCGCGTAAATTGATCTCATCGGATATTTGGAAAGATATGCAACGATCAGGCATACATGCCGTATCATCTTTGTCGATCGGCAATACGTTGCTAAGAATGATATTGGGGCGTGTTGATCTGCGAAATCATCGTAAAATTGTGGTTATTGATAATTTTATCACATATTGCGGCAGCCAAAATTGCGCCGATGCCCATTTCGACCCAAAAGACAAATATGCTTTATGGGTGGATGCCGTAGTCCGCTTTGCCGGACCTATAGCATTACAAAATCAGCACTTATTTATCCAAGACTGGCTGGCAGCCACCAAAGAAGATCTGCCTCCAATGTATGAATCTGAACAGCCAAATGATATAATTGACCTGACTAATACCCAGATACCCGAATATATAGGCGACCAACCAAATGGTTCTTGCCCATCCCAAGTAGTAGGTGCCGGCCCAACTGAAAGACATGATGCAATGTCAGATATATTTCAAGTCATAATAAGTTCTGCTCGCCAAAGCCTAACGATAACTACACCATATTTCGTTCCAAATGGACCGGTACTCAATGCGATATGTTCAGCTGCCAGAATGGGGGTAGTGGTAAAATTAATATTATCGCATAATACCGATTCATGGTTTGTGCGCGCTGCCAGTCACAGCTATTACCCTGAATTACTAGAGGCGGGCGTGGAGATATATGAATATCAAAGCGAGGTACTGCATTCAAAGCTGTTAACGATCGATGGGGAACTTGGCATGATAGGCTCTGCCAATCTAGACCGTCGAAGTTTTGATCTAAATTATGAAAATAATATCATATACTATGATCAAAAACTCACAAAAGAGATACTCAAAAGACAACAGTCATATATAGACAAATCTTTAAATATAACCATAGAAGAAGTGAATGCCTGGAGCAAGCCTAGCTTGCTATGGTACAATGTCAATGCTACGTTAAGTCCTCTGCTTTAATATATATAACACCATTAAATACCTCTTGTGATACAATACCGTTTTAACAAACAGAAGGAAAAAAATATATGAGATATTTTATAAGTTCATTTATCATAATGGCGATTGGCCTCATGACGGCCTTTTTTCTAGGAGGACTCGCAGCGATCTATGTAACATTTTTGCTCATAATCCTAGAGGTTTCTCTATCATTCGATAATGCAGTGGTCAATGCCAAAGTACTCAATACCATGGATGCCATTTGGCAAAAAAGATTTATACTTTTTGGTATCCCTATAGCTGTATTTGGCATGAGATTATTGTTTCCGCTAGGGATAGTAGCGATTGCGACCGGTATGGGATTAGTCGAAACTTTGCAAGTAGCCATAGGTGAACCGGAACGCTACGAAGCAGTCCTCAAATCCACAGAAAAAAGCATCTTTGCCTTTGGTGGCGCCTTTTTGCTAATGGTATTTTTAGATTTCTTTTTTGAAGAAAAAGAGGTATATTGGATAAAAATGCTAGAAAACTCCAAATTAATATCAAAATTATCACTATTGTCCAATATAGAACTTTCTATTGCAATAGCAGTGGGAATAGGACTGGGCCACATAACTCAAGACTTTAGTGTGCTTTTGGCATTTATGTATGGAGTGCTGCTTCATGCTTTGCTTGGCATGGTAGACGATGCCTTTTCTACTGCAACGGTTAAAAACGGACTTGCCGGTTTTATATACCTTGAAGTACTTGATGCAAGTTTCAGTTTTGATGGAGTTATAGGTGCATTTGCACTAAGCAGCAATATATTTATCATCATGATAGGCTTGGGGGTTGGTGCTATGTTCGTGCGTAGCATAACACTCTATTTCGTAGAGCATAAAACCTTGTCGAAATTTAGATATCTTGAACATGGGGCTCATTATGCGATAGGCATATTAGCCGTGATCATGCTTATGAAAATCAATATTCACATAAGCGAACTTATAACCGGTACCGTGGGAATAGGGCTCATAATATTAGCGTTTGCCCACTCTATTTGGGAGAACAAACGGGAATTACTAAAATAAATTAAACCATATACTCCATAAAAGACAATCGCCTTTTATGGAGTATTGTATTTATCTGCCTATCTCTCGAACGGTTTCTTTAGTAGCATCATATGCATTTCCAACATCGTGCTTGACACCCTTGACCGTACCCGTACAACCAGTTCCAATTATGCCAATAAAAGCGGAAATCATTAGCCAAAAAATAGTTTTTTTCATGTTTGATCCTTATATTAAACGGTTTACATTGTTTATGTATACAAAATTTATTATATTCTATCGTGCATTTACTGCTCCTTAAAGCCCGAAGTGCACACCAAGCAAAAAAAGGGTAAAATATGAAAAAGATAAAAGAAGAGGAATTATGCATGGTAAGTGAAATTTATACTTATACTACTGCGCACATGGATAAAAGCATAGAAGCTCTAAGAAGAGAGTTTTCTACACTTCGCACAGGAAAAGTAACGACAAATATAGTTGATAACATAAAAGTAGACTATTACGGCACTCCAACCGCACTTAATCAAGTAGGCAATGTTATAGTCCAAGATGCAACCACAATAGCTATCAGCCCATGGGAAAAAGCACTATTGAATCCTATCACAAAAGCTATTCAGGAAGCAAACATAGGGGTAAACCCAAATAACGACGGCAGCATAATCAAGCTGTTTTTTCCTCCGATGACTGTTGATCAAAGACAAGAAATCGTCAAACAAGCCAAAGCAATGGGCGAAAAAGCCAAAGTTGCAGTTAGAAATATCAGAAAAGAGAGCAACGACAAAGTTAAAAAGCTTGAAAAAGATAAAGCTATTAGCGAAGATGAGATCAAAAAGGCTTTGGAACAAATACAAAAGATCACAGACGAGCATATAGCAAAAATCGATGAAGCTCTAAAAACAAAAGAAATCGATATATTAAAAGTCTAATTATGAATATAGAAAACATTTACAAAGAAGCCGGTGCCCTGCTAGAGGGACACTTTATACTCTCAAGCGGCAATCATTCAAACAGATACCTGCAAAGCGCGAAAGTATTGGAAAATCCTGCTACTGCCGAAATATTGGCAAAAGCTTTGGCCGAGCAGATCAAAGCTAGCGGTATAGAAATAGACACAGTATGCGCCCCTGCCCTCGGCGGCGTGATAGCAGGATATGAACTGGCTCGCGCTTTGAAAGTGCGAAGCATATTTGCTGAGAGAAAAGACGGTCAAATGGAACTTCGCAGGGGTTTTGAGATAAAAAAAGGCGAGAAAATAATCATTTGCGAAGATATCATAACAACCGGCGGCTCAGCCATGGAAGTAGCCAAAATTATCTCTGAACTCGGCGGTGAAGTAGTAGCATTTGCTGCTCTTGCCAATCGTGGATTCTGCCACCGTGAAGGCAGCAATACTTCTCGTAAAGCTAACTGCAAATTGCTAGAAAATATTCCTTTTTATGCATTGGCTGATTTTGAATTTGCCATGTATGAACCAAATAATTGCCCTATGTGTCAAGAAGGCAGTGTTGCTATTAAGCCTGGAAGTAGAGCCTAGGCTCTCCTCCAAACCAAAGCTACCAAAGATATATTTATATCACTTTTTTTTGGTTTTACCGATATGGTTTCAATAGGATAATTTTCTATTTTAAAAAGCAGATCAAGTTCATTTACCATATTTTCAAACTCTTCCCCCAACAATCTTAGGTCATTGTCTAAATTTTTAATTTTATCTTCGATCCTGTTTTTATCGTTATTATCTTTAAATATCCTTCCCCCATGTGACAACACTTTTCCTGCTTTACTGGTATTGCTTCCTCCTCCAAACAAAGCACCCATTACTGCAACTCCTGCATTTAGCCAAGAAGCGGTGGATTCAGATTTCTCTTTGTCAAGCTGATAATTCAACGTTTCTATTTTGTTGTTTATTGATACTTGTTTAGACTTCAGTTCACTTGTTAGTTTTTCTATTTGTTCATCTTTTTTTGCTCTTAATGCATCATTTATTTTAACTATAAAATCCGCTTTACTTTCATTTGGAGCAGATTCCATCTTCAGGCTTTTACATATAAACAATTCAATATTTTGCGTCTGATAAATATAATCTTCTAATTCTCTTTGGGTATCTTTTAAGCCTTTGTCTTTTCTGATAAAATCAGGAACCTTCTCAAAAGAAGAGTTGCTTGGAGGAGTGGTTTGAAATCTGCTGAAATCTATATTGTCAATCATAATATTTGCAGTATCAATATGAGAACTGTCTCCATCTAAAGGAACACTTAAAATGATATCTTTGGTCTCATTTATTCCTTTTGGTTGATTATAAAATAAAATTATTCCTTTGATTCCAACGGTTGGCACAAAATTATTTGCACCAGTTTCGAAATATTGTACTATAGATGCATCGATTGGTTGAGTTACTGTTGCAGGCTTTGACTCCATAACAGCATGGGTGATGATTTTTTTATTACTCGAAAGAGATATGATCTCTTCTTTTTTAAGCGGTCCCTTGAGATAGCTAAGCGTCCACCTGGTGCCAAAAAGCTTTACGTCATCAAGATGAATGCTTTTTAGAAGAAAAGTTCTTTTTGGAAGACTTAAAAGAAGTTTTTCTATCTCTTCTTTGCTAAAATTTGATCCTATTTGACCGCTTAAACCATCTATGACTTTATTGATATCCTGAGATGTTTGAAGCCTTCCTATAAACCAAGTACCTATATTCGATAGGCCTTTATAATCCAAATCTACCGGATTTTGAGTGCTCAATATCACCCCTATTCCAAAAGCTCTAGCTTGCTTTAAAAGCAAAAGCATTGGTTCTTTGCTTGGTGGATTTTTGGTTGGAGGAAAGTAGCCGAAAATCTCATCCATATAAAGAATAGCTTTAAGAACTTCCGTGCCGCTTTGTCTTCTCATCCATGCAATATACCTATTCAAAAGAAGTGACACAAAAAACATTCTTTGATTATCATCTAGATGCGCGATATTAAATATAGCCGCTTTGGCTTTGCCATTTTCATCGTAAAGTAATTTGCCGATATCCAAAGTTTCACCTTGGAGCCATAAAGCAAATGACGGAGATGCCAAAAGCGCATTGAATTTTGAAGCAAAATCAAATCTATTTTTACTTTCAAAAAAATCTTCAAGCGGTAAAACACCTATTTTGTCAAATGAAGGCTTGATTATGCTTGCTATCAAGGTCTCCAATGAAACATTTTCTCCATTTTGCCATGCATTGGATATGATTTGGGAGAGCAGCACATACTCTTTTGAAGTTGAATCATTCTCCACCCCTATCAAAGACAATAAACTAGATGTTGTTGTCTTGAGATAAGACATATACGTATCCATATCTTGCAAAATTTCCTCATTTGGCACTTCCAGTGAGCTTAGAATATTGATACTTACACCTGCTGTACTTCCAGGGGTATAGATAGTTTTTTCAACGCTTTGAAACCTGCTTGCTCTCTCTTTATCTTGCCCAAAACTTTCAATTCCTGCTAGCCAATTTGAGCAAACCTCTTTGGCATATTCTTTGGTCTCCTTTCCTTTCGCTACAGCTTCATCTTTTACCCAGTCCTCAAAGCTTGCTGGATTAAACTCGCTGTCAACCAAACATAAATTTCCCATATCTCCTTTTGGGTCAATTATGATAGAGGGGATATTATCTAGGCTGGCTTCTTCTATAATTCCCACCCCAAGACCTGTTTTGCCCGATCCAGTCATTCCTATAATAGCCGCATGGGTGGTAAAACTTTTGTTTTTCATTAATGTCAGCGCGTCTGTAGGCTTCATTGTATTTCTATCTAAATCTTTACCCAGATAAAACAGATCCAATTTTTCATAAATAGATGATGACATAAAGACTCCTTAGGATAAGAAAATTATAAATATTGTAGCCAAAATCTGTGCAAAATTTCCAACTCCTAAAACTAACCCCAAAGGTGGTACAATATCATCATTAAATAATTGAGATACATATGAAACATACATCAAAAAAGAAAAAATCCATATCTGCTTCTACACCAAAAAGAAGATATGCTACAAAACTAACAAAGTTTAAAGCCTTTTTGATCGATAATTTTATGCTGCTTATGCCTATTATGTATGTGGTTTTTTACCTCATAATGGGTGGCCGAAGCGGTTTTGCCGAGCATAAGCTGTATGGATGGATAGCTATATTTTTACCTCTTATTTTGCTGCAAGCTATATTTTTCTATAGAAGCGGACAAACTCCGGGATACAAAGCCTACAATATCAAATTAATAGACGAAACTACGGGAGAAAAACCAAGTTTTGGTATCATTCTATTTCGAAATTTTTGTGCATTGTTGTCATTTTTTACTATATTTGGGTGGATGATGATGTTTTTTAGAAAAGACCACAAGACTCTTCATGATCTGCTGAGCAATACAGCAGCCGTAGAAATATGAAAACACACTCTATCCTTGCCGTGTGGCTTTTAAGAGGATATTATTTTTTTTATTTTGCCATGGTTGGTGTTTATATCGTATTTATGCCAAAAGTCTTAACTGATATTGGCTATACGCCGTCACAAGTAGGAATTATATTTGCTTCTGCTCCCATGATGAGATTTTTGCTACCATTTGTTTTTCGCTATTATATTACTCTAACCAATCGTATATTTCTTTCTTCTTTGCTACTAAGCGTAATTGCAGTGGTTCTTTTTTGGGGGACTATTGATAATTTTTGGAACTTTCTAGCATGCAATCTTCTCTTTGGTGCAGCTATGGGCATATCGTTGCCTTATATAGAAACCATATCTCTCAAGTTGCTATCAAAAATACAATACGGCAAAACAAGACTATGGGGCTCTGTTGGTTTTATGGCAATCGTGCTTTGGCTTGGCAAAGTCTTAGAAGATCCCAATGATGGCTTGGCATATCTGACACTCACTGCCTTTTTGACGCTTATATTTGGCGCCGGTATATGCATAAAAGATGCTAAAACCGATACGGATACCCTAGAAGATATACACTCTTTTTCGCTAAGAATCCACGCTCCATTTTGGATTTCAATTTTTCTTTTGCAGGTAAGTTTCGGCGGTTTTTATAATTTCTTTACTATATACGAAACTTCTCACGGCATTTCTCTTGAGGTTACCAGCTGGATGTGGAGCTTTGGAGTCATTTGTGAAATTGCGATGCTCTATTTTCAAGGACCCCTGCTCCATAGAAACCTGCTCTCTATCATCAAATTCGCTACTTTTATCACCGCTTTGCGCTGGCTTATACTATACCTTTACCCTAGTTCTACAGAATTGATATTTGCCTCCCAGTCTTTGCATGCTTTTAGCTTTGCTCTTTATCATACTGCTGCAATTAGCTATGTTTTTACGCTTTATTCTCAAAAAAAACTGGCTCAACAGTTTTTTCTGGGCATTGCATTTGGGCTAGGAGCCTCCGTGGGTGCTTTGGTCGCCGGCAAATTTTATGGTGATATGCTTTTTGCCATAGAAGCACTTATAGCTTTTGGGGCATTTGCTATTTTATTTATCCCATCAGCAAAAGGAACCAAATGAAGCCATTTGATACGGCCGTTATATTTGCAGGGGGCAAAAGCAGTCGCATGGGCAGCGATAAAGCATTATTGCCCTTTGGTAGATACAGCTCTTTGAGTCAATACCAATATGAAAAACTTCAAAAGATATTTAATACCGTTTATATATCTGCCAAACATGATAAATTTGATTTTTCGCCACCGATTATAGCCGATATCTACGAACAAAGCTCTCCTCTTGTAGGACTTATATCAATATTTGAAACAATCAATGAAGATGAAGTTTTTATACTAAGTGTAGATGCACCCATGATAGAAAAAGAAATTATCGAACAACTATACCAAACTGCATTATCCGATCAAAATGCAGATGCCGTAATAGCTAGGAGCCCGCAAGGCCTTGAGCCGCTATGCGGCATATATCGCCGTTCCATAGTGCCGTTAGCAAAAGAGTTTCTTGAGCTGGACAATCACAAACTTGTAACGCTTCTATCAAAAAGCAAAAGCATATATCATCTATTTGATTCTGATGAACCGTTTTTAAACCTGAATCATCCAAGTGAATACGAGCAGGCAAAAAAATTATTTAGAGGCAATGGGCTCTTTTAGTTTAGACTCTATTTTGCTCACGATCTGTATGGTCTCGAGCACGGAGTCTGGATTCAAACTCATAGAATCTATCTTCATTTTAACCAAAGCTTCTGCCATTTCCGGATAATCTGAAGGCCCCTGCCCGCATATGCCGCTATGACGATTATTTCGCTTGGTGCCCTGCACTGCCATATCTATCATCTTCATGACTCCAGAGTCAAGTTCATCATAATCAAACGCAACAATTTCATTATCGCGATCGACTCCGAGCATAAGCTGCGTCAAGTCATTGCTGCCTATGCTAAAACCATCAAAAAATTCGCTAAACGAATCTATTTCTATGACATTATTTGGTATTTCACACATAACATATATCTGTAAACCGTTCTGGCCGCGTTTTAACCCGTATGTTTCCATAGCTTCCACGACCTCTTTAGCTTCTTTTAGGCGTCTGCAAAAAGGTATCATGAGTATAATATTATCAAACCCCATCTCTTCTCTAGCGCGTTTCATTGACTTGCATTCTAAGGCAAACCCCTCTTGATAATTCGGATGCGTATAGCGCGAGGCTCCCCTAAAACCCAGCATAGGATTGGCTTCTTCAGGTTCAAAGAACTTTCCTCCCAGAAGCGAAGCGTATTCGTTGGTCTTAAAATCACTCATACGCACTACGCACGGTTTTGGGTAAACCGCAGAAGCTATGCTTGCAACACCTTCAGAAAGCGTTTTCACAAAAAATTCTTCATTGCTTTCATATGCTTTGGTGAGTTTTTCTATCTCTTTTGTGGTGTGCTCATCGGTTTTTTCTGGATAAATTAGTGCCATAGGGTGAGCTTTGATCGAATTACTGATTATAAACTCCATGCGGGCAAGCCCTATTCCGTCCACCGGAAGAGAGGCAAGCGAAAAAGCAAGATCCGGATTGCCAAGGTTCATCATTATTTTTGTTTTGGTCTCAGGAATTGTGCCTAGATCAATATGCTTGATTTCATATTGCAAAATACCCTCATAAACAATCCCAACTTCTCCCCCTGAACAGCTAACCGTCACCTCTTGTCCGTCATGTAATGCTTCAGTAGCATTTTTGGTTCCTACGATTGCCGGTATTCCTAATTCTCTGGAGATGATAGCAGCATGACATGTCCTTCCTCCGCTATCGGTAATAATTGCCGAAGCTATTTTCATTATGGGTTCCCAGTCTGGGCTAGTAGCAGCAGCAACCAAAATATTGCCTTCTTTAAACTCATGCAGATTACTCGCATCAATAATCTTTTGTACTTTTCCGCTGCCGATTTTGCTGCCAATGGCATGCCCTTTGAGAAGTATTTTTGACTCTTCTTTTAGCGTATACATTTCAAAAGTAGTTTCGCTTTTTCTTGATTCTACCGTCTCAGGACGTGCTTGCACAACATAAAGATGCCCATCTATACCATCTTTTGCCCACTCTATATCCATAGGCTTATTATGCCCTGCTTTTCTTGAATAGTGCTCTTCTATACTTATGGAATATTGCGCAAGCTCTATCGCTTCATCATCCGAGATACAAAACCGTTTTTGGTCTGCAAGCGGCGTATTGACCACCTTGGTATATTCTTTTACGGCTTTGTTTTTATTGTCGGCAAAGATCATTTTTATAGTCTTTTGTCCCAATTTTCGCTTAAGTACAGATCGATACCTTTTTTTAAAAGTAGGTTTATGTATATAAAAACTATCAGGTTCCACAGTTCCTTGCACTATAGTCTCTCCCATGCCATATGACGCATTGATAAACACGACATCTTCAAATCCGCTTTCCGTGTCAATAGAGAACATTACCCCGCTTGTTCCAATATCGCTTCTGACCATCTTCATGATCACAACACTCATATAAACCTTCATTGCATCCAATCCATGATCATATTTATAATGGATAGAACGATCTGTAAAATTGGAAGCAAGACAATGCTTATACGCATCCAACAATGCTTCAAGAGTATTAATATTCAAATAAGTTTCATTCTGTCCGGCAAAAG
Source organism: uncultured Sulfurovum sp. (assembly GCA_964527805.1). Lineage (GTDB taxonomy): Bacteria > Campylobacterota > Campylobacteria > Campylobacterales > Sulfurovaceae > BN30871. The sequence goes on from CAZGNT010000006.1 coordinate 16,004, forward strand.
AAGCTTCCGGTGAATCCTCGGCCGTAGCCGAACTCCTAACGGCAAATGTGACATCCTTTCCATATTCATTTTTTAGCTGATCATATCCTTGTGCTATCTCTTTTACAAGTTCGTCAGAAAGTGCACATTCAGCTATAATTTTTCTGCATTTTTCGCTTTGAGCCTGCAACTGATAGATATCATTTCTGTCGAGTTTATCAAGTAGCTCATGAAGCTTTTCCCATGCTCCATTAATATCAAGTATGGCTTTATAGGCTTCGGAGGTAATAGCAAAACCGTTTGGTATGCGAATATTTTGTTTTGAGAGGTTTTGATACATTTCGCCCAAAGAAGCTCCTTTGCCGCCAACAAGATCTACATCTTCAAGCCCTAGCTCTCTAAACCATTTAACATATTGCATGATCATTTCTCCATTCTACTCGTCTATCTAATTTTAACATGATTAATGTATTTATTAATATAAAAGGAATAAAATAAAATTAATATTAGTAATAAAAGGATTTTCTATGGCTATATTGCAATCATTTGGTGCGGCAGAAACCGTAACAGGATCTTGTCATCTACTAAAATTACAAAACGGGATCAAGATCTTGGTTGATTGCGGACTGTTTCAAGGATACGCGGAAGAGCGCAACCATGATCCTTTTGGCTTTGAGCCAGAAGATATCGATTTTCTTTTGATAACACACGGCCATCTAGATCATGTAGGGCGCATTCCAAAGCTGGTCAAAGAAGGCTTCAGGGGCACCATTGTCACACACAGCTCCACAATGGATCTGGCCGAAATAGTCTTGCTCGATAGTGCGAAACTAATGAAAGAAAACTATAGCATTAGCTTCAAAAAAGCCCAAAGAAGAGGAGAAGAAGATAAAGTTGTAAAACCATTATATACCGAAAGTGATGTAAAGTCTGTTTTTAACATGTCGATGATCTTTGCATCATATGACGAAAAAATAGATCTTGGCAATAACATATCGGTCAATTTCAAAAATGCCGGCCATATTCTTGACTCGGCAATCATAGAGCTCTTTTTTGAAGAAAACGGTACGGCTAAAAAAGTGGTATTTAGCGGTGACCTCGGAAACAATGATGAGCTGGTCACTCCTCTTCCTGATATTCTTGAAGATGCTGATTCTCTGCTTATAGAATCAACCTATGGCGATAGAAATCACAAAGGCGTCAAAGAGAGCGACGAGGAACTGCGCCAAGTGATCTTGGAAACTTTTGCCAGAAAAGGGAATGTTCTTATTCCCTCTTTTGCAATAGAACGCACACAAGAGCTATTATGCCTGCTCAAGCAAATGTATTACGAAGGAGAGCTCCCCGAATGCAAAATATTTCTTGATTCGCCTATGGCTATTCGAGCTACAGAAGTATACAAAAAATATCACGAAGAATTAAATGAAATCTGTAATGAATTTTTAGAACGCGATGGCACCATATTTGATTTTCCATATCTTCATTACACCTCAAAAGTAGAAGACTCCAAAAAGATCAATGAAATAAAATCACACTGTATCATAATCGCAGGAGCAGGAATGTGCAACGGAGGGCGTATACTTCAACATTTCAAGCACCGCTTATGGAATGAGAGAAATGCACTTGTATTTGTAGGTTATCAAGTAGAAGGAACGCTAGGCAGATATATAGTTGACGGTGCAAAAACGATAAAGCTTTACGGTGAAGAGATTGTCATCAAGGCCAAAGTACATACGATCAATGGCTTTTCTGCTCATGCTGATCAAAATGGCCTCATAGATTGGATGGGTAAATTCAAAAAACTTGATAATATCTTTATAGTTCATGGAGAAAGAGATAAACAAGAGATTTTCCAGCAAGAGATAGAAAAACGATTAAATAAAAAATCACATATTGTCAAACATGGGGAGAAAATCGGAATATGATTGACAACATAGATAGTAAAAGTATAAAGTGCGAAAAATGAATAAAATTATAACAATTGAAAAATTAATCGAACAAGCAAAAAAAATTGTTGGAGAATACAAACTGTCTACCCCTGATTTTTCTGCAGGATCAGTAGCTGCTGCGCTTTTAACAAACAATGGAAATATATATACCGGAATTAATATCGAAGTAGCATGCGGTATCGGATTTTGTGCAGAACATTCGGCAATTGCGCAAATGCTCAAACACAGAGAAACTCAAATCGAAATGATCGTTGCATTGGATACAATATCTATCAGGCCCCCTTGCGGAAGATGCAGGGAGCTGATGTTTCAAGTTGATTATAAAAATCTCAATGCAAAAGTATATATATCCCAAAACGAGTATATGACATTAGACAAATTACTGCCTTGCCGATGGAATCCAAGCTTATAATGTATCCTGCGTTAAAACGCAGGATACGAAAAGATTTTTATTTTTTTTCCAAGATTTGAGTTATCATTTTTTTAGCAAAAAAAGTGAATTTATCAAATAATCCGCTATGGAATTTATTTTTGTGATAGATCATATAAAACTCTCTATGACACTCGAACTTTTTAACATCCACTTTATGTAATCTGCCGTCAGCTATCTCTTTTTCGACTGCGATTTTGGAAAGACAGGCGAAACAACGCTTGCTTTTCAATATGTTTTTTATAGATTCGGTATGTCCAAGCTCTAAAAATATATTCAAAGATTCAACTTTATCTTTGATGCAGTTAAGAAATACTTCCCTTGTGCCGCTTCCCTGTTCTCTGAGTATCCATTTTTCGTCTGCCAAAGAGTCTATATAGCAACTCTTTGCCATTTCGGCATCTGCAGTTACTACTACCAATTCATCTATTCCGACTTTTTCTTTAAGTACTTCCGGATCATCAACTGAACCTTCTACAAAACCCACATCAATCAATCCTTCTCTTACCATTTCGATAATATTTTTGGTATTACCGTTTTTAAGAGAAATTCTTACTTCCGGATAACTATCCATGTAACTACATACTATTTGCGGCATAATATAGTCAACAATTGTTGTACTGGCCCCTACGCGCACAATCCCCTTGTTTGGCGTATTTTGAAACTCAGTTTGGATATCTATCACTTTTTTATAAAGCGGTTTTATCTCTTTATGAAAAGATCTACCAACCTCATTTAGAACCAATCTTTTGTTTATGCGATCAAAAAGCGGTCTTCCTATGGTGGTTTCGAGCTCTTTGATGGACATAGAAATCGCTGATTGGCTCAAATCCATCTCTTTTGATACTTGTGTCAAGTGCCCCTTCTCGACAACATTGAGAAAAATCTCTATTTGCCTAAGTGTAATGTTCATTTTAATCCCCTTTTTATCACTTACACTGATATTTATCAATCCTATAATTGATTTGCTAATTATGCCATCTTTTTAATATAATCTTAATCAAATTTAATGCTTAAATACAAAAACTAAGGCTTTTTTATGAAAAAACTGATTTTATCCAATAAAAATTATATTTCCGGTGTAATTTTTGTAGCAATATTTGCTGCGGCTGCAACCTTTATAGCCGATCAAAATATAATAAAAACCTTGGGATTATCTCCTTTGGTTGTTGGTATTGTTATCGGTATATTCTATGCGAATACCCTGCATAATAAATTTCCTGCCCAGTGGGAGAGCGGCATCACGTTTTCTGCAAAAAAGATTCTGCGTTTTGCGATCGTATTTTACGGATTTAGGATCACATTTCAAGCCATAGGCTCGGTAGGGCTCGAAGGTTTTTTAGTTTCTCTTATTATGCTTTCTACCACTTTTATATTTGGAACATGGATTGGGCATAAAATTTTTGGCATGGAAAAAGATACATCAATGCTTAATGCGTCAGGAGCTGCCGTATGTGGTGCTGCAGCAGTCCTTGCTACCGAACCGGTATTGAAATCAGAAGAATACAAAGCTGCAATAGCAGTTTCCATGGTAGTTTTATTTGGAACAATAGCGATGTTTCTTTATCCCGTGCTGTATAGCGCTATATTTGAAAATGCTTCGGGCTTTTTGCATATGTCTCCAAGGGAATTTGGTATCTATGTGGGAGGGACTATTCATGAAGTTGCCCAAGTTGTAGCTGTACCATTTTGTATACCGGGCGCGCCTGAAGAGATGGCAAACAATGCTGTGATCGTTAAAATGACAAGAGTCATTATGATTGCGCCTATGCTGATAATTTTAGGCATCTATTTAAGTTATGACTCTAAAAAACAAGGCAAAGAAGCAGGAGAAAAGGTCAAACTTGTCATTCCTTGGTTTGCTGTATATTTTATTGGTGTAGCGGGTTTCAATTCACTGCATCTAATCCCAGAAAATATTGTAGCTGTCATAAATGAAATTGACACTTTTTTGCTAACAATGGCCATGACGGCTCTTGGCATGGGAACGCGTTTTGCAAAATTTAAAGGCCTTGGGCTTGCGCCGATATATACATCTGCTGCAATGTTCGCATGGCTTACTGTCGGAGGTTTTGTGGTAACAAAATTTATTTGCGAAATATTCTAAGATTTTAAATTATATTCCTTCTGGCATAAAGATACAAAGAAGCGTATCTTTATGTTCAATTACAACATTTTCCATTTGATTTCTTGATAAAATATGATGTAATTACAAAATACAAGACAAAACACCAAAGAATAATAGCACTAAATATATCAATTATGTTTACGTCTTCATGCAAATGCATCAACGATACCGGATTTATATCATTTATGTCAAAAATATAATCCAACCCCAATCCAAAAAATAAACTCCCTGTGGCAATACTTACAAGATATATAAATAGCGAGCGATTACCGAGCATTTTTTTAACTACGGCCATTGTAATTGTGTTTGTTGCCGGGCCCGCCGTAAGAAATGCAAAAGCAGCCCCTGCGCTGACTCCTGAAAGCATAAGAGCTGCTGCTATCGGCAAAGAAGCTGTAGCGCATACATACATTGGAATTCCTATCAAAATGGCAATAGCATATGAAAGCCAATAATATGATTTTAAAATTTCTCCCAGGTTTGCAGGAATCATGGCAGTAATTATTGCTCCTAAAATCAGCCCCCAAAATAATGGTTTTGCAATATCGGAAAATAAAGTAATAAATCCATATTTTAGAGCATTGATGATTGAAAATCTTTTTTTAATAATTTTATTTTCACAGCAATTGTCTTGCGAACAACAACTTTGTTCATCAACAAAAGTATACTCTTTGGTTGTCGAGCTATCTGGTGCTTTGCCATCAAAGATATTTGTTAAAATTCCTGCGATCACAGCAATTATAACGGAGCTTATTATACGATATAAAGTAAATATCCATCCAAAAATTCCATATGTTGCCATTATGGAATCAACACCTGTGGTCGGGGTAGAAATAAGAAATGATAGAGTTGCGCCTTTGCTCGCTCCTGATTTCTTGATAGAATTAGCCAATGGAATGACACCGCACGAACATATAGGCAGCGGTGAGCCAAAAATAGTAGCTTTTATAACTGAGGGGACATTACTGCTGCCCAAATGCTTTGTGACTATACTCTCCGGTATGAGTTCATGCAAAATACCGGCAAATATAAGGCCAAAAAGAATATAAGGAGCCATGGAAACACTAAGCTGCCATAACGAATTAATAAAATGTGTTATTTCCATTTGCTTGTTCCTTTTTTTATTTATCATCAGTTAAAAGGTAATATTTTAGAATAACAGATTATAGCTTAAGTTACAATAATCGTTATCGTTATCATTTAATACTAACTGTAAAATATTTAAGTTTGAATCGATATACTCTGAAAAAATTAAAAAGGATTATATTTATGAAAAAATTAATGATTTTACCTATAGCCTTGATGCTTGGAGCGTGTACGCAAACAGCCACGATCACACCTGAGAAAAATCTAAAAAACATGGAAGCAAAAGGGGTTTCTTATGCGGATGGTCTCGTATCTGCAATAAAGCCTGTGCTTATGGAATCACTTCAAGCTGACCCGACCGGTGCATCAGGAATGATGGCTTGTGCAAATGCGGCTATGCCGCTTACTGATGAATATAACAAACAATTACCATCCAACACCAAAGTCAGAAGAACTGCCATAAAATATAGAAATCAGGCAAACAAACCCGATGCAAAAGATATAGAAGTGATGAATAATATCGTGGCGTCCAAAAATTTTGCCCCAGTAGTAGTAGAGACAAGCGACAGCTACAGAGTATACAAGCCGCTTCCTATGGCACAACCGTGTATGGCTTGTCATGGTGATCTAAAAAATATGAATAAACAAACACGCGAAAAGATCAAAGAGTACTACCCCAAAGATCTTGCAACAGGATTTAAGCCGGGGGATTTTAGAGGTGTAGTCGTAGCAGAGATAAAAAAATAAGGCTATTTTCGTCTTCGATAGCTAAGAGCTTCTAGCAGATCGCTCTTTGAGATCTGCTCATTTCCTTCAAGATCGGCAATTGTACGGGCAACTTTTTTGATACTGGCTATGCTTCTATGGGTGAGTCCGAATCTACTTATAGCGCTATCTAATACTTTGGCGGCTTCACTGTCAAGTATACAAAACTTCTCTATATCTTCTTCATTTAGCTTGCCATTTAGCTTGGATTGATTGCGACTTTTTTGGGCCATAAAAGCTTTAATGACACTTGAATGCATTGATGAGGAAGTAATATCAGACTTATCTTCGCTGCTGACTTCTTGCATAGTCACAAAAAGATCAATCCTGTCTAAAAAAGGATCGCTTAGCCTATTTTGATAGCGCTTGATCTCGGCTTCATTACATCTGCACATTTTGCTTTTTGACAGAAGGTTGCCGCATGGGCAAGGATTCATAGCTGCTACAAACATAATATCCGATTCATAGGCTATCTTGGCATTAACCCTGGCAATATGTACCTTTCTATCTTGCAAAGGCTCTCTGAGCGCTTCAAGTACTTGCTTTGAAAAGTGTGGCAATTCATCAAAAAAAAGTATACCATTATGAGCAAGAGCAACTTCGCCGATTTTTGCTTGAGTAGAACCTCCGCCGAATACAGATGCACTTGTGGCTGTATGATGAGGCGATCTTATAGGCCGCAATGCTCCAAAATTTGGCAACATCCCATCTAAAAATTGATGTTTGGCAATTGAGAGTATCTCTTTTTCATCAAGCGGAGGCAAAATACTTCTTAGGCGTTTTGCTATCATGCTTTTGCCGCATCCAGGGCTGCCTTCCATAAGGAAATTATGCATGCCTGCCGCTGCTATCAAAGAGGCTCTTTTTGCTATAGGCTGGCCTTTTACATCCGCAAAATCACTTTCAAATCTATCATCAAAATAATACTCTTTGCCGTCTATGGCCAAAGGTTTTGCATCATAAGAAAAATGTTCTATTGCTCCTGGCAGAACTTCATTTTTAATCACGCTGATTGCTTCAGCCAAGGTATCTACAGGTATAAAATCTACTCCGGAAATATAACTAAGATATGTTATTGCCTCTCTAGGTACGATCGCTTTGCTGATCAGCCCCTGCTCTTTAAGCGATAGAACAAGCGGAAAAAGCATGGAACTGCTTTTGACCTTGCCGTCAAGCCCAAGTTCGCCGAAGACAAAAAGCCCCTCTTGGGTAAATGTTTGTTTGTTTAGCGCGATCAAAAGAGCAAGCGAGAGATCAAAGTGGGTGCCACTTTTTTTAAGATCGCTTGGACTTAGATTAATAGTGATCTTGAGAGGCGGAAATACAAATTGGTTCGTAAGCAGAGCGGACTTGACTCTTTCTTTTGACTCTTGAATATCACTACTGGCCAATCCCACTACAGCAAAACCAGGGAGTCCTTTGGTAAATGTAGCTTCTACCTCTATAACCTTGGCATTAACTCCTTCAAGGGTAGCGCAAGTAAGACGGTTTATAACAGTAGTGCCGGCCGGTTCTTTTATTGGAAGTGTTTCATTTTCTTTGCTCATAATGCAAGTATGGCAAAAAACTTATTATTATGACAAAAAATATGTCAAAATGTCATATTATTTTATTTTGCGTTCTTTTTCCACTCTTTTTCAAACTTTTTGCGTTTGATAAATGAGAGTTTTTCCACAAAAACTTTGCCATCTAGATGGTCTACTTCATGCTGGATAGCGATTGCTAAAAAATCATCATCTTCTATTTCGTGCTTATTGCCGTATCTGTCTTGGTATGTTATCTTGACATATTCAAATCTGTTTACATCTTCATAAATACCCGGAACGCTCAAGCATCCCTCTTGAAACACGGTAGAGCCATGTTTTTCTTCAAAAACCGGATTGATGATCTCTAGAGTGTTTTCTTTGGGTTGGTCTCGGCCTAGCTCTTCATCTTTGATGGGAACATTTATAATAAGTACCCTTTTGGGCACTCCTATCTGAATAGCTGCAAGCCCTACCCCGTTTTTGGCAACCATTGTATCATACATATCATCCAACAAATCATGAAGCAACTTGTCAAACTGAGTGATCTCCTCTGAAATAAGCTTGAGTCTTTTGTCTGGATAGATTACAATTTCTCTTATCATTAAATAATCTTTTTATAGGCTTTTAGTCAATACCTTGTCTATAAGACCGTATTCCATAGCTTCTTCGGCCGACATAAAATTGTCTCTTTCAGTGTCTTGCTCTACTTTTTTGATAGACTTGCCGGTTTGCTTAGCAAGAATTTCATTGAGAGTATCTTTGAGGCGCTGTATCTCTTTGGCCTGTATTTGAATATCTGTTGATTGGCCTTGCGCGCCGCCTGACGGCTGATGTATCATGATACGGGCATGCGGCAATGCATATCGTTTGCCTTTTGTGCCTGCTGCTAGTAAAAATGCGCCCATGGAAGCTGCTTGACCTACGCAGATAGTAACGATATCGGGCTTGATGTAATTCATAGTATCAAACATAGAAAGTCCGCTAGTCACAACTCCACCGGGAGAATTGATATAAAAATAGATATCTTTGTCAGGGTCTTGGGCTTCCAAGAAAAGAAGCTGAGCTACTATCGAAGACGATACTTGATCATTTACTTCGCCGCTTAGCATGATAATTCTATCTTTTAGCAGTCTTGAGTAGATGTCATAACTTCTCTCGCCCCTGCCGGTCTGCTCTATTACGTACGGTATAACATAACTCATTTTTTGCCCTTATTTAATTATGTAATTAATCTTCAAGACCCAAAAGTTTTGAGAATAGCTTGTCTTCTATGATACCCATTTTGATAGCAGGAAGAAGATTATTTTTGCTGTAATATTCCATTACTTTTTGAGGATCTTGCCCTGACATTATAGCTTCATAATAGATAGCTTGAGAAACTTCTTGATCGTTTGCGCTGATCTTTTCTGCGCGCGCAAGAGCATCCACTATAAATGTAGCTTTTACGCTCATTTTGGCTTCATCTCTTACTTCATCTCTTAGAGCATCAACTTTCTCAGGGTTGTTTTTGTAACCTTCAAGTTCTTCGGCGCTCATAGTGCCGGCTTTTTGGTTGATCTTTACGTCAACTTCTTGTTCTACTATATTACTTGGCAATGCAAAGTCGTATTTGGCTACCAAAGCATCTACTAATTGAGGTTTTAGCTCATTATTGTAAAGTTTAGAGATCTCTTCTCTTTGAAGCTGCTCTTTGATTCTCTCTTTGAGCATATCAACATTTGCGCCTTCGGCTCCATGAAGAAGTTTAGCTGCCAATTCATCATCAAGTACCGGCGTAGCTTTTACTTGAATTTCATGCAATGTAACTTCAAAATCAGCCTCTTTTCCAGCTAGATTTGCCGCACCGTATTCTGCAGGGAATGTTACTTTGATAGTTTTTGTCTCGCCCGGTTTCATGCCGATCATTTGATCTTCAAAACCAGGAATAAATTGTCCTGAGCCGATCTTAAGAGAGAAATTCTCTGCTTTGCCGCCTTCAAAAGGTACACCGTCAACACTGCCCACGAAATCGATAACTGCCATATCATCTTTTTTAAGCGCTCTTGCTCTTTTGATCTTTTCGTATGGAGCTTGAGCAGCCACTAGTCCGTCCAATCTTTCATTTATCAAATCTTCGCTGATTTCCGGTTTTTCAAACTTAGGAGCAACGCTCGCATAATCGCCAAGGTCGATAGTTGGTCTCAAAGATATCTCTACTTCAACATCTATGCCTTTATCGTTTTTCTCATATTTTTTGAAAAAAGGTTGGCCTATGATGTCATTTGGATTTAATTTTGCCTCTTTGCTGCCTTGGTCTAAAAGAGCTTTAACTGCTTCTGCTTCAGCATCATGAGCCAATTTATCTCCATGCAATTTTTTTACTACATGTGCCGGCACTTTACCCTTACGAAAACCGTCTACTTTCATGCTTTTGCCTGCTTGTGCTGCAAGAGTTTCAATATTTTTCTCTATATCTGCTTTTAAGATCATTGCGCTCATAGATACATTTGCGTCGTCTATTTTGTTTACTGTTACTTTCACTTTTTTCCTTTTGGGGTTTGGGGTATTTAATTATAGTAATTGCGTGATTTTAGCCAAAAGATGGTTAAAAAATAATTGTTATATATTTTATTGTGTTTTTATCATGGGGAGTTTCTTGCTATGTTATGCTAATATTACCAAAGAATAAATGATATGAATCATACAAATATATATCTTACAAGCCAAGGCATGCTAATGAAAAAAGCTATATTGCTTCTCAATATGGGAGGTCCAAACAACCTAGATGAAGTCAAGGTATTTTTGGAAAATATGTTTAACGACCATCGCATCATTTATGCCCCCAAGCCAATCAGATGGCTTATATCAAAACTTATCATTTGGAAGCGGCTTGATGAAGCAAAAGGTAACTATACAAAACTAGGAGGTAAATCTCCGCTTATAAAATACACCAATGAGCTTGTAGAGGCTTTGTCAAAAAAGGTAGATGCTGATGTATATGCTGTTATGCGATATACACCTCCATTTGCTTTAGATGTGCTTCAAAAGTTACAAAATACTGATGAAATTTATGCTATACCGCTCTATCCTCAGCATTCGAGCACTACTACGCTTTCTAGTCTCGATGACCTCTACAGAGCATCGAACAAACTAGGTATAACCGATAAAATAAAGACCATATCTAGCTACCATAGCCATCCCTTTTATATAAAATCAATAGTAGAGAGGATAAAAGAGGCTCTTAATGATGATAATGCAAAAGAGTTTGAACTATTGTTTTCTGCTCACGGATTGCCTCAAAAAATAGTCAACAAAGGGGATTTATATCAGCAGCACATCAGATACACACTATTTTATGTCAGAAAAATGCTGCTCAGCATCGGCATGAACTTTGCCGCGTCACACCTAGCTTACCAATCACGCCTAGGTCCAGTCGAATGGTTGCGGCCATACATGGACGAGAAACTACGGGAATTTGGCGGTAAAAAAGTCATAGTATTTCCGATAGCTTTTACACTTGATAACTCTGAGACGGAATTTGAACTAGATATTGAATATAGACATCTAGCTAACGAGATAGGCATAGCTGATTATCGTGTAGCCAAAGCACCAAACAGCCATCCGGATTTTGTAGCATGTTTGGCAGATTTATATAAAGAGATGCAAGAGTAAAAATACTTATAACTTTGAAAATTAGATAATTTATTTCTGAATATATTAACGGTTTATTTTATGATAATAATAAACAAATCAAATGTTTTGAGTATTTTTTAAAACATAATTATTATTTTCTTATCATTTTTGTAATATATTTCAATAATTAATAACAAAGCAAATGAATAATAAATGATTTTTAAGCAAATATCGCCTAATATACGTTATCTACAAAAAAATATAACGATATGATTTTGGTGGAACGATTTTTGCATTATGATTATGCGTTATACAAATATATATATAAAGGAAGAAAATCTTATGGGGACAATTTCAAAACTATTATTTGCCTTTGTGGTACTGATTACAACATCATGGGCGCAAACAATCACTGTAGCTGTTGCTGCTAATATGAAATATGCAGCTAATGACATTGTCAAAGCTTTCACAAAAGAAAGCGGCATAGGCGTCAAAATCATCACGGGAGCTTCGGGCAAACTGACACAGCAAATTATGAGCGGGGCTCCGTTCGATGCGTTTCTTTCTGCAGACGTAGAATATCCCGCTAAACTCGCAAAAGCCGGGTACGCTACAACTCCTGCGCAAGTCTACGCTTACGGCACGCTGATTCTTTGGAGCAATACGGGAGTCGATTTGTCCAAAGGTGTTGCGATAGTAGCTGATCCCTCTGTCAAAAAAATAGCAGTTGCCAATCCTAAAACCGCACCTTACGGTATAGAGGCCATGAATGCCATAAAGTACTTCAAGGCAACCGCAAAAGCGCAGCCAAAACTAGTAATCGCAGAATCTATATCCCAAGTCGGCGCATATGTAACCACAAAAGCTGTTGACGTAGGTTTCATAGCAAAATCAATCGTTTTGACCCCTGAGATGAAAAATGTAGGCAAATGGATAGAAGTGGGTCCGAATACATACAATACCATAGACCAAGCGATGGTAGGACTCAAAAACGGCACGCCGGAAAATCAAATCGCTGCTAAGAAATTTTTACGCTTTATGTCATCGCCAAAAGCAGTTGCAATTTTAAAAGCTAACGGATATGGCTTGCCAAAACAATAAAATTTGTCAAATTGGGCAACATTGTGTGCACATAAGCGCATAGATGAGATTATTCTCACAATATAATATAAACAAGGATAAATATGACAAAGCTCAGTATCGCAACAACACTTCTTTTGGGAGCTACTGTGTTTGTACAAGCTGCGGATGATTTGGCAAGTGCGCTTAGCGAAGGCAAATGGGAAAAACGCATAAGAATGCAGTACTTTTATACAGATTGGGATGACAATAGTATAACAGGCAAAAACGGAGATGACGCCAAAGGCTTTGCTGCGGGAGGAAGCCTGATCTATAAAACTGCACCGCTATATGGTTTTAGTGCCGCGCTTGGAGCATATACCACACTCAATCCGGGACATTGGACCGATGCCGAAGACGGCGCTACTGCTACAACTAGCTTGGACCTATTCAAAAGAGCAGGAAGCCAAAAGTTCTATGGCCAAGGGTATGGAGTGCTGGCGCAATCATATCTAGAATATGATATTGCAAGAACCAAGATCAAAGGCGGCAGATTTCTCATGAAAAATCCATGGATAGACCCAAATGATACCAAAATGATACCTATAGCCGTAGAGGGCACGCAAATAATATCGAATGATATACCAAATACTACTATTCAAATGGATTATGCCAATAGATTTAAAGAGAGAGGCGAAACATATTTTGGCAACATGGCAGACGGCCTAGATGTTCCAAATGCTATCAGGCTCAAATACAACACGCATTATAACACGGGAGATGAAGCTAACGGTCAAGCGCCTGATGTATTGATAGCAGGAGTTATAAATAGATCTATTGATGGATTCGAACTCAAGGTATGGGGAATGCACTGGGACGATCTAGTAGAGCAGGTGATGGTGGAAGCAAATTATGCAGTTGAAGCAGGAGATTTTATATTTGGGCTTGGAGGACGATACATTCAACAATTTGACCAAGGTGCAGGAGAACTTATCAAGCCTATGGTCAACAATGGAGACAATGACAACAGCATAGATACATCTCTTTGGGCTTTGCGAGCAACTGCCCATTACGGTGTGGCCAAAGTATTGGTCTCCGCATCCCAAACAAGCGAAGATGGTGATATGATATCTCCTTGGCGCGGATTTTCTACAGGCGGATATACTAGAAGCAAAACCGTCACGGATTGGAATGCCAACACTAAGTCATTCAAAATATTGGGAGAATATGATTTTGATGAATATATTTCAGGTCTCAGTACTATAATAAGCTATTCACACTATGATAGGGATCCTAGCAAAAAACCATACTCTAGCGCTACCAATCGCGGATTTGCCAACGGCGACACAAATCAATGGAATCTAGATATAGTCCAAAAACTTTCGGGCAACTTTAATGGCATAGAATTAAAAGCTAGATTTATGGACCAAGACAACAAACCAACTGTGCTATATCCATTACAAACTTCAAACCGTGAAATGCGTTTAGAAGCAAATTATAGATTTTAAAAAGGATATATGTTGAATAGACTCAAAGGAAAAATAGTCTCTATCCAATCATCACAGCACCTCTCGTTTCTTGAGATCGGCATAGAAGATGACATACTGCATCTTCTTTTGCTTGAAAAACCTATCGAGAGTGTCGGCTCGGACGTGATCTTGGTATTTAAAGAAAGCGAAGTGATGCTCTCAAAAAAACCCCTGTTCTCAACTGCCAATACCTGCAAGGCCCGTATATACAAAATAGAATACGGAGAGATACTAACTTGCGTAACACTGCTTTATAAAGACAAACAGATTACGGCCCTTGCACCAACTGCTTCTTTTGAGTCGCTTAATTGCAAATTGAACGAAGAGGTTTATTGGATCATAAATCCAAGTGAAATTTCGCTTCAAAGGGAACATCATGGAAAATGAATTCATAGAAACCATGGTGCTCACGTTTGAGCTGGCTTCAATTACAACGCTAATTCTTTTGTTTATCAGTATACCTTTGGCTGCTTTTTTAGTATTTACAAAAACGCGATTTAAAAGCATAGTTGAAACTATCGTGAGCATGCCTCTCGTTCTACCACCATCAGTGCTAGGATTTTATCTCCTTTTAGCATTTAGTCCTGCATCATTTATAGGTGAATTTTTGACAAATCACGGCATAAGATTGGCTTTTAGTTTCGAAGGGTTAGTGATCGGTTCAGTACTTTTTAGCCTGCCGTTTATGGTGCATCCTATCCAGTCGGCACTTTCTCAAGTCCCGCACTCTATTTTTGAGGCGGCATACACTCTGGGCAAATCAAAACTTACCACGCTTGTACGCGTCATACTGCCGCTTATCCGTCATGGACTTATATCTGGGATCGTGTTGGCATTTGCGCATACTGTAGGCGAATTTGGAGTAATCTTGATGATTGGTGGCAATATCCCTGATGAAACACGTGTCGCATCTATTGCTATTTATGACGAGGTAGAATCTCTCAACTATGCGATGGCACATCAATATGCCCTAACATTGTTTATAGTTACTTTTTCTATACTGCTACTCGTATATACGCTCAATAAAAAATCACTTGAGGGGCTTAAATGATAATCGTAAATGCAACCAAACAACTCAATACAGCCGATGGGATTTTGCAAGCACACTTTGAGCTCACGATAAATGACGGCGAGTTTCTCACTCTCTTTGGTCTTTCAGGAGCAGGGAAGACGACACTTATGCGTATGATCGCAGGATTAGAGATCCCCGATAACGGTCGTATCGAAGTAGATGGAGAGGTGTGGTTTGATAGTGAACTTAAGATCAATCTTCCTCCGCAAAAACGGAGTGTCGGATTTGTTTTTCAAGATTATGCCCTATTCCCAACGATGAATGTCAGACAAAATCTCCTTTTTGCTGCCGAGAACAACTCTCAGCGCAAATATGTAGATACGCTGCTAGGAATGATCGAACTCACATCACTTTCTGAGCGTCTACCCGCTACTCTATCAGGAGGACAAAAGCAGCGAGTTGCCTTGGCAAGAGCTTTGGTACGTCATCCAAAGATCCTGCTTCTTGATGAGCCGCTCTCTGCACTTGATCCTGCTATGCGCCAAAAACTCCAAGATGAGCTCATGATGATCCATGATCGTTTGGGAGTAACAACGCTTCTAGTAAGCCATGATATAGCAGAAACGGTAAAGCTCTCTGATCGTCTGGCTGCTATCGAAAAAGGGCGCGTGGGGCGCGTATGCACTCCGATGGAATTTTTCACGACTCACACTCTTAGCGGTAAACTTCAGCTTATAGGAGAAGTACTTAAAATAGAAAGGGAATCGCCGATCATCATTGTGACTCTACTGGTTGGATCATCTATTGTACGGACTGTTGTCAGTCAAGACGAGGGAGAAAAGCTCCGACTTGGAGAGCACGCCCTGATATCTGTCAAAGCGTTTAACCCTATCGTGCTTCCTTTAAACGAGAAATAGCCATGAAACCTTTTTTCTACGGTGCATTGATAGGAATATTAGGCGGTCTAATGGGGCTAGGAGGTGCTGAATTTCGCCTCCCTGTTCTTACGCTTTTATTTGATTTTGCGACACTCCATGCAATTGTTATCAATCTTGTTATCTCGTTTGTCACTGTTGCATTTTCACTTATTTTTAGACTAGAGGGCATGGGGTGGATCATACCTTATCTGCCAATTGTTTTCACTCTGCTTATCGGCTCACTTGCCGGGGCGTCGATCGGGGTAAGCATAGCGTCTCGTATAAATGAAAAAAAACTAGACCGGATTGTCGCGATACTGCTAGGTATCATCGCACTTGTCATAATAGGTGAATCATTTATTGATCCGCACAATGTTGTTTGGAATCCTGCTGTACAAATGACAGTCGGCATAATCGCAGGCGTTATCATAGGAATGTTTAGCAGCATGCTCGGAGTTGCGGGGGGAGAGCTTATCATTCCGACCATTATGCTCCTCTACGGTATGGATATTAAAATCGCCGGCACCCTCTCATTGGCAGTGAGCCTGCCGACTATCTTGGTCGGATTGTACCGCTACCGCACTAAAGAGCCGTTTAAGATTTTGCGTCCAAATATGAAATTCATTCTTTGTATGGCACTCGGCTCGATACTTGGTGCAGCTATCGGCAAAATGATGATGGGCTTTGTGAGCAGCGAAGCGCTTCGAGTTATATTGGCGGTTATTTTAACCATCTCGGCTATCAAACTTTATAGAAAGGCTGTGGTATGATTTTTTTAAACCCTGCCGTTATACTTAAAAAAATACAGCGTGATGACTCGCTATCGAGACATATCAAATCATTTATAGCTTCGCTGGCGATATATATGATACTTGTGGCATCCATACTCTACTTAGGCTCTACTCATACGATACCTATGCCGAAATCAGAAACAAAAATCTCTATCTCACTAACCGAGTTTGCACCTAATGCCGGAGAAATACACCACGCGGCACAAATACAAAAAAATATTGTGAAACAGTTGATAAAACCACAATCACAAAATAAACCTTTAAAACCGGTCGAGAAAACGACCCCTCAGAAAAAGTCATTCAAATCCCCAATGGCATATTCTGAGGGGCCTGCCCCTCTAAACACACCCGTTGCCGCGCCTTCGGCTTCACATTCTACCCCCACCCCTCATTTGAATGTTTCTTCTGAAATAAAAAACGAATTGCAAAGAGATCCCCATTCTAGCAATGAGGTCGGCGGCGCGACATTGGGCCAAATTAGGGCTATGATCGAAAATGCTATTACCTACCCTGCTATAGCCCGTAAATTGAGACTCGAAGGAGTAGTCTTGGTTTTTTTTATACTCAAGCCGGATGGCTCTGTAGAAACCGTCAAAGTTCAATCAACTAGCGGCAGCAATATTTTAGATCAAAAAGCAATCCAAACGATTCTCAGCCTCAGCGGTCAATACCCGGCACTCGGAAAGACCTTTGAATTGAGTATCCCGATCGCATTCTCATTAAAGAAATCATAAGGAAAAACATGAATATAACATTACGTATTATGCTTGCGGCATTCTTGCTGTGTTTAACGCTTGATGCTAAAACTATCATTGATACGGAAGGCAAAAAGATCACATTGCCGGACAATATCAGTAGAGTTTTTGGTGCATCTCCGCCGACAAATTACCTGATTTACGCTCTTAACCCGGACAAAATGATAGGTTTAAATTTTAAGGCCAAAAATGCCCAAAACGGTGCTGACGGGAAATTTTTAAATAAAAAATTTCTCTCATTGCCTGTCATCGGCACATTCCATGGCGGGGGGCAGGGCATAAACCTGGAAGCCCTCATAAAACATGAACCGGAACTTATATTGGTATGGCAAGACGACATGATGGTGCAATCCATCAAAAAAGAGCTAACAAAGATCCATACTCCTACTTTGATGATCCCGTTTCGTGAAGTCACAGACATGCCTTTAGCATTCAGACTTGCCGGAAATGCCATAGGAGAGAGCAAACGAGGAGAAATACTGGCAAAATATTCACAAAATATTATCAATGAAGTCAAAGCAAATACTTCAAAGACAAAACCTACGAGATACTATTACGCTGAAGGCTTGGATGGGTTATCGACCGAATGTGACCAGTCGTTCCATGTTGAAGCGATTAACTTTGCAGGCGGAGTTAACGTGCACAAGTGCCGCCAAAAAGATCTTTTAGGGCTTGAAAAGATTTCTTTTGAAACTCTGCTGCAATACAACCCTGATGTTATTTTTGTACAAACTGCCGTAGTTTATAACGATATCAAAGATGACCCTATGTGGAAAAACCTAAAAGCCGTCAAAAACGGCCGTATCCATCTAGTCCCCGTGCAGCCGTTTAACTGGATAGACCGTCCACCGTCATTTATGAGAGTGCTCGGCATTCAATGGCTTGCTAAGAAAATGCATCCGCAAACATATAAAATAAACCTAAATCATCGCACAAAAGAGTTTTATGACCTCTTTTTGCATGTCAAATTGACAGACCAACAAACCAAAAATTTACTAGGAGTTAAATAATGAAATTTTTTATACCAATGATGTCTATCGCTGCTTCGACAATACTCTATGCCAATACAGTTGAGCTTGGAGAAATCGCTGTAGTTGATTCATTTAGCACAGGAGGCCAATTTATCAATGATTCCAATATGACTGAGAGTAAACAAAAATTTACACCTAAAAGCATAGAGGCGCTAGGCACACAAGCAAACATGAACCCTTATACGGTCATTCAGTACTCGCCGTCTGTTAACTTCACTCCGGTTGACCAAGCCGGATCGAATGAGCCGTCTTATCATGACCCTATTCGAATACGGGGCAAGTCTCAATCGGGTCCAGGCGGGGTATTTATGGTTGACGGTATGCCAATTTCTAGCAACCCTGGAGGCGGCAAAGAGATGGTAGACATGGAAAACGTCGCTTCAATAGACCTATTTAAAGGATATATACCGACAAATAAAAATCTTGGCTTTTCCAGCTTGATAGGCAAGGTAGATATCAATCTGCTGGCTCCTAGTCAGACTTTTGACGTTATGTTTTCTCAAGGTTTTGGAAGCGATAGTTTCAAGCGCACTTTTGTACGTTTAGACTCAGGCAAGATAGGCGATATGAGTGCATTTGGATCTTTCTCTTATTTGGCAAATGACAAAAACAAAGGCGAGGGAGATTTGGAACGAATGAACGGAATGTTAGGCCTTGACTATAAGCCTAACGATAAATTTAATGCGCAGCTTTTTGCTATTTATAATTCCGACGACCACCACAACTATTACAACCTCTCATATGACGAGACCAAAGATCTAGATACATATTTCAAAAAAGATTTTGCAACAATTCATCCGATTGCAGACAATGATGTAAATTATTTCGACTGGAATAAACAAAACTTTGATACAACGGCGCTGATGGGTAAAGTCGAATACAAACCGACATCAAACGATACAATTACCCTAAAACCTTACTACAAAAATGACAAAGGAGACTACTGGTTTTCCAAATTCGATACCGAACCAAAAAAACAACGTGTAATGAATTGGCGCATAGACCACGATCTTTACGGAGCAACGCTAGAATACGATCATGCTTTTTCGCAAGCGCTTAAATCCAAGATCGGATATTGGTACCACAAACAATTACCACCTGGGCCTCCAAGCGATCAGGTAAAATATAAAGTTGTAGGCGGGCAGCTTGTTTATGACGGCTATGCTATTTTGGCAGACAACGATTATCATATCCTGCAAGCTCCATTTGCACAACTGAGCGGCGAAATAGGCAATTTCAATTATGTAGCAGGCTTGCAGTATCAGTCATTTAAATTGGGTTCTATTCAAAGCCACACAAACGGCAACCAAACAGGAGCGGCAAATTCTGATTATGATACTGCGATTGCAACAACTGCAGTAGATCCTTGGGCGAGCGTCGATGCAAAAACATTTCACACGCTTATTCCTTCAATGTATCTAGGGTATAAATTTGATTCGTCAACTACGGGATATATCGACTATTCGCGTACTTACGGTTTTGATGTGAATCTTTTCCCGACCTATGTGTCCGGTCGCCAAGCTTTTGTAGATAAAGGCGTAACCTTGCAGCAATTATGGGATACGCTTGACCTTGAACTCTCAGACAATATAGACATAGGCGTAAAAACAAAAATAGGTGATATTACTATAAATCCCAATCTTTTTGTCTCGTTCGTCAAAAACAAACAGGCAAATATTTTCGATCCTGATCTAAAAGTGAACTATCCAGCCAACATAGGCGATGCCCTTGGATACGGGGCTGAAATATCAGCATACGGCGAAATCGCCGATGATTTAGATTTCTTGGTAGGATTATCTTATAACAGATTTAATTTCACACAAGATTTTACAGGCCCGGGATCCACAATCGTTGAAACGGATGGCAATCAGCTTCCTGATGCTCCAAGATATATGGCAAAAGCAGCCGTCTCTTACCATATAGGAGACTGGACGCTTACTCCGAGCGTGCGCTATAGTTCCAGCAGATGGGGAGATGTTGCAAATACCCAAAAAATAGACAGTTATACATTGGTAGATTTTGATATTTCATATTATATGGATAACTTTATCGGATCTAAAGACGCGATATTTAGACTCACAGCAACAAATCTTACAGACCAAGAATATATAGCGACCATTAATGCTGCCGATAACTTTCTATCGGCATATGGAACGGCAAGTACATACCAAACAGGTGCCCCGATCGGCGTGTACGGCAGTATTAACTTGAGATTTTAAGGGACAAGATGACTCAAATCAAAACAATTGCCATACTCAGTGTCGCAATGACTGCATTAATAATGATAGCTTTAGTCTCTATTCTTTTGGGGCAGTATCCAATTGATTTTATCACTTTAATGGGGTATATCGATTTTAAACTTTTTGGCGGAAACAGCAACGATACATATACGCTGCTTGACAATATTATTTTACAAATACGCCTTCCGCGTATTTTATTAGCAATTCTCATAGGTGCATCATTGGCATCAAGCGGGGCAGCATTTCAAGCAATGTTTGTAAACCCTTTAGTCTCTCCAGGGATTTTAGGAGTTTTAGCAGGAGCAGCATTTGGTGCAGCACTTGGAATGCTTATCAGCGAGCAGTGGTATATTGTTCAAATATTGGCATTTATATTTGGTTTTATCGCCGTAGGTTTAGCTGTTCTAATAGGCTCCATGGTGACCAATTCACGATCAACTATCATGCTAGTCCTTGGCGGCGTTATAAGCGGGTCCCTCTTTACTGCACTGCTATCAGTTGTAAAATACGTAGCCGATCCATACAGCACCCTTCCTGCTATAGTATATTGGCTAATGGGAAGCCTTACTATGGCAGATCTACATGGAGTATTGCTGATTTCGATTCCTATGCTGCTTGGCATATTCGGAATGATCATGATGGGAAAATATTTTGATATTTTAAGTCTAGGAGATGAGGAAGCAAAAGCATTGGGAATCAATGTTGTCATGGTAAGGGCCGTAGCAATCATCTTGGCAACCTTGATAAGTTCACTTTCTGTGGTAATGGCAGGAATGATAGGATGGGTAGGACTCATCATCCCGCATATCATACGTATGGCGGTCGGGCCATCACACAGATTGCTGATGCCGCTATCTGCAATTATCGGGGCGATATTTTTGCTATTGGCTGATTCTGTATCTCGTTTGGCATTCAGCGTTGAGATCCCACTTGGCATCATTACTTCGCTTATAGGAATACCTATTTTTATCATTGTACTAAAAAATGCGAGGGCAGCATGGAATTAAATTCAATTATTGATATCAAAGATTTACATTTTGCTTATTCTAAAAACAAGATACTTGACGGCATTGACTTCAACATCAACTCTGGTGAGGTAGTTAGCTTGCTTGGTCCAAACGGATGCGGCAAAAGTACCCTTATACGATTGATATTAAAACTTATAAATTTTAGTCATGGTGAGATATTGATCAACAATAAAACAATTCATAATTATTCACATAAAGAGATTGCAGAATACATAGCCTATATACCCCAATATCACAACGTACCATTCAATTATACAGTGCTGGAGATGGTAATGATGGGACGCATCTCAAAGCTGGGATTTTTTGCCACTCCATCAAACAGAGATAGAGAAATTGCATATGAATCTTTAAGACATATAGGCATAGATAATCTCTCGTCACGACCTTTTGGACAGCTAAGCGGGGGGCAAAAACAGATGGTACTTTTGGCTCGCGCGCTGACGCAAGAAGTTAATACTTTTATCATGGATGAACCGGTATCAGGACTCGATTATGGCAATCAGATCCGCTTATTAGAACTCATTTCAGAACTTAGCCATCAAGGCTATACATTCCTCAAAACGACTCATTACCCTGACCATGCCCTTCTTGTATCTAGTCGTGTTGTCATAATGAACCATGGTAAAATCATAGCTAACGGCAAACCGCATGATGTTATTACTGCGCCGATGATTCAGGATGTTTATGGAATTGGTGCAGATCTGATAGAGCATGGTGCTCATACTCGCTGTCTGCCTATTTTTAACAAAGGGCTGCAATGAAATTTTTTACTATTCTTATAATTTTATTGATTATGCATAGCAATATTTATGCCAAAACGATTACTGATGGTTATGGAAGAGTTGTAACTATACCGGACAAAGTGACTAAGATCTATGCTGCATCTCCTCCTCTAGCAATGAGTCTCGTTGCTTTTGATCCAACTCTTATGGCAGCGCTTAATTCTCCGTTCAAGCCCGATCAAAAGCCTTATGTCGGCACTGCCGCATCCAAGCCGGTTGCGGGAGGTTTTTTCGGGCAAGGCAATACACCCAACTATGAAGTGTTGGCGGCTACCAAGCCCGATGTAATTCTCGTGTGGCAGAAAGCGCCGGGCTCAGAAGATCAACTTAAAAAATTTATGGCACTCAATATTCCTGTATTGATGATACACAATGAGTCCATCGATGACCTAGTCGATCAATTTGAGCTTTTAGGAAAAATCACCGGCAATACCAAACGTGCGCACGAGCTTATCGCTTACACAAAAGAGACATTGGGGCTCATAAGGTCCCTTCAGAGCAAAATAAGTACCCATAAAAAAGTTCGCTACTATTTTGCAGAAGGACTTGACGGAATGTCGAGCGAATGCGAAGGTTCATTTCATCTTGAGCCTTTCAAATATGCCGGTGCCAAAAATGCTCTAAACTGCAGCATGAGCTCAAACTACGGAATGGAGAAAATGTCGCTTGAAACAGTGATGTTGGCAGATCCGGATGTGATAGTCGCTATGGAATGTGCATTTGCTTTATCTGTCAAAACAGATCCAAAATGGAAAATGCTAAGAGCAGTCAAATCCGGAAACATTATAACCGTCCCATCTGTACCGTTTAATTATATAACCCGTCCTCCATCATTTATGAGGCTTTTGGGAATACGCTGGCTGATACATTCGTTTTATCCGGATGTTCTACAAGGCTCATTGGATGATGAGACAAAACGATTTCAAAAACTCTTTTTCCCAAGCTTTAAACCATAGTCAAAAGAGTTTATCGTGCCTATCGATATATTAAAAATAGTATAACGATAGGCAAAACATTAAAAAAACAAGGAGTAAGAATGAACAAACACACACAAAACAATGGTTGCCAATCATGCAAAACAACATCTTTTGCACAAGTAGCACAAACAGCACCCTTTGCTCAAAACAGCCGTAATTTTGGAGGAGAAGATATCCGCATAGTAGACTCGATGATTGATTTTATCTATCCTCCGGTTCCGTTTCCTTCCAATAAAATTTTTAAAACGATGGGCGAAGAAAAAATTCGTGAAATGGTATGGCATCATCACCGATTGCTTCTAAAAACAAAGGTGGGAGACCTTTTTCCCAGAAACGAAGAAGCTTTTAAAATGGCTGTAGATAAAAGTGCCGACTTATTTGTAGAAGCACTCGGAGGAGATCCGATATTTACCGAACAGCACGGAGGGTTTCATCTGCGAATGCGGCATTTCAAAGTTCCGATTGATGAAAATGACCGCGAAATTTGGCTCGCTATGTATAAAAAAACGCTCAAAGATATCGATTTTCCAAAAGAACATCTAGAAGAGTTCTGGAATTGGATAGAGCCGCTTTCTATCCGCATGATAAATAGACGCACTACCATGGAAGCTGTCAAACGGCACCATTGGAGCACTGTCAAAAGAGAATTGACGGGAGCAGGAAAAGATAATGAACGCTAGATTAACCCTATCTTTGTGTGCATGTTTATTTTTATGCAATTCTTTGCTATATGCGCAAACTGTCGAACAGGAGCTAAATAAAGTTGATGTTGAAGCAGAAGCATCAGACGAACCAAGCGTTGGGACAAAAACAGTAACAAACGCTAAAGAGATACAAATCTTTAGCAGTGCGGAATTAATCAACCCTTACAAAGCCATCTCGCTAGAACCCGGTGTTGATATCCGTTTTAACGATTCCTTTGGTATGGAAATCAGCCATAAGATTAGAGGCAAATCCGATCGCAACATCGGAGAAATGATGGAAGGATTGCCTCTCAAAGGTATTGGTCCGGGAGGCAGCTTGGCGACAATGGTAGATATCGAGAATATCGAATCGATCAGCGTTGAGAAGGGAGCTATCAAAGCCGACAGCGGTTTTGGATATGGAAGCGACAACGGCATGGTGGATATGCACATGAAAAACCCTGCCGATAGTTTTGAAGCCACGCTAAAACAAGCAATAGGAACTGAAAATTTTTCGAAAACTTATCTTCGAGTAGATAGCGGTGATATCGCAGGAAAAGCTAAATTATTTGTATCCGGCTCATTGACAAACGCCGATAAATGGAAAGGAGAGGGCGAATCACCTGATAGAAAAAACTTTGCCGCAGGAATAGCAAGTACAAGCGGCCAACCTATCGAGTGGGAGCTTTATGGAATATACAACGATGAAAAAAAACATTCCTACAAAGGTCTTACTTATGCTCAAAGCAAAGATTTAAATGCAAATGGCAAGCTGGATTATCAGACAACCGATCCTTCTCTTTCTTCTTATTATGATTACAATAAGGAAAATTTTCAAACCTATACTATTTTAGGGAAGCTCAAAGTGCCTTTTTCATCTGAATCCTCACTCACGCTTAGACCATATTATTTAAATGACAAGGGCTACAGCTATTCAACAAGCGGCGACAATGTAATGGATTGGCTAGTAGACCATGATACATATGGAGTTATCATAGAATACGCCAAAAATATATATGACGGAAAGATGAAATTGGGATATTGGTGTCAAGAAGACGAACCTCCTGGGCCTCCAACATCCAGAAAAGTTAGAAAACCAGGAAGCTTAGACTTTGTAAAGTGGGAGCGCATCATAGGTATCAAAGAAAACCATACCTTTAGCGCACCGTTTATTACCTATGAAAAAGCATTTGGAAACACTGTCGTTGAAGCCGGTTTGAAATATTTGTGGCAAGCTTCGCCTCATTTGATAAGCTACAACACGGCAGGTATAGGCGATGTAAGCTACAAAGAGGCTCTGTCGCTGGTTCAGAATATTGATTTCACACTGCCTTCAAATACATATGAAATATTTTTGCCTAATATCGGTGCTACATATTTTCTAGATGACAATTCTTATATAAAAACAAGTTACGGCAAAAACTATAATGTTCCCAATTACAGCTTTGGGGGAAATATGATAAGTTATTTTAACAATCCTATAATCAACAAAAATGAAGCACTTCTCCAAAAAATGTGGGGGGATTTAAAGCCCGAAGAGTCAGATAATTTTGACATAAGCTACACATACGAAGAGGAAAATTTCTCTGTAACTTCATCGATTTTTTACTCTTTGGTGCAAAATGTGGGCGGCACGTTTTATGATCCTGTTTTGGCAATGTATTATCAGCAAAACACAGCAGAAGCATGCTCTTATGGCTTAGAAATTGGAGCTAGCTATAAAATATCGGACAATTTATCTTTAAATGCCTCCGCAACTTACAATCATTATGCATTTACATCGGATATACAATCATCGGCCGGTGCATATATTCAATCCAAAGATAACCAGCTTCCTGATGTTCCTAAATTTTATGCAAACATCTCTGCTGTATACGATCTGAATGGATACAAAATAGCCCCTATATTGAGATATCTAGGAAAACGTTATGTCGATGTAGAAAACAAATACAGCGTAGATTCTCATTATCTAATCGATATATCGCTAAACAAAGAGGTAGCTTTGGAGAATAATCACAAAATCAATTTCTCAATCTCGGCTAGTAATCTGTTGGGCGAAGAGTACATATCGACAGTTTCTACATCTGAAACCAATGTGGCCGAAGTAGGCCCTACGTATATAGTTGGCTCCCCGAGAGCTATCTTTGCATCGGCACAATATAGGTTTTAGAATGTATAGGCTCACAACTAACTTCATGATCTGTGTTTCTCTGCTCTGCGGCATTGCCCTGGCAGACAATAAACAAACATGTGCAAATAAAGTGCCGGATTTTGCCAAAAATGAAGTTTGCATTCCGCAAAAGATAGATAAGATCATTATCACTTGTTATGGCGGCGCATCACAAGAGATAGCGCTTTTTATGGGTGCTGGCAAAATCGTTGCACAACCCGATGTTAAAAAATTTCAGCAATTTCTAAAAATCTATCCGACACTGAAAAACATTCCAAACGCAGGGACTTTTAACGATGTAAATCTGGAGTATTTATTAAAATTGAATCCCGACATCGTTTTTGCAGGAGTCACTTCGATTCCTTCCAACGAACGGATAAAAGAGATGAATATTCCGGTATTTACCCTTGGCATCGGCAAACACAACATTTCTTCTCTTATGGAAGAGTTTTTACACGTCGGAAAAATTCTTCATAAGGAGCAAAAGGCCAAAGAACTGATCAGATATTGGCATTCCAAAATGGACATGATCCGCCTTCGGATTCCTAAGGTCAAATCATCAAAACCACAAAAAGTATTTTACACTAATAGTCCATCATCGGGACTAAACAGCGAACACAAACAATGGTGGGGCGATGAGTTTATCCGCGCTGCCGGAGGGGTAAATGTCGCCTCGGATATTGTTATACAAGGACCGATTTCTGCTGAAACACTGTCAATATGGAACCCAGATATCATTATCACATCGACCAATAATAAATCCAATGCTTCGGCCGGTGGATTTATGAAAAATACCGCCTTTAAAAATCTTAAAGCAGTCAGAAACAGAGTAGTTTATCAAGCGCCTATAGGAACTTTTTGGTGGGATCGCCCATCGCCTGAATCTATTTTAGGAATTATATGGCTAAGTAAAATTTTATATCCTGAAGCAATGCATGATATCGACTTAAAACAAGAAACAAAAGTATTTTACAAAAAGTTTTACAACTACACTCTTTCCGACAAAGAATATGTAGAATTTTTTGTCCCCCAATAAAAATAATAAGGAAAAACCATGAAAGGCGCAACAGGCCCTAAAAATTTTGACCGGATAGTGCGTGAAGTATTCGCACCAATCTATCCGGTCATAGCAAAACAGATCAAAGAACGCACCAAGATCACTAGCGGCAAATGCCTGGATGCCGGATGCGGCACGGGAGCGCTCGGAAGAGCCATAACCAAGATCACTGATCTTAACATCACATTTTTTGACCAATCAGATGAAATGCTTTCTCTTGCAAAAGGATATACGAATGATGAGAATATCGGCAACAGAAGTACTTTTTTGCAAGGAGATATTCACTCTATTCCGCTAAATGATGAGAGCATGGATATAGTAATTAGCCGGGGTTCATCTCCATTTTGGGAAGATTGGCACAAAGCATATAGAGAAATACTCCGAATTCTCAAGCCGGGAGGCATGGCATACATCGGTGGAGGATTTGGCAACGCTGAGCTTAGAGAAGAGATCACAAGGACAATGACCAAAAATAACCCAGACTGGCGCAATTCTTTTAAAGATAAAGTCGTCGCTGAGCGTGAAGCCCTTCTGGATATTCTAAGATCGCTCAATCCTAGCCACTTTGAAATAATCAATGATGACAGCGGCTTTTGGGCTGTCATTACTAAATAAGGAAAATTTATGAAAATAGGACTTTTTTGTCTTGCTGAACATTTCGAAGGAAAAGTACATGAAAGCATAATGGATCAGTTGAGACTTGTAGAGCTTGCTGACAAACTC
The DNA here is from genome assembly GCA_964527805.1 of uncultured Sulfurovum sp. Classification (GTDB taxonomy): domain Bacteria; phylum Campylobacterota; class Campylobacteria; order Campylobacterales; family Sulfurovaceae; genus BN30871. Next base: position 44,233 of record CAZGNT010000006.1, read on the forward strand.
GGTTTTGATGAAGCGTGGTTTGGCGAACACCATTTTAACGGCTTTAGCGTTATCCCCGATCCATCTATTATGATGGCTTATGCTTCTGTCAAAACAGAATCTATTCGTTTGGGAACAGCCGGTTTTTTGGCTCCATTTTATCATCCGGTACGATTAGCCGAGAGCATATCGGTACTTGACAATCTCTCAAAGGGCCGAATAAATGCAGGATTTGCAAAAGGAGGATTTGCTCCTGATAATAAACATTTTAACCGCGATCCTGATAGCCTGCGCAATGCAATGTTTGAGATAGTCGAGGCTGTAGATAAGCTTTTACATCTACAAAATACTTCTTTTAAAGGAACATATGCGTCTTTTAAAAAAGTAAAATTGCATCCAAAACCATTACAAGAACGAATACCTTTTTTTGTAGCTACATTCTCGAGCCCCGATACGATCCATTTTGCCGCACGCCTCGGTTATGGTTTGCTTATGTCGCAAGGAGCTACTATAGAGGAGTGCAAAGAAGCGCAAGAGTTATATCGATCCATTGCCGGATTTGATCCAAAGATCGTACTCATGCGGGTATTTTGTATCGCAGATAGCCATGAAGATGCTTACCGCATCGCGCGGCCCTCAATTGACCATTTTGTCAAATCAATGCGCGCTGCCTCTTCTGAAGTTCCGCCTCCAAAGTGGAACAGGGAAAAATATGATGCGATAATTAGTGAGCGTGAAACATTTTTCGATGGACAAAAATTTTTTGACAATGCTATATTGGGAGCACCCCCTGAGTGCATCCAAACTATTAAAACCATAAAGAAGGAACTGCCAAATGTACACCTTGCATTAAAGCCGTCATCAAATGATTTTAATCAAAATTACGACATGCTGATAGAATTTAACGCAAGAATTCGACCATATATCTAAAAACAAGGAAAAACAATGAACAAACACTTACTTATCCTCTCGTTTGCTGCTTGTGCAGCGCTTGCCGATACTTTTACGCTCGGACAGATCAGCGTTCTTGATACTGCTCTTGAAGAGAGCCCTTTTGAGCAAACTATAACTTCAAAAGAGATCGAACAACACGATTCGGAAACCATTTCGGACGCCATTGATAATATGAGCGGAATTAACCAGGATCTTCAAGGAGGCCGCGGAGAATCTACCCTATCTATAAGAGGATTTGATGCCAGGCGTATAGGGGTATTTATAGACGGAATACCAGTCTATGTCCCATATGACGGCAATTTCGATTATGACCGTTTCCTGACTAGCGATATCGCTCAGATCGATGTAGCCAAGGGGTTCTCGTCGGTTGCATATGGAGCCAATACGATGGGAGGGGTTATCAACATCATCTCCAAAAAACCGACAAAAGCATTGGAGGGGAATATTAAAGCAGGGATTATAAGCGATAGTGACGGTTCTATGTCCAGACATGTCGAATCTATCAATCTAGGGACTAGACAAGACCATTTCTACGCACAATTAAGCGGGGTGTACAGTGATCGGGATCATTTTCGCCTAAGCGATGATTATAGCGCCACCCCTTCACAGCCTGAAGGTGACCGTTTGCGTTCTAAAGCAGAGGATTACAAGATAAGCTTTAAAACCGGCTATATAGCAAATGACGGCAGCGAGATCGCCGTGGGATATGCAAAACAAAATGGTGAAAAACAGCAACCGCCAGTAACCGATAATGCTTTTAGCAAGCCAAAATATTGGGATTGGCCGTACTGGAATAAAGAGACCGCCTATATCACAGGCCAAAAAAATCTAGACTTGGGATACCTCAAAGCAGTTGCCTATTACGATACATCCAAAAACTCTCTATATGCATATGATGATGCGTCGTATTCCACAATGAACTTCAAATCATCATTTAAAAGCAAATACGATGATTATAGTGCAGGGACACGTCTCGAATACGGGGTCGAACTAGACAAGCATTTTATCACCGCTGCAGCAAACTATAAAAAAGATTCCCACAAAGGGTATGATATCGACAAAACTACAGACATTGCAACCCTCACAGAGCATTTTGTTGACGATACGGTATCGCTTGGCATAGAAGATGTATATACCATTTCTCCAAACTGGCAGCTATTAGGAGGGATCAGTTATGACCGCAAAGAATCCGACAAAGCGTACGACAAAAATTCCGGGAAATTTCCTTTGGCCCTAGGAGAACAAGATGCTCTCAATCCTCAAGCGGCACTTATCTATTCTATTGACAATACCAGCAAAATGCGTGCAAGTATCTCTCGCAAAACATATCTTCCGAGCATGAAAGACCGCTATAGCAGAAAGCTTGGCACAGCACTTCCAAATCCAGATCTTGACGCTGAGACAGCTACACACTATGAACTCAGCTATCAAAAAAATATGGGGGCTTTTAGCGGACATATCAACGGATTTTTTGACCGGCTAGATGACACGATCCAAGCTGTGATCGTGACGCCTGACGAGACACAGAACCAAAATATAGGAAGCTTTGACCACAGAGGCATCGAAGCAGAGCTGAGTTACAAAGCCGACTGGCTGGAGATCGGAGGAAATTACACATATATTTCTGTGAAAAATCGTACCGATAATGATATCAAAAGGATAGACATTCCCAAGCATCAAATTTTTGCTTTCGCTCAATATGAGCTAGGTGATGGGATTTCTATATATGGGAATATGAAATTTCGCAAAGGAGCATATGAACAAAAAGCCGATAAATCATACGTGATCAATCCGGCTTTTACGACATTTGACATCAAAGTTATCTATCGACCGACCGAAGCTATCACTGCAGAGATCGGAGTAAAAAACCTTACTAATGAACTCTATGCTTATGACCTTGGGTTTCCGACGGCGGGACGTGAGTTTTTCATCAACCTAGGATATAATTTCTAATGCGTACAATTATATTTATTTTATTATTTTGTTTTTCGTCGGTTCAACTATATGCCAAACAAGAACCTGCTTTACGTGTTGCTGTTATAGGTGGCATGACTATGAGCGGCATGTGGCAAGAGGTTTCAAAAGCATTTGAAGAAGCTTATCATATTCCCGTTGAAGTAGTAGTTTCAGGCCCAAAACACGAACTTGACAAATACAGCAGGACTCACAAAGTTGATCTGGTCACAATGCACTCAAGCGATACCATGGTAGACTTGGCAGCCGACGGGATGGTCGAGAACCTAACGCCATGGGCTCGAAATTCACAGATGCTAGTAGGCCACATGTCAAATCTTGCGCACATAGATGAAAACGACTCCCTGGAAGAAGCCATGCAAAAAATCAGTCAAACAAACTCTCCCATTCTTATACATGCCAGTGGAGGGACATTTGAGGTTTTTAATGATGTAGCCTCTTCTTATAAATTATCACCCGGCCAGATCCATTTGATTACCGCCAAGCATGGTTTTTTAGATGATGTTGCCAAACTTAAAGGATATACATTTTTTGGCGTTATACCATTTTTGATGCAAAAACAGCATCATCCTGATATGCACGGTTTTATATTTGATGATACCAAGCTTCGCAGGCCATATCTTGCAGCGATAGGGACCAAAGAAAACATAGGTGCGCTCCAACACCAAAATGCACAAAAACTGCTTTTATTCCTCACGTCCAAGAGAGTGCAAAACCTTATTAAAAATTTTAGGCTCAACGGATTTGACAAAACCCCTGTATTTTTTCCGGTAAAACCCTAGGAGGATATGATGATATTTTTAAAACAGATCGATTTTGCTAGAATGTACCGTGAACATAAAAGCGCTACCGACTTCAAGGGCAAAAGCAGCAACGACTGGGATGATAAATCCAAAGAGATGGCAGCGTCTGTCATCAATAGCCCATACGTGAACGACTTTATCTCGCGTATGGATATTTCTGGAGACGAAGTGGTATTGGATATCGGTTGCGGGCCTGGGACGCTTGCGATCCCTCTTGCCAAAAAAGTCAAAGAGGTGATAGCTATAGACTTCTCAAAGCAAATGTTAGCCGAACTCGAAGCTTATGCCGCGCGCGAGGGAGTGACAAATATCCGTACCTATCACCTAAGCTGGGAAGACGACTGGAGTATTTTACCGTCTGTTGATATCGCAGTGGCGTCTCGCAGTACGGAGGTCAAAGATATTGATACCGCACTTGCTAAAATGTCGCATCAAGCAACAAAGGCATGTTATCTGACCTACAAAGTAGGCGGCAGTTTTGTCGACATGGATATCCTTGAGTATATCGGCAAAAAAATAGTTACTAAACCTGATTTTTGGTATATCCCTGTTTTGTTATACCAACACGGCTATCTGCCTCGTATCGACTATATAGAAACCAAACGAGGGAGTATACGCGCAGGCAATGCTGATGAATTTGTACAATCACTTATCTGGAGTGTGCATGATCTTGACACAGAGCAGCAGCGCAAAGCCCGTGAATATTATTATAAATTTATCGCCGCACAAGATCGTCAGCCTAAACCGTTCGTTTGGGCATTCATATCTTGGAGTAGTAGAGTTTAAAGATTTTATTTTTACATCACAAATATAGATTATTATATTTTATAAAATACAATGATATTTATTTTATCATTGTATATTGTTCAAAAAAATAGTTTTTTTATGATTCGATATATATTTAAAGATATATCGAATAGATTCCTAGTACAATATTATAAAGTCATACTATACTCATTTATATATCAAAAAACCGCAAAGGATCGTTAATGGGGTCAGCAAAAACAGAATTGGAAATATTGAATTATACAAAACTCATTGATCTGCAAAAAAACAAACAAAGGTCAAAAGCAGATTTTAGCGAGATTAGAACAAATGATACAAACGGCACAAGGGAATTGATTCACAAAGTCAATATACTAGATGCAAAAGCATTACTCGATTTTGCATCTGCAGATACAAATATTGCTCCGAAATTCAAACACTTATACGCAAATGACGAGTATAATTTTGGAACGGTTGAGCACCTGATAAACAATTGCGATATAAAGAATTTAAACAATATTACAACGATTAATAATGAGTGGTATGATGAATGGAGCGATACACATCAAGTAGACATCATTGTATCTTCACAAACAGAGGATATAGAAAATATAAAATCTGCGCTCAAAAAACTTTATAATAACAAACATAATAGAATTTATATCAATCTATCCATCAACAAACATTTCAGGGAAGAGATGATCCTGTCCCAACTAAAAAGGCATATCACTCCCAAAATTGACAATACACACATCGTAAACATACTAAAATCTATGGGAATTTGTGCTAAAATAGATTTTATTCATAGAGAAGATAAAAGATTTTTATCACAAACAGGTGATATATTTTTTGAAAAAGTACAATTAAGCCTAAAAGATCAAAGCGAAAACGAAAAAATGGATTTAAAAAAATATTTTGACAGAACCCATAATTTTAAAAAAGATACAGCTTTTATCAAATGGGGGATATTATCTTTTGAAAACGGAAAATAACATTATTAAAACGGGAAAAATATGTTTAGATTAAACGACCAAGAATTATTAGAGTATATGAAAGAGGATGTACCATACCTTGATCTGACCACAACGCTCCAAGAGATGTCAGACAAAAAAGCCAAAATGCAGATCTTCACTAGAGAAGATGTCATAGTAGCATGCAGCGAGGAAGCAGCGAGGGTAGCCCAGCTCTTTGGATGCGAAATACATTTTATGCTCCCTTCTAAAACAAAAGCCAAGCAGGGGGATGTTTTGATAGAGTTTGGCGGTAGCTATGAAAATGTCCAAAGCGCCTGGAGATCTACCCAACTAATATTGGAATATTCATGCAAGATAGCCACTTATGCTTACGAAATGAAACATGAAATGTCTACCATAAATCCTCATTGTGAACTCTTGGTTACCAGAAAACATTTTCCATTTGCCAAAAAGTTTTGCATCAAATCGATCATTTGCGGAGGAGCTATGCCTCATAGATTGGGCCTAAGCGAAACCGTTCTTCTTTTTGCACATCATCGCAAAGTCTATGCCAACAATGAGGCATTTTACGAAGCTCTGCGGGATATAAAAACCAAAGCTTTAGAAAAAAAAGTAGTCGTAGAGCCAACGGATATGGATGATGCTATGGCTCTCATGAAATATGGAGCAGATGTATTGCAAATGGATAAAACCGACTTGACATCCCTTAAAAAGATCACATCGTACAGAGACGAGCACTACCCTCATATCAAAATACTCGGTGCCGGAGGTATCAATAAAAATAATGTCAAAGAATTTGTAGCAACCGGTATAGATGGTGTGGTTACAAGCAAGATATATTTTTGCGGCATGGCGGACATGGGAAGCAATCTAGAGATTATCTAGTAAAAAAATATATTTTTTGATACAATTGAAAAAAACATGGAACACATCACAATGGATAAAGAAACTAAATTAGAAGGCATTGCGGAAGCAACATCAAAAATATTAACGCTTTTGGGCGAGGATATCAACAGGGAAGGGCTGCTCAAAACTCCTATGAGAGTCGCTAAAGCCTTGGAATTTTTAACAAGCGGCTATCACGAAAATCCTCATGAAATTCTCAACGAAGCACTTTTTACTACAAGCAATGACGAGATGGTACTCGTGCGCGATATAGAATTTTACTCCATGTGTGAACACCACATACTTCCTATCATAGGACGAGTACATGTGGCATATATCCCGGATGGCAAGGTGGTGGGATTGTCTAAAATTCCTCGTATTGTTAATGTATTTGCAAGACGTCTTCAGATCCAAGAGCAGCTCACCGAACAAATAGCAGACGCTATAAGCGAAGTTATCAATCCAAAAGGGGTTGCGGTAGTAGTTCATGCGCGCCACATGTGTATGGAGATGAGAGGAGTTGAAAAGATTAACTCCACTACTGTTAGTTCGGCTCTTAGAGGGCTTTTTAAGAGCGACACCCGCACTAGAAATGAATTTTACAATCTCATTAATACCCACACGCCGTCAAACTTTTAGATAAAAGGGGCTTAGATGCTGCAAAATATCTCTAAAAAATGGGTAAAAACTTTTGCTCTTTTATTGCCTCAAATTATACTAGCAAGTGATAACATTTCCCCTTTGGATGAATCAATAAAAAAAGAGATGAATGGTGTCAGCCATCATCGCGGGTGCCCCGTGGGGCTAAATGAGCTCAGGTTAGTCAAAGTGAAACATTTGGGATTTGATGGAGCGACCAAAAATGGAGAACTTGTAGTTCACAAAAGCATAGCCGATGAAGTGGTATCTATTTTTGACGAGCTCTACAAGATAGGTTATCCTATAAAACAAATATTACGCATCGATAAATTCAAAGGAAGTGATTTTGCCTCAATTGAAGCAGACAATACCTCTGCATTCAATTGCCGTAAAGCCACCGGCAGCGGCAAATGGTCTAAGCATTCGTATGGAAAAGCCATAGATATCAACCCTATCGAAAATCCGTACGTCTTTAGAGGCGGACGCACAGCTCACAAAGCTTCATACAAATATATAAACCGTAATATAAAAAATATTGATACACCCCAAGAAAAAGCCATGCTTTTGCCAAACAGCAAAGCCGTCGCAATATTCAAAAAATATGGCTGGCGTTGGGGCGGCGATTGGACAGTAAAAGATTATCAACATTTTGATAAACAATAAACTGCAGACTGCTGTATATCAAAAACTCTCATTTTATCACAGTGATGAAATTCTATGCACTCTTGCCTTCTATTTTTAACTAAACTAGGAGTATAATTATCTTTTTTACATCTGCTTTTATAATAATTTAAGAATAAATGGTGTAATATCAAACTAATTAGGACTAATTTTGTCTTATTTATTAAAATAAAGATTCAAGGAACAATATGAGAGTTTATCTCGACAATAATGCTACAACCATTGTTGATCCGCACGTTTTTGAGGCAATGGAACCGTTTTTTGTACAAAAATACGGTAATCCGAATTCGCTGCACCAATTTGCAAGCGATACACACAACCCGCTTAAAGTTGCGATGCAAAAAATTTATGCAGGCATCAATGCAAAAAACGAAGATAGTGTGGTTATAACATCCTGTGCTACTGAGAGCAATAACTGGGTATTAAAAAGTATATATTTTGAATATATATTAACTGGACGTAAAAATCATATTATAGTGAGCGAAGTGGAGCACCCGTCAATTATAGCTACTGCCAAATTTTTAGAATCAAAGGGGTGCAAGATAACTTATCTGCCGATCAACAGCGAAGGCATAGTTGAAGCTCACACCGTAAGGGATTTTATTACTGACAAAACCGCGTTAGTATCTATCATGTGGGTTAACAATGAAACAGGAGCTATATTCCCTATAGAAGAAATTGGCCAGATATGCGCAGCCAAAGGTGTATTGTTTCATACTGATGCGGTGCAAGCTATAGGAAAGGTTCCGGTTAATGTTCAAACTGCCAATGTAGACTATCTCACCATGTCTGCACACAAGTTCCACGGACCAAAAGGAGTAGGGGCTTTATATATGAAAAAAGGCAAGGAATTAACTCCTTTATTGCATGGCGGCTCACAGATGAACGGTTTTCGCTCCGGCACACTAAATGTAGCCGGGATTGTAGGTATGGGTAAAGCTATGGAGCAAGCAATTGATGCATTGGACTTTGAGATGAGCGAGGTCAAAGAACTGAGAGACAGACTCGAAGATGCATTGCTTGAAATTCCTGATACATTTGTAGTTACGCCAAGAGCCAAACGTGCTGCAAATACCATACTTGTATCTTTTAGGGGCATAGAAGGTGAAGCTATGCTGTGGGATTTGAATCGTGCCAATATCGCTGCTAGCACAGGAAGCGCATGTGCTAGCGAGGATCTAGAGAGCAATCCGGTTATGGAAGCCATTGGAGCAGAGGCCGATCTGGCTCACACAGCCATAAGATTTTCTCTAAGCAGATATACTACCGGCGAAGAGATAGACTACACCATAGAAGTAGTAAAAAATGCAGTAGATAGACTTAGAGCGATTTCAAGCTCTTACGCATATGCGCCGCAAGGTCATGAAAGTAAATTATAAAAGGTAATACAATGGGAATAGATAGTTTGATAGGCGGTACTATTTGGGATCAGTACAGCGAAAAGGTAACATGCCTTATGAATAACCCTCAAAATATGGGTGAGATCACACAGGAACAAGCTGACGCAATGGGCGCCAAGCTAATTGTGGCAGATTTTGGTGCAGAAAGCTGCGGTGATGCTGTAAGGCTTTACTGGGCAGTAGATCCTAAAACAGATGTGATATTAGAGTCCAAATTCAAGAGCTTTGGGTGCGGTACAGCAATAGCAAGCAGCGATACAATGGCAGAACTCTGCAAAGGCAAGACTGTTGACGAGGCAGTTAAAATAACAAACATCGACGTCGAAAAAGCCATGAGAGACACTCCTGATGTGCCGGCTGTTCCGCCTCAAAAGATGCACTGCTCCGTAATGGCATATGATGTTATCAAAAAAGCAGCTGCACAATACAAAGGTGTAGACATGGAGAGTTTTGAGCATGAGATCATAGTATGCGAATGTGCAAGAGTAAGCCTATCTACATTACGTGAAGTAATCAGACTAAATGATCTTACATCCATAGAACAGATAACAGACTATACAAAAGCAGGTGCATTTTGTAAATCATGTATCCGTCCAGGAGGCCATGAAGCCAAAGATATATATCTAGTTGATCTGCTAGAAGAATATCAAAAAGAAAAACTTGCAAAACAAGCTGACAGCAGCTATGATGCTCCATTTGCTCAAATGACAATAGTTCAAAGATTAAAAGCGGTCGAAAAAGTCATAGATGATAATATTCGTCAAATGCTTATAATGGATGGTGGAAATATAGAAATACTTGATATCAAAGAAAATGGTGCAAATTTCGATATTTATATTAGGTACCTTGGAGCATGTAGCGGATGTGCAAGTTCAAGTACGGGCACGCTTTTTGCAATCGAGAGCATTTTAAAAGAAAAATTAGATCAAAACATAAGAGTAATTCCTCTTTAGTAGATAGGGCAGGCCCTATCTATACTCACTCAAAATATATTAAACTAAATTCTCATTTAGAAACAAGCTTTTTAATACCTCTATATATACTTCTTACCAAAACATAAATTATATAAACAATAAATGTAAATACAAGCGGATGGATAGCTCCTAAGCCATAAGCTCCCGCAGCTGGTAGTGCCGCAATATGACTGACTGGATGAGAAACCCACTCTTTAAAATGCATGCCGATCGCTAAAAATAAAAATATGCCTATGAATATATACAACTCTTTTTTCATACTTAATAGTCCTTATAAAATATGCGGTATATTATCGAAAAAAGATTGAAAGATTTATTAGAAAATAATTATTATCTGCCAAGGTGGCAGATAATAAGTTTAGTGATGAGTATCACTATCGAGATTAAATAGTTTGGTTCCTACATAATATAAAGCCAAACATATACCCAAACCGCCCAAAGAAATCATAATTTCTGCAGCGCTTGGAAAATAATGCACCCATTCAGGAGGAAGCTGATAAAGCTCTTTTTTCATCATTTGAAGAGGTTTGAGCTGAGTATCGTGCACTAGATTGTAACGCATAAAGAATATCCCTATCATACCGCTAAGAGATGCAAAAAATAATTTTTTTGTATCTTGGCCTTTGCTTTTTAAAATAAGATACAACGGGATAACCATGGCCAATATCACTTCTGCCCAAAAAGTCCAAGAGCCCAATATATGAATAGCAACTTCCGAACGATTTTCCATGCCGCCATATATATCTGTCAACATTTTCCATGTAACAAAGAAGATCAAAATTGAAATAAGCAAACCTTGGATCTTTGCCAAGTTTGACAACATAGTTTGAACCTCTTTTGGAAAATTTATTTTATATCTAAAACCCATCATAATAAATGCTATAAAGATACCGGTAATAAAGGCTGTCAAGATAAAATATGTAGGATAAAACACGCCATTAGAGATAGTTCTAGCATTCAAAAACCCAAATACTCCGCCAAGGTTAGAGTGTGCTGCAAGCCCTACCAAAAGACCGATAAGCCCGAAAGTTCTTGCGCTTTTCATATCATTTTTAAGCAAAAATATAAACTCTATGATCATAAAAGTAAGATACAAACCATAAAGCGTACCCATCCACCAAATAGCACTTGTAAGACCTGGGCTAATGACATTATAGATCAACATTGTTACCGGATGTCCAATCTCAAAAGCTATAACCGCAAATCCGGCCATAATGGTAACAATCGATCCGAATATCGCTCTTTTTGAGATTAGCATATAATCTTTAAACCCGAATACATCGCCCAAAGAACCCACTATACAAAGACCTGTTGAACTAACAACAAAAAAGATATATACAGCTATCAATAGTCCCCATGGATGTTCTCTTGTAACATTGTAAGCGTGATGCCCATGCATTAAATACATTAACACACCAATCACAAAAAGCCCCAAGAACAGCACAATGGTGCCTGCTATAATTTTATTGGCAGTCGTTTTTTCAAAAGAGAGAAGATCTTTGATCGTTATCTTATTATAAGGGATAGATGCAATGAACTCCTTTATGTCTTTTAACCTTAATTCTTTAATGTTAAATTTTTTAACTGTTTGTTCCATACTATTCTCCTTACATCACATAAAATAGTTTTGGTTTAGTGCCAAGATGTGTTTTGAGAGTAAAATGTTCTCTGGTTCTTAGCAATACACTTATTTCACTATTTGGATCATCAAGATCTCCAAAAATTCTCACTTTTGTAGGGCAAGTATTTTGACATGCTGTTGTAGTTTCTCCTCTAGCCAATCTAGTGTTTGAGCAGAAATTACATTTATCTACCGTCATTGTTCTGCTGTCAACAAATCTAGCATCATATGGGCATGCATTCATACAGTAGCTGCACAAAATACATTTATCGGGATCTACTCTCACTACGCCATTATCATCATAATAGGTTGCATGCGTAGGACATACCTCTTCACAAGGTGCTTCCTCACAATGTTGACATTGACTTGGCATAAATGCAGCTGATGCAATATTTAAAAGCGGCCAAATCCCGTCAGGCTCATTGCCGCCAACCCAAATACGATGTTTTTCTGCGCCAAGCTCTATTCCATTTTCCTCTTTACAAGCCACTTCACAAGCTTTGCAATTAATACAATTTTTATAGTCTAAAGCCATTCCATAAGTTGCCATTTTCTTATACCTTTCTTATTTCAACATTAGTTTCATGCATGGCAGATGCACCATATACGGGTTCTACAATATCTTCTATAACAGCATTATCATTCCCGCCATTTTTATATGCCCATGTAAGGGCATTACTCTCTGCTCCAAAGCCATGAATAAAAAATACTACATTTGGCGCAATCTGTTCAGTTGGATATGCTTTAATAGTCGTTTTGCCGGTTCTGCTGGAGACTTCTACATCATCTCCAAATTTTATACCCATCTCAGCTGCTACTCTTGCATTGATCCAAATATAGTTTGTATGCATCAAATCATGTAAAGCAATATTATTTGCGGTACCACTTTGAGTAAACTGTGCATGACGGCCGGTAAGCAATCTAAATTTACCGCTAGGTACTTTAAACGCATATTCATCTTTCCATATTGGCATAGGATCGGCTCCTTTTTCTGCCAAGTTGACTAGATTACATTCAACCTTACCGCTTGGAGTTATTGGAGCTCCTCCGTTTACAGTATATGCTTTTTCTATTTCCGGATAGTGTTGGAATTCATTTACCGAAATTTGTTTATAAAACTGTTTCATATTCGGATAAAATACACCGTGTTCTTTGAGCGCATTAACAGCTTCTTCTCCATAAACTTCACTTACCATATGAGCATTTATCTCTTCTTGTGATTCCAAAAATGGTTTAGAGATATCGAATTCCGCAAACACTTCCGCTTCTTTTTGTTCAGCAGTCAAAGCAGTGCTTGTTGCAGTTGCATTTGTATCGCTTGATACTGTTACATTCTCATCGCTAGTTGCCGCTGCTGTCGGAGTAAGATTTGCCAATGAATCTTGTACTTCCATATCATGCTTTTTAGTGATTTCGAACAGCGGTTTTGCCATTTTTTGAGTCAATCCTCTGAGTATCTCCATTACCGGTTTAGATTCGTACATAGGCTCAATAACCTTATTTCTTTGTGCGATTGACGGTTCTATGCCAGGAAATGTATTTACAGGATCCGTTCTCTCCAAATATGTACATTCAGGCAGTACTACATCTGCATACATAACTGTATCGCTAGGCATGGTATCTATAGCTACGACCAATTCCATTTTCTTTAACATTTGAGCAGTTTTTTTAGTATTTGGCATATTCATCATTGGATTATGCTTATATACGAACATGCCTCTTACTTTATAAGGCATTCTATTTTCTAAAAATCTATTTCTCCATGCGATCCATGAGCCGCTTCCTGTGGTTATTGCACAGTCATCATAACCTATTTTACCATTAGCTCTAGTAACTTGCTGAACTGCGCGGGACTGAGCTTGAAAGTACATCGGTTCAAGCGATTCATGGCTGCCAAGATCTAATTTCTTACCAAATACAAGTCCGCCTTTGGTATCTATACCGCCGCCCAAAGCTTGAAAAATTGCCATTGCGCGACGAAGCTGAAAATCATTTGTAGCAAACGTACTTCTGCGGCCCGGATAATAGATGGCCTTTGGAGCATGTTGCATGAACTCTCTTGCGATTGCGTATATCTCTTTTGCAGGTATAGCTGTAATTTTCGATGCCCACTCCGGTGTATATCCATTGCTTATAATATGATTTTTATAAACTTCAAAATCATTGAAATTTGCTTCAACATACTCTTTATTATAAAGTTCCTCTTTGAGCACTACATACGTCAAAGCCAACACAAAAGCCAGATCCGTTCCCGGATTTATAGGTAACCATTTATCCGATTTTGCAGCAGTATTGGTAAATCTGGGATCTATACAGACCAATTTAGCACCTCTGCCTTTTGTTCTTTTAAAAAGCGTCATAGTATCAGGGGTTACAATAGCTTCGGCCCTATTAGCTCCTGCCATAATAACATAAGTAGCATTTTTCATATCAGCTGCCGGATATGCGCCTAGCGTAACTCCGTAAGCCGAAGATACAGTTTGTAAACAAATTGAAGCGTGATTCAACCAGTTTGTCGAACCAAAGGCAGAATAAAATGTTTTAAATGTATGTTCAGCCATTCCTTCGCCCGCACAAAATAAGAATGAAGAACGATTATCTTCTTCTTCATCAAGTATTTTTGCAACGCCGGGAAATTTGTCAGTACCGTTTAAAATCGCATTATATGCTTCGTCCCATGTTACTCTTTTAAATTTACCTTCTCCTTTTTCTCCGACACGGATCATAGGATATTTCAATCTATCCGGATCATAAAGTGCTTGTATGCCCGCATTCCCCCTTGGGCAAAGCATATTTTTTGATTTTGGAAACATTGGATTTGGATCTAACTTGGTAATAACACCGTCTTCAACTCTTGCAATTGCTGCACATTTATTTACGCACATTTCACATAATGTTGGAACAAACTTTGCTTTCCCAGTGCCAGTTTTTGTCATCACCTCTAGTTCCCGCTCTTCTTCTTTGCCAAGAAGAGATGTAACACCAAATGATGTTCCCCCTATCACACTCAGTGCGACACTTCCTTGAAGGAATCTTCTTCTAGAAACCTCTACCCTCATTTGTACTCCTAGATAATTAAAGGTTAAGCTTAAATAAAACTTAATATAAAATTAGCATGTAATAAGTAAGCTTTAGACGATTATACAAGATTTAACTTATGATAAACATAAATTACACTTATTTTCTTTAGTTTTATCGTCATTCAATGAGTGGGTATTGAAATTTTATTGTTGTCAAAAATACCATTTTCAAATCCTTCATGGCATGCCCAGCAATGTGCCCTATCTTTTACTTCCTTGCTTTTAAATACGGCCGGGTCTATGTTTTCGTGTACTTTTCTCCAATAATATGTCTTTGTTATGCTTTTTGGGGCTTCATTTTTGTCGAGTGAATTAATAAGTTTAAATGCAATTTTATTGGAAGATTGTTCTGCACAATTATTAGTTAACAAATTTAAAATTGATACTCTTGCCTCTTTACTTATGTTAGCTTCTGTTATCTTTTCACCAAAATGATTGTCCAAATTATCCATGATTCTTTCCCAAGAACGTTTTGGCAGCATAAAAGGCGGATAGGTCTTATGGCAATTTCCGCAATCAGTATAATAAGTCTTATGCTCTTGTTCAAAATCAATAGGAGTAAAGATGGATCTAGTAACTATATTGTCATAAGTAACAACGATATAAATGAAAATAGAAAATGTTACCAATATAAAAATATAACTGACCATATTGCTAAATTTTGAAATATTAGAATCTTTGCCTTCGGCTTTTTTGTATCCCGTGATCATAGCAAATACCATGTTTGTCTTGTGGTAGAATTGCTCTATTAGAACACCAATGATATGAATACATGCCCAGACAGCAAGAAAATATGAAAGATAGAGATGCATATCAAATAACGCTATCATATGTGAATAGTGTTCTTTGTTCAAAAATGCAAATAGACCGCTGCCTTCTTGTACGCCATATAAAAGCAATCCACTAATTACTATTAATGTACCAAAAAACAAAACTAAAATAGTATACCAGCTAGAAGCAGGATTATGTCCTGCTGGGATTTTTCTCCAACGATTAATAATTTTTTCTTTAAAATACCACTGCAAATCTTTTAGATCGAGTTTAAATGTATCAAATGTTGCATATCTTGGGCCCACAAATCCCCATATGATACGATAAATGAGCATTACACCAAAAATCCAACCAAATGCTACATGATAATGCAGATTCGATTTGTTGAGTGAACTAACAAAAGAGGCCATAAATGAGAGTGCGATGATCCAATGGATAATCCTTGTACAGATCGGCCATACAAAAACTTTTCCTTTCTTGCGATTCATACATTCTCTTTATAATATATAGTTATCATTAAGATAATTTTAACAGATTAATTTAAAAAAATAGTTTATAATTGTTAAAATAATGTTAAAAAGAAAAAATATGATCGTTCAATACAATATAAAAAAAGAAGAATAATTTTTAAAATGTAGATAAATTAGAAATAGTTTTACCGCCACTTAAAATAGCGGCAGTAAAATAGAAGTATTATTTTTTATTGAAATTATCATGAATATACTGTGCCATTGCATCAGTATCATAATCCATTCCCTTTTCAATGATTTTTTTCATGTTATGTTCCATAACTTCATGCTCTGTCCCGCTGGAATGTCCGCCTGAGCCACCCATTTTGATATCAGTAATACCAAGTCTAAGCTCTTGAATGGTTTGGTCATTAAGCGCTGGGCCTTTTTTCTCTGTGTTTCCTTCAGCATTTTTACCATGACATTTTGCACACATTTGCTCATAAACTTCTGCTGTACTTAATTTATACGTTATTTTCGACTCTTGCATTTCTTCTTTTTTGTCACATCCGGTCATGATAAAAAGAAGAGATGCCCCTAAAAGTAGTGATAGTGATTTTTTCATTCCATGTCTCCTTATTTAATTCTTATGCTCTACCAGAAAGCATACCGTATTGTGTCATTGGTTTAAGCGCATAAACTTTGAGTAGCCACCAAATCCATCTCTCTTGAGCCGGGTCAAGCGGGAAAGAAGGGGTTGGTTTAGCCGTCCAGTTAAACTCAGCAAGCATAACGGTACCTAAACTTGTAATCAAAGGACAAACAGTATAACCGTCATATTTTGCAGGCAACTCTTTTTTGCCTTCCATAACAGCTACAAGATTTTCTACCAATACTTTGTATTGTTTTCTGGCACTTCCACCTGTTTTACCCATTGGTACTGCTGCTATATCGCCTATTGCAAAAATATTTGGATATTTTGCATGCTGCAAAGTTTCCTGCGTTACAGGTACCCAGCCTTTATCTGAACCGATTGGAGAATTTGCGATCTCTTCAGGCGCTTTTTGAGGCGGTGTGATGTGCATAAAATCATAAGGAACTTCTACTTTTTCTGATGCAGGAACCATTTCATACTCTTCTAATATATCATCCCATGCACCTTTTTCAAGCCAGTGTTTTTTAAATGTTGCTATTTTAGCAACAGGGTCTACGGCTATCAAATTATGATTGAAATTATATTTCATATCTCTAGTTGCAAATTGTTTTACCATTGCATCATTATATTCAGGCACACCGAATAATTTTCCGCCATTTGGATATAAAGTCAATTCTGCATTTTCTCTAGCGCCTGCTTCTCTAAGTCTGGCATCTGTTAGATACATGATCTTTTTAGGAGCACCGCCGCATTTGATCGGAGTATCCGGATCTGTAAAGATACCTTTTACTTTTTTACCGCTTTTGGCATCAGCTACAAACTTTTGCATCTGTGTCCAAGTATCAGTCGCACCATCCGCAAAATAGATAGAACAGATACCGTTTTGTCCTATTACTTTTCTAACTGCACTGCTATCACCTCTAGAAGTAATGGTCTCTGTAATTCCTAGACCTTCAAGTCTTGCAAAATCAAGCTTTAGTCCAGCGGCAACTATCATATAATCATAAGATATTGTTTGGCCCTTATCAGTTTTTACCGTATTTTTTTCAGGATCAAATTCAACTGCTTTTTCTTGGATCCATTTTACGCCGGCGGGCATAAAATCAGCCGTCATATATTCTGTATCTGCATTTGTCCAAACACCGCCGCCTACAAGCGTTTGACCCGGTTGATATGAAACTGATTTCGGATTTGGCTCAAGTATGGTAATATCAGGATTTTCAAGAGTTCGCATAAGCAAAGCCGCTGTTGCTACGCCGGACAACCCTCCGCCAACTATTAATATCTTGCCTTTAGCATTTGAACTTGAAGCTTTCGCTTCTGTGGCAACACCGCTCCCCATCATCATGGCTGCACCACCAAGCCCCATCATTTTCATCGCATCGCGACGAGAAATACCTTCTTGCTTCAAATAAGCGTCTATTTGTTCTAAATTTTCTTTAAATAGCTTTTTATCCAAAACGAACTCCTTTATACTCTAAACTTTAAAAATAATTATACAGTATAATCAATAAATATATCTTAAATATAAGTAAAATAAAACGATTTTTTTAATTATAAATTATGATTATCTATTTAATCAATAATTGTAATAATTCTACATTTTTGAAAATTGACTTTCTTATCATGTATAATACTTTATCATATTTTTTTTCTTCTAATGGATTTATAGGATTAAAATGTATACCTTCTATTGTTTTACCGTTTTGATATATTTGATATCTTCTATGTTCACTATTTTTACCCATAGAAACAGCGCTTTTTATGTTGATATTGGAAGATGCAAACACCAAATGGGGATTTGCTTCGCCGTAAGGCTCAAAATTATCTAAAAGTGCAAAAAGCTTATCGTCAATTAATTCCAGTTCTATTTCACCTAAAACACTGTTCGTATCATCTGCACAAATCTCATAATGATTTGGTAATATATCTATGAATTCCTGTAATTTATCTTCTTTTATAGAAATACCTATCGCCATCGGATGTCCGCCAAACTTTTCTATTATATCTCTATGTGGATCAATTGATGCAAACAAGTCAAAGCCTTTTATGCTTCTTCCGCTACCCTTAAGAAGTCCCTCTTTGCTTTTGCTAAGAACAATAGCCGGTTTTTTAAAATATCTCACCATACGCGAGGCTACGATCCCCAAAACTCCCTCATGCCAATCATCTCCTCTAATAATTAGGATCAAACCATCAGGATTAAGTATTTGATTTTTAGCTTGATTTGAAATCACTTCTTCTATAGTTTTACGTTTTTCATTTGTATCCACTAAATATGCCAACTTTTCATATGCATCAGATATATCAATACTTTTCAAAAAATGGACAGCTTGGGATGCATCGCTCATTCGTCCTGCACTATTTAAAAGCGGTGCTATCCAAAAGGAAATATCATCACTTTTAAATTTTGATGATCTAAGATGATTTTTAAGAACAGCTACAAAAGATTTTTGAGAATTATTAAGTTCTTTAAATCCTGCGATTACAATGGCTCTGTTTATATGAAGCAGCGGCATTACATCAGCAATTGTAGCTATTGCCACAAAAGCCAAATATGATTTTAAATTTATTTTTAATTTTAAATATTCTTTCAATCCTGCGATCAAATACCACGCTACCATGGCACCGCAAATATCCGGATATACAAATGTACAATCATCTTGTTTTGGATTAATAATAGCGTATGCATTTGGTAAATTTTTTGGAGGAGTATGGTGGTCGGTAATAATAAGGGTCTTGTTATTTTCCAAACACCAAGAAGCCACATCGGTAGCTGTGATTCCGTTATCAACCGTTATAATCAAGTCAAACTCTTGAATATATGATAGTATTTTTGTTGAGAGCCCATATCCATGTTCAAACCTATTTGGTATAAACCATTTGACATCTTTTTTTATAGATTCAAAAAAGTCTGAGAGAATAGTAGTAGATATAACTCCGTCTACGTCATAATCACCTACAATTATAATTTTTTCTTTATTGTTAATTGCAGTTACAATGCGCTTACATGCTTTATCCATATCTTTAAAAGTAGATGGATGAGGCAAATCAGATAGATTTAATAATCCTCCACTTTCTTCAAATCTTTTTTTTAAATAATTTTCTATCTCTTCTAAAGTAAGTTTTGGTAATTGTTGCAATGAAATTAAACCTTTCATTCCAATTCAAACTTGGAATGAATAAAATATTTAAATTTTTTTATTTATCTTTATGTTCCATACTAGCTTTTACAAATGCTAGTATGGATTGGTTTGGATGCTGTAATCTTGATGTAAATTCCGGATGGAATTGAACACCCAAAAACCAAGGATGGTCTTTAACTTCAACAGCCTCAATAAGGCCATTTGATTCACCGGTAATTATCATACCGTTCTTTTCAAGCATTTCTCTATATTTTGGATTTGCTTCATATCTATGACGATGTCTTTCATAAATTGTAGCTTCATTGTAAGCTTTGCGTAGATTTGAGCCTTCTAATGTTTGACATTCATATTCACCAAGTCTTAAAGTTCCGCCTAATGGAGATTTTGTAGTTCTTATCTGCTTTTTACCGCTCGAATCTATGAACTCATCTATGAGATATATCATTGGATTTGGAGTTTGCTCATCAAATTCTACAGAATTGGCATCTTTGATTCCAAGTACATTTCTTCCAAATTCAATAATAGCAAGCTGCATACCAAGACAAATTCCTAAAAATGGAATTTTATTTTCTCTGGCATATTTGATAGCAGCAATTTTACCTTCAACTCCTCTTTCGCCAAATCCGCCGGCTACTAAAATACCATCACAATCTTGTAAAAATTTTTCGCTTCCTTCTTCTTCGATTTTTTCACTATCAACCCATTTGATAATTACCCTGCTATCAAGATTAGCTCCAGCATGTATAAGTGCTTCAGTGAGTGATTTATACGACTCTTTGAGATCTAAATATTTACCTACAAATGCTATTTTTACTTCAGTAGAAGGCATAATAATTCTATTAACCAAATTAATCCATTGATCCATATTCGGTTTTAACTCTCCTAATTCGAGTTGTTTTGATATAGGTTTTAATATTTCTTGAGCCATAAAATTTAATGGTACTTTATAAATTGTAGCGGCATCAATTGCATCAATTACACTATCCTCATCAACATCACAACTATATGCTATTTTTCTTTTAAGATCATTTGGTACAGGTTGTTCTGCACGTAAAATCAACATCTGAGGAGCAATACCTATACGTCTAAGTTCTTGAACGGAGTGTTGAGTCGGTTTTGTTTTAAGCTCTCCTGCTGCTTTTATATAGGGCAACAAAGTTACATGAATATTCATAACTCTGCTTTTTCCAAGTTCGTGTTTAATTTGACGGATAGTCTCCAAAAACGGAAGGCCTTCTATATCTCCAGTGGTACCACCGAGTTCAACGATTAAAATATCTTTACCTTGTCCGGCTAAAAATATTCTTTCTTTTATCTCATTGACAATATGCGGAACTACTTGGATGGTTTTACCTAGATATTTTCCTTTTCTTTCATTTTCAATAACAGTTTTATACACTTGGCCTGTAGTAAAATTATTATTTTGAGTCAAAGATGTATCTATAAATCTCTCATAGTGTCCTAAATCCAAATCAGTTTCAGCACCATCTTTTGTAACAAAGACTTCACCGTGTTCAAGCGGACTCATGGTTCCAGGATCAACATTGATATATGGATCAAGTTTTAAGATTCCTATTTTAAATCCCGAATGTTTTAATAGAGTTGCTATACTAGCTGCACTAATTCCCTTCCCAAGCGAACTAAGTACTCCCCCTGTTATAAATATATATTTTGTTTTATTGGTCGACATAAATTTTTAAATCCTTATATTACTATTGGCATGATTATGGTCATGAATTGTTGATCTTTAACCACAAATGGAAGATTTGGTTCATTGAAATCCATTTCAAATTTTTCTTCATCACTTTGGAAAATAAAATCCAAAAGATATTTACTATTAAAACTTATTTCAAATTTTTCTTGAATTCCTGTATTTACTTCTAATTCTGTTTTTGCTTCTACATTATCACTGCTAAGAGAATGAAATATTATTATATTTGAATGAATAGACATTTTAATATCTTGTGAAATTGTAGTCATCATTTTTATAGATTCAGCCATCTCTTTTTTTGGAAGAATTGTAGAGTATTTGATCGAATTAGGGATAATTCTTGCGTAATCAGGGAATTTTCCATTAATTAAACGAGTATAAAAATAATAATTTTGATTTGTAATTATTAAGTTTGTATTGTCATAGTAGATGTTTATCTGATCTAAAAATAATTTTTGTATTTCCAAAATCGCTTTTTTAGGAATGATCAAAGCAAGTTCTTGTTCGCTTTCATTTTCTATTGTTGCAATAGCTAATCTTCTCGTATCGGTTCCTACTATATCGGTTGATTTGTTTTTGATATTTATTAATGCACCGTTTAATTCAAATTTTGGATTATTTGTATCTATAGCAGGAGAAATTTTTTTTAAGCTTTGTATAAGATGCATAGAATCTAATGTAATTTGAGGTTTGTTTTCTATACTAGGGAAAAGAGGATAATTTGCTGCATCAAATATTGGAAGTTTGAATTTTGATTGTTTTTGTTTAATTACCAATGAAGAATCTAAAACTTCAAGTGTTATCTCATCGTCTTTCAAAATACGGATGATATCTAAAAGTTTTTTGCCATTGGCAGTACATTTACCGTCTTGCTCTACTATGATATGTTTTGTGTTTATGCTAAGTCCAATTTCAAGATCGCAAGCTTTTATTATGCATTCATTATCATTGGCATCAAAGAAAATATGAGAAGTTATTTGACTAGCATCTTTTTTTTCCAAAAATGGTTGCAAATTGATTAAGATAGATTCAATAACTTGCTTTTGAACTTTAATCTTCATAAACACTCCTTATTTATAAATAAAATAGTATTAGTAGTAATGGACGATGAAAAAGTGAAAAACTAAACTACGCCCCTATTTTTCGTGTTTAAAGCCTTTTTGACTTTAAAGACAATTTTTCACATAAACTCACTAATTTTAGTATTATATCTTTTTTTTATTCAATTTTCTTTTGAGTGAATTTTATTTGACAGCTCTTCTAGAAGTACTTTGAAATTTTCGTCTTCATCTATTATTTCATTGATTTTTTTCATAGAATGACTTATAGCTGTATGGTCTTTCATACCAAAGTACATAGCGATTTGGGGCATAGAGTTTGGGGTAAGATTTCTAGCAAGGTAAATTATAATTCGTCTCGCATTAACTATATTTTGCGTTCTTTTTTTTGATTTAATATCTGACGGTTTAATATTTAATTCTTTTGAGACTATTTGTGCTATGGTATCAATTGTAATATTTTCTTTTTTCTCTTTAAGTTGGTCTTTTATTGTATTTTTTGC
Source organism: uncultured Sulfurovum sp. (assembly GCA_964527805.1). GTDB lineage: Bacteria > Campylobacterota > Campylobacteria > Campylobacterales > Sulfurovaceae > BN30871. The sequence continues at coordinate 67,255 of CAZGNT010000006.1, forward strand.
AAATTCAAGCGTTATTTTTTGATTTAGAATTGAACTTAAAGCATTGAGTTTTATGATAGTACCTTCGATCTCTCGAATATTATCTCCCATATTCGTAGCAATAAAATTGACGACATCATTATTTAAAGAAATTTTATCCAACTCGCATTTTTTCTTGATAATTTCTATTTTAGTTTCGAGTCCCGGCGGTTGTATATCGGCCATTAGCCCCCATTCAAAGCGGCTTTTAAGCCTATCAACAAGACCTGCTATTTTATTTGGCGGCCTATCTGCAGTGATAACGATCTGTTTTTTTGCATTATAAAGTTCATTAAAAGTATGGAAAAATTCTTCTTGAGTTTGTTCCTTTCTGCTTATAAACTGTATATCGTCAATTAGTAGCAGATCGCATTCTCTAAATTTTTCACGAAATCTGTCCATAGTTTGAGATCTTATATGAGAAGTAAAACTATTCATAAACATTTCTAAAGTAGTATAAACTACATTTTTACCCAAAGCAATTTGCTCATTGCCTATTGCTTGAAGAAGGTGTGTTTTACCAAGGCCTACTCCTCCATATAAAAACAAAGGATTATAAAGTTGTCCCAGTTTTTCGCTTACACTTCTAGCTGCGGTGTAAGCGAATTGGTTTGAACTTCCTACTATAAAGCTGTCAAAAGTAAGTGACGGGTTTAAAAAATTTGTTTTTGCTACATTTTTTTCAACACTTTGACTTGTTTTGATATTTTGAATTGCATTAGTTTTTTTTGTTTTTATTGAAATTTCCAATTTCGGCTTGATTCCTGTGTGGATCTCAAAAAGATGCGTGATCTGAAATTCATATTTTGTCTTTATCCACTTTGCAATAATGAGATTGGGAGCATTAAAATGAGCTATATCACTTCTAGAGTGTTTTGTGTCGTATGATAATTTTTTTATATATTGATTGTAATCATTTTCGGATATCTCTTTTTTTAGCTCGCTTAATATTTTTTCACCAATATTCATAATTCTCCTATATAGTTTTAAACCTTAATGTGAATAACTTTTATGATTTTAGCCAATTTTAGCTAAAATAGCCAATATTTAACAGTTGAATCAAATTATTCACTATGTGAAAAAAGGTGTGAATGAATATATTAGGAATTGACCCCGGAAGCCGTAATTTAGGCTATTGTATACTAGGTGTAGATGGTGTGAAAATCTCTTTGATAGAAGCGGGTTTGCTTAAACTAAAATCTTCGGTGCTTCAAGAGCAGATCATAGAGCTTTCATCTGGTATTGATGTGATTTTTAAAGGTCATGATATAGATGAAGTTGCCATTGAGGATATTTTTTATGCATTCAATCCTAAGACGGTTTTAAAGTTGGCACAATTTAGGGGAGCATTATCTCTGAAGATATTGCAAGAGAAGGGATGTTTTTATGAATATACGCCTCTTCAAGTTAAAAAATCAGTAACTGGCAATGGAAAAGCGACCAAAGACCAAGTAGCTTTTATGGTCAAAAAACTGCTTAAAATCAAAAAAGAGATCAAACCGCTTGATATTACCGATGCTATGGCCATTGCTATTACACATGCCCAAAGAGTACGATTTAGGGGATAATATGATCTTATTTGGCTTACAAATGCACCAAATATTAATAGCCTTATCATGTATATGATAAATATTACAAATATATTTTGGCTATTTAATAAATTAAAATAGTTTAATTTGTAAAAAAAAATTATAATGTAAAATAATAAAACATTATGTTATAATTTGCAAAAAAGGATATTTTAATGGATCCTATATATGATATTATAGTAATAGGCGGCGGTCCCGGCGGTATTGGAGTAGCTGTTGAATCCAAGATTTTAGGTATAGAAAAAGTCCTTCTTGTAGAAAAAAGCGACAATCACTCTCAAACTATCCGTAAATTTTATAAAGATCAAAAAAGAGTTGATAAAGATTGGCAAGGTCAAAGTGTAGCACTTGATGGGAATATAGATTTTTTTGACGGCACAAAAGAGAGCACGATAGATTACTTTGACTCGCTTTTGGACAATCACCTAATTGACGCAAAATTTAATTGTGAAGTTGATAAGGTTATAAAAACAAATGATATTTTTGAAGTCTATACAAATTGCGGTAATTTTCTTGCGCGAAATGTGGTTATCGGAGTAGGGCGTATGGGCAAGCCGAATAAACCATCTTATACTATTCCGCCGTCTCTCAAAACACAAGTAAATTTTAATCTTGATAAGTGCGGAAATAATGAAAATATACTAGTTGTTGGCGGAGGAGATAGTGCAGTTGAATATGCCTGTGAACTTAGCCAAAGCAATAAAGTTACTTTATGTTATAGAGGGACGAGCCTGATGCGTCCAAATCCTACAAATATAGAGATGTTTGATAAATTTGTTTTTGAAAAAAAACTAACTCCAAAACTTGGTATAGATATAGAAAGCCTAGAAAATGAACACGGCAAAGTCAAAGTAATTTATACAGATGGCACAAGTGGGATATTTGATAGGGTCATTTATGCTCTTGGTGGCACTACTCCTGTAGATTTTTTGAAAAAATGCTCAGTGAGCCTTGATGATAAGGGAGAACCGATTTTTGATGAAAATTACGAAACAGAGATAAAAGGACTTTTCATAGCCGGAGATATTGCATTTAAGAGCGGCGGCAGTATAGCTATCGCTCTCAATCACGGATATCGTATAGTTACTCATATACTGGGTAAAGATTAAAACTATTTTAAATCGTTAATATAACAGGTGTGAGGTTGTTTCAAGACTTTCCCTATTCCTTGCTACGACACGGAATCCATATATAACAATAAAGTGGACTGCTACGGCCCTACAAAGTCTCTCGGTGACAAAAAATGTCATCTGAATTTAGTTCAGGATCTAATAAATAGATAGTCACGTCGCGCTCACCATAATAAACTTGGTCATTCTGAGCCACAAAGTGGCGTAAGAATCTAAAAAAACTGCTACAAGCAAAAAAACACTCAAAAATCAAAACTAAATTACGGTGCGGGATTGTTGTCTCTTTTGGCATTTTTTTCTACCCTGATCATTCTTTGTTTAGGCGCTTTAAAATATTCTTTTCTATTATCCTCGGTCGATTCTTGGATAATAAGATCATACATATATACATCATAGTCAAAATAGATAAGTCCATCATCTTCATGCACGGTAAAATAAAGTATATTTATGGGTATAGCTGATGAGAGCTTGATAGTCGTGGTTTTGTTGGAATCCAATATCTCTTGCATAGATGAAGCGTTGTATTTGCCATTGGTATGATTTTCTAAAAGCATAGCCGCAAATTCCAGCGGTTTTTGCATTCTCATACATCCGGAGCTATATATTCTGTAACGTCTATTAAATAACTCTTTGTTGTCAGTATCGTGTAAATATACATCATATGGATTGGGGAAAATAAATTTTACCCTGCCTAGTGCATTAAAATCTCCCGGATCTTGAACAAATCTATAGGGTACTTTAGCTGAACTGTTTTCATATATATCAAGTTCGCCAGGTGCTATAGAAATTTCATCACTATTGGAAAATACCCTGATATGATTTTCTGCCAAATAATTCGGATTTTCCCTAAGAACACCCACAAGATCTTTTTTTATGAGATTATCAGTAACCGTCCATGTAGGATTTAATACAAGGTATTCTAAAAAATCATTAAAAATCGGCGTAGGCCTGTCTATTCGACCCACAACCGCATTCGCAGATAATGCAAGTCTATTATTTTTAAAATATTTAAAACTATATGAAGGGATATTAATCTCTATTCTTTCTTCGCTTAATCTCTTTTGGTATATCTTTGTTTTATCAAGATTGGTCACGATACTTTGAAGATGAGTTGAAAGAGGTTGATTTAGATAATAATTAGTAACATTGTCAACTTTGCCTGTCTGCTCTATATTGTATCTTTTTTGATATCTCAAAACAGCATTATATAGTGCAGAATCAAAGTTTTTGTCTATGGCAATATGGGCAGGATAATCCCCCAAGTCTTGAAGTCGTTTTTTGAGCAGCATCACTCTTGGCGAATTGCTACCCACTTGCAATATATCGTTGCTATACGGAATTTCGGCAAAGGGTTGCATGTGTCTATATTTTTTATATATTTCTACCAAAGATCTATATCTATCATCTAGCGGCAATAAAGAATTTAGATATCCGTATATATCCCCATTAAATACTGCAATTGCCATAGTTTTTTGATCAGGAAAATCATTGGGTGTTATCTCCCACTCCCCATGAATATCGTCACTATATCTGAGCGCATGGATCTTTTTTTGTACCAGCCCCCAATCCACATCGCCTTGAGAGATAAATTTAACCAAACGAACAAAGCTGCTGCTAAGTGCCATATCAAGTCTGGCATATAATGCTATTTTGTTATCGATTTCGTTATTGTCAATTATAAATAAAAGTTTTTCTATTTCTTTTTGACCTAAATCTTTTTCTTTATAGTTAAAGAGAGGATCTTTTAGAGCGTATAATAATTCTTGCATTTTTTTATTATTGTTTATCCAAAGAGGAGTATATCCGGTATTTACATATAAATTTTGCACCAACAAAGCATCTTTGCTTTTTAAATGGTTTTCAATTGAATTTTTGATCTCTTTGGATATATTGCCGTCAAATGATTGAGCATTGATAGATATGGTCGTAAAAAATATTAGGATAACCAAAAAAAATCGCAATATAAATACCTTTATTTTATAATATTTACTTAGTGTAGTAATAGAAAAACTATTATATTAAAAAAAGTGTTAAAAGATGATGTTTGGGTCAATTTGAGTATACAAATCTTCAGTTTTTTAAATTATAAAAAATATATAAAAAATCAAACCTAATTTAACCTATAATTAATACTATAATAGTAAAATATTATCAAGTTTCAAAAAACCGCGTGAAATTGAAGCTAAATTAATATATAATCATTTTAGAAATTATACTTACTCATCAAATATTATGATTAAATATGATTGTCTAAAAGATTTGATCAATGTTCTTACAAAGAAGGATAAAAAAATGAAAGTGTTAATCGGCAGGTTGTTAATTGCGTCTATAATTGCTTTTGGTATTTCAGGATGTATCCCGGAAAAACAAGTAATGAAAAAAAAGGATCTAGGTTTTAGTGCTCCAGGAATGTCGGATAAAGAATCAATGGTAGTTTTCTATCGTAAAGGCGGAGATAGTGCCCATGCACCAAAAGTGTGGGTGGGAAATCGTCT